>WQZB01000011.1 GCA_009780955.1 Polyangiaceae bacterium | reverse complement strand
GCTTCAGCCTTCTCGCCTTGCGCACTCCTTACCCACTCACATCTCTCCATGTGTGCGTACGATTCAGTTTTCAAGGACCAAGGCAACTCCGCGCTTCCGCCTCGCTGCGTCAGGGCGGCGGATAGTACTCAGACCGACAATCTAGGCAAGCCCTTTTTGCAATGAGGCTCTTTTTTACCGCTTTCAAGTTGACGCGAGTTCGAGGCGGCGGCGAGAAGCGGACCGGAACAGCCTCTCTTGGCTTTGAGGACCGCACCGCAACCGCCAACGATGAAATCGCGTCGAATCGAAAGCGGTCCAGATGCTGCGCGGGAGCCAGGGCCCATACCTCCACGCCAATGGGGGCACTTCCGAGCGCTGCATGCGATCGCCTTCGAGAGATTCATACGAGTGAATGCGGACAAATGATGCATCATACATCGATCCGACTGCGCCACCCCAGCGCACGAGATGATGTGGAGCATTCAAGCAACAAATGGCTATGCTCGAACCATGGCTCGAGCGAAATCGACGACGAAAAAACGATCTTTTCCCGGCAACGCGAAAGACGTCAAGCGCGCGAAGAAGGCAACTTCGAAACGCAAGGCCTCTCCGAAAACAACGCGCGCAACAGCGACTGGCACTACAAGGCCCACCGCTGCTGCTCAGAATCGAAAAACCACTGCAAAACGCAAAGCCTCTCCGAAGAAAAAGCGTGCAGGAGCGACCAAAGCCACTGCAAAGCGCAAAGCTTCTCCGAAGCGCGCAGCCACGACCAAGGTGCCTGCCCGCACGAAGGCAACGTCAAAGCGACCGTCGTCGAAGCGAACAAGAAAGGCGACGCCGCCTACCGAGATGCCGGTGCTCCAAGGAGATACATCCGGTCAACAAATGCACACTCCCGAGCGCGACAGCGTAAACCACACAGAATCGCACGACACCATCGGACTTCACGAGCCAAACTACGAAGCAGAGGTGAACGAGGTGAACGCCGATGCCATTGCCTTTTTGCGCCACGCAGGAACCGAACGCGACGACTTCGCAGAGGAGCGCGGTGAAACAACGGTGGAAACGATGACCAGCGGCGAGTACTTCGACGAAGACCAGCGCGACCAGATTGTCCCCGAAGAGCACGGCGGCCCGTTCGTTGAAACGGGAGGCCGAAAAGAGTTTGCGAGCGGCACCGATCCCTCGAACCCCGACACAGCCACGCGCGAGCCTTTTCCACGCTCCTAAAACGACTGCCAGAACTTCGTTGAGGCGCATCAAATCGAAAGCGATCTAAGGCTATCGGTGCTAGGCGCTGATGCCTATGAGCGACGGCGATTTCTTTCACAGCACGATAAGCGTTGGCGAGATTTCTCTTCACGTCGTCGAGACGCGGCCCAAAGGCGTTGGCTCCACCCATAAGGTGCCAGGTGACATACCGCTCGTCGTCTTCCTTCACGGCTTTCCGGAATACTGGCGATCATGGCGCCATCAGCTCGAAGCCTTTGCGAAAGCCGGGTTCTGGGCCGTGGCCCCAGACATGCGCGGGTATGGCGAATCGGACAAGCCGAAAGGTGTCGTTGCCTACGAAGTCGAGCACCTTGCAGCCGACATCGCGGGGCTCATTCGCGCACTCGACCGCGAAGATGCCATCGTGGTCGGCCACGATTGGGGCGCCATCGTCGCGTGGTACGTCGCGCAGCTTCACCCAGAAAGGGTCGAGCGCCTTGCGATTCTCAACGTTCCTCACCCTCTGCAAATGATGAACGGACTGCGAACGCTGCGGCAGCTCGCGAAAAGCTCGTACGCGTTCTTCTTTCAGCTTCCTGCCATTCCCGAGCGCGCCGTACAATTCTACAATTTCTTTTTTTTGCGCAAGATGTTCGAGGTCGACGGCATGGGTGCCGATGACATCAATCACATCATCGGTGCACTTCGTACGCCCCACGTGCTCACGTCCGCGATGAACTACTATCGCGCGATAGTCCGGCGCGTCGCGAGCGGGCGTCTTCCACCTACGCGACGCATCGAGGCACCCGTGCTCGTCATTTGGGGCGATGCCGACCGCTACCTTGGCAAAGAGCTTGCCACACCGCCCGCGCAGTTCGTGCCGAACGCACGCGTCGTGCACATTCCGGGTGCATCGCACTGGGTTCAGAACGTGGCATGTGCACGCGTCAACGAGCTACTGCTCGCCTTTGCACGCGAAACATGCGACCACACCGCAGAAATCGCAGCAAATCGAAAGGTCTAGAATAGAAATCGTCGCAGCAGCGTCTCTACGGCAATGGCCGTCGGTGACGCTGTCGAGTTGTCGGCAAACTGCCTTGCGTGTGGCCTCGAAGACGGTGTTATCGAGATTTACGACGCACTTGTACCTGCGTGCCGGCTTGGTCTGCCCGCATCGAGCCGGTGCAAGCTCTGTGGCGCGGCGCAGGTCGCCGAGTGCAGCGCGTGCGGAACCTCCGCGCGCATGATCACCACACACCCTGGTGAGGCTCTCGACACAGAAGAATCATTCGGCCGCGCGCTCGATGCGTGGGCCGTACGCGATGGTTTCGGGTCACGACAAGCCTTGCTCGATGCCACATTCTGCGATCCGGATTTCGCTCGCCTCGCAGCCCAAATCGCAGAGCACAAGCCGCTCGAAGTGCTCGCCGATCCTTTCGGTGCAGCGGGCATGACAACGCGTGCGGTCGCAGGAGAGCACCAAGCAAGCGCAGAGCATGCAGCTAACGCGAACGATGCGAACGATGCACACCACGATGCTTCTGCGCAATCTCCACCCTCGGCCTCACCGCGCGCGCCACGCGCCATTGTCTACCCGCTCGCAAGCGTCATGGCAGCCGACGGTGAGATTCACCCGCGTGAGCGCGCGCTCGTTGACCGCTTTCTCCAACGTAACGGGCTCGCGCCTCTCGCCGACAACGAGCTATGCGTGCACCATCCATCCGAAATCGCGCACGTCGTTCCACGCGAAGAGCGCCACACCGCCCTACAGCTCATGTGCGAAACAGCCGCCGTTAGCGGCACGATCGACGAAAGCGAACGGCACGTGATCCGCGCCTATGCCGCGGCGTGGGACATCCCCGACAGCAAGGTCGATTTCTGGCTCCAGAGCTACGAAAAAAAGAACATGTCGATCTCCCGCCGGTTGTGGATGACGCTCCGGCGCTTCGTGCTGAGAACACGTTGGAGCAACGCGAACACCCCAACATCGATTGCACCTTTGGAACCACAATGATGATGACCGAGCCGCTGCTTTCGCCTACTGCAAGTCAAGCCATTCATCCGAGCATCCCCGAGCAGTATCAGCGGGTCGCCGCGAACATCGGCAAAGTCATTCTCGGCAAAGACGACGTCATCGCACGGCTTTTATGGGCCGTGGCCGCGCAAGGGCACGTTCTTTTTCGCGACGTGCCCGGCGTCGGCAAAACCATGCTCGCCAAGGCATTCGCCGCGAGCGTCGATTGCACCTTCAAGCGCATTCAGTTCACGCCGGATCTTCTTCCGATGGATGTGACAGGCTCGAACGTTTTCGACATGCGCGCGAAGACCTTCCAGTTTCACGCTGGCCCTATTTTCACGAATGTTTTGCTTGCCGACGAAATCAACCGCGCGCCACCCAAAACGCAGTCGGCCTTGCTCGAAGTGATGGAAGAACGCCAAGTCACCGTCGAAGGCACGACGCACAAGCTCGCGCTCCCATTCATCGCCATCGCCACGATGAATCCACTCGAAGACGAAGGCACCTATCCGCTCCCGGCCGCACAGCTCGATCGTTTCATGATGATGCTCTCGGTGGGCTACCCGCCCGAAGACGCTGAAATGAAAATGCTCGAAGTCCACCTTGGCCACAGCCCTGCGCTCGGCAACCTCGAGCCCGTCATCAGCAAGCACGTGTGCTCGCATGGCAAGCCGCGGTGCCACACATCTACGTTTCGCCCGAGATGCGCCACTACCTCGTCTCGGTGCTTCGCGCGATTCGCTCCGACGATCGCAACTTGCGATCGGTCTCGCCGCGCTCGACGCTCTTGCTCGCGCGAGCATGCCAGGCACGCGCGCTTTTTTCAGGAAGAAATTTCGTGTCCGTGGAAGACGTCAAGGCACTTGCCCCCGACGTGCTCGGCCATCGCGTCATGACAAGCGACTCGGGCGTTGGACGTGAGTTCATTGCCCATTGCATCGAGCGCGTTGCCGCGCCTGCATGATGCCGCGCACGCTCTACCGCCTGCTGCGTGCGGGCATGCACACGGCGCTGCTCTTCGTTTTGCCATGGCTCACGGGAGCCATGGTTGGCGTGGCATTCAACATCGACGAGGTGAAAGAAACCCAAGCGAGCTTCGCCCGCAGATTTTCGATCCTCATCGTGCCTTTGCTTGTCTTGCAGCTCATTGCGATCATCGTGAAAGTACGACGCGATGTCCGATCGCGAACATCGCGAACATCGCGAGCCGCGGGTCAACTTGAAAGCAGCGTGCCCACACGCAGATTCTCAGTGTGGGTCGACGCGATCGACAGGCACGTCCGCGTGCTTACCGGGCGCGGAGTCGGCATGGTGGTCGCCTCGCTTGGCATGGTCGCCGTTGCCCTTGCCGCAAAGTGGGGGCAGTTCGGCGTGATTGCCGTGGCCGGCCTCGGAATCATGTATCTTGCATCTACCGCGGCAACGCTCGTTTCCGCGTTCTCCGTGCATGCCCATGGCGAACGCATGCGGTGCGACCGCGGCACCATCGAACGTGAAATGTCGCAAGCCGTCATCGACGCGGGTGACGCCGTGGAAGAGCGCTTCTTACTCGCACACGTCCCAGTCCCGCCAGGCTTTCGCCTCCACATCGAAGAGGAGCTGCCTGCAAGGCTCGGCGGCGATACGCGTTTCGCGCTCGACCGCAAAGTTTCGCGGGGCGAAGTCAGCGTGTCGGCCCCTTTGCCGCGCACACCGCGCGGCGTCTACCAGCTTGGCCCTGCTGCGATCTGGTACGAAGACGTGCTCGGCCTCACGCGCGTTTTCGTGGCCTCGCGAGCATGCGCTTCGCTTCGCGCGCTGCCGCGTCTTCGCCCTCTCCTTTTCGATCGCAAAGTGCGTGCGCGCTCCGAGGCCGAGGGACCGCACTCCATGCTTTCACGCATCCCCACCGACGATTATTTTCGCACGCGCACGTATGCACCCGGCGACGATTTGCGTCGCATTCATTGGAAGCAGTCGATCAATACTGGGCAGCTCGTCGTACGTGTTGCCGAGTCGGTGCCGTTCACGCCAACGCGCGTGCGACTCGTGCTCGATACCTATGTTCCGCCGAACCTGCGCGTGAGCGCTCGTTCCGGCGGGCGACGCTTGCGTGACGGCGAGCGCAACGTGGCTCGCGCACCCGAACTGCTCGATGACGTGCTCGACCTGCTCGTCGAAGTATGGGTCGGTATCGCTCATATGCTGGTCCAGCGCGGTGAGATCGTCACCCTTGTCTGCGCGATCGCTAACGGTGATAGCGGTGCCAGCAGGGATAGAGCCACGCTGCGCGAGGTCCTGTGCAAGCGTGGTGAGCAGCGCAAGTGGCGCAGCATCGGCGCAGACGTCACATGGCAGAACGACGTCACGCCCGATGCGCTTTTCGCGCCCACGCCCAACGCGCCCAACGCATATCGCCAGAGCGCAAAGCCCGCGAGCGCGATCGTAGTCTCGGCCGGTCTCGGGCTTGCGGCGTCCGCACCTCCTTCTGGCACGAGCTATGTCATTGCCGACGGCGCACAAGTCATCGAAGTGCCGCGCACGAGCGATCGCCCGTGGCTCGCGCGCCAGCTGCTCTTCAATTACCCGGTGGGCGCAGAAGACAACCGTATGAATTTCCGGAAGCTTTTCTCGCGCAAACCACCAGCACACAACGCCGTGCGCGATGCGCTCACGAACGGAGCAGCCGCCGCGATTGAGCACGCGCGCTCGGTGCAAGCGCCCGCCCTCGTCGTTCGCCGCCGGGGCGTCGCCCTTGCCTTGGAAACGCCATGAGCCACACGCACGTCACGCGATGGACACCGCCAATGCGTCAATCGCTCCGCCTAGCGATTCGACCTGCCCTCGCGTACCTCCTCTTTTGCATCGGAGGCTTTGCGGCGTTCTTCGGTGCCTTGGTCGTATACGAAGGCAACAGCCATCTCGGCGAACTCCTGCTCGCATGCACCGCTGGCATTGCGGGTGTCGTCGTAGGTCAGTTCGTTGCCGTGTCGCGCGTGCGCTTCTGGCCGACTCTTCTCGCGTATGGTGCGATTGGGCTCTTCGGCGGCTTTCTTCTCTCGCTTCTGTCGCACTCGCTGCCCCACATCCCCGACTTCATCGTGATTCCGATTGTCTTTTTCTGCATGGCGTTTCCATGCGGACATCTTTCGTTGCAACACCGTGGCGAGATTTTCGCTTCGTTCTGGCCGGCGGTCGGGTGGATAGGCGGCGTCTTTGTCATCCTTAACAGAATGGGCCGCGTCACCGAGTGGGAACGCGACAAAGCAAGTGCGTGGCTCCCTGTTCCGCTTGCTTTTCTCTTCGGATTCCTAGTGTGCTTGCTCGTTTACCTTGCGGCTAAGCAAGCCGTGCGAGTGGAGCTTTGGCAAGCACTGAGTGGGGCAGTAGGTCGGCGCGTGTCGAAGCGCGCAACGGTGACGGCAGTCCCACGCGGAAACGTCTTCACGCTCTTCGTCGTGGCGTTCGCCATCTTCGCGATCACGGCGGTTCTCGCGCCGTACTTGTGGCGCACAGGCAAGGGAGACAGGGAAGGCGAAAACCGTAACCCCAGGGAAAAAACCGAGCAAACGCAAGACACGACGCCGCCACGGTCGCGCGTCGATGAGAATTGGGTTGTGGAGCAGTTGGAGGAGCTCGCCAAAGCTACAGGAAAGGCAACCCTGAATCTTTGGCCGCTACTTCTTCTGTGGATCGCTTATCGACCCACCAAGCGCGCGCTCTTGAATATGCACTTACTAAGGCCAATCGTGCCAACGCCACCGACCGAACGCATCGACAACGGCTGGCAGTACGTTCGCATCGCTGCCGAAGACGCTGGCGTCATGCCTCTCGCCTCCGACTCCGTCGAACAACTGCTCGAGCGCATTCGCGACAAGAACCTCGGCGGTCCTGCTGTCGACAGGGCCGCCGAGATCTACACTCGCACACGCTACGGGTTTGTCGTCGCACCGGGAGACGCCACCGCAATGCCGCGTTGCGCCCGCGAAGCAGGCAAAGAGCTGCGTAAAAACCTGAGCATCTACCATCACCTACAAAATCTTTGGCGACCTCTCTCTTGATGCCGTCGTCACAGTATGCGTGTGCTATGCACGCGCACTTTACTAGTGCATTCGCTAGCGCAACTCTTTGCGTCTCATCCGGTGCTTCTCGCGCCCATGGAAGACGTGACCGACGTAGTCTTCCGCCGCCTCTGCCGCGCTCTCGGCGCAGAGGTGTGCATGACCGAGTTCGTCAACGCCGAAGGCCTGTTCCGCGGGTGCCGCAACGCCAAGCGCAAGATCCGCCTTGCCAGCGATGATGCGCTCACCGCAATTCAGATTTACGGCGCAAACCCCGAGCGCCTTGCCGAAGCAGCACTTCTTGCCGAAGAGGCCCAGCCGCTCTTCATCGATATCAATTGTGGATGTTGGGTGCCGAAAATCGCCGGGCGCGGTGCAGGCGCGGGCTGGCTGCGCGATCCTGAGGCAATGGTCGCGATGGCGAAGATGGTAGTCGAGCGAGTGAAGGTCCCGGTAACCGTCAAAACACGCATCGGCCTTGGACCCGAATCGCACATGCCGATCGTTGATCTCGCCCGTCGCCTCGAAGACGCGGGCGTTGCTGCGCTCACGATCCATTGTCGAACGGCGGCCATGGGCTACGCGGGCGCAGCCGATTGGTCATGGGCACGCAAAGCACGCGAGGTCGTCCGCATTCCAGTCATCGTCAATGGCGACATCCGAAGCGCCGACGACGCCAAGCGCGCCCTCAACGAAACAGGCTGCGCTGGCGTCATGATTGGACGGCGCGCGATCGATCACCCGTGGATCTTCCGCGAGGTCTACTCGCTCCTTCGCTACGGCGTCGTGCGACAGCTGCCAACGATCTCCGAGCGCATCACGCTCTGCCGCGAGCACTTGCGATCAAACGTGGCGGAACGCGGCGAACCACATGGCGTGCGCTGCACGCGCAGACACCTCAGCGGGTACCTATCTGGCCTGCCGGGAGCAGCCCATCTGCGAAGGCAACTCAACACCTGCGACTCGCTCAGCGGCTGCCTCGCCATTCTCGATGCGTATGGCGGCGGCGCTGAGTGAAAACCGCTGCTTAAAAAAAAGCGAAACGCGCCGTCGCTGGCCAAGGGTGTGCAAAAGGCCGGTCACATTCCGATCGCCGCGCGCGACGAGGAAGGTAAATCATGCAAGTTTCCTCCTTCCTAACCAGGTTCACGCTTGCCTCATCTCTTCTTCTTGTTGGGACATCTTTCGGAGCATCGGCGTGCAGTTCACATCGCGGTCCGGATGTCTCCATTGCCCCGCCCAGATCCACGAGTATGACCACCAGTACGCCCACCAGCGCGGTCGCAAGCGCGGCTCCGGGCAAGGCCCCTGCCCGAGCACCCGCGCCTGCAGTTTCTGTCGCTGGCCCTGTCGAGCAACCTGCTGCTGAACAACCCGCTGCAGCTGCTGCGCGCGTAGAACGACTTCGCGTGCCCGGCGATCTGCCGGCCTCGATCGTTTTCAAGACGGCTCGCGGCGCGCCCACAACCATTTTTCTGCCCGGTATCTGCTCGAATGCCTCCGCCTATCTGGAGAGTTTTCCCGAAACCGCACGCGCACACGGAGGCATTCTCGCCATCGACGGAGATGTGCCTTGCCCGAAACGCGAGGGCTCTCACTCCTTCAGCTGGGATGCCGCTCGCCAGCACGCACGCATCGAAGCCGCGCTCGCCGCTGCCGGCGTTGAAACCGTCGGCGCCGAAGGCATCACGGTCATCGGCTATTCTCAAGGCGCCTCCATCGCCGAAGAGCTCGCAGCACGCTGGCCCAACCGCTACACGCGCGTTGTGCTCATTGGCGCGCCGAAAGATCCTTTGCCGGCCCACTTCCGGCAAGCGCGTGGGCTCGTGACCATGTCATGCTCGCTCGATGTGGTCAGTCGCATGCGTGAAGCTGCACGAAAAACCAGCCTAGCAGGCACACCTGCAACGTTTTTTGAAATGCCTGGCTGCACGCACGGCAACGTGGCTGACGCCGAACACATCTTCGACGAAGCGCTTTCTTGGCTCGACACGAACGGCAAACCAACTCCCGATGGCGCGCGCGACGTTGTCATCACGGGTCCGCTCTGAGCGATATATTGTAAGCGTACTTGTTTTCCGCACGCACATCCCAAAATAGCATTCCCAATGCGTTGTCAGCTGCATGGAACCGCGCGCGGCGCAACGCAGCGCGCGGCGGCAGACCGGTCTTCGATCTTACGGTGAGCAATCCCACCACGGCCGGGATCCCATACGACGAGCGCGAAATTCTCGAGGCACTCGCCGATCCGCGCGCGCTCACGTATGCGCCCGAACCACTCGGCCTGATTCACGCTCGGCAAGCCGTAGCCAAAGACTTCGCTACCTGGGGCATCGCCATTCACCCGTCGCGCATTGCGCTCACGGCCAGCACCAGCGAAGGCTACAGCGCGCTCTTCAAGATCCTCGCCGACGCGGGCGATGAAATCCTGGTACCCGCTCCGAGCTACCCACTGCTCGGTTTTCTCGCAGCATTCGAGAGCCTACACCTTCGCTCGTACCCGCTCGTTTACGCGGGCTCGTGGCATGTCGATCTCGATGACCTTCGCCGCAGCATCACCCCTCGTACGCGCGCCATCGTGGTTGTCGCACCAAACAACCCGACTGGTTCCTACCTCGGTCAAGGCGAACTCGAAGCGATGCTCGACTTTGGCCTGCCCATCGTGAGCGATGAAGTCTTCGCGCGCTATCCGCTCGGCGGAGCCATTCCAGAAGGCCGCGTGCCGAGCGTTCTCGGTGCACGACGCGGAGTGACGTTCGCGCTCTCGGGGCTGTCGAAGCTTGCCGCGCTCCCGCAGATGAAGCTCGGGTGGATCGGCGTGGCAGGAGACGATGCACGCGCCGCCCAGGCCATGGCGCGCCTCGAGCTCGTGCTCGACTCCTACCTTACGGTTGGCGCACCCGTGCAACATGCACTCGATCGGATTTTGGCCTCGCGCCACGTGGCAAGCGATGCGATCGAACGGCGGATCCGAACGAATCTCGCGCTCGCGCGCATTCGGATCGCCGATACACCGAGCTCGACGGTGCTCAACGTGGAAGGCGGCTGGTACGCCATGATTCGCGTGCCTGAAACTCAGTCCGACGAACAATGGGCGCTCGATCTTGCCGAGCGCGATGGCGTGTACGCTCATCCTGGGTATTTCTTCGACATGCAACGTGGCGCCCATCTTGTCGTCAGTTTGCTGACACCGGAGCCCATTTTCGATCACGGCATGGCGCGCATCTGCGCTCGCTTAGCCGATTTCCGCGACACACAAACGCATGTGACTTGATTTCGATCATTTTCGCTCGCACGGCAAATTGGGCCAATCCCGCTTTAAAACCAAGCCCACAACGCCCACGAGAAATGGTGAGTCCATTGAATCGGCACGAGAGATTCCCATGCAACTTTTCGCGCGGTATAGACACAAGCCATGGCGCACGAACGCGTTCGGGCGATCGTTGTCGGCGTGATTGTGGCGGGCTGTCTTGCCGTTCTCATCGTGCTCGGGTCGCGCAGCCTCACCCACTTCGACGCGGCGCTTGTAGGCTACACATTTGCGACACTTTTTGCGGCCTTCGGCATTGCCTACCGCTATGCCATGTGGCTGCAGCGGCCGCCCTCACGAATGTATTGGCGCCGTGGGTGGCAGGTGCTTGTAAGCAGCGCGGCTTTGCAGCGAATCGCATCGGGCATTCGACGGGCCGTCGTCGACGTCGCGGGGAATCGTTTTATCTTCCAGCGTGGTTTTTTGCGCGGAGCCGCGCACATGTCGATCATGTGGGGCTGCATTCTTGCGGCAGCCATCACGTTTCCTCTCGTTTGGGGGTGGATCCACTTCGAAACCATGCCCGGCCACCTCAACACGTATCGCACCGTAGTTTTTGGCTTTCCGGCCGGTGAGTTTCAAATCGGTGGCATCCTCTCTTTTCTAATCTTCCACGGCCTGGTGTGGGCTTCGATCCTCGTGCTTGCCGGCGTCATGCTCGCATTCCGTCGCCGCATGATCGATCACGGTGCAGCCGCCACCCAGCAATTTGGCGAGGACGTGCTTCCCCTCGTTCTGCTCTGCGCCATCAGCATCACGGGCATGATGCTCACCGTAAGCTATACATGGATGCGCGGTTACGCTTACGGCTTTCTAGCCATTTTGCATGCGATAACGGTCATTTTCACGCTGCTATGGCTGCCGTTCGGAAAGTTTTTCCACATTTTCCAGCGGCCCGCCCAACTTGGTGTTGCACTCTACAAGGAAGAGGCGGAACAGGCCGGCCAAGCAAAGTGCAAGCGATGCAAAAAGCCGTATGCTTCCGCCGCCGTCGTGCGCGATCTCACAACGGTCGAGCGCGAGCTTGGTTTCCGCTACGAGATGACGGCGTTGGGTCCAAAAAGCGCTGACAAAGAAGGCAAAGGCACGGGCAAAAACCGGAGCTCGCGGGCCGATCACTACCAACAGATTTGCCCACCCTGCCGGCGCGCACTTTTCGGTCTTGCCCAGAGCGCGCTGTGGAGTCAGGCAATCGAGCCCGAGCGCGAAACGCGCGAACCTGGAGCGGCATAGGCATGGCGACTCTTCCCACCGAAGAAATCAATACGATTCACGAGTACGGGCCCCATCGATCCGCTCCGATACGCGGAAAAACGACCGACGAGCCCGAGCGCCTCGTCAAAACACATTGCTGCTTTTGCGGTCAGCAATGTGGAATCCAACTCAAAGTCAAAAACAACACGGTCATTGGGCTCGAACCTTGGGAGGACTTTCCTTTCAACCGCGGCATGCTCTGCCCTAAGGGCGTCAAGCGCTATCTTCAAGGCTCGCATCCCGATCGTCTCAAAACGGCACTTGCGCGTGATCCGTCCGCCCCAGGAGGCTTTCGCCCGATTCCGTATGCCGAGGCCATCGAAAAGGTTGCAAGCGAAATCAAACGCATTCAAGAGAAGTACGGGAACGGGGCCATTGGCGTGCTCGGCGGCGCTAGCCTCAGCACCGAAAAAGCCTATTTGCTCGGCAAGTTTGCCCGTGTCTGCTTGAAAACTCCGTTTATTGATTACAACGGCCGCCTTTGCATGGTCAGCGCAGGTGCGGGCAACAAAAAGGCATTTGGGATCGATCGCGTATCGAGTCCGTGGGCCGATATGATCGGCACGGAAGTCATTTGGGTCGCCGGCTCGAACATTGCCGAGTGTTCGCCGATCACAACGAACTACATCTGGCAAGCGCGCGAGCAAGGCGCCAAAATCATTATTCAAGATCCACGCATTACACCCGCCGCACGAACGTGCGATTTGTACTTGCCGGTGAAACCCGGGCGCGATGCAGCGCTTTTTGCGGGCGTGCTCAACTTCATGATTGAGCACGACTGGATCGATCGCGAGTACATCGACACGTATACCGTCGGCTTCGAGCGCGTCGAAGAATACTGCCGCGCGTGGCCCATGGCGCGCACCGCCGAGGTTACCGGCGTGCCCGAGCGATCCCTCCGCGAGGCAGCGGAGCTCTGGGGAAAGGCAAAAACGAGCTTCTTTCTCCATGCGCGAGGCATCGAACATCACTCCAACGGCGTCGACAACGTGCTCGGCACCATTAATCTCGTGCTCGCCTCAGGCCGCCTCGGAAAACCGAAAAGCGGTTATGGCACAATCGTCGGTCAGGCCAATGGCCAGGGAGGCCGAGAGCACGGGCAGAAGTGCGACCAACTCCCGGGGTCGCGCGATATATCCATTCCGGAACACCGCAAATACGTCGCTTCTGTGTGGGGTATCGACGAGAAAGACATGCCTGGCCCCGGCGTCGACGCTTACGAAATGTTCCGCAAAATCGATAAGGGCGAAATCAAGGCCCTTATCGCGATGTGCTTCAATCCCGTGGTGTCTCTACCCGACAACACGTACGTCGCACGTGCCCTCGACATGCTCGAATTGTTTGTTCCCATCGATTTCTTCCTCACCGAAACCGGTCGCCATGCAAACTACGTTCTGCCAGGCAGCCTCCAGGAAGAAGACGAGGGAACGGTCACGCAGGTCGAAGGCCGTGTCATCAAAATCAACCGCGCGGTCGACTGCCCCGGCGAGGCACGGCGCGATTGGATCATTATCGGCGATATTGCGAAAGCGCTTGGAAGACCGAAAGGCTTCACGTTCAAATCCTCCAGGGAAATCTTCGAAGAGCTCCGCATCGCAAGCAAGGGTGGCGTGGCCGATTACTCGGGCATTACGTACGAGAAAATCGAAGAAAACATGGGCGTCTTCTGGCCATGTTACTCGCACGATCCCAAAACAGGTGAGCCCATCGATCACCTCGGCACACCGCGGATTTTCGTGCCTGGGAGTTACAACCCAGTTGCGAAGGGCAAAGGGCCATTTTACTTCCCCGACGGAAAGGCTCGCTTCAACGTCGCAGAGTACCGAACACCGGTCGACGACGCCTCCACCGAATACCCGCTCTATCTCACGACCGGTCGCGTTGTAAGCCATTACTTGTCGGGCACCCAAACGCGGAGAATTGGGCCGCTCGTCAAGCAGTACCCAGAGCCTCGCATCGAAATCCATTCGCGGTTGGCTGAAAAGCTAGGCATTGCCGATGGCGACTGGGCCGTTTGCGAAACCCGCCGCGGGGCCTTGACACTCAGAGCCCAAGTTGTGACCACGATTCGCCCGGACACCATTTTCATTCCTTATCACTGGCCAGGCGATAAAAGCGCGAATCGTCTTACGGTAGCCTCTCAAGATCCCATCAGCAGAATTCCACAATACAAAGTCTGCGCATGCCGCGTGCGCAAGGCAGAGGGCGCACCAGCCTACGCGGCGGTGCTCGAGCCGCAGCAATAACCCAAGGACTCTCCCATGGCCGTCCCAGGACACCTCGAGTTCTTCGTCGATCCAAGCCGCTGCATCGGCTGCCAGTCGTGCGTGCAAGCATGCAGCGAATGCGACACGCATCATGGCGAGGCGATGATTCACCTCGAATACGCCGATCGCGCGACTTCGATCCAAACCGTGCCGGTAATATGCATGCATTGCGAGCAGCCAACGTGCGCCGAGGTTTGCCCGGCCGACGCCATCAAGCGCACCTCCGACGGAGTTGTGCAGAGTGCACGCAAACCTCGTTGCATCGCTTGTGGCAATTGCGTCTTGGCATGTCCATTCGGCGTGCCCGAGCTCTATAACGATCAGCTACTCATGATGAAGTGCGACATGTGCTACGATCGTTCGTCTGTCGGCAAAAAGCCGATGTGCGCGACGGTCTGCCCAAGCCAAGCGCTCTTTTTTGGGACGCGCGAGGAAATCCTCTCTATTCGTCCCCAATCCATGCCAACCAACCGCTTTCGATTCGGCGATCAAACCATTACAACACGCGTTAATGTGATGGTCCCGCGAAAGAAACCGCGCCCGCTATTGCTTGACGTCACATCCGCGATGAACGAGCGACCACAGAATCGCACGCTGAGACTCGGAGTCGTGGACCAGGGCGAGCCCGATCCATTCGCCGAAGTGAAGATTTAGTACCGCCCAGCATTCGGATTTGAGGGATACCATGTCATTGAAGGATGAAAAACTGGCGGCAGCGGCACTGGGAGGAGAGACCGCGGCAAGCGCGGAACTCACCGGCACAACACGCGCAGGGGTTTACGAACCTGCGCTCGAAGTCGACGAGTTTACGACAGCGCCAGATATGCGGCCTCTTGCCGAGCAGCCACAATGGCGCAAAGACTTCCCGGTCGATTATCCAACAGACCAGTACGTTGCAAGGCGTGACTTCGCCAAGTTTCTGGTTCTGACGAGCTCGGCATTCGTGGCCGGCCAGGGCTGGATTGCCGCACAAAACGTGGTGCGCAGCCATCGCGAGACCCATCCACGCACGAAGATTGCGCTCGTCTCCGAGGTGCCAGTGCAAACCGCGAAAATGTTCGCCTATCCCGACGAGAATTCCCCTTGCCTGCTCATTCGCACGGGCGAAAGTACGTTTTTAGCCTACAGTCAAGCATGTACCCATCTTTCGTGCGCCGTGGTTCCAAGAATCGCGGAAGGATTGCTCCACTGCCCCTGCCACGAAGGGTATTTCGATTTGCAAACTGGAAAGAACATTGCGGGGCCACCCCCAAGGCCGCTTCCCAAGATCGAACTCGATATCCAAGGTGACGAAATCTACGCAATCGGCATCCGCCAAGCGGCAGAGTTAGGCAAAGTATAGGATAGCGACATGGCAACCACGATGAAACGCCCGTCCACGCGCGCACAACAAATGGTCGTCATTTACGGTATCTTGTGTTTTGCGCTTATCCTCGTTGTCCTTCAGTTATGGCTTTTCACCGCTACCATGAATGCCTGGCTCGGTAACGACGAAGCGATTGTTTGGCCAGCCTTCGGCGCAAGTACGGTGTGTTTGCTCCTAAACGTTGGGCTTTTACGTTATTTGTAGGCGTAGGGGCGCAAGCATGCTGCGCCCCATACTCGCGGCCATGCCTCGACGATGAGACCTCAACTTTGCGCTGGAATCTTCGTTGGCGGGCGTGGGCAACGAATGGGCGGCAAGGCGAAAGGGCTCTTGCCTGGGCCTGGGGGTGAGCCCATCGTGAGCCGTTGGGTGCGCATCTTTGGTCAGCTTGGCATTGCGCACGTTCTTGTCGGCGAACATCCGGCGTACACATCGTTCGGAATTCCCACCATCCCGGACGACGTCCGCGCGCCGGGTCCTGTCGGCGGGCTCTTGGCATTGCTCGAGCACGCAAACGTATGCAGTCGTGGTCCTAGCCACGTGATTCACGTGGTTGCGGTCGCGTGTGACATGCCACACGTATCCGAAACACTCGTACGCAAACTCATTGAAGCCGCCCCCGCGCCAATCGTTGCGCCACGGGCGCCACGCGAAGGCGGCTTCTGGGAGCCGTTTTTTGCCCGCTATGACGTTGGTGCCGTGCTTCCGGTAGCGCGCGTCTGGACCGCAGAAAAGAGACCTTCGCTTCAAGGCCTTCTCAACGCGTGCGGCGCTTCTGAGCTACCTCTCGATGCAGAGCAGTTGGGCGAGCTTCGCGACTGGGACGCGCCTGAAGACATCGATTGTGCACCTTGATGCCAACCAGCCTGCGGATTCTCGTCGAGAAAGATCGGACCCTGGGTTAGATACAACCACCATGCAGCGTGGAACGATGGAAATTTTCTTCGGGCTTGGCGTCATGCTCATCGGGATCGTTTCCCTCAAGCTTACCGATCTCAATTATTGGTGGGCCGCCATTGCCCTTGGCGCAATCGTGGGAGTTCACGGGGGTGTCTCAATTTCACAAAGCGCTCGAGCATAAGTCGAAAACGGCATGCAAGACGCTCGTGAATTGAACGAAATCGTTGCACGCGAAAGCGCATTTGTAGACCGCATCGAAGCCGAGGTTGGCAAAGTCATTGTGGGTCAAACCTACATGATCGAGCGCATTCTCATCGGCTTGCTCACCGGCGGCCACGTCCTTCTCGAAGGTGTTCCAGGTCTCGCGAAAACGCTCACGGTGCGAACCCTCTGCAACGCGATTGCGTCGAAGTTCGCGCGCATTCAGTTCACTCCTGACCTCTTGCCCGCCGACGTCATCGGCACTGTCATTTATAGCCAACAAAAAGGCGAGTTTACCTCGAAGCTCGGGCCAGTCTTCGCGAACCTCGTTTTGGCCGACGAAATCAACCGCGCGCCGGCAAAAGTGCAAAGTGCACTTCTCGAGGCAATGCAAGAGCGCCAAGTCACCATTGGCGACAGCACCTATCCGTTGCCCGATCCATTCATTGTCATGGCAACGCAAAACCCGATCGAGCAAGAGGGCACGTATCCCCTGCCCGAAGCGCAGGTCGACCGCTTCATGCTCATGTGCAAAGTGGGTTATCCAACCCGCGACGACGAGCTCAAGATCATGGATCGAATGACCAGCCTCGTGCCTGCCACGGCCGAACAGGTCGTTACCCCTACCGAGTTACTCGATGCGCGCAAAATCATCGCCCAAATCTACGTTGCCGACAAAGTGAAAGACTACATCGTGGATGTTGTCTTCGCCACGCGCGAGCCGGCGAGTCACGGCCTCAAAGATCTCGCGCCGCTCATCGAGTTCGGCGCATCGCCACGCGCCTCGATTGCGCTGAACCTGGCGTCGCGCGCGCACGCGTTTCTCCGCCACCGCGGCTACGTCACACCGGAAGACGTCAAGGCCGTTGGCCCCGATGTGCTGCGCCATCGCATCGTGCTCACCTACGAAGCCGATGCCGAGGAAGTCACCAGCGAGCAAGTGGTGAGGCGCGTGTTTGAGGTCATTGAAGTCCCCTAACCGGGATCCTTCATGTCGTTGGGCCCGCCATGATCCCCCGCGAGATCCTCGCCGCGCTGCGCACCATTGAAATTCACACCGCGCGGCTTGCCAACGAACAGCTATCAGGAACATACAAATCAAGCTTCAAAGGCCAAGGCTTAGCCTTTCGCGAAGTGCGTCCGTACCAATCGGGCGACGACATTCGATCGATCGACTGGAACGTTTCGGCTCGCATGAACGAAGCGTTCGTCAAGGTCTTCGTCGAAGAGCGCGAAATGACCGTCATGCTCGCCGTTGACCTGTCAGCAAGCGAGCGCTTTGGTACCAGGCGTGCTCCCAAAGCCCGCGTTGCCTCCGAGGTGGCCGCGCTGCTTGCATTCAGCGCCATCCGCAACAATGACCGCGTCGGCCTCATCTTGTCGACAAGCAAGGTCGAACGCATCGTTCCACCGAAAAAGGGCGATAAGCACGTGATGCGCGTGGTGCGCGAAATCTTGGGCTTCGAGGCGCCTGCGGCCGCAGCCACGGGCGAAGCTCCGACCAATCGCGTGGCTCGCGTGCCAAAGCTCGGCGCCGCAACCGATCTCAAAAGCACTCTCGAAACACTTGCCCACGTCGCTCGGCGCAGAAGCGTTGCGTTCGTGGTGTCGGACTTCTTCACGTCGGGCTACGAGCGGTCGCTGTCGCTCGCCAGCGCCAAGCATGACATCATTCCCGTCGTGCTCACCGATCGGCGCGATTTCGAACTGCCCGACGTTGGCCTTGCTACGTTCGAAGATCTCGAAAGCGGCGAACGAATCCTCGTCGACACTTCTGACAAGCGTGTGCGTGCCCACTACCACGCGGAAATGAGAAGGATCCGCGAGTCACGGCAGAAACTTTTCTTCAAGCTCGGGCTCGACTCGGTCGAAATCGAAACTGGCGGCTCGTTCATCACACCGATCCGCGATTTGTTCGCACGGCGTGCGCGCAGGGTGAGAACGCGATGAGCCGCGGCAGCGCGCGTTGTAGCTGCAGGTTCGCCGAGATTATTGCAATATGCATGCTTTTTCTTGGCGCGGCAAGCCATGCCTCGGCGCAACAGCAGCAGCCCGCGGTACCCGCGGCCGACGCGGGGCAGCCTTCTGCATCGGCGGAATCGGCGGCGTCGATCAGCGGCTGCGTTGAGAGCATTCCCAAAGGCTCGGTGCGCCCCAACATCGACGACGTGTTTCCAGCCAACGGCACAAGCGGCTGGGCCGCAACGCTCTCGATCACGGTGCGCCATGGCAAAGGCGAGCGTGTGCTGCCTGCCGGGCTCGATCTTGCTTCGGCGGTCGAAGCAAAAAAATACCTTCGCAAAGCTGGCTTCGTGATTCCTGATCAGGATGGCGGCGCCGGCGCCAGGCTCTGGTCCGAACCTGACAATCCGCAAACGACTGAAGCCATCACACACCTCGACCTGCCCCTCATCACGCTGCCCGAAAGCCCGGGGCGGCACGTGATGGAGCTGCCGCCATTGCCCGTTGCGGTGGCGCGCGCCAATGGCGAAGTCGCCACGGTGTGCACGCATGCGCATTCGATCGTTGTCGAAGACCCCATCGCAAGCACTCCAAGCGCAGAGCCAAAGCCGAACCCGCCACCACGGCCGCAACGCGAAACATGGACGGCGCTGAAGAAGGCCGTACTCTGGGGAAGCATCGGCATCCTTGCTGGAGCCATTCTCGCCTACCTTGCCTACCGATGGCGAAAGCGCCCGAAGCCCGCGGCGCCGCCGCCACCACCGCGACCACCGTGGGAGATCGCACTCGAGAAGCTGAGCGAGGTTCGCGAAGCCGGGCTGCTCGATAGAGAGCGCTACACGGAATACTTCGACCGCGTCAGCGACACAGTGCGAAGCTACCTTGGCGCACGCTTTGGATTCGACGGCCTCGAGTCGACCACCGACGAAATTCTGGCGGCGCTAAGAACGCATGCCGCGGGGTTCGTGCGCACGCAAAGTAGGCAAAGTAGTCCCGATGGCCTCGATCACGCACCATTCGATGCCAACGCGCCGGCCATTGCATTGTACGAGATTCGCGATTTTCTCTCCGACTGCGATCTCGTCAAGTTCGCCAACCTTACGCCAACGCCGGAGCAGTGCGCTCTCGCCTTGACAACCGGCGAACACATCGTGCATGGCACCACACCGTCGGCCGCACAAGTCGCATCGGCCGTGTCATCAGCCGCATCGGAGACATCACCGACAACGGATACCCCGACAGCGGCACCACGCGAACATGAACGCGAACCTGAAGCCGATGACGCCACCAAATACGGTCCGCCTGCTGACGGGGGCGAAGGCAAGCCGTGAACCGTTTGGTGCGCGCGGCAATCGTTGCGTCGGGCACGATCGGCTTTTTCGTGGCTGGCTTGCTCTACCCTGCCATTGCACGCGGCGACGCATGGGCAACGGCAATTTGGACGGCGCCCGCGCTCACATGGCTGCCTGACTCTGCCCGCCTGCCCGCTCTCGGCGCAGTCATTCTCGCTCTCGTGTCCGTCGTTGTCTGGCGCATGACTCTCGCCGCCGACGCTCGCACGCCACGGCTTCGCTTGTCTACCATCGCGCCTCTCATCACAGGGCCGCGCGGCTTGCGCACGCATTTTCGTGACGTGCCCGGAATGCTTCGCGGAGGAGCGATTGCATTATGCATACTTGCGCTTGCACGCCCACAAAACGTGCTTCGCGGCGAGGACGCCGACGAGCAGGGCATCGACATCGTCGTCGTGCTCGACTTGTCCGGCTCGATGAAGGCGCTGATGGACACGGGCACTACACCCCTGCGCTCGCAAACCGGGCAACAGCGCCGGCTCACGCGCCTCGATACGGCAAAAGAAGTCATTTTGGACTTCATTTCGCGCAGAAAAACCGATCGCATCGGCGTCGTCGTCTTCGGCCGTGCCGCGTACATTCTGTCGCCACCAACGCTCGACAAGTCGCTTCTTGCATCGCTCGTCGGCAAAATGGAGCTCGGGGTCATCGACGGCAACGGCACGGCCATTGGCGATGCAGTAGGCACCGCGGTCGCGCGCCTGCGCCGTTCGAATGCACGCTCGAAGGTCATGATTCTGCTTACCGATGGCGATTCGAACGCAGGCACCATTGCGCCTGACTATGCCGCGCATCTGGCGCAAACGCAGGCCGTCAAGATTTACACGGTGCAAATCGGCAACGGCGACGAGGTCGACGTGCAAGACGGCTTCGACCTGTTCGGGCAACCTCGCTTCGTGCGCGAGCACTTTCCCGTGAACCCTCAGCTTCTCGAGCGCATGGCCACGAGCACCGGCGGCGACTCATTCGTTGCCACCGACAGAAAAGGCCTCGAACAAAGCATGCACCGCATTCTCGATAGCCTCGAGAAAACGCGTTTCGAAGCGCAGGCCGCAACGATGGAAGATTTGTTCCCGCTCTTGGTCGTGCCCGCCGCCGTGCTGCTTGCGCTCGAAGCGCTCGTGCGAATCGCGATCGTCCGGAGGTTTCCGTGAGGTTCTTCTACGACCTCGGCGCCATGCCATGGGTGCTTGTCGCGTTCGCGTGCGGCCTCATCGTGATCGCTTTTTCGCTTTCGCTGCTCTTTGCGTCGATCCAGCGTGAACGTGCCACGGCTATCTTTGGCGAGCCGAAGCTTGTCACCATGCTCGAGTCGTTCGACGCTTCGGGGCGGCGCGCGCTGAAAAGCGTACTGCTCGTCATCGCACTTGCGAGTGCTTTCTTGGCGCTCGCCAGGCCCCAATGGGGCCGCGGCACCAAGCTCATTCCAGCCACGAACCTCGACGTGGTCATCGCGCTCGACTACTCGAAGAGCATGTACGCTCGTGACGTTGCGCCGAGCCGTATTGCGCGGGCGAAGGCCGAGGTGTCAAAGCTCGTTCGCGATCTGCCCGGCGCGCGTTTCGGCGCGGTCGCCTTCGCGGGTGAGCCAATGAGCTTCCCGCTAACGAGCGACGGCGCGGCAATCGGGCAGTTTTTCCGCCAGCTCGAACCGAACGACATGCCCATTGGCGGCACGGCCATCGCACGCGCCCTCGAGCGCGCCCGCGAGCTTTATGCGCGCGATCCGAAATCGAAAGATCATATGCGCGTGATTGTGCTCGTCACCGACGGCGAAGACTTGGAAGGCAATCCAATCGTGGTTGCACAAGCCGCGGGAGCAGAAAAAACTCGCATCGACGTCGTACAAATAGGCGGGCGAGCACCCGAGCCCATTCCCGAGGTGGGTCCCGACGGCAAAGTCGTTGGCGTGCGCAAAGACGACGACGGAAAAGCGATCACCACCGAGCTGTCGGCCGACGGCGAAGCCCAGCTCGCCGAGATCGCCAAGGTTACGGGCGGCGCAATCGTACGGGCCGAAAAAGGCGAAACCGGCATCGACGAAGTCACGCGCAGCTTGAAAAAGATGATGCGCGAAGAGCTTGCCGAGCGCGTGGAGACGGTATTCGATGAAGAATACGGTTGGCCCTTGGGAATCGCAGTCGTGCTTCTCGTGCTCGAAGGGCTTATTCCCGAGGCCCCACGGCCAACCAAAAACCCACGAAAAGCCCGGAGCGTCGCATGACGCCGCGATGCTCACGCCTGCGCCTGGTCTTTGCCTTTGTCGTGGCCACGGCATCAGCAAGCATGTTCGTCATTGCGTGCGGTTGGGATCCTTCACGACCGTTCGATCGTGAATCGCCCGAGGTGCGCGAGGCCATCGCCCACCTCGACGGCGGCGATGCAGGCGTGGCGAGCGCCATCCTCGAAGAGTACCTTTCCACCGGGCCCTGCAAAGAAGGCAACATTGGCACACCAATACGTGTGCGGACGCTCAATCATGGTTCGTTCGATCTCGGGCTCTCGCTTTTCAACGTCGCCGAAACCTTCGGGCATCGCTTCGGCGATGAGGAGCTCGACGCGGGCGCGCCGCCCGATCCGTCGTTGGGCTCTCAGCGCGGCGAGCAAGTCGGCTGCGCCCTACGCATTACGAGCGTCGTTGCGGACGATCCAAGCTCGCCCATCGAGCTTCGCGCGCGTGCCCATTACCTTCAAGGGAATCTGCACTTTCTGAATGGCCATTACGAAGAAGCAGTTGCATCTTACAATAAGGCGCTCGAACTCTCGCCAGGCATGGGCGACGCGGGCCCCGCCATCGCGACCGGCGCGACTGGCGCGGCAAACGCGAACAGAGCGGCAAACGCGACCTTTGCTGTCGATCCCGTTGGGCGTGACGCGGCTTGGAACCGCGCGATTGCGCTTCGTCGCATCGAAGACAAACTCGATGCAGGTAATGACGCATCCCCCGATGCAAGCCAAGACGGCGATGCAAACCAAGACGCGTCGGGCGATGCAAGCCAAGACGGCGATACAGGCCAAGATGGGGGCGGCGAAAACGACGCGGGCGACGGCGGAAGCGATTCAGGCAAAGACTCGGGCCAAAACGACGACAAGAAAGACGCGGGCGACGACAGCAAAGACTCAGGGAAAAGCGACGACAACCCAAAACCCGAAACCCCAAAACCTGAAGAAGACGCCGGGCCGCCGCCGCCTCCCGCAAAACAGAACCAAGACGAGCGCATGCTCGATCAGCTCGAGAACGCTCCCACCGTGCAACAAGAGGCGGCGCGTAAAGTTGGCAAACAGCGACGCGTCCGCACGATAAACGACAAGTAGCCATGGCCACTCGGCGAACGAAGAAATCGTGGTGGGCACGCTGGGTTTGCTGTCTCGTACTCTGGCTTGCGCTGCTGCTCGTCGTGCGATCCGCCAAAGCGCAAGAAGTTCAAATCAGCGCGTCGGTGGATGCCGATCGCGTCGAACTTGGCGATACGGTGAGCTACTCGCTTCGCGTTACCGTCAGTGACAACGCAATGCCTTCGGATCCCGCCCCAGGACGGGTAGCAGGGTTTTCGGTCATCGGTGCGGACTCGTCGCCGATGCAGATGCACATGAACGTGAACGGCAGACCGAGCGACATGAACAGCCTCGTCACCACCTGGTTACTTCGCGCCGACAAGGTTGGCAGCTTCACGCTCGGCCCTGCGTCGGCCACGGTGAAAGGAATGCGCCGCTCGGCTTCCGTGCTGCGCGTGACTGTGGTGCCACGCGGTCAAGGCGGCAGCAGCCGCAGTCGTTCACCCTTCGACCCTTTTGCCAACAACCCTCTTCGCAGCCTGCTCGGTACGGGCAGGGAACCAGAACGTGAGAGTTTGAAACCCACTGCCGATCCGAAATTGAACATCGATAGAGAGCCTGCAAAAATAGCATTTTTACATGCAACGGTAGACAAAACGCGAGCCGTTCTTGGCGAGCAGATCACGCTCAGTGTTTACCTTTATGCCGATCCATCCGTGGGCGGGTTTCGCGTGGCCGACGTGCATGAAGCAACCGCCAATGATTTCGTCAAGCGCTCACTCATCGATGACGAAACGCGCACCATCGATCTCGGCATGGCCCTTGTGGGCAGCCGCCCGTGGGGCGTGAAGCTCGTTCGCAAAAGCGCGCTCTTCGCGCTGAAAACTGGGCGGCTTGAAATCGAGCCGATGTCGCTCGCGATACTAGGCTTTCGGACAGAACAGCAAAGGCAGACCGAGCCGCTGCACGTTGAAGTCACCGAGCCCCCAGCCGTAGGTCGTCCTCCGGGCTACTCGCTCGGCGACGTCGGAGACTTCGCACTCGCGGCCACCGTATCGCCGCGCAGCGTCGAGCAAGGCGGCGCCGTTGGCGTGACACTCGAAGTTCGCGGCACGGGCAACATTCCCGAAAAGCTCGTGCTCCCCGTGGTGGAGGGTGTCGAGTGGCTCGACGCTTCGAGCCAAGACAAGCTGGGCGCAACACAAAGTGACAGATTCGGCGGCACGCGAACGTTCTCCTACGTTGTTCGCCTTCACAAGCCTGGCGCAATCGATCTTGGCGAGGTTCGTTTGCCCTATTACGACGCCGATCGGCGAAACTACAGCGTTGCGCGCGCATCGCTTGGAATCGTCGACGTGAAGCCCGGCCAAGAGCGCAGCGCCGCCGATCCGGAAACCGAGAGGTTACTCGCCAACTTACCTCTGCTTCGAACCACGCTCGAAGGCCAATCAACCGTTAGCTACTTGTCTGATCGCGCGTGGTTCTGGGCTCTTGTCTTTGGGTTGCCCATCGCGTGTACTTCTACCCTTGGCGCTCTAGCGATGGTTCGAAAAGCGCGCGAGCGTCGGGCCGACCGAACTCCATCACCTCACCGCGTTGCCAAGGCGCGGCGCGCAGATGCCAAAGCTGCCTGCGAGGGCAGCGACGCAAAGGCGGCCCTCGGCGCCATTGTACGTGCGATCCACGCTGTCGTGGTTGCTGAAACTGGCGTGAACTTGCGCGGCGCTTCGACCACGGCTGCGCGAACAGAGCTCGCAGGTGCGGGTGCCAACGACGCCGCTGCCAAGGGCGTGCTCGATGTGCTTAGGGCATGCGAAGATGCGCAGTTCTCGCCCGACGGCGTAGCGATGGCCTCGGTGCGCGAGATATGGACACGCGCCGAAGACGCAATGGCCCGATTGGGAAACGAGGTTGATTGATGCGCAGCAGGCATGCAGCATTGGGGCTCGCGATAGCGTGTGCATTATGCATCATTTCGGTAGCGCATGCAGCGCGCGCAGCCGAGGTGCCGTTGCAGCCATCCCAAGAAAGCGACGCCGATGCGCTTTTCCGCGGCGCAACCGATGCGCTTGCCAGTGGCCGCCCCGTGGATGCAATCGCCGGATATGAGGCTCTTGGCGATCGAGGCATGACGAACGCCGTTATCAGCTACAACCGCGGGCTCGCGTACGCTGCGCGTGTCCGGGCGCATGCCGAACAGGCCGGTGACTTGGGGCGCGCCACCGCTGGGTTCGAGGAAGCGCGCGATCTGTCGCACGACAAGACCCTAGTCGCCGACGCGTCGAAGGCCCTCACCGAAGTACGCGCGGAAATCGCTCGAAGGCGCGCACACGCCGGAGATCCCATCGAGCTCGAACACGGCACATCGTTTGGTCGATCCGTTGCAGGGCTGCTCGGCGAAAACGCATGGGCCATGGTTATGGCATTTTCCTCGATTGCGCTCAGCATTGGCATCGCAGTCCGCGTCCTTGGAAAAACTCCGCGCGGCAAGGTTAAAGGGACTACGACGGCAGTCATTGCCAGCGCGATTCTCATCGTCACAAGTTTCTTGGTTTTGTTTGCGCAGAGCACCCGCAAGAGCCTCCGCGAAGGAGTCATCATCACACCCCACGCGCGCCTTCTCGACGACCGCCACATCGCCAAAAGCGGCCTGCCTGCACTACCCGAAGGCGCTCGCGTGCGCCTCTTCGACCATGGGCCTGAGTTCGTTCGCGTCGAGACGTCTGCTGGCCAAGGTTATTTGCCCGCTGCCAGCGTCTTACCTTTGCAACGGTAGGTAGGGGCGTATGGCCATACGCCCTCATCATTGATCGGATCTTTCTCTTGCTTTTCGGAAACACCAACCCGCGGAGAGTGCCTCAAGTTTTTCGAGGCCACGGGCGAGTACGAGCCAACCCGGGTCTCCGTTACGTGGCAGGTGACCTCCGAGAGCGGCCACGGCGAGCATGACATCTCTGGCAGTGGGATGTGGGGGTAGCGATTTTCTACCCGCAACGCGCAGCACCTCGAGTTGGTCATGGGAGACGACAAGCGAAGCGGGAGAAAGCGGGTGATGTCTGCCCTCGGTTCGCAGCAGCAAAAGCTGCCACGCCATGGGGGCAAACAAAGCAAGCGCGTTGCGCAGGGCGTGAAAGCTTTCCAACTGGCGTTTCTCGTACGCGCATCCTGTCTTCAGTGCCTTGAAGTACTCCTCAATTACCCAGCGACTTCGATACCAGTCGACGACTTGAACGATTTGCTCGGGAGTTGTGATCGGCTCGGAGGTGAGCAGCAGCCATTCAACGGGCGTTTCGCCTTGGGGAGGCGAAGTTTCCCATACATGCACGACGTTTACGGAGAGGGATGCGGACGCATCCTTCGGGGCCGATGCGGTGCGCGGAATCGACAACTCTCTAGCCGCGAAAGCGAGCGTGGTAACCCGAGACTTGCGCACCGGATGGATCCGCCGATGTTTGCTGCTGCGACCTGCTCGGCCTCGTGCCGAGAGCGTAACTTCGCGCTCATCGGCAATGGCAACACTTCCTAGCGCCTCACGTAAAGTCCCTTGTTCAGGCAGAACGCGATTGTACTGCGCTCGCACGATGAACCGATGCCCGGCTCCGATCAACGACGCCAACAGCGCGTAGTCATCGGCCTCCCGATCCATGACATGAATCACATTGCGGTGTGCATTCGTGTGAGTCGCAACCGCGGTGATCTGCTTGCGCCAACGGTCGTGTACCTGCGGATTGTGCTCGAGTTGATGAGTGCTGAGCGCCAGCACGCCGTACGGTCGGCGCGTCTGGTCACCACGTACCGCAAGCGAGGTGTGTGCCAAAAACTGCTGCGTACCACCACGTGACGACGCGACGATGCCCTTGCGTTGACCGAATGCCCGAAACGACATCGTCGTGGTGTCATGCAATGCCAGTGTCACCACATCGTCGTTGGTCGTGCGCTCCCATGTCGATGCGATGTGCGGCGCCAGAATACCATCGAGCGTGACCGCTACGTTGCTGAACAACCGGTACGCTCCCTCCAATTGCCCTTCGTTGAGCACCGACGGAAAGCTCGAGTCCGGGCTGTCCGACAACTGGTTCGCCAACCTCACCAATCGTGCGGTTCGACGCGGATCCCCAAGTTCCGCCGCTCGAAATTCATCACCAATGGGTGTCATTGGCGAGCTTTGATCATCAATGATCGTCTATTGCAACAAAATTCGTTATCGGACTTTGGCGTGCTGTCTCCAACCTTCGATCACCACCACAAATCGACTTGTGTAGGATCCTGAGCATACGCCCCTACGCATTCGTTTTTTGTTTGTAGGGGCGCGATTCATCGCGCCCCCGGTTGCGTCTACGGTTGGGCGCCCCATGAATGGCGCCCCTACAAGGCACCCCAGCGCGTTACCACTTCGCGCGGCAACACGAAGGCTTCGCATCGGTCGATCTTCACCGTCACCGGCAAAGATTCGCTGCCCGCAGGCTCTTTCGACGACACCTCGACCTGCGGGACGATCTGCTCAGCGCGCAGACTTCGCACGATGTCGGGAGGGCAGACGAGGCGCACGTCCACTTCGGCCGGCTGCGTTTTGCCTTTCGGCGTACCCACCACCGCGACCGCCAGCTTTTGAAAAACGCGCTCGGCCTCCTCGCGCTTGATGTCGACCGTGACGTTGACGCTCATAGGTTCGAACTTTAGGCGCACGCTCGGCTTCTTAATGGCAAGCTGCCTCGTAGTGCCGTCGGTCAGCTCGTGAACATCGAATGCGTCCACTTGCACATGCTGCAGCACATCGACGTCGCTCTGCAGACCGCGAACCTTGACCATTTTTGGTTCGACAACGAGCGGACCTTTGACCACGAAGCCTTCGGCAGGCGTGCCAACGACGCTGACTTGAACGGGCACATCGCGCTCCACGCGTTGCTCCCACTTCAGATCGACCCCCGCGGGATCGAACCCCTCGACCTCGACGTTCAATCCATCGGGCAAGCGCACCATTTTTGAATCAAACACAAAGTGCGCAGGCTGCTGTTGTGAGAGATCCATGAGCACCGAGACCTTCGATGCACGAAGGTTATCGATGGTAGGTTTTGAACCTCGCACGACAACGCGCACGCTCTGCGGAATGGACCCCACGAGAACTTGATCGCTGCTTTCCGACGAAGGAAGCGAAACGTCGAGATCGGCAACAATCGACCAGCTCGCGTCTTCTCCGCCATGCGCGAGACCATGAGCAAGCGAATAAACAACGACCGCAAACGCGAGACTTATGAGCTTCAAGTTCAGATTCGCTGTCAGGGCGTGGCGAATGCGTTCCCACATGGCTTACGACTCGCTCCCGCCACCCTCGCGCACAGGAGGTGGAGCGCTTGGCGGCATGGGAATTGGTGTTTCGACGGCCGACGAAGGCATGGACCTGGCAGAATCCGTGGCGCGCGGTGGCACGGACTCTTCGACTTGAGGCTTGGCACTGCTCCGAGCCATTGCGCCAAAATCAGGTGACGGGGGGGATGGTGACGACGGAGACGAGGGACGGCCATCGGACTCGCGCGCAGGCGCACCAGGAACGGATGCGCGACCGCCCTGCAATGCAGGGGAGCCGGCCACCGGTGTATTTTGCGGGACGGAGACACGGAACAATCTCGTTCTAAGCCCCCGTCGTTTTTTGGCTGGCGCTTTCTTCTTGGCGCGCGCGTGCTGACCGAAGAGGCCGAGCAAGGCTTGCTTGAGCGAACCGCCATCGAGGTTCGGCACGATGTTGCCGTTGAAACAGAAACTGATTGTCCCGCGTTCTTCCGACACGACAACGACCACGGCATCGGTTTCTTCGGTAATGCCAAGGGCCGCGCGGTGACGCGAGCCGAGAGATTTGTCGACAACCTTCGTGTCGGGCATCGGGAAAAAAACGCCGCCTTTTGCGACTCGCAGGTGCCGAATCACAACGGCACCGTCGTGAAGCTTGTTGAGGCTTTCGGGAATGAAAAGGCTTACGAGCAGCTCGCGCTGCACGGCAGCGTCGAGCGTGGTGCCCTGGGCTACGACGAACTCGTCGAGATTCGCTTCCTGCTCAAAGCAGATCAAAGCGCCAATGCGATGGCGTGCGAGCTCCGTCGCAGCAGCAACGACCTCTTCGATGACGCGCGTTTCTTGCTGACGTGCAATGCCGCCAAAAAACGCGGGCGCGCCAACGCGCATGAGGCCGCGCCGGATGTCGTTTTGAAAAATCACGACGACGATGATGGTGATCGACGTACTCAGCGTGGACAGCAGGGTGACCAGGGTGTCGAGCCCCAACCACTGAGCCACGACGTAAACAATGAAAATGACGCCGAGCCCAGTGCCCACCTGCATCGCGCGTGTACCGCGAAGCACGAGCAGCGCGCGATAAACGACGTAGGCCACGAAAAGGACATCGACGACGTCGATGGCAAGGCGCAAGGGTGACTGCAAGCGCAAAGCGAACCAGTGCCGAAGTCCGTGGAGCATTACACGTGGCTCCTTCTGCTCTCGCCGCCCATCTCGCGAAGGCCAACGCTCGAAGCGTGCGAAAAGGCTGCTTTGCTTGATAGAGCACGTGCCACGTCGATGGCTTGCGCCGTTGCTCGAACGTCGTGGACACGCACGATCGACGCGCCATTCTGGGCTGCGTAAATCGCGGCTGCTATGGAGGCGCCAAAACGATCGGACGGCCGCGACCGAGGCGCCGCGAGCGTGAAGAGCGACTTGCGGCTCGCGCCGATGAGCACAGGCACGTCGAGCGCTGTAACCATCTCGGAGGTGCGCCGCAAAAGCTCGAAGCTTTGCTCTGGGGTTTTCGAGAAGCCAAGCCCAGGATCCATGACGAGCGCGCTACGTGGAACGCCAAAGCTCTCGGCTTTGCACGCAGCCTTTTCCCATTCGGCAAGGACTGTTGCCACCACATCTGCATCGCAGCTCACGTCGTGGCTGCCGCGATTCGCGTTGCTCGTGTCGTTCGCGTTGGCCGATGGCTCATTCGCGTGCTCCGCATGCGATAAGACGAGCGCGGCTCCCGCCTTTGCACAAACGCGTGCAATGCCTTGGTCGGCAAGGAGCGAAACATCGTTGACAACGTGGGCCCCCGCATCAACGCACAACTTGGCAACCTCGGCGCTCGTTGTGTCGATGGAAACGCAAGTGCGCGTGGAGGCCCAGTCTACCAATTCGAGGGCGCGATCGAGCTGCACCCCTGGTGCAACCGGCATTGCACCAGGGCGTGTCGATTCGGCACCGATGTCGACAATGTCGGCCCCCTCGGCGATGAGCTGTTCAATGTGTGCTTGCGCGGCAGCCTTGCCAAAGGCGCGACCGCCATCGCTGAAGGAGTCTGGCGTGGCGTTGCAGATCCCCATGATTGCGACGCCACGACGAGCCTTCGCGAGCCTGAGGACGCTTGCAAACTGCATCACCTTCACCGACACGAACCTCCGCCCCCAAGGCCTCCTTCGACGGGTTGAATGCCCTCGACTTTGTCACCCGTAGCACGCCGAACACGATCGCGTCCACGTCGACTTGGCACACGCAAGCGGAGTCTGCGAGGATGGGGCAGAGTCACTAAACCCTCTAAGCCCGTACGCCCCCCCTATGGCCGACGAATCCTTCATCAAAGGCCTCTTCGGTGGGATCATCACCGAAAGCCTCGTTTTTCCTTTTCCCGAACCAAGCCGCGCAGATGGCGACGAGGTCCACGCCATCGTCGACGCGCTGCGAAAGTTCTCCGCCAAGCACGTGGACTCCGCGAAAATCGACCGCGACGAGGAGATCTCCAACGAAACGTTGGCTGCGCTGAAGGCCATTGGCGCATTCGGTTGGCTCGTTCCCAAGAAGTACGGAGGCACCGGCCTCAACCCGACAACGCATGCGCGAGTCATGCAGGAGCTCGCGGGCATCGACGCGTCGCTTGCGCTGACCGTTTCGGCGCATCAGTCGCTCGGCGTCGCGGCCATCGTGCACTTTGCAAACCCGGAGCTCAAAGCACGCTGGTTGCCGCAACTCGCCACGGGGGCGATGACGGCGGCCTTTGCCCTTACCGAAACGGGGGCCGGCAGCGATGCGGCTGCAATCCGAACGCGCGCCGATCTCGACGGTGATCATTACGTCATCACGGGCGACAAAGCCTGGGTTACCAATGGTGGGTTTTCCGACCTATTTGTCGTTGTGGCGCGCACCTCGGCGGCGGATGAGGGCACAACGCCGAGTTTGACAGCGTTCGTTGTTCCACGCAGCCAGGGTGTCTGCGCGCAGCGGCGCGAGCCAACCCTTGGTGTTCGCGGTGCGCACATCAGCCACGTCACCTTCGACCATGTGCGCGTCCCTATGGACCACGTGCTAGGCGAGGTCGATCACGGCCTCAAGGTTGCCATGGAGGTGCTCACCCAAGCGCGCCTGTCACTGGCGAGCGCATGCGTTGGTGCTTCCAAGCGCATGCTCAAGCTCGCGGTCGACCGCGTTATCGAGCGAAAGGCTTTTGGTCGGCGCATCTCCGAATACGGCCTGATGCGCGATAAAATCGCGCGGATGACAGCGTCGATTTTTGCGCTCGAGAGCATGACGTACCTGACAACCGGCATCGCGTCGGCGGGCTTTCATGACTACGCCACTGAAAGTGCGATATGCAAGGTTGTTGGCTCCGAAACGCTTTGGCACATCGCGAACGACACGCAGCAAATCGCCGCCGCCCTTGGTTACACGCGCACAGAGCCATACGAACGCCTTTTGCGTGATGCACGCGCGCCAATGGTACTTGAAGGTACCAACGAGGTCCTCCGCTCGTTCGTCGCGCTCTCCGGCTTGCAAGGACGTAGCCACGAGCTCGAAGATCTGGCCAAGGCGATACGCGAGCCCATCAAAGGCTTTGGCCTGCTCAGTGATTTTGCCGTACGCAAAGCGCGCTCCGCGCTCGGCCGAGCGCGTCTTTCGAAAGCGCACCCCATGCTTGCGCGAGAAACGGACGTGTTCGAACAGTACTCAGGCTACTTCGCTAAAAGCGTGAGCAACTCCCTTCGGCGCCACGGCACGAACATCACTGAGATGCAGTATACACAAAGGCGTTTGGCGAACGTTGCGATCGACCTCTACGCCATCGTTGCCATCGTAGCGCGAACGACCCGCGCTATCGAACAGCGAGGGGAGGAGGGCGCGCGTCGCGAAATCGATCTTGGTCGCATTTTCGTCAGCTCGGCAAAAAAACGCCTCGCCGCCGCAATTGGCGCGTTCGACGAAAACGACGACGAACTCCGCAAGGCAATGGCACAAAAAACGTGTGCGGATGGTGGGTATCCGCTCGACATTCTCTGACTTCCTTTGTGCCGAAGATACCGTCGATGGAGCAGCAGGTTGGTAAACATGCTCTTTGCCGGCGCTTGTGCATCCGTGCGTTCGTACTAAGCTCCTTGTTCGACAGTTGAAAGAAACCTCGGAAAGTTGCCGGCGAAAGTAGGCAAAACGGAACAAGTAGCGTTATTCTTAGACGAGAACTTTTCTTTGCCCTTTAGCTGCAACACGCACGACCAAAAACAAAGGTCCGAAACACTCGGTCCTTCTCACACTCACAAGGGAGCCCGCTTCACCGTGGCGATTGATCGCGACAAGGTGCTTCAGGCCGCCCAGAAGTACGTCGAAAAAAAGAAGTACGACAAGGCGGTTGTCGAGTACCGAAAACTCATCGAGGCCGATCCGAACGACGCTCGGACATGGCTAAAAATCGGCGATCTCCAGGCAAAGCAAAGCCTGCACGGCGAGGCCATTTCAACGTACGAAGCTGTTGGAAAGCTCTACGTAAAGCAGGGCTTGGTCCTCAAAGCAATCGCGGTATACCAACAAATTCGGGAGATCATTGCCCAGCACGTACCCGAGCTCGAAAAGAGCTACGAGCACATCGCTCCGAAGCTCGCCGAACTTTACCAGCAGCTCGGGCTTACAAGCGAGGCCTTGGCTGTGCTCGACGAAGTGGCGAGCCGCTTGCAGCACCGGCAACAGGACCAAGAAGCGATCGACGTTTTCCGAAAGATCGTCGAGCTCGATCCGACTAGCCCCTTGGCACGCTTGCGCCTCGCCGAAGCGCTGTCGCGCGTGGGCGACGTGCAAGGCGCTGTATTCGAGTTCAAAACAGCGGCCGCGCAGCTCATTGGCATTGGCCGCCGCGACGACGCAATCAAAGTAATCGAGCGCCTGCTTCACCACAAGGTCGATGCCGAGCAAGCGCGCCTATGCGCCGAACTATACCTGTCACGAGGCGAGGCTCGCGACGGCATGCTGGCGCTCGCAAAACTGCAAATTTGCTTCCAGGCAAACCCGCGCGACACCGACACACTCACTCTCCTTGCCCGCGCCTTCGATGCAATCGGCCAAAGCGCAAAGGCCATCGAAGTCCAAAAAGAAATGGCGCGCGTCGCGCGCGACGCCGGGAAAAAAACGCTCTTTCGGGAGACTGTCGAACATCTTTTGCGTACGATGCCGAACGACGAGGCCGTTCGTAAGCTTGGCGAGCAGCTCGCCAACATCACGGGCGAGCATGTGGCCTATGGTGCGATAGATGGCGCAACAGGTAACGAGAACGCACCAAACGAAAACGCGCCAAACGAAAACGCGTTGGCGCCAGTGTCGGCAATCGAGCGACCCATCGTTGCAAGCGCCGACAGCCACCTGCCCCAATCTGCACCCCAGTCGGCAACGCTCACTCGCAGCCGCAGCGCGGCTCGGCGTCCTGACAAGGCCGAGAAACTCGCTTACGAAGAGCCCACATACGAAGAGATTGCCGACGACGAGGTCATCGAAGAGACCGACAGCGCGCATGCAATTGGCGCAGACATTGCTTTGACCGGCGAATCCACGGGCAAAGAAGCGCACGAGTCGCTAAGCGATCTTGTAACTTCGCACGGCGACAACGCAGGATCAGCCGAACTCACCGGGCAGCTGCAGAAGGTGATCGACGACGCGAACGCGTTTCGCAGGGTGCACCTTTATGGCAAAGCGCTCGATACGCTTCGAACGGGGCTCACGATTGATCCGCTTTCGATGGATGTGCACGCAATTTACCGCGATGTTCTCATCGAGGCGGGCGAGAACGAGCAAGCCGTCAACGAAATGCTCGTCATTGCAAGCCTTTATGTCGACTCTCTCGACGGAGAGTCGGCCGTGCACGCGCTCGAAGACGTGCTCGCATTCGATCCAGAAAACACTCGCGCGATCGACCTATTGCATGAGCTCGGCTACGAAATCGTCAACGACAAGCAAGACGAGCTCGCCAATTTTTCTGCAAGCGACAAGAGCAGCGCAGGTACCGACGCGCCGCTTCCGGCCTACGACATCGACGAGGTACGGGCGAGCAAGCCCGGGCTGAATGCGCTGAAGGTACCGGGCGACTCTCTGCCAAGCTTTCCGCTTGACGGGGCTGACACCGACCCGGGCGATGAACTGGAAACGCTGGACGACTCCGAGTACGCGTTCGAAGAAGAAGTTACCGACGACGGTCGTGTCGAGGCTACCCCCCTTTCCTCTTTGGCGGAGAATCTGGCCGAGCCGCCAGATTCATTGGCAGATTTGCCAGCAGATTCACCGGCAGGCCTGCCACCAGCAGCGTCGCCGTCCCTGTTCAACCAAGATCTTGAAGACGCCCTCGACGAAGCCGAGTTCTTCTGCTCGCGCGGGCTGTTCGACGACGCACGCGCCACCATAGCCGACCAACAAAGTCGTTATCCGAACCACCCTCTGCTCCTCGAGCGTCTCGCTGAGATCGACGCACTCGAGGCTCAGCGCGGAAGCGGCGCACGCGAAAAACCTCGTGCGAACGCCACAACAGCGTCGAGCGATGCGCTCGACGGCCTTGCCGACAGCGAGGTGCCGTCGGATTCACCGTCGACCGACCGCTGGGTCAACGAAGACGCAAACCAAGACCATCGCGACGTGGACGACGTTTTCTCGAAGTTCAAGCAAGGCGTTGCCGCGCAAATCAGCGTTGAAGATTCCGACTCACACTACAACCTGGGCATCGCCTACAAAGAAATGATGCTCGTCGACGACGCAATCCGCGAGCTCGAGGTCGCATCGCGCGATCCGAACCGCGAGTGCGTGTGCCGCTCGATGATCGGCACGATCGAAATCGAGCGCGGAAACTTGAACGAGGCCATCTTGGCCTTTGTTGCTGGCCTCAATGCGAAAGTAAAAGATCCTCAGCAAGAGGCCGTTCTTTGCTTCGAGCTCGGCGCTGCCTACGAAGCCAAGAAGATGAACAAGGAGGCGCTCGCTTACTACCAGAAAGCCATGCGCCGCGATCCGAACTACCGCGACGTACAAGAACGCGTGCGCCGTCTCACGAAAAACGATTCGAAGGCACCCGTGCGCCAGGCCGCTGTGGGTGCCGACGACGAATTTGACAGGGCATTTGCTGACCTTGTGAGCAAATAGCGTAGTGGCGCAGCATGCTGCGCCACTACGAGAACGCGGCAAATCGAAAGCGGGTCTAATTCCAAATGCGTGCCACGACGAAGTGCTCGACGGTATCGCCGGCGGCGTTCCCACCATAAATACTGCCTACAACCACCGTGCGCGAGCCGTCGGGCATGGGCATGGCGCGCATGCCATACACCCTGGGATCGGACAAGGGGTTGTAGATGGGTATGTTAACGATGCCTTGCTTGCCAATGGACGTATCGGGCGTCCAATCAAAATTGTAATTGTAATAGGCAACGACCATGGAACCGAGGCCCCCCGACGGCGGTCCGCCTACAACAAGGTAGCGACCGTCGGGTGCACGCGTGATGCCGGTAGGGGCATAAAGCGGCAAATCCACAATGGCCGTTGGATTGCCGGCTGGGTCGATGCGAACAAGCGAATAGGCGCCTGTGCCTCTGTACGTGAGAAAATCAACGCTTCCATCGGTCTCGAACAAGGCATCGTTCAAATATACCCAGTCGGACGAGTACCGTACTCCGTTGATTCCATATTGCTCGTCAAGAAGACAAGACGACGGATCCTGGTACCGACCGACACCTACAGAACTGTTGTCGAAACTGCCACCAGCAAAAGCAAGCGCGCCAGTTGGGAGCAGAGACAGATTGGTAATGTAGTGGGGGTTGGTGACATCTGTAGGTTTTACCAGGCAGGCGGGCATGCTTCCCTGGCCATCAGGCCGCTGCCCATTGGCTGAGACTTGAAGGAACGCGTATGCTTCTGTTTCGAAGAGGCCGTTGTTGGTGTTGATGTCGATGCGGGTGTCTCCGCCGGCGTAGATGCTGTCATCCTGTCCCACAGCGACGGCATATGGATAAAAATCATTCCAATCGGCAGGGAGTGAGAATGAACGCATCGCAACGGAGCCTGTTGTATTGAATGTTGTGTCAGGGGCACCGTTGGCCGTGTAGCGACTGATGTTGTATCCGTCCGCCGTGACGATGCGACCGTCTGAATATGCGGTCACGCCGTAAATTTGCCCAGGAATCTTTTGCATCGAGGGATCGGCAAGCGTTGAATCGACCGAGCCGTCGGCGTTTAGGCGAATCACCGCGCTTGTGGCCTGGCTTGTGAGGTAACCGGTGTTGCATGCACCAATAAGGATTTTGCCATCGCTTTGCTGGGCGACAGTGGATATATAACCGTATTCTGTTGTGTCTTCGTAGATGCCGCCAGAGGCAAATGCGGTATCGAGGGCGCCGGGCTTGCCAATAACGAAAAGCGACAGATTCGTGGCTACCTTGATGGTTGCGCCCTCCGCCAAGCCTTGAAGTACAACAACTTCGTTCAAAGCACCTTGAGGAACGGATTCGTCAACAGTAATAGCAAGCTGACCGGTGTTCGAGCCGGGTGGGATGGTGAGCGAACCCACGGAAATGCCATCGGGCTGACTTGTTGCGTTGATTGTGATGTCAGTTCCGGGCGTTATGCCTCGCGCGATGTTAATGGTTATGCTGATGGTTTGCCCTTGCCGAACGTACGCCGGGCCATCGGCTTGCACGAACGAGAACGTGGGGCCAGGGTCGACGCTCCCACCGTCGAGGCGCCCGCCGCCGGAGTCGGTGCCACCATTGGTTTGACCCGACCCGCTGTCGGGCCCGGGAGCCTCGCCGAAGGGCGTACTGCAACCTACTGCACTCAAAAGTGCAACGAACAAGTATTGTTTGTGCATAATTTCCCGTTCGACATTTGTCGCACTTTAGTTGCGTCGAAGAGGGAAAAATCGACAGCGGTAACATGCCGCAAATGCAGCCAATGCAACATGCGCAAGCCACCTGTCGCCGACAGCGTGAAATCTGTCGGCGACAGGTGCGTGCTCGCGTAACCGCGCGAAATCACACGCAGGCAACGTTGGCGCACCACGTGCTGAATGCGAGGGCATGGAAGGCATAAACAGAGTCATGTTGCTAGGAAACCTCGGCGCTGATCCGGAGCTTCGCACAGTCGGTGGCGGTCACCGCGTGCTCAAGCTCAGTTTGGCAACGACGGTTTCTTTTTTCGACAAAAACAAACAACAAAGGCAGGAACGAACCGAATGGCACACTGTAAAAGTTTGGGGCAAACGCGGCGAGGCACTTTCGCCAATTCTCAATAAGGGCGCGCGAGTCCTTATTTTGGGTCGTATCGAATCGTACAACTACGAAACCAAAGACGGGCAAAAACGATCTGCAACCGAAATCATCGCAGAAGACGTGTGGCTTGCGGGCAGCTCACGCGCGCCGTCACCTCCGTCACACGCTGCGGCGAATCGCGAGCAACACGCACCAGTAGCGAACGGCTCGGCGTTGCCGAAACAGCCGGCGTTCGCGAACGTCGCAAACGAATTACCGTTCTAGCCCGCTTCGATTTGACGCGATTTCATCGTTGGCGAACGCATTCTTCGTAGGGGCGCAGCATGCTGCGCCCCTACGAGCCAACGAGAAAAGGCAGCATCAAATCGAAAGCGATCGTCGCCGACGAACTACTAGTGCGAGCGCAAGTGCAGTGGCCGCGAAAGCAGCACCGCCGGAGCCAACGTGCTTGGTGTGCCCAGCACCCGACACGGAGCAGCCGCCCGACGAGGACGAGGACGATGAACCGGTTGTGGATGACGATCCCGTTTTGGACGATGAGTTTGTTGAAGAACCTGGTTGGGCGTTGCCCTCGAGCCACGGCTGGGCGTTGGCAACAGAATAACCGTTGAGGATGAAGTCTCTGAATGGCGAAAGCTCGGTGTAAATGTTGATGGCACTGCTGCCAGTGCATCCTGCAGCTATAGTGCTCGGATTGGGATTGGCGTTCCCACCGCGCGATACAATGCCCACAATTGCAGGGTTTGCACCCGTGCCCGCCAAAGCCGGGCCACCGCTGTCGCCCTCGCAGATTGACTCACCCACTTCAAACTCGTTCGGCCCAAACCCCTCCCCCGTTGGTGCCCACGCATAAGGCCCGACCCCAAGCACCGTCACGCCGGTGCGCTGCTGTCGCGCGTGGGCGATGTCCTTGCCCGATGTTTCCGTAACGCCCCAACCAACCGACGTAACGACTTCACCTACCTTGACGCTCGTATCGAGTCGCACCGGAGAAATCGGCATGGTGCTAAGTTTCCTGTCCAGAACAAGAAGCGCAATGTCGTGATTGCATAAGTTCGTCGAACCGTCGTCGAGAACCTTCGAGACACCGGCGTCGTAATGAATCGTATCCCCGCTTGTGTTGAATAGGTTGTTGGATTCGTCTTGACCCGTGAACACATAAAACTCGTTCGCCGGGTAGTTTGCCCCAACCTGGCCGCCTGAAATGGCTTGACCCGAGGAAGCGCACGTTACCGAGGCACTAGTGATTGGCGCAACGCAGTGGCGAGCCGTGAGCACCAGGTTTGGCGCCAAAAGCGTGCCTGTACAGAACGCGGTCGGGCACCCGCTCGAGTTGCAGGAAGACGACTGACTGTCTTGTTGACCAATGAGCACCACCGAATTCTGCGAGGCAGGTGACGGCGTTCCATTGATGATGGGCGAAACGGCTTGGCCAAAATCGCCAACACCAGCAGACGCCTCATCGCCCTCGTCGGACGGAGCTGCTGCCGAACATGCCAAGAAAGAAGAAACGAGGACAATCGAAAGAACGATACGCGCGCGCAATGCCATGCATAAGTTCTGACGCCACAAAGCAATCCGGGCAAGCGCAAATGCGACGGCAATCACCCCGCCTATGTCGTCTGAACTGTGGAGCTTGCAACCAGAACCCGCCTGATGAGGATGTTTACCAGCCGTCGCGAGCGAATCGAGGCTAGGGCGGACGCGAGGAGCCCGCGTAAGCGTACGTTGTGGTACGTGCGCAGGCACCGCAGCGCCCAACCGAAGCATCGATTCGCGCAGTAGGCTGGTAAACATCCTCTGACCAAACAAGCGTGGTTAGTGCACGCACTACGCGCACGAACACACACGCAAACCGCTTTGCGTCGGCAGATCAGAGCAAGCCAGAGCCAGCTAGCACAGGTCGGACAAGCGATCACAATTCTCTAGTCTTTACCTTTGTGACCTCTTACTGTCGCGCCCACAATGAGGCTTGGTGTTCTCAAAGAAGGGCGCACGGCAGAGAGGCGCGTGGCCGTTGTGCCCGATTCGGTCAAGCGTCTTGCAGCAAAAAAAATCGAGATTGTTGTTGAAGCGGGCGCAGGCATAAAGGCCTTTGCAAGCGACGCAGACTACGAAAAAGAAGGGGCAAAAGTTGTTTCGTCGTCAGGCGAGGTTCTCGCCTCGGCCGACGTCATCATGCGCGTGCAGGTTCCCTCCCTCGATGAGGTTTGCCAACTTGGCGAGGGCAAAGTTCTCGTTGCGCCGCTCGTCCCGCTCGTCAACCACGACCTTGTCAAAGCACTCGCCTCGCGTCGTGTCACGGCGCTCGCGGTCGACGCCATTCCTCGCACCACGCTCGCGCAAATGATGGACGTGCTCTCGTCGCAGGCGACCGTTGCTGGCTACTACGCCGTGGTCCTTGCCGCTTCGTCACTCCCGCGGTTATTCCCAATGCTCATCACCGCAGCGGGAACCCTCGCCCCTGCAACGCTGCTCGTGCTTGGCGCGGGCGTTGCGGGTTTGTCTGCCATTGGCACGGGCAGGCGGCTTGGCGCTCGAGTCGAGGCATTCGACGTTCGCAAGGTTGCCAAAGAGCAGGTCGAAAGCCTGGGGGCAAAGTTCGTCGAAGTCGACGCCAGCGAAGATGCCGAAACGGCCGGGGGCTACGCGAAAGAAGTGTCAGAAGCATACAAGCAAAAGCAATCCGAGGCGCTCGCGCGTCACGTTGCACGCGCCGATGCCGTGGTTTGCACCGCGCTCATTCCTGGCAAGCGCGCACCGGTGCTCGTCACGGAAGACATGGTCGCTTCCATGAAGCCAGGCTCGGTCATCGTTGATTTGGCCGCTGAGCAAGGTGGCAATTGCGCATTGACAGAAGCCGGAAAAACCGTCGTAAAACACGGGGTCACCATCGTAGGTGCCGAAAATCTACCGAGCCAAGTCACGGTTCACGCAAGTCAGATGTGGTCGCGCAATATGGAAAAATTTCTTTTTCACGTATCAAAAGGGGGCGAGCTCCAACTGCATGACACCGACGAGATCGTTCGCGGTTGCCTCATCACGCAGGGCGGTGAGATCGTCAGCGATCGCGTTCGCGAAGTGCTCGGGCTCGCGAAACTTGAAAAGCCTGCAAAGAAGGACGAACCAGGCGAACCAGCCAAAGCCGCTGCGACTGCAACGAAAGGAGGTGCAGCGTGAGCGACCAGCTTCTGTTCGTTTTTCATCTCTACGTTTTCGCGCTCGCAGGGTTCGTTGGCTACCAAGTCATCTCGCGTGTTCCGCCGCTTCTTCACACACCGCTCATGAGCGGCACGAACGCGATCAGCGGTATCTCTCTCGTCGGATCGCTCGTGGCCGCCGGCAGCAAACATGATTTGCTTTCGTCGATCCTTGGTTGCGTTGCCGTGACCGCCGCATCGATCAACGTCATTGGTGGTTTCATGATCACCGACCGAATGCTGCGCATGTTCCGCAAAACCCCCGCGCTTTCGGGCGCGAAGAAGGATTGAAGATCATGACGCCTTTGGAGCTGATCATCGAGCTCGCGTATTTCGCAGCGTCCATTCTCTTCATCCTCTGCCTTCGTGGCTTGTCTTCGCCGGAGCAGGCGCGTCGAGGCATCTTCTATGGCGAGCTCGGCATGCTCATCGCAGTCGTTGCCACGCTCATGAAGAGCGAGATCGTCTCGTACGAGTGGATCATCGCCGGCATTTTGCTCGGCGGAGCGATCGGCACCGCCATTTCGCTTCGCATCCCAATGACGAAGATGCCCGAGCGAATCGCGTTCAGCCACGCGTTCGGCGGTCTTGCAACATCGCTCGTCGGCGTCGTCGAATTTCACAAGCTGAAAGGGATCACCGACACCACCACCGCCATGCTCGCGGGCGAAGGCGCCATGGCGGCCGGTCACCATCTCGACCGGATCACGATGACCGCGCTCGGCTTCGAGGTCTTTCTCGGCGGGCTCACGTTCACCGGTAGCATCATCGCGTTTGGCAAGCTTCAGGGGATCATCACCGGTGCGCCGGTGACTTGGCGTGCACAAAACGTCATGAACATTGGCGCGTTCTTTGGCGCACTCGCGTTGCTCATCTTCCAAGTCGTGGCTCCGGCGTCGGCTCCGGTTTGGATGTTCTTCACGCTGTACGCAACGGGCCTCGCGCTCGGCGTTCTCGCTGTTCTTCCCATCGGTGGCGCAGACATGCCCGTCGTCATCTCGCTGCTCAACTCGTACGCGGGTCTCGCCGCATGCGCGATGGGCTTCGCGTTGGATAGCAAGATCCTCATCATCTCCGGTGCGCTCGATGGCTCGAGCGGCTTCCTCCTCTCGATGATGATGAGCAAAGCGATGAACCGATCCTTTTCGAACGTGATCTTCGGCGCGTTCGGCACGGGTGACAGCGGCGGCGTCGCGCAGCTCGGGCCCGCGAGGAGCTTCAATGAAGCCACGGTTCAAGATGCCGCTGCCGTGCTGCAGGCTGCGCAGTCGGTCATCGTGGTGCCCGGTTACGGCATGGCCGTTTCGCAAGCCCAGCACGCCGTGCGCGATCTCGCGGCTGCACTCGAGAAGAACGGAACCGAGGTTCGTTACGCCATCCACCCCGTGGCCGGCCGCATGCCCGGTCACATGAACGTGCTGCTTGCCGAGGCCAATATTTCTTACGATGCGCTCTTCGACCTCGACATGATCAACGACGACTTCGCGCGCACCGACGCCGTGCTCGTGGTCGGCGCCAACGACGTCGTCAACCCGGCCGCGAAAACGGATACATCGAGCCCCATCTACGGCATGCCCGTCTTCAATGTCGAGCAGTCGCGCAGCGTGATCGTTCTCAAGCGGACCATGAACCCAGGGTTCGCCGGTGTCGAAAACGAGCTCTTTTTCCAACCGAACACGATGATGGTGCTCGGCGATGCGAAAAAGACGATCCAAGCGTTGGTCGCAGAGGTCAAAGGCAGCAGCGGACACTAATGTGATAATATTGGTGATGAGGTGAGAGCCTGGTCACCCGCCTTGCCATCGAAGTGCTCCTGGCTTTTGCGCTTGTGTATGGCGCAGGCGTTGGGGTTTACGCATTGGGAACCTTCGCGGTTGCGTCTTCGTATGCGCCAAAACGAAGTTTTGGAACAAGCGCGCGCGCCCTTTTGCGCGAATTGCTTGTGACCATGTTCACGCAGCCGCTTCTTCTCCTATTCTATTTCATCGGTCGGCGCCTCGATGGGCTCGTGGTTGGCCGAACCAAGGCCTTGTCCAAAGCCGCTCTTGGCGTACCCATTGTTTTTGTCCACGGTTACACGCAAAACCGAATCGACTTTCTGTACCTCGCCCACACACTTGGTCGCCAAGGGTTTGGCCCGCTCTACGCGATCAACTACCCGTGGTTTGCCTCAATCCCGTCGAATGCTAAGCGCCTCGCTCGTTTCGTCGACAAGGTATGCATCGAAACGGGCGACCCAAGAGTCGATCTCGTATGCCACTCGATGGGCGGCCTCGTCGCGCTCGAAATGATACGGAATCAAGGCGAAAATAAGGCAGACGGCGTGATGAAAGTCCGCAAATGCGTGACCCTTGCAACACCGCATGCGGGCGTTGCATGGCGCGGGCAACTGCTCCTTGGCGCCGGCGCCAAAAGCCTTCTGCGCGGCTCGAAGCTGCTTGCCTCGCATGCAACCATGCACCTACCGGTGCCATGCTTGTCGGTTTATTCAACGCATGACAACCTCGTTCACCCGAAAGAGACCTCGTCGCTCGCATCGCGCGGAGGCAAAGATGTCGAAGTTTCCGATGTTGCGCACTTGGCAATCTTATTTTCGCCTTGTGTTGCCGAGCACGTTGGCCGCTTTCTGCGGGAATCAGCGCGGGAGCCATCCGCGGCATGAAAGCTGGCTCGATAGCCAGTTGACGCAACGCATGAAGGTGTACCGGCATGTTTGCTAAAAGCGGCATCAAGGTAGCGTCCCTTGAAATTGACGCGTTATGTCATCGATATGCTTGTTGAAGCGTAGTCGCACGAACATTAGCGTGGAAATTTAGGTAATTCCTCGATGGGGCGTTCGTCGTATAGGAAAAGCGAAGCAAGCCGCCAGCAAGTTCTCGATGCAGCGGTCGTTACGCTCGCCGCGCGGGGCTTGACCGAGGCAAGCGTCAAAGACATCGCTGCCACCGCCCACATGAGCAAAGGCGCGGTCCATTATCACTTCGAGAACAAAGAGGAACTGTACGAGCGCGTTCTCGAACAATGCTGGAACGTCATAGAGAAACGAGGTTTCGCAGCATTCGACGAGCCAGGGTCAGCGCTCGATCGCATTCACCGCGCCATTCTCGAAATGTGGGCCATGCGTCGCGACGCAGTGCCCGAGGTTCGCGTGGTCGACGAGTTCTACGTGATGTCACGCCAGAACCCTGCCATCCGTGGTGCGCTCGCCGAGCATATGCGCCGAACACGCCAGCACATCGTCAACATCGGTTTTAGCCGGCTCATCGAATTGGGGCTCAAGCCGAAAGTCTCCATGCATTTCGCTGCGCGCCTCTTGCTCGCAACGCTCGACGGCTTATCGATTCACCACTCGGTCGACCCGCTGACGCCAGAAGAAGAGGGCGAAGTGTTGCGAACTCTTGACGCGATATTGCTCGCCATTTTCGAGATTTAACGCACATTTATAAAAAATCGGACATTTATGAACATCAGGAGCTTGACAAAACTGGCCAGCTGACCAAAACATACTGGCCGGCTGGATTGTTTTTGGAGATGCCAGCCATCGGAGAATCAGAAATGCTCCTCGACAACCTCTTCATATCGATTGGCGGTGTAGGCACGGCTGCCTTGCTATGTGGAATTCTGGCGGTCGTCGGCGTACCCGCGGTCACGATGATGGTGCGCCGGGGCGGGATCCTGCGGCGAATTCAACGCAGCAAGTAAGAGCATGTTTACCAGCCTGCTACGCGCCACGATGTGCGACGCGTGTGGCGGGCCCTGCGGTGCCTGCGCACGTACCACAACGTACGCTTACGCGGGCTCCTCGGCCCCGCCTTGACCTCGCGTCGCTCGCGACGGCTGGTAAACATGCTCTAAGCGCCTTTCGCTCATGCTTTGGATCAATGCATCCGTCAGCGCCGCGTTGTCGTGATGTGTCAGGTCCAAGAGAAGCGGCGTAATTGAAGCCGCTCCCGCATCGTACGCGTCGGTGTCGCTGCCTGGGTCAACCTCGTGGCGAACCCCTGGACCACCAAGCCACATGTACTCACGACCGCGCGGATCGACCCGAATGTCGATAATCTCTTCGTAGAGCCTCGCACCAAGACGCGTGCAACGAACCTCGCCAGTCCAATTGGCAGGAACGTTCAGATTGAGCAGCGGCACGCGGCGCGCAAAGGGCATGGCAGAGCGTGCGACCTCGCTCATGCTCGCACGCGACTGCTGACAAAGTGTGCGCGCCAACCGACTGGTCAAATCGGCAACGATTGCAAAATCAGCGTTGGGATGCGCACTCGACGCGATGGATGGAATACCACGCAAAGCACCTTCGCGCGCCGCAGCCACGGTGCCTGAATAAAAGGCGTCTTGGCCGAGGTTCAGACCGTGGTTGATGCCAGAGCAAACGATGTTTGGCCAGCGCGGCAAGAAACGGTTGTTCGCATACAGTGCAACATACACGCAATCGGCGGGTGTTCCATCGATGGCGAATGCGTTCTTTCCCGTCTCACGTGCACGTAGCGGTCGATGCAGGCTGAGCGAGTGGCTCATCGCACTCTGCTCGGTCTCCGGTGCACAGACAACCACGTCTGCCCAACAGACCAAGGCATCGCGAAGCTCGCGCAAACCGCGGCTCGAGTAGCCATCGTCGTTCGACAGAAGCACGAGAGGTCGCATGGGAAGAATACGTCCTCTACGCGGTCCCAACGCGAATCGCTACATGCACAAGCCATGAACTTGGCCATTCGTTCAGTGCTGAACATAATGCACCCATGACTTACGAAATCTCCATTTTACGCGCCTTGCTCTGCCTTGCTACGCATCGCATTCCAGCGACCATCGGCGGGTTGCATGTGCGCGTGGGCGGCACAGAACACGATGTCAACCGCGCCATCGTGACACTTGCCAATGCCGATCTGGTTATGCGCACTCTCATGGGTCCGCGTCTTTCGCTTGCCGGCTTCGCAGTTGCCGTGGCATGCGCACGCTCCCGTGCGGGCGTGGTAGATGCCCACAGCGCGTGAAGAATGCATCTTTGTTAGCAAGCAACGAAACGGGCAAAGGGCCGCGCGAGACCCACGACAAGGCCCTGGCCGAGCGCAAGCAAGAGGCAAGCTGGCTTCGATCCCGCGCGAATGCCATCGCAAACGCACGCCTCGTCGTCTTCGGCGCATCCTTTGCGATGCTCGTCGCAGTCGCATGGGCACACTTGCCTTCGTATGCGTGGCTCGGCGTCGTTGGCCTGGTCGGCACATTCGGCGCCCTGGTCGTGATCCATGCACGCGTTCATGGCGAACTTGAACACAAACTCGCGGCGCAGCGCTTCCACGAGCAGGCGATCGCCCGCATGGACGGCAAGTGGCGAGCATTCCCTTCGACCGGTGAAGGTTGGGCCGTCGCTACGCATGCGTACGCAGGCGATCTCGACATTTTCGGCCGCGCGTCGCTCTTTCAGCTCGTTGACACGACCTCCACGCGCTTCGGCGAAGAAGTGCTCGCGGGCTGGTTGTCGGGCAATGAGCCGCTCGAAGATGTCGATGATGAGGCTTTCTTCGCGGCCGTGCGCGCACGCCAAAAAGCCGTACTCGATCTTGCGCCACGCATGCGCCTTCGCGAAGAGCTTTCGGCGGTCGGAAGCTTGATCGAGCAAGGCAAGCCCGATCCTCGTCCGTTCGTGATGTGGGCCGCGCAGTCGAACGCACCACGATTGCCCGGCGCGCTCCGCATCGTGGGGGTGATTTTGCCTGCGATCACCGTGAGCACGGCCATCGGTGCATCCGTAGGAGTCGTGCCACGCTTGGCGTTCGTTCTAGCGTTCACGCTGTCGGCGGCGGTTCTCGTGGCACTCGCGGCACGAATCTCGCCCATTTTGAATGCAGCGTCGTCGAAAGAGAATGCGCTTTCGCGCTACGCGAGCATGCTCGCCTTGCTTGAAAACGAGACCTTTGAAGCTGACGCGCTCGCCCAGCTGCAAGCACTTCTAAAAGAAAGCGGAGCAATCGCTACACGCGAAATGGCGTCACTCTCGACCATCGTGAGCTTCCTCGATGCGCGCAACAACGGCGCCTTCCGTTTCCTCATCGGCCCAATCTTCATGTGGGAGCTATGGTGCGCACTCGCGCTCGACAACTGGCGCGCGCGCGCAGGGAAAGCCGCGCTCGGGTGGTTTCGCGCGCTCGCCGAGCTCGAGGCTCTCGCGTCGCTTGCGGGCTTCTGTTTCGAGCGGCCCGATCACACCTTTCCCGAACTCGTACGAGAGCCAGTTTTCGAGACCACGGCGCTTGGTCACCCACTCATCGACGCCGAAAAGCGCGTGCCCAACGACGTCGCCATGGCGGGGCCCGGACATGCGCTCGTCGTGACCGGCTCCAACATGTCCGGCAAGAGCACGCTTCTTCGCGCCATTGGCACCAACGTCGTGCTCGCCAATGCGGGCGCACCTGTGTGTGCAACATACATGCGCTTGGGGCGGGTGCGCATCGCAACCAGCATGCGGGTGTCCGACTCGCTCGAAGAAGGCACGAGCCGTTTCTACGCAGAGCTGAAGAAATTGAAATTCGTGCTCGAAATGGCAAAAAAGCAGGCGACACGAAGCGCAGGCGCTAGCACGGCAACGCTGCTTTTCCTTCTCGACGAAATTCTCCATGGAACGAATACGCGCGAACGACTCATCGGTGCGCGCGCCATTCTGCGCGAGCTCGTTCTACTCGGGGCCATGGGCGCCGTTTCCACGCACGATCTTGGCCTTGGCGATTTGGAAAGCGAAATGCCCGATCGCGTACGCAACGTGCACTTCGAGGAGCAGGTCGAAGGCGACGTGATGACGTTCGACTACCGTCTTCGACAAGGCATCGTGCAAAGCTCAAACGCGCTGCGCTTGATGAAGATTGTTGGCATCGACCTCGCTACGTCGTAGGGGCGCAGCATGCTGCGCCCTAGCTAAAATCGTTGGCCATGCGCGGCCGCATCGACGCGATCACCGAATCGATGCGCGCGGCCTCTTCGCTACGCCCAAGCTCGCGCGCCGTGGTTGCATAGCGTTCGAGCTCGCCAACCCCGATGATCATTCGCTCGGTCTCGAGCATGGGCAACAGCGCGCCCCATTGGCCTTCGAGAAGAAGCGCATACGCGAAAAGACGAAGCGCTACTTGCCTAAGCTCCTGGGACACACCCGGAACGATGGCCGGGCCCAAAACCGAGATGGCCGCAGCACCGTCGTGCGCGTCGAGCGCGCGGTACGCCTGCTGGATCGCGGCAGCCAGCGAGGCATTGGCAACCCGATTGTTGCTCACGGCGCGCAGCCCCTGAATGTTCGAGGCCATGTAAAGACCACCAAGCATGGCAAACCATATCCATCGCAAAGCCAAACCGAACAGAAGCATGGCGCCGGCAAAAACAATGGAAACGATGCACGCTGCCTTCTCGCCTTTGCCCTTGGTAACGATTTGCAGAAGCGAGCGCATCACGTTGCCACCGTCGAGCGGCAACATGGGCACGAGGTTGACGATGCCCCAGCCAATGTTCACCCACAGAAGCTGAGTAAGCGCTCCGCGTGCGAGCTCCGTGTGTGGCGCGAGAACCCCCATGTGGGTTGCAACGAGCAGCGGGACCCCAAGCGCGAAACCGGCAAACGGCCCTGCAAGACTGATGGCAATGCTGCGCGCGTTACCTACATCGCGCCCGCTAGTCCACGATGTTGTTCCGCCCATTGCATGAAGCTCGATTTGCGGCGACAGACCGAACGCGCGGCCAACGAGCGCATGGCCAAGTTCATGCAACAGCACCGACCCAAACACGATGGCGCCCCAGATCAAGATTGCGCGGCCGTCGCGTCCCTCGTCACGTGTGCCTGCGCCAAGGAGCAGGACCATGAAGAAAAAGGGGGCACGCACGCGAACGGGAATACTGCCAAGCCGAAACTGCACACTCGTTACTTTACCACGACATACTGGAAGTACTTCCGGCAGTCGTGTTCGCTCGATCGCGCGGCGCGCGTTCGCTTATCGCGGTACATGCGCGCATCGGCGCGCAGAAGCAGGCCATCGGGCGTATCGCCAGGTTGCGCAAGCACGATGCCGGCAGAAAACGACGTGCCGTAACGAGCCGTGCGCGCTTCGAAACGCATACGTAGCCGCTCGACCACGATCTCGGCCTCGTCGGTCGAGACCTCGAGCAAAAGGAGCGCGAACTCGTCTCCACCAATGCGAGCGATCACATCTCCGGAGCGCAGCGTTGCGCGAGCCAGTCGCGCAATGATCCGGAGCACCTCGTCGCCTACGCCGTGCCCATGCTCGTCGTTCACGTTTTTGAAGCCATCGAGATCGATGAATACGACAGCCACGTTGCGACGATGACGCTGACATAGCTCGTGACGGACAAGGCTTACAAAGTGCGCGCGTTGGGGCAGCCCCGTGACCGAATCAGAGCTGGCTTCGTCGAGCGCCCGCTCGATGAACAAAGGTGTGACTACGATAGGAAGGCTATCGCGCTCTGTATCGTTTTTGGAGCGCGCAGTCCGGATCGAGAGCATGTCGAGAGCCGCAACGCGCACATGAACCTGTCGGCCAAGCGCTTTCGAAAGACGCCGCCGATGTGCGAGCACGCGACGAAACAGCGTTCTTGCAGCACGCTCGTTCACCTGTTCCATCCCGAGCATTCTCCGCAAGATTTCCACATACGGAGTCGACGTGATGATGGCAAACTTGGCAACCAGCGCGGCAAGCTCGTCGTCGGAAGCAACGCGGTCGAATGAATTGTCGCGCAGGATCTGCCTGGCATGGTGGACATCGCATTCCTCGTAGGCCGGCATCACGCGATGTACGCCTTCACGCGCACGTTGTAGGCTGCTCGAAGTCGGGCGCCGTCGACGCTGATTTGACGATGCGAGTTCTGCCGATTGCGTCACGCGCACCGCCTCCGTCACACGCTCATTGCACGGGATATGCCCCAGACCGCTCTCAAGGGGGCGGAACAGTTAGGGTCTGCCACGTAGGGGCACCATTCATGGCGCCGGCCCGCGGCATCGTCCAACAAAACGCATCCAAACGCATTCTTCGTAGGGGCGCAACATGCTGCGCCCCTACCCTTATCAAGGCGCACACCAACACCGTGTGGCACCGTGTGGCGAAAGCGCGAACGAACAGCGTGCACGCCACACGCGCTGTCGTCATCAAGCGGAGCGCTCGCGTGGGGTGGGGACCCCAAAAAAACCGGCAAATGCGAATAGTGTTGGGGCGGGGAGGCGCGTGCCTCCCCGAGATGAAACGTGACTAGCAGGCTGCTGAAGGCTTCTTCAGCAGCCTGCTAGGGAGAACAGGCTTTGATAAGCAAATGCATCTGCCAATAGATGGCTCCAGCAGCGAAGAAAAAAAGCACTGTGAGCACAACAACCCACGCCGGCGGCCATGCATGACGAGGCGGGGGCACTCGCGGGCGACGCGCGAGGCGCGCGAGGCGTGCAAGCATGGTTGCGTCCGACTCTATTGGCGCCTCGGAATCATCGAGGCCATCGAGATTATCGAGCCGTGGTTGCGTAACGTTCTCGGCAGCTGCAACTACGGTAATGTCATCGAAACGTGCACCCACCACAGTGACGGCGTCGAAACGCGCATCGATCACGGTCTGGTCGGTGATCTTTGTAGAGGGGTGATTGGCACGACCTTGTTCGTCGAGCTTTCGTACAAGGTCGGCAGGCAGGGGCGGAGTGTGCTTTTTCATCAGGGATAAAGCACCTTTCGACCGCAAGTCAGAGAATGGTGCGTCGAAGCGCTAAGTTTTTAACACGGTCGAGATCAAGGGCGGATCCTACGGCCCACCTATATGGATCTTGCGGTACCCAGCATCGGCTGGACGGCTGCGTCCACACTGGCGGTCAATCGCGTACACATGCAGGCTCGGGCTGTGCAATGATATCAAAATAATCCGCCATGATTGGCCCGATCGTCCCTTCTCCTGCCGAGCTTGACCCGGATCCAAACCCGGCATCGGCCCGTGCACCGGGCGCAGGCGATCCGAGTGGCACCTTTAGCGCGCACGTCCGGCTCCGGCGGCGCCCACGCTACTTCACCCAATCGTGGCTCGCTGCTGCGGGCTATCTTGTCTTGGGGCTTTGCCTTGGGCTGGGCATTCTTCTTCTTCTCGGTTTGCTATCGAAACGCGACACGCTTCTTCTCGGTTTGCTATCGAAACGCGACACGCCAGTTGCCGCGCACGATGGCCAACCGCACGAAATCATCCACCTTCATCTCGACAGCACGTGTTGGCAAGGCATCAACGCGACCGACCGCACATCGCGGCTCACCGTTGTGATGCTCGTTGGTGTCGATGGTCACGTGCACAGTACATCGTCGGCCGGCGCGACCCCAGCGATGCGCAGCTGCGTTGAAACCTACGCGCGCGGCATGGAATTCCAGCCACTTGCACACGCGCAGACCTTCATCGTGCCAATCGAAGTGGATGGAAACTAGAGACTAGAAGAAGGGCAACGCTACAAGCTATGTTGCTTGGCTTATGGCAAACCCCATTGCGTTGCTCGAAACCTCGCTCGGTAACATCAAGGTCGAACTCTTCAAAGACAAGATGCCCATCACCGCCAGCAACTTCATCAAGCTTGCGAAAAGCGGATTTTACGATGGCTTACACTTCCACCGAGTCATCGACAACTTCATGTTGCAATTTGGCTGCCCCCACAGCCGTGATCCAAAGAGCAGCCGCGCCGGAACTGGCAACAGCCCTGATGGCACCATCCAAGACGAGCACCCAGCCAACGCCAAATTGTCGAACGAGCCTGGCACGCTCTCCATGGCAAACACCGGTCGTCCAAACAGCGGATCATGCCAGTTTTTCATCAACACGGTTCACAACGCTTACCTCGATTGGTTCTCACCCGGTCCTTCGAAGCACCCGGTGTTTGGCAAAGTCATCGAGGGTATGGACGTCGTGCAACAAATCGAAAAAACCCGAACCGACGCCAACGACCGCCCCATCACACCCGTTCAAATGAAGAAGGTCACGGTCACCGATTGACCGCTTTCGATTTGGCGCGATCTCTTCGTTGGTGCCTGCGGTGCGGTCCTCAAAGCCGCAGCAGGCTGTTCCGGTCCGCTCCTCGGCCCCGCCTCGACCTCGCGCCAACTTGAAAGCGGTCTAACAAGCCACTAAAGCGCGCAACCACACGCGGAAGTCGTGCAGCACCGACGGTGCAATCGTATGCCCACCCGCAAAGGGCGAGAAGGTCACGTTGAGCCCTGCACCTTCGAGCTCGCGGCGAAGTGTCGTGGCAACGCCGTACGGCAAGATCGGATCGGCGTTGCCATGGCTTTGAAATACGGCAAGGCCCGCGCGTGCTTGCATCCGCGGGCGCCATTCGTCTTCGGCGATGAGCGTGCCGGAGAAAATGACCAGGCCGCGAAAAGAACGAGCATCGCGCAGAACGAAATCGGTCGCGAGCATTGAACCCTGCGAGAAACCGCCGAGCACAATGCGCGAACTGGGAGTTCCCTGCCGCTCGAGCGCATCGATCATTTTCGACAGATCGTCGCGCGCGCTATCGAGCCCTTCGGGGACTTCGCGCACGAGATCGCTCAAAAGATTTCCCGCAATGGCGCGCTCGAAGCTACGGATGTCGATCATCCACCAGGCTCGCGCATTGCCCATAAATGGCAGAAGAACAAAGTCAGAAACACGCTTCGGGGCTTCTGGAAAAAGCAGCGTTGTGCCAGGCGGTGCACCAAGGGATGCAGCGAGCCCCACCAGATCGTCGCCAGGAGCACCAAAGCCGTGGAGAAGAATAACGGTCAGCGGCGGCTCGCCATCACCTTTGTGGTTCGCCTCGTCCGGTTGCACGACAACGCGGTGAACACGAAGCGGCCCAAGCTTTTCGGTATTCATTGCAGACGGCTATCCTACTCTGGCCTTGAATTTCTGGCCTTGAATTGCGGCTTCAAAGATCGGTCGTAAACTTTGGCCGAGCCATGGAGTCCGTTAATCCAGGTGACATTCTCGCGTGCAAGTACCGTGTCGAACGCGTGCTCGGCTCCGGCGGCATGGGGGTTGTCGTGGCTGCACGGCACAAGCAACTTGGTCAGCTCGTGGCCATCAAGCTTTTGCACCAGGGGCTTGGCACTGCCGAAGGCTCGGAGGCAACCGCACGCTTCATGCGCGAAGCCAAAGCCGCCGCAATGCTGAAAAGCGAGCACATTGCACGCGTCTACGACGTTGACACGCTCGACACCGGCCAGCCCTTCATCGTGATGGAATACCTCGAGGGCACTGACCTCGCCGAGCTCTCGACGCAGCGCGGTCGGCTGCCAGTTTCCGAGAGCGTCGCCTATTTGGTCCAGGCGTGTGAGGGTCTCGCCGAAGCGCACGCGTGCGGAATCATCCACCGCGACATCAAACCTGCAAACTTGTTCATCACGCGAACGACGAAAAAGGCGCAAACAGGGCAAACGAAAAAAGCGGCCAAGATTGTCAAAGTGCTCGACTTCGGCGTTTCGAAGATGACCCTCTTGAGCGAGGGCGAGCACGACATCACCCGCACGTCTGCCATGCTTGGCAGCCCTCGGTTCATGTCGCCGGAACAACTGCACGACGCCCGCACGGTCGATGCACGTAGCGATGTCTGGTCGCTTGGCGTGGTGCTTTACCGACTGGTGAGTGGACGGCCCCCTTTCGATGGAAAAACGCTTGGTGCAGTCGTCGCATCAATTTTGCACGATAAGCCTGCGCCGCTATCGGGAGCGCTCAAAAACCTGCCGCCTGGCTTTGAGCCGATTGTCCTTCGATGCCTCGAGAAAGATCCCGCGAACCGCTTCTCGAGTGTCGTCGACCTCGCAAACGCGCTCATGCCATACGCGGACGGCGCGGCAGCCGGCAAGGGTGCCGTTGCGCTTGCTGCTCAGACTGCGCGGCGCACCAGCAGACCATGGCTTGCGCTCGGCGCGATCGGCGCGTTTGCAGCAGCCGCAGGCGTCGCAAGCGCGATGCATTTTTTTTCGGGTTGGACGCAACACTCTCGCTCTGCGGTCGAAATAAGGGACATGCCTCCAAGTATTGTCTCGGCAGCAGCCCCAATTGACACAAGCGTAGCTCCCTCATCCACGCCCTCATCTACACAAGGTCCGCCAGCCCCAAAGGTCGCGGCCAGCGTAGTCATCAAGCCCGCTCGACCTGCGCGCGCTCATGCGCCCGCCGCAGCAAGTCGAGCGGCCAGTAGCGACAGCGCCGATAACGAAATGCCCTCAACGCGCGAATGAGATCACGAGGCAGCCATGTCAATGTTGCATGCCTTGTCGGGGCGCGTCCGCGCGTCCGCTGTTGCCGCGTCGATGTTGCTCATCGCATCGACGGAATCGGTCGCGCATGCCGCCGATCCTCCAAGTGTAGCAGTCACAATGGCCGAGTCGGCGTTCCAAGAAGCATTCAAGCTGTCTCGCGCAGGCCACTACGCTGAGGCGTGCCCAAAGTTTCTTGCAAGCTACAAGCTTGCACCAGCGTTCGGCGCTCTCATAAATCTTGCCGATTGCTACGAAAACATCGGCCAGTCGGCAAGTGCGTGGACGCGTTTTCACGAGGCCATTGCCTTGGCAAAGCGCCTTGGCCAACAAAGCCGAGAGAAAATGGCGCGCGATCGCGCGGAAAGAATCGAGCCCCAGCTCATTCGCCTCACCATCACAAGCCAAGAGCCAATCGCGCCACACGTGCCACACGTGACCGTGAAGATCGATGGCAACGAAATCGACCACGCCGTGCTTGGCACTGCGATCCCCATTGACCCGGGCAAGCACACCGTGGAGGCAACGGCCGCGGGCAAGAAAAAATTCGTTAGAGAAATTGATGCGAGCGACGCAACTCATTTTGAGCGCGCGTTTGCGATCGAAATCCCAACGCTTGGCGACGAGCAGCCCACGCCACAAGCGCCAGAAGCACCGCAAGGCAATCGTTCCAACAAAGGCGTCGACTGGAACAGCGATGCGAGCCGCACGCATCACACGGTCGGCTACATCGCGATCGCTACCGGAATCGTCGGCGTCGGCGCCGGCACATTTTTCGGTCTTCAAACGATGTCGACGTGGTCAAAGGCACAGCAGCACTGCACCAACGCGGGCTGCGATCAGGGCGGAGTGGATCTCGCGCAGCGTGCAAAGACCACGGGGGCTATTTCCACCGGCGCGTTCCTTGCCGGCGGCGCGCTGCTTGCGGGCGGATTCATCGTTACCTTTGCAGCACCGAAGAACCACTCTGCCGGTGTAATCGACCAAGTCGTCCAATCGCGATCGCGAGCGAGCGAGCGCCCACGATCTCGATTGGAGCTTGGCGTGGGTCTTGGAACCATCTTCATCGCGGGGACATTATGATGCGCCAGAGGACATGGCTCGCTTGGGTTCTTGGCACCGCGCAGTCGATTGGGGTGCTTTCGGCGTGCAGCGCCATCGTCGGCGTTCACGATCTGCCATCTAGTGACGACAACGCAAGCGAGGCAAACGAGACAACCGGCGACGCCAACGCGAACGACTCTGGCACCTCCGGCACCGAAAGCGATCTTGATAGCTCCCTTCGCAGCGGCTTGCAGCCAGATGTCATCAAGGTTGCACCCGGTGCCGCGCACACGTGCGCGCTCAAGCCAGACGGTACGGTTCAGTGCTGGGGCGACAACAGCGCCGGGCAGCTTGGCACTGGCATAACGACCGAGAGCATGCATCCAACCGAACAGGACGTCGGAATCCTCGACGCCGTTGCGATCGCGTCTGGCCAACGCCACACGTGCGTGGTGCACGCGACGGGTCATGTTTCATGCTGGGGCGACAATCGCAACGGACAGCTTGGTCGCGACCAACCATCCATGGCGCCTTCGCCTCATGCCGTTCCAAATGTCTCGGACGCGGTGGACGTTGCCGCGGGCGATGCTTTTACATGTATCATACAATATTTAGGTTCGGTCGTGTGTTGGGGCGATGGCAGCGCGGGGCAAATCGGCAACGGCTCGAAGGCGCAGCGCGTGCCACCCACCACGGTCAGCAGTCTTTCCAACGTAACCGCACTCGCGGCCGGCCAGAGCCATGCGTGCGCGGTCTCGCAAGGGCAGGTATTCTGCTGGGGAGGCGACGCATCTCATCAACTTGGCGAAGACGGTGCCGACAGCCTTACGCCGCAGCCAGTGCCCTTCATCACCGACGCTACATCGGTTGCTGCCACGAGCCGCTCGACATGTGCGCTCCTGCAGAATGGTTCTGTCTCGTGCTGGGGCGCAAACGATACCGGGCAGCTCGGCACCGGCGTGGCGAGCGTAACGCCCAGCGAAACGCCCGCTGCCGTTGACGGCGTGGATGCGCTGGAGATCGCCGCTGGAGCCGAACACGTTTGCGCGCTCACACGCAACCACCAGATAAGCTGCTGGGGGCGCGGCGACGAAGGACAGCTCGGCGACGGAAACGTGCATAATGCACGTTTTCAACCGCAGGCCTCGCCCGTCAACGTTTCGGGGATCATCAGCACCGCGCGTGACATCGGCGCTGGTGGAAACCACTCGTGCGCACCAACCAACGGCGGAGCCATCGTTTGCTGGGGCGAAAACACAAATGGTCAGCTCGGCGACGGCACGACCGACAACGGATTCTCGCCCGTCGGCGTCATCGGTTATCCGTAGCAGGTGAGACCGCTTTCAGTTGACGCGAATTCAAGGCGACGGCGAGGAGCGGACCGGAATAGCCTGCTTCGGCTTTGAGGACCGCACCGCAGCCGTCAACGCAGAAATCGCGTCAAATCAAAGCGGTCTAGTTGGGAATTCGAGTGGGATGGTGAGCACCTTGCCAGGACACTTCGAGGCCTCGGGCATGGGCGTTTTCTCGATGACCAGAAGCATGCACTGTGCAACCTGATCCGGCAGCGTATTTTCAGCAATCGTGGGGGATGTGATTTTGCCGACCACATTGATGCTGAACGTAAGCTTGATAGTGCCGGTAAGATTCGGATCTTTCCTTTTCCCTTCGCGGTAGCACGCCTTGAGCATTGGGCGCGCACGCTTTTCGAAATCCATCGCAATGGGCGTGCACTCGTCGTTTGGCGCGGGTGCGGCCGCGTCAGGTGCACCTGCAGAAGAAGGCGCACCTGCATCGGCGGAAGCAGGTGCAGCGGCATCTTCCGGCAACACTGCGCGCACTTCGCCGCCTGTGGCATTGGCGGCAGGGGCAGCAGCATCATTGGCGCCATGGGCGTCCGCAGGCGGCGGCGCGCTTGCCCCACACGCAGCGAGGAGAAGCACGGTTGCAGCAAGCGCAGCGGCAGCGATGCAATTCATTGGGCAGCCGATTGTAGCGCGTTGGGCGGCGTCGTTCCGGCTATCCTGGCTATCCTGATAAACGGCGGCTTTCTGGAATTGCGCCGGACGCAAGCCCGCTAGTTTTCACGACCATGTTGGGCGTTGCCGATCCGTTCATCGCTGACAATAACTCGGCGACCAGATCGCGTACCTCGGGTTTGGGCTTGAGGTGGTTGAGCAGAAGATTGGACACGTCGCAAAACGACTTCTCGAGGGCAATTCCCTCGCGCGTGCGGGAAGTGACCTTCTCTCGCGCGGCAGCCAGATCTTCCTCGAGGGCCTCGGCGTAGCGTGCAAGCTGCGCACGAAGCTCGTCGATCTGCCGACGAAGCTCTTTCGCGTGCGCATCTTTGATATGGGCTTTCTGCTGGCACAAAGTGAGCGCCTCGCGACGCGCCTCGAGCATCGCCGAGGTAGCGCCCGAGCGTTCGTAAACCGCACGCAGCAGCGAGCTGGTGTTCAGATGCGTGGCTTCGTCCGCCTGCTCTTTGGCTACCCCGGCGGCGCGCTCCGCCACCTGCACGAGCGCAGCAAGACGCGTGACTTCGTGCTGCTCGGAGGCGGCATCCCGCAGCGCACGCGACTCCTCGTGGGCGAGCTCTTCGACCTTACGGCCAATCTCGGCGCGAAGCGCACGGCCGCGGCGCTCGAGCGACTCGAGCATGCGCGTGTGGCTCGCCACCTCGCCTTCGAGCCGCGCGGCGCGCGATGCGAGGTCCCACGACTGCGTCAGCGCCGCATGCACCTCCGTCGGCAAACTGTCTGCAGCATACACTCTACTCACCATGCGCGAAAAGAGTGCGGCGCGATTGGCCCACTCAATCACGCCTGGAGATTGCGGGGACGGCGGCGGCGGAGCGAGGTGGCTTTCTTGTGCTGCCTGCTGGACCTCCCATGGTGTCTGCGGCAACGCCGAAGGAAGCGAGCGCTGCAGAGCCTTGAGCTCCTCGTGCAGGTGGTGCGCATCTTGGTAGCGCTTATGTCGGTCCTTCTCGAGAAGCTTGAGCACGATGGCCTCGGCCCGTGGGTGCACGTCCGGCTTGATCGTCGACGGCTTTGGCGCGCCCTTGCTCCGCTGCATTTCGAGCAACGTCTCGCGATCGGTCGACCCAAAAGGCAGCGTTCCCGTCAGCATCTCGAAAAAAAGAACACCTAGCGCGTACAAATCGCTCGGCGGGCCGGCTTCTTCGCCTCGCGCCTGCTCGGGCGACATGTACTCGGGCGTTCCAAACACGGCGCCCTTGGGTGAGAGGCGCGGGTCCATGGCGAGATGGGCAAGACCGAAATCAAGGATTTTCACAAAGTCTTTCCGGCCGCCCCGGGTCAAAAGAAGAATGTTGTCGCTCTTGAGATCGCGATGCACCACGCCAAGGTCGTGAGCGCGCGCAAGAGCGGCGCACATTTGCTCGAGGATGTCGACGCCGCGTGAAAGCGGCATGGGCCCTTTGGCGAGCACGCTCGAAAGCGAGGTACCAACCAGGTATTCCATGACGAGGTAAAGCTCGCCTTCTTCGGTTTCGCCAATGTCGTGAATGTCAATGATGTGCGCATGGTCAACGCGGTTGGCCGCACGCGCTTCACGAAGCATCCATGCACGAAGGTGCGTTTCGCCGCGCAAATCAGGCCGAATTAGCTTGAGCGCGACAACGCGATCGATCAGAACGTGACGAGCGCGGTACACAATGCCCATGCCGCCTTCGCCTGCACGGGCTTCGAGCCGGTAGCGTCCAGCAATCACGCGCCCGAGCGCGGGATCTCGCAATTTGTTCGCGTTGCGCGCGGTATTCACCGGTACTCCTTCAGGGCTAATCGAACATATTCGGGATCGGACTTGCCTTTTGCGGTGGCGCCCAATGGCGCACCAGGGTCGCGACAAGCCAAGGTTTTTCCTAAGGATATAGCGAACCAGCCTCACGGGCTATTGCAAGCGCAACCGCACAATTACCCACCGCAGAGGCCGAAGAGGGATGTGTCAGCCGTAGCCACTGCTTGGCTGCAATCGCCCCACACTCGCAATCAACTCAGGCAATCAATCAGAATTGAAGGGCAACAATAGGAAAGTTGACCTCATTACCTGGACTACCCGAATTGCGCACCGCAAAGGCATTGCTCTGCGCCGCGGTGGCCGCGGTAAACAGCGGACGCACCTCAGGCACTGGAAGACCGACAACGAATTCCGAATCGCGTACATTGAATAACGACGGAGGGATTTTCACGCCACCACCGCCCGCAGCTCGAGCACCCGAAGACGCAGCTTGGGAGGGCACGTAACGTGTTTCGTTGAGCGCAATGACAATGGCCGGAATCACGAGCGCAAGACCGCCAGCGAGCAAGTACGAGGGCACTCGCCCGCTACTCGCGCCCTGCTCAACAAAGTAGCCAGCAACGCCACCTGCGGCAGCGCCACCAACAGCACCAAGAATGTAGGCCGGCGTTGAACGCACGCCGAACAGAGCTTCGCCAAAGACGACGATCTCGCTGCCAACGAGCGCCCCGCCAACAGCGCCCTTGCCAGTGGCCGATACGTCGTCAGCGCAAGCTGCGCGAGGCAAGGCGAGAACGCCGAGCGCCGCGATGGCTGTAGTAGCGTTGAAGACGAAAGCCCGCATTGGGATGTCCAACGCTATCATGAGGCTCATCTCCGCTTTCAAGTTGACGCGAGTTCAAGGCGGTCGGCGTTTAGGGGCGCAGCATGCTGCGCCCCTACGGATTTGCGGAGATCCCATCGCACGTGTTGCGTTGCGTGGTGCGGGCGTTGCGTGCAGCCTCGTGCTGCTCGTAGCTCTGGTCGGCACCGGCGTACGGCTCTTGCCTTGGGTGCTCGACCCCACCATCCCCTGGGCAACGCTGCTGCCATTTGCCAAAAGCCTGCTCGCGGTGGCAACGGAAGCGGCCATTGTTACTGGCTGGCCCGTTGGTTGGGCACTGGTTGCGCAAGGGCTCGTCGAGCGCGGCGAGGCGCTCGTGCTGGCAACCCTCGGCGAGCGGCCGGAACGTACCATGGCGAGGCTCATGCCCCAGGCCGCGCTTTTCATTCTATTGCTCGCGATGACGTCGTTCGCACTCGGTCGCGATGCTAGAGCGCCCGGTCGCGTTGTCGACGCCTTGGTGAAAGACGGGCGCGCTGCATGCGAGGCGATTCATGACGGCACCACGACCACACGCGCCGTGCCTCTTGTCTCGGCAACATGGCTTTGCGGCACGGGTCCCGCGCGACTCGTTGGACGTGCGCCCATGGGCGGCGCCGTGTTCACTGCCGCCAATCTTCACGTGAACGACGATCTGCGCCGTATCGATCTCGACGATGCATACCTGCTCCTCGCGCCATCGGAAGGCGCGGGCGCTGCCGCCACCGCCCTTCGCGTTCGCGTCCACGTCAGCGGCTCGTTGTCGCTCGTGGGCATGGCTCCGTGGGCGCGCGCTAGCTCGGTGCCTCCAGCCGTGCGCGCGCTCGTTGTCGCGACATCGGGTGTCAGCGCTGCGTGCGCGGTTTTCTTCGCTTTGCTCAAGCTACGCCGGAAATGGATCGGAAGCATTGCTGCGGTCGGATTCGGCGCGGTTGGACCGCTCACGGCGCTCTTCATTCTGCGTGCGCTCGAACTGCGCATGCCTGAAGCGCCAGGGCTGTGGCTTGTGGTTCTGGCGCTGGTTCCTATCGCAGCAGTCGCTTCCGTCGTGGCGTCATTCGCAGCGGTCGACTTGCTGCATGGCCCCAGGGCTGGTAGGAAAGCATAAAAGGAGGCCTCATCATGGGGAACGTCGGCGCAACAGAGCTCATTGTCATCGCGCTCGTCGCGCTCGTGCTCTTCGGGGGTAGACGCATTGCGGACGTTGGCAAAGGTCTCGGCCAGGGCATCGCGAACTTCAAGCAAGGCTTGAAGGAAGCGACCGACGAGACGCCCGAAAAACAGCTCGAGAAAGCAGCGCAAGCAACAAAAGCTGGCAACGCGAAGAACGACGAGGCTTCCGCCAAAGAAGCATGAGCGGCGAAAGGATCACACGCCGTTTTTCTTGAACCACTCGAGCATGCGCCTCCAACCATCTTCGGCCGCGTCTTTTTTGTACGACGGGCGATAGTCGGCGTTGAAGGCGTGCCCTGCACCAGGATAAACAACGATCTTGGATGCCTTCGCCGCCGTCGAGGTGTTCGGCTCGGCCGGTTTGCTGAGCAGCGCTCGCATTTGGTCGACGTGCTCGACGGGAATGCTTGGATCGTGCTCGGCGTAAAGGCCTAAAGTTGGCGCTTTGAGATTCGACGCCACGTCCATCGGGGTCGTTGGTTGCAAAGCATTCGTTGGGTACAACAGCCGGCCGTACCACGCGACCGCAGCCTTCAGTATCGGCGAATGCGCTGCATAAAGCCATGCAACGCGACCGCCCCAGCAGAAGCCAACAATCGCAACGCGATCGCCGTCGAGCCTTCCGCTCTTGGCCGCCCAATCGACTGCTGCGTCGAAATCGCGCAAAATCTGATCGTCGGAAGCTTTCGCCACGACATCGAGGATCTCACGCACGTCTTTCATCTGCGAGACGTCGGCTTGGCGTACGAAAAGCTCCGGAGCAATCGCCATGTAGCCAGCCTTGGCTAGACGCCGGCAAAGATCTCGAATGTGCTCGTGCACACCGAAAATTTCCTGCACAACGAGCACGAGCGGGCACTTGCTTTCGCCTTCAGGCATGGCCCGATAGCAGGGCACCTCGCCGATGACTACGGTGCCAGCAACAAGCCCGCTCGCATCTGTGGTGATGGTGCTCGCACTTACAGGCTGTACTGCAAGCGCGAAGCCCTCGGCGAGAGTGGTGCGAGCGGCGCTACGTTTTAGATCTTCCATAACGCAGCCTTAAAGCACACCGCAGCATGCGTATGCATGCGCTAACACGAACGCGCGCCACGCCCGCAAGACCGCTTTCGATTTGACACGATTTCTGCGTTGGCGGCTGCGGTGCGGTCCTCAAAGCCGAAGCAGGCTGTTCCGGTCCGCTCCTCGCCGCCGTCTTGAACTCGCGTCAACTTGAAAGCGGTTCTAGTTCTAGATGCGGGCGCGAGACGCGAGGTCAGGAGGAGGCCTCGTCGTTGTCGTCTTCGCCACCTTCAACTTCGTTGACGCTGGGAAGTTTTTTTATCTCGAGGCGTGAGATCTTCCAGGCGCGCTGGACAACCCAAGAAAGCGAGCGGTCAAGCCGCGCCGCCTCTTCTTTGATCTCCTGAAGCATTGACTCGGGGAAGTACAGACTTTGCTTCCGCTTGTCGGTTTTCGAGCTTTCGGTGCGAAGGTTGGAAATTGAGTCCTTGTCGTTCGCCAAGGGAGGCCTCCTTGTGATGCGGTGATGAGCGGTAGGGCACCGCCAGCTAACGTTGAAGCAGTGGGCGGTCGATGCAATTGGAATCGTGCAGCACGACCGTAATGATACCGACCCTATCACCCTATGACTCGCCAATAATCCACGTCTCACCGAGGCCCGTAAAGGAGTTTCCTCGCAGATTGCGAATGGAGCCCTGTTATGCGGCAAAATGGGGCGTCACGCCGACACAGCGGCCCGGAAGCCGCGCGTTGGGTGCAGAGCGCGCCACGCCTACGCCACACCATCACGCGGCACGTCAACCGCTGATACAGTTCGCCGCGTGCAATCCTCGTCGGGCTCGTTGCGTGATCGCGTCCTTGGTTGGTCTCGCATGTCGAGAGTGCTTCGCATCGTTGTGCCCACGATCGGCGCATTCGCTGGCGGGCTCGCGGTCGGCGGCTACCGCGCCGAAGCCACGCCCGAAGCGCAAAACCCCTATCAGGCGATCTCGCAGCTTGGTCGCGTTCTGGTGCAAGTGGAGACTACGTACGTCGATCCGGTCGAGCGAAACAAACTTGTCGAGGGGGCCATCAAAGGCATGGTCAACAACCTCGATCCGCACTCATCGTACATGCCGCCCGACGAGTGGAAGCAATTCCAAAGCGACACCGAGGGAAAATTTGGCGGCGTTGGTCTCGAGGTCGACGGCCGTGGCGAGCGCCTCGTGGTCATCGCACCCATCGAAGGATCGCCAGCGGCTCGGGCCGGCATCCGAAGCGGTGATCAAATCGTGGCGGTCGATGGGGTCGAGGTGCTCTCGGAAACGCTCGACCGCGTCGTCAAGAAAATGCGAGGCGTACCTGGCACCAAAGTAAAAGTCACGATTCACCGCGAAAGCGGGCGCGGCACGGCTGTCGCGGGCGCACCTGATTCGGGTATTGTGCCTTTGAACTCGAACGACGCGGGAGCCGCTAGAGAGCATGCCGAGCGCGCTGAGCGCACAGGCCAAACGCTCACCTTCGAGCTTGTGCGTGAGATCATTCACGTGTCGAGCGTGAGCTACAAGCTTCTAGCAGGCAACGCCGTGTACCTGCGGATCAAGCAATTCCAAGAAAAAACACACGACGAAATGATGCACGCCGCCGCCGCGCTCCGCGAGCAAGCCAAAGACGGCCGCGTGGCTGGCGTTTTGCTCGACCTTCGCTCGAATCCCGGCGGGCTCGTCGACGAAGCAACCAGTGTTGCCGACGAATTTCTCTCGCACGGTGGCATTTACTCGATGCGCCACCGCGGCGAAGCTATCGAAAATATCACGGCGGGCCCTGGCGGTGCGTTCGTGGATGTTCCAGTCGTTGCGCTCGTCAACGAGTGGAGCGCGAGTGCGAGCGAGCTTGTGGTCGGCGCCCTTCAAGACAACGGGCGCGCTCGGGTCGTGGGCGCGGCCACGTTTGGCAAAGGCAGCGTGCAGTCCATCTTCCCGCTTCCCAACGGCTCTGGGCTCAAGCTCACAACCGCGCGCTACTACACGCCCAGCGGTCGCGCCATCCAAGCCGACGGCATCCACCCCGATGTCGTCGTCGAATCAGGCGCGCACGATTCGCCCGAACTGCCTCATGTCATGCGCGAGCGCGATCTACCTGGCCATCTTTCGCCAGAAGGACCCGGGCGCGGCGTGCCCCGCGAGCACGCCAAAGCCATCGTGGTCGATGCTGGCACCGATCTCGATGACGTTGCGATGTTCGCTCGCCAGGTGCCGACCGATCCATCGTCGTCGGCCGACGCCGTGCTGCGGGTAGGCTACCAGCTGCTACGCACCCAAATGCAAAGCGCGTCTACGGTTCGCGATAGAAACGAGGAACGCGGCGCGAGATCGAGGTGAGGATTTCCCACGGGATGGCGCCCGCTTGCTCGGCGATTTGCTCGGCGGAAATCGTATCTTTGCCAAGAGCACCTTCCTGCGAGCCCAAAACCGTGACCTCGTCGTGAAGCGTGATGCCGGGCACGTTGGTCACATCGAGCATGGACATGTCCATCGAAACGGCGCCCACGATGGGCACGCGCCGCCCCCGCACGATCATGTGCCCGCGGTTCGACAGGGTACGCGAAAGGCCGTCGGCGTAACCCATGGGCACGGTGGCAATGACCGATGGGCAAGCTGCCCGAAACAGCCCGCCGTAACCCACGCTGTCGCCAGCCGCAATCGTGCGAAGGTCGACGATTTCGGTGCGGATGCGCATGGCCGGACGGAGCTCGGTGGATAGATTCGCCGGCGCAATGCCGAAGATCGCGATGCCGGGGCGAACGGCATCGAACAGCGCAATGCCGCGAAGAATGGCGGCGCTGTTGGCGGCATGACGTACGCGCGGCGCAATGCCAGCGCGCGCGAGGCGCGTCGCTGCTTCGTTGAACCGGGCAATTTGCTCGGCCGTGTAGCCCGTGAGTTCAGAGCCCGCACATGGATCTGCCTCGGCGCACGCAAGGTGGGTCATCAAACCTCGAACGCGGATTTGCGGGTAACCTGCAACTTTTTCGGCAAACCCTTCGAGATCGGTCATGCGCACACCGAGGCGGGCCATGCCGGTGTCGACCTTCACGTGCACATCGACGATGTGATCGGCCGTGCGAGCAGCACGCGCGAGCCCCTCGAGATGCGAGATGTCGTAGATGACAGGGACGAGCCGGCGCGCGGCAATTTCTTCGTACGCACCACCATAGTAGCCACCCATGACGAGCAGCTTCGCTGTAACGCCGGCGTCGCGGAGTTCCACCGCTTCTTCGAGCAGCGCTACGCAAAAGCCTTGGGCACCTGCTTGCTCGAGCGTGCGCGCAACGGCCGGTGCACCGTGGCCGTAGCCGTCGGCTTTGAGCACCGGCCAAACCTGCGCAGAGCCGGCATGGCGCATGGCAACGCGGAGGTTGTGGCGGAGCGCGGCGAGGTTCACTTCGGCGCGCGTTGGACGAATGGCATCCGCGGGAGCCGCGCGACGCGGCTTTTGAACCCGAATGCCATCGGCATTCGTGTCGGAGTGACGTCGATTGGGATTCGCCGGATTCGAAAGGGGCAGAGAAGGAAGGTCGTCCATGATCCTTGGTGTCGATGCGTTAACGCCAAGGTGGCATCGTCCCATCGCGCGACGATGTCAAGAAAGTCGACTGTGCTCGCTTACACCTCGGAGAGAGGTTGCTCGCGCTTGTCTTGGGCAAACTGCAGACGGTAGAGGCGCTCGTAAACGCCGCCCTTGGCAATGAGCTCTTCGTGCGTGCCCACTTCGACGACTTTGCCATGGTGAAAAACGATGATGCGATTCACCGCGCGGATGGTCGAAAGCCGGTGCGCGACGATGAGCGCCGTACGCCCCTGCATCACCACCTCGAGCGCCGCTTGGAGGCGCGCCTCGGTGTCGGAGTCGATGTTCGCCGTTGCCTCGTCGAGGATGAGCAGCGGCGAATCTTTGTATAATGCACGCGCAAAGGCGATGAGCTGGCGCTCGCCTGCGCTGAAGTTCGCGCCGCGATCGTCCACTGGAGATAGAAGCCCTCCTTGGCGCCGCCGAAACACGTCGAGCGCGTCGATTCTCGACAGGGCGAGCTCGACGCGCGCCATGTCCGGCGCGCTATCGCTCATGGCGATGTTCGACGCCACGGTGCCGGCGAAGAGAAACACGTCTTGCGGAACGACCGAAAACATGGCGCGCAAACTACGCCGGTCGTAGTCGCGCACATCGCGCCCAAAAACGCTCACAGTGCCCAATTCGTGTTCGTAGAGACGAAGCAGAAGGCTCGTCACCGTTGTTTTGCCGGCACCCGTTGCACCGACTAGCGCGATTCTCTCGCCAGCGTTCACCGCGAACGAGACGTCTTTGAGCACCGCGACGCCCGGCTTGTACGAGAAGGTAACGCCGTCGAAACGGACTGCTGGTTCGCTCTGTTCGCGTTGGCCGCCTCGCCCGCCGCTCGGTGGCGTAGCCAGCGTAGGAGCGGCGCGCACCTTGGCGCCTTCGGCGTTCGCTGGTGTCTGTGGTCTCGTTGGCTCTGATTCGAGCTCGCCTTCCTCGAGAAACTTGAAGAGGCGCTCCGCGCCGCTCATTGCACTTTGCAATATTGTGTAGCGCTGTGCGAGCAGGCTCACCGGTTCGAAGAATTGCTTGATGTACTGCGTGAAGGTAACAACGAGTGGGAACGTGATCGCCGTCGTTGCCACCGTTGAAGGATGCCGCAAACGATCGATGCCTGACCACCAAAGAATGCTCGCAATGCAGAGCGTACCAACCATTTCGATCGCGGCGTCGAGCACGGCTTCGTAAAAAACCGACCGCTTGTTCGCCTCGCGATACTCGATGTTGATGCCGTCGAATTCGGCGGCCATTGGCCCTTCCTGCGCATACGCCTGAACCACGCTCATGCCAGCCACCTGCTCGTTCAGGAATGCATTGAGGCGCGCCGTTTTCACACGGATGTCGCGGTACGCGTGGCGCGCGCGCGTGCGCACGAACCACACAACGACGCCGACGAGTGGAAGCGCGGCAAACGCAAAGAGCGACATCTCGACGTCGAGCTTGAGCATCATCACGACGATGCCGAGGAGCACGACGAGATCGCCAATCGCGTTGAGCACACCCGAAGCAAAGAGCTCGCCCACTGCGTCGACGTCGTTGGTGGCGCGCGTAACAAGGCGGCCAACGGGTGTGCGGTCGTAGTAGCGAAGCGAAAGCCGCTGCATGAAGTCGAACAGGTGTGCACGCAAGTCGCCCATGGAACGGGCGCCTACGATTTGCATCGTGTACATCTGCAAGAAGGACAAAACTTGCTGGCCAACGACAAGGCCCGAGAGCAAAAGGCCACTCGTGAGCAGCCCCGATGGCTCCCCCCTTTCCGCTTGCGCAACGAGCCTACCCATCACCAGGGGGCGAGAAAGGTTCACCGCTGCAACGAAGAAAATGAACCCCACCGACACGGCGAGCAGGCGCGCATGCGGGCGCATGAACGGCCATAGCTTGCGCAGAAGCTGCATGTCGTACGCTGCGCCGAGCTTGTCTTCTTCGTGGAAGTCGCGAAGCGTAGTGGCGCGCGGCCTAGTCTGCCTGCTCTCGCGCGGCGTACCTTTGGAGGGAGCAGCGCTCACTCGGCCGTCTCCGCCGCAGCATCGATTTCTTCGAGCGAGGTCTTGGCCGACTGCTCCTCGGCGAACGCCGCATACAGGCCCTCTTGCCGAATGAGCTCGTCGTGCGTGCCTTGCGCAACGACTTTGCCTGCGTCGATGACCACGATGTGGTCGCACCTCGCCGACGCCGCAACGCGATGGGTGACGAGCAATACGGTGCGCGCCTCGGCCTGACGATCGATCGCGTCGAGAATCGCCGCCTCGGTCTTCGCATCAACGGCCGAAAGCGGATCGTCGAGCACAAGGACGACCGGCTCACGCACCAGAGCGCGCGCCAACGCGATGCGCTGCTTCTGCCCGCCAGACAGTTGCACGCCGCGCTCGCCAACGACCGTGTCGAACTGCTCGGGCAGCGAGAGCGCTTCCTCGAGCACGTGCGCTTCGCGCGCGGCATCGCGAATGCACGCCGTCGATGCATCGCTTTCGCATTCGGGCAGGCAAAAACCTATGTTTCTCGAGACCGTCGTGGAAAAAAGAAAGGCATCTTGCTGCGCGTAGCCAATGGACTCGCGCACCGACGAAAGTGGCAGATCGCAAACGTCTGTGCCGTCGATGAACACAGTGCCTTTCGGCGTTGGCAGAAGGCGCGCAAGAAGCATTGCGAGCGTGGATTTGCCAGAGCCCGTTTTGCCAACGATGGCCAAAGAATGGCCAGAATTAACTTTGAACGACACACCATCGACAGCCTTGTGCTCACCTTCTTCGCCTTTTCGGCCATACGAGCCATACGAAAAACAAAGGTTTTTCACTTCGATGGTGCCTTGGATGCTTGAAGGCGCGGGCAGCGGCCCGTCGGACACTTCGGGCACTGCGTCGAAGATTTGCTTGAGACGAATGTATCCTGCACGACCGCGCTGCACGATCGAAATGGAAAAGCCGAGAGCAATCATTGGCCAGGTCATGCGGCTGTAGGCAAGCCAGAACGCGAAAAAATCGCCCTTCGTAAGGCCCCCGTCAGCGGGCCCGCGAAGAAGAAGGCTCGCGCCGTACCAAAAGAAAGCGAGCAGGCCAACCGCGCTGATCGCGCCAACCAGCGGCATCATCAAGCCGCGCAGCCGCGCGAGCTCTAGACTTGCCTCGAGATAGGCTTGGTTTTGGACGTCGAAGCGGCGGCGCTCACGCTCTTCGAGCGCGAAGCTGCGAACGATGCGCACGCCTGCAAGATTGGTTTGAAGAACATCGGACAACTTGCCGAGCGCCTCTTGATTGGCGCGGTTTTTCAGAAACATTCGCCGTGAGAAGGTTCGTGTGAGCACGATCATCAGCGGCAGCATGACGAACGACACGAGCGTCAGCTTCGGGCTTATCGTCACCATGACCTGAAACGCGCCCGCAAACGCGAAGATCACGTTCATGACACTCAAAACGCCGAAGCCGAGCAGAAGGCGGACCTGCTGAAGATCGCCCGTGGAACGGCTCATGATCTCACCCGATGACATCGTTCGGTAAAATGCAGTACCGAGACGATGCAGACGGTAGAGCAAGAGTGCGCGAAGTTCGTACTCGGCGTCGCGGCCGGCATTGAAAATGTACCAGCGGCTCGCCACGCGTGTGACGAAAGCGACGAGCGCAAAGCCGAGGATGAAAACCGCAGGGCGCGTGACGCGCTCGGGCGGGTGCGCGAAAACGGCGTTGATGATGGCCTTCGACAACCAGTCGATGCGGTTCAAGGAAAACTGGAAAACGGCGAGCATCACCGTACCCGCGATGTAGCGCGGAAGGTGCCTGCGAAACTGCCCACCCAATGTGATTGGTAGCGAACTTGGATCGATAGGCAAAGCGACAAGAGCCAATGCTGAGCGCGGTTGATAGCAGATGACCCGTCTGCGCCGCTACGCGGCGCTACGGACGTCGTGCGGAGCCTGCGGTTCGCCCGCCACCGGGAATCACTCGGAACGCGGCCAGACCTCTGTCGATTCGGTGGTGAGAGGCCGGTCATGATAACTTCCGGCAAAAAGGTAAGATTTAAACACATGCTCTCGTCACTGAAAATCTCCGGATTCCGTTGTTTTTCGTCGCTCAGGGTCGACAACATGCGGCGCATCAACCTGATCGTCGGATTGAACAGTGCAGGAAAGACGTGCCTCCTCGAGGCTCTCGAGCTGCTGGCCAGCCAAAGCCCATCGCCTCTCGTGCACGCAGCTGCACGACGGGGTGAACTTGTGTTCGACGAATTTGCCTCCGACTCCGTTCGAGGTACCGCGGACATTCGACACGCTTTTTATGGCCGTCAGGCATCCATCGGTACCCATTTTCAGATTGAAACGACTGGCGTAGGAAACTTGCAACAAGTTCGGGCAGAGATCGTTCCGCCAACACAGGCGTCATTGCTGCAAAATCCACCAGTGGTCGAAGGGCCGGCCAGATCGCTACGATGGACAGCAGGGGGGACTCCACCGTTCGACAACCCAATCGCTGGGAACGGAACTCTCCTGCTCACGTCACTCCCGTTCCCGTCGGAACGTCGGCCTGTGCGGTTCGTTGGCACGGGTGCCGTTGCGGGAACGGCTGCTGCTCGTCTCTGGGGGCAAGTCGCGGCGCGACCGGCAGAAGACAAGGTTATTGACGCTCTACGAATTGTTGAACCGAATGTTGAGCGGGTGGGTGCAGGCGTCTACCAAGCGCAGGCAGTATTTGTTCGGCTCAAAGAAGCTTCGGATCGCATTCCGCTAGGAAGCTTGGGCGATGGTATGAACCGGCTCCTCGTGCTGGCATGTCAGCTTGTGAGCGCAGAACATGGGATGTTGCTTGTCGACGAGATTGACACCGGGCTCCACGTGTCCGCCATGACGAAGATGTGGCGTTTGGTGGTGGACACCGCGAAGGAGTTGGATGTTCAAGTATTCGCAACGACCCACAGTGATGACTGCCTCCGGGGGTTGGCGAATGTTCTCTTGAAGTCGCCGGATTTGGTTCCGGAGGTTGGTTTGCATCGCGTCCAGCGCGGCTTAGAACAGACAGTATTCTATTCTGGTGATGAGATCATTCGAAGCGCTGAAGCTGGGATAGAGATCCGTTAATCATGGCCTCCACAGCCTCACGCTCTCAACGACAATTGATTGTCGAGGGACCTGACGACGAGCACGTGGTGATCCATGTCATGCGTAAAATGCGCCCCACTTGGGATCAAGAACCGCGAAACTGGGGCGGATTCGAGGTAAAATCTGCAGGCGGTGACACCCAAGCAATTAAAGACTTCGGAATTGCAGCAAAGGCGGAAGCCGGAAGCATTGGTCTCATGCTCGATGCCGACGATCAGTCAGGTAAACATGTTGCAGATCGCTGGAATCAAGTGCGGACAACATTGACCCAGTTGGTTCAGCCCTTTCCTGATGCGATACCCACGGAGGGATGGATTGGCAACACCACGCTTGGTCTGCGTGTTGGCGTATGGATCATGCCTAACAACCAGGTCGATGGCGGTCTTGAAGCTTTTCTCACTCCGTTTGTGCCGGCCGCGGATGACTCATGGGTTTTCGCTCAGACGGTTATCGAACAAGCAAAGAAAACTTATAACGTCCCCTACCCTGCGCATTATGCACCAAAGGCACGCCTGCACACCTGGCTCGCATGGCGGAAAGAAGCAGGACGCCCATATGGAAGGGCAATTAAATGCGGCGATCTGATCCCCAACGGCGCGGTCGTAACGCAATTTGCCGACTGGTTTGAGCGGCTTTTCATCACCGACCAGCGTGGGCTAGCGTGACCGGCGGCCACGCTGACTCAATCGAAGAACCATGGTAAACCGACGACCGTGCCGCGCTCGCCCAAAGTGTCCGCGAAGGGCAAGAAGACATCAAAAACCGAGAACACCGCTAAGGTGATTGCGCTCCCGCGGACGAACAAGTCTTTGTCGCGCGGATCGGCATCGCCTGTTCAAGCGGGCGAACGAGGCGCACGAGATGTCGGGGACGTTGAAGACATCGAGGTCGGCAGCCACGACGACGAGCACGATGTCGTCGACGTTGGCGTGGGTGACGATCAACCCGTCGACAGCGATGCCAATCCTACGTTCGGCGCAGAAGCAGAAGCGGCCGACGACGAGGTCGACAGCGACGTGACTTCGAGCATGGCTCCGCTTTCGGCGCCGATCTCGAGCACCTCGATGGAGCGGCTCGACCCTATGGCCGCTTACCTTCGCGAGATTCAGCGCCACCCGCTACTCACACCCGAGCAAACGCATACGCTCGCTACAAAATTCGTCCAAACGCAAGATCCAACCACGGCCGCGAAGCTTGTTACGGCGAATCTGCGACTCGTCGTGAAGATCGCCTACGAGTACCGGCGTGCCTACAAAAACATCATGGACCTCGTGCAAGAGGGAAACATTGGCCTGATGCAGGCGGTCAAACGCTACGACCCATACCGTGGTGTAAAGCTATCGAGCTACGCCGCGTGGTGGATTCGCGCCTACATTTTGCGTTTCATCTTGAACAACTGGCGCCTGGTGAAGCTTGGTACGACGCAGGCACAAAGGAAGCTATTTTTCAACCTTCGCAAGAAGCGAAGCGAGCTTCAAGCGATGGGAATCGACCCGACGAACGCCGAAATTGCCAAGCAACTCAATGTACCCGAAAGCGATGTCGCCGAAATGGACGTGCGGCTCGCGCAAAGCGAAAAATCGCTCGACGCCCCGGTGGGCGATGCCGACGGGCGCGCCATTTCGAAGATTGACATGATCCCAAGCGTTGGCATCGGCCCCGAGGCCGCCATGGCCGACGAAGAGCTTCAAGCGCTGGTCAAATCCAAGCTCACCGAGTTTCGCAAAACGCTGTCTGGCAAAGACAAGGACCTTGCCATTTTTGATCTGCGCCTCGTTGCCGACGATCCACTCACGCTGCAAGATCTCGGCGATCGGTTCGGTATCTCGCGCGAGCGCGTACGCCAGCTCGAGCAGCGTTTGCTAGCGCGTTTGCGCGACTACCTCAAACGCGAGATGGGCGACGCCACCGAGGCACTTGGATGAATAGCACCAGCCGTCGCGAGCGACGCGAGGCCAAGGCGGGCCCGAGGAGCCCGCGTAAGCGTACGTTGTGGTACGTGCGCAGGCACCGCAGGGCCCAACGAAGGCATTCGCGGCGCGCAGCAGGCTGG
>WQZB01000010.1 GCA_009780955.1 Polyangiaceae bacterium | reverse complement strand
GTCGCGGGGTGGAAATCCGTTGTTTGATTTGATTTGTTTGGAGAATTCACCTGTTCTCGCTCGCTCGCCCTCTACACTAAACTTGGTCGCGGCTGGTGTCTCACCCATGTTGGCAGGGAGGGGCAGAGGCGTCGCCTGTTGCCAATTCGGCAGTAGCAGTAGGAGGCGTCGAGCCCTTCTTGTTTGCTGATCCGATGACGCCGCACATAACGCAGCCGCCGAAGAGGCAGCCGAAAACGATGAGCACGATTATCCCGGTGCTCATCCCTTTCTTCTTGGTGCCGGGCTGCGGGTAGCCTGGCTGGGCGTATCCAGGTGGTGGGCCATGCCCTGCTGCGGGCGGGGATCCATGTTCTCCAGAACTGCCAGGCGGTGGCTGTTGCATCATCTCCTCCTTCACCTGGCTCGTAACATATACGATGTACATCACATAGGATGTTTTTCATTGGTCACCGGACGCGCGAACCACGTCAGACGTGGCCACACCGAATGCCAGCAAGGTCATCCACGACATCGGGCGGAAGATCGCCGAGTTGCGCACCGCGAAAGGGTGGTCGCAAGCTCGGTTCGCTGAAGTGCTCGGCATCGCACTCCAAAATGTTCAGCGGATGGAACAGGGGCGACAGAACTTCACGGTCCGGACGCTCGTGAATATTGCTCGCAAGCTTGGTTGCGAACCTCGCGATCTCTGGAGCGCGCCGGAGAGTCCGACGCGGGGCCGGGGACGACCACCGGCGAAGCACCTGGCGTCACGGGCCTAACTCGTCAGCGAGGATCAAAAAATAAATCTACACGTCAATTTATCTTTAAAAATTAACGACTTGACGCGCGTCATGCCTAGTTTTGCGGGAATTATGCCATGGACAAAGTTAAAGTAGGATGCACGTAACACTCATGGTGAAGCGGAAACGAAACCTCGTCGTGAAGTGCTCCGACGAGGAGATGAACATGCTGCATCGGATATGCGACGACAGCGACGTGTCGATCGCCTCCTTCGTGCGAACCCTCGTTCGGATAAAATATGGCATGCGGTTCGGCCTCGATGCGCCGCCGCCCGCGATGCTGAAACAGGAGCCAAGATGAGCGGCCCACTTCGTACCGGCAGCGTCGAGGCGTGCAAGCGCGCCGACGGAACGACCTACTTTCGCGGTCGCATCCGCCTCGGCGACGGCTCACGCAAATGGATCGACGTGCCCGACCAGTACAGCACGCCCGCGGGTGGAAAGACGGCACGCGAGCGCGCTGAACTCTATGTCCATGCGAGGCAAGAGCGCGAGGACGAGGATGGCAAGCTCTTGGTGGATAAGCGGGTGCGCGAGGCCAAAAAGGGGGTGCTGCTCGACACGTCGAAGGGCGAAAGCGCCGATGCCTGGTACGACCGTTACCACGTGTACGCGAAGGAGCTCGGTCAGACCGATGCCGACAAGAAGCGCGATCGCTGGCGCAAGTGGATAAGCCAGGCAAAGGTTCGTGGCGGCGTGACAACGTTTGGCGCGCTGTCGATGCTGGCCGTCACGCGCGACGACATCGAGGATGTGCGCGACGCGCTCGATCGTGCCATCGAGGCGTGGAAGCGTCTCGGTCGGAGCGAAGGAACGAAGGGTCGCGCCATCTCCGGAAAAACAGCCATGAACATCTGGTCTTGCCTCACGAGTTCTTTCAAGGCTGCCGTGTCGTCCAAGCGGCGCGATCTGCGTGTGCTCAACGGCAGGTCCAATCCGTGCGTCGGTGTCGAGCCGCCTGGCGATCATGAATCGCGGAAAACCCGACGCAAGACGTTCCTCTACCCAAAAGAAGCGAATGCCCTCGTGTCATGCCACGAGGTGCCTCGCGAATGGCGGGAGATCTATGCTGTTGCGTCATACACATATCTTCGCCCGGGCGAGCTTCGTGTGTTGACGTTCGCCGATGTCGATCAAGATGCTCGCGTCATCAACGTCACAAAGGCGTGGGACTACGAAGAGCAAAAGGTGAAGCCACCGAAAACCCGCAACGGCGTTCGGACGGTGCCGATCGAGTTTGCGCTCATCCCGCTATTTGAACGCATGCGCAAGGGCAGGAAACCAACAGATCTCGTTGTTCCCGCTCTCTCCGCGTTCGGTGAAGATCACCTCGCCGAGCAGTTCCGACGCCACTTGATAGATGCTGGACTCGACCGCGCCGAACTCCACACTTCGACCCGTACGCACGTGCAAGCGAACTTCCGTTCACTCCGAGACAGCGGCATCACGTGGCTTGCCATGTCTGGGCTCGGCATCGACAAAATCATGCGTCGAGCCGGGCACGACGGAATTCAAACGACGATGGGGTACGTGAAGCAGACCGAAGACCTCACCGGCGACTTGGGCAAGCCCTTCGCCCCTCTACCCGAAGAGCTTACGAGTTTTGGTCTGGTTTTGGCTTTTCGGTCTGAGTCGCTCAATGATTTCGCGAACTTAGAGTGCCGGAGGAGGGAGTCGAACCCCCGACCTAGCGCGTATGAAACGCCCGCTCTAACCAACTGAGCTACTCCGGCAACAGGGCGCATTAGTATATGCGTTGTTGCTCTCGTGGCAAGTGCGCTTTCCGGTTAAAATTCGCCGAAAAGGTCTTTGATGCGGGAGTCAAGCGCTGTCGCGATTTTATAAAGAGACGAGATCGAGGCGCTCGATTCGGCGCGCTCGATTTGAGAAATGAGCGATACGCTCAAGTTTGTTCGGCGTGCCATCTGCTTCAAAGTCAAATCTTTCTCCTTGCGGAGATTGCGGATGTTGTCGCCAATGACCCTATGAAGCTGCTCTTCGGGGGTGCGCGCAAGGCCCTTTTTGCGCATGACGCGGCCGAGCACCTCTCGAAACTCGTCCACATTGAAAGGCTTTTTTATGTAGTCGACAGCTTCGAGCTTCATCGAAGCAACGGCAGTTTCGAGGTTCGGGAAGCCCGTGAAGATGACAACCGCAACGTCGGTGTCGATTTTGCGGATCCGTCTGAGCGCTTCGATTCCATCGAGCTTCGGCATCATCAAATCGAGCACGATCAAGTGGTAGTCGCCGCTTCGAACCTCGTCTTCGATGGTGGTTGGGTCGCTGAGCGTTTTGACGGCGTAACCATCGCGCTCGAGCAATGTCTGCATGTAGTCGCAGATTGCGCGCTCGTCGTCGACGATGAGGATCTTGACGGCGGGCGGCTGAAGCTCGGCGGGCTGTGCGGTCATTATGGTCTCCGTTCTTCAATGCATGCGCTGCTTCCCCGGGGGATTGGGGCTTGGGGAATTTGGCGCTGAGGCATGCTAACTGTTTCAGTGTACATTGATCGGCAGGCGCCACCCAGCGCCAGATCTTCTCAATGAGACTGGAAAATCCAACAATGCCGGCAAAGTATGATGCTGGCTGAGCCTGCACCACATCGCCGTCCTTGCCAAATCAAGCCTCGCTGTTGTGTGGGAGGGTGCTCTCATCATTGAGCCGTCCGGATGTCGCTAGTCTTAGCGCTCGCCGCGCCGCCGGTGAGCCCCTTCCCATCCGTTGGCCCATTTCGCATGCGATCCTAGCAGGCTGCCGAAAGCCGTTGACGACAAGCCGCGATAAGACGCATAAGGCGCATGTTCGTTTAAAACTTATGCAGCAGTGCTCGGGGCGTAGCGCAGCCTGGTAGCGCACCTGGTTCGGGACCAGGGAGTCGGAGGTTCAAATCCTCTCGCCCCGACTATTATCATCTGGTTTTTTCGAGGCGTTGTGATTCTGAGGTAGTCACATTGCTTCAATCCATGCAAGCGACGAAGTCGTCGAGCTGCGGGACGATAGCCTCCGCAAACGTGCGGACGGGGTTTTCCCACGAGCCAGCGATGTCCAACAGTCTCGTCGCGGCGTCGCCGTCGTCGGGGATGCCCGCGGCGAGGAGCTTCGCTGAGACAGCGCCAGCTACGACGCGTGCCGCGTGAGAGCGGAAACGCTGCGGCCACATGCCAGTTCGGAAGGTCGGCCCGAAGCTCGCTTGAATGATGTCCACCATGAGTTGGCGCCAGGGGGCGTCCGTTTGTTCGTAGGGCGACCAGCGTTGCCGCGCGGTGCGGAATTCGACAGCGTCCCGATGCGTGTGTGTCGTTTCAAAACCGCGAAACTCCCGCGCTCGCTGCGTCGCGCGCTGCTGAGTGTGCTGGATGGGTTGGATCCCGATCGGCTCATCGAGGACATGCTGCGCCCCTACTAGAGAATGCGGCCGAGGCGAGCTTTTTGATCTGCCAAGCTGTAGGCATAATCGGCCTCCGGCGCGCGAATGAATCCAGTTTGCTTGAGAATGCGGGTGACAACATTCGTGTCGCCTCGATTCAAAGCATTGACAAGCCCAATTCCCGGGTGCCTTCTCTCGACACTTTCGTATTGCTCGCGCAACCCTGCCGCGCCGTCCAAAAGCGAGTTGTAAGACCGGAAACGAGATGCTGGGTGTGGCGGATCGTAAACCACCGCGTACCGGCCTGGCCCGCACGACCAATGGTTGCTGTCGATTTCTTGGCGTGTGGCGAAACGAATGAGTCCACTGCCACGGGCAATGCTGGCCTGCGCTTCTTCGGGCGTAAGGCAATCACGAGCTCCCTGCCGATAGGTGTGTGGGACGTCAGTGGTATTGGCTCTTATGTCGCCAAGATTGAAATTGAAAACGTGAATGCCGCCTAGCAGCGTCAAAAATTGGGCCGTCATCGTGCGCGCGCCTTCTTCGTTGAGCGCGGGCCAGGCATTTTTGAACGCGTCGACGACTTCGCGAGGTTGCGACACCGGCGTGTGGGTGGCCGCGACTTCGTAAGGGCTGCTCGTGTACAGCACGGCCGCTGGAGTCATGGTCGACGCATGCTCGACAGCCGCTGCATACGATGCAGCATGAGCCTGGACCGCATACGGCCCTGCATGAGCCATGACCCTGGGCACGCCCATCGCGCTGTGCGCAGCGCTGGGCACGCCAAGATTGGGCGGCATAGACGCGTTGGGCGGCGCAATCGGCTGCTCGGCATGGACCGATTGGTCTGGAATCACCACGCCTTCGCCTGCCAAACCTGCAGCCAACCCTGCAAAAAGATTGGGCGCAAGCGCGGTGGGCGGTGCGTGGGGTATATTGGGCGCGTTGGGCGGCGCAATCGGCTGCTCAGCATGGACCGGTTGGTCTGGAGTCACCACGCCTCCAAGCGGGGCGCCTGGGGCGAGTGGGGCGCTTGCCAAACCGGCAAACATTTCGGGCGGGAAGGGGACTTCGAGGGTTAGCTCTGGCAGTTCGCGTGGTTCGCACACCGGAGGGCCGCTCATGGACGTAGGCGCCTTGGTGTTGGCTACGGGGGCGGCTCCTGCGAGCGTGTCATGGCGGCCAGCTCGATTTGCATGATCAATGTTGGACATGTTTTCTCTTTCGGCCGCTTTTCGAAATCGGTTGCGTACTTCGTAAAATATCAGCCGCCGCATCGACATGCGCGGCTCGCACCACATCTCCGTTATGCTCCTCGTCGAGCTCTGCAACAAGGCGAGTAACAATGGCTGCAAGCTCTGCATCGCCCCCGTCGAACGAATGCTCGACGAGGCGAGCAAACGCCGCGTCGTCGATACCAACGGGGCGTCCGCGCACGCGAAGTCCTTCGCGTGCAAGTCTGTCGGCAACGATCGAATAGAGATCTTCGTGCCGCTCGTGAAGACTAGGCAGCACAATGACAGGTGCCTCTTCGAAGCGGGCGAAAAGCTCGGGTGCAAGGCGTCCTTGCTCGGCGAGATCCGACGGCGCTGCCGTGGCCGTGAAAGCGATGCCGACATCGAGGGGGATTGCGCACCCCCAGGGCGGACGTCGTTCCATGAGCGCGCGTGCAACGAGTAGCTGAATGTCACAAGGCAGCGCACCGCCGTCCACGAGCACGAGGAGCCCTTGGCGTGCGAGTGCAAACGGAGAGGTGCTCGCGTTTTTCCACCGCGCCAGATCGTGTTCTTGTGACGAAGTGCCGTCAACGATGACGAGCGGAGCTTCTTTGCGCGGCCCCGTGAGATGCGCCCGCGCGATGTAAGGCACGGGATCCACACCCGCGTGCGCAACGACAACGAGCGGTGCATCGCGTTCGAGCCGCCTTTCGACCGCGTCGTACGCCATGCGCGAGCTTGGGGAGTAGATGCCTGCAGTTGCCGGGCGAGCAAGGCGCACGGTAGCAAGCTTGTGGCGACCGGCATCGAGCGTTGCAATGTGATTTAGGCGAGCAATCTGGTCTTGTAACGCTTCAATGTGGTTTGCAAGCTCGCGTTCGCGAGTCAGGTGCCGTGCGTGCGCGCTACGCGTCTGACATACCGATACGAAGGCGTCGGCAAGGACTTTGGCGCAGTGGATTTCTTCGATGATGAGCGGCTCGCGGCGTGCGGCAGCGGGAACGATGAGCAATCCATCTGGCTCGCCGTCTTCGGCGATGAGCGTCGCAAAGAGCCCGTCGCGGCTCTCGAGCCACCGGCAAAGCGGGCGAAGATCGGAGCGCCGAACTTCGAGTGCTCGAAGAACATCGACACGAACGGTGAAGTCCGGTTCGTTTTTCGCAATGTCGAAGAGCAGCGCGGGCAACTCGGCAGCGCGCTCGTGGAGGTAGCCGGCAGCGTCGACCGTGCATACGCGTGTAGGGTGCAGCATCCACAGCTCCGGCGAAGCAGCATCGGCGTGCGCGGCAGTGCCAGAGGCATCGCGTAGCCGCGCGAGCACGTGCGCAATGGCCGCACCCGAATCGCAGCTCTGAAGTGCGTGGCGCGACCCTTCAAGCGCATGGAGAAGGGCGCCTTTGAGGGGCAAAAAATGCTCTTCGAGTTTGTTCGAAAAGGCTCCAACCACAAGCGCGCCGAACCCAAAAACGAGCCCTAAAACGAGCCCAGAGCCCGACGCCCGGCTGCTCGAGGCAATGAGGAAAGCAATGACGACGAGCGGGCCGCCGAATGTAGCGAGAACAAGAGCGCGCCGACCACGGCGTGCCAGCGTTCGTGGGTTTTTTGCGTGAGCGAATGCGACGAATGCAACGGCTGACGACGCTGCGCCAAGCGCGATGGATGCATCTGCTTCGAGCTTGCTCGTGAGTGCGAGTGCGACACCCACAAGAATGCCTCCGCCGGAGGCGGCCGCGCATGCCAAGGCACGTGGGGTTACACCGAGCTCGAGCCGTCTCACACGGGCGACAAGCAGGGAACTTGCACCCATTGACACGAGGGCGATGGTCCCGCCTGTGGCTGCTGCCAGGGGCGCCATGTTTGCATACGAAGAGCCGTTGCTACGGAAAACTGCTAGTGCATCGACGACCGCCGGCGAGCCCCACGCAGCCGCAACAGCGGCGAGTGCATAACGTTCGAGTGAACGTAGGCGAAGTCCTCGAGCCGCGCGGGCTTCGGTCGCAAGTGGAGCGAGGCCGAAATCGGCGTCAATTGAAAAAAGCGCGCGAATGGCAAAAAGCCCTGCGCCAAGCGAGGTAATTTCGCGCAAAAGTGCAGCCAACGCGGGACGCGCAACGAATCCGAGCGTGGCTAGCGTGATGGCCAGGTTGCCTGCGGTCCACAGCGCACCTTTCGCGATCCGCGGATCACGACCTGTGCGAGGAAATTTCATCGGTGCTCGTCTACCACTGGTAGCGAAAGACACGAAGCTGTGGTCTTTTCAAGGCCGGATGATCGAGGCCGTCCCACCTTTCCGGCTCCGGCCTGGATTGCGAGATGCGCGCACGACAAGCACGCTTGGTGCGCTTGTCGCGCTTGGCTTGAGTCTTTCGCGCCGAGGGATCCTCGTCGTGCTTGCACTATGCATTGTTGTCCTGACAACCGTGGGCATGAGTGCCTTCGCGTTCGTGCTCGCTTCGCAGAGCCGTTCGGCGTCTGTGTACCATGTGCCGATCATCACCTCGAACGCGCTTGCATACGGTGGAGGCTTTTGGCTTGCACTGGCTTCGGCGTCGCGAGCCTTACGCCGTGATCGTGACAGCGGTGTGCGCGATCTGTTCGCCATGCGTGCTCGGTCGCTTGGCAGCTATCTCACGGCTCGCATCGGCGGGCTTGCCGTGCTTCTTGCGCTTGCGGTGGGAGGCGGAACGCTCGTTGGCGGCCTTTTCGCCATGGCGGCACGCTCTGACGTAGCAGCGCGCACGGCCCACGCTACGCTTGCGGCAGTCGTGTTCGCCCTTGCCTTTGCGGTGTTGATGGCACCCGTGGCGCTCGCGGCGGTTGGAGCGCGATCGCGCTTTGGCGGGCTGATGACGCTGCTCACGGTGGTAGCGCTTCCCGAGCTTGTCGTGCGCGCGTTTGCCAGCGTGCTTCCGCAAGGCGTTGCCAGCGTGCTTGCCATTCCCTCGGCGCTCGCAACGCTTCGTGGTGCTCTCATGCCAGGCCAGGTCGATGCGTTGAGCGCGCTGCGCGCGCTCGTGGCGCTCACCGTTTTCGGCGCAATCGCCATCGCGCTCGTCCGGCGCAACGCCATTCTGATCATGCAGCACACGCACCAGGAACTAGACCGATGATCGAATTCACGTCGGTCTCTGCGCGCGGTCGCTACGCTCCCGGCAAGCCACACGCGCTGCTGCGCAAAGTAAGTCTGACGTGGCGGCGGGGACTGCTCGCGGTGGTTGGCAGCCAGGCCGACGGTACATCGCTTCTGCTCGATGTGGCTGCGGGCGCTACGCGTGTTCGCGAAGGCCGTGTGCTCGTGTTGGGTCAATCTCCGCGCGCTGCGCGCACGTCGCTTTCGTACGTGTCGCGGCAACCCCTTCTTCCCGATGCGTTGCGTGTCGATGAAGTATGCGAGCTCGCGGCCGCGGTTCGTGCAGAGCCGGCGACCAAAGCAAGCGAACGTCTTGCCCCATTCGGCATTGAATCGCTTGCGAAGCGGAAAACTTCGACGCTAGCGCCTGAAGAGACAAAGGCGGTGGCGCTTGCAATCGCCACAACGTCGCGCGCGCCTCTTTTGCTCGTCGACGAACCCCTTTCTGGAATCGCTCCCCAGGCGGCATCGCGTGCGATAGCGGTCCTTCGCGATCGTGCGGCGTCATCGTGCGTCGTGGTAACCACGGCGTCGGTGCGCGACGCGACGAATCTTGCCGACCAGCTTTCGCTGATCACGCAAGGCGCGGTTCTGCCGCTGCCTCCAGCCTTTGCGCATGTTGGCCCTGCTGGCGCGCTGGTTCGCGTGGTTGTTACGGGCCAAGGCATCGGCGATCTCGCGCATGCGCTCAAAAGTGAATACGGCGTTGCCACGGTGATCCAAGAGGCTTTCGTGCTTGCGGTCGTTGGGCCAAACCTTGTCGATCTGGCGGCGGCCGTGGCTCGAGCGTCGGTGCAAACGCGCGTGAATCTCGATGCCATCGAACCTGCGGTGTTGCCGCTCGAAGCCGTGCGAGCCTCTTTGACGATGCCGTTTGCCCAGCATGCTCCGTTTGCCTCGTCACCGCCGCCGAATGGTCCATCATGACTAGCCTTCGCACTCTTTCTCGCGTTCCCATTGCGTGCCTTGTGCGTTCGCCGCGGCCGTGGATCACAATCATCGGTTTAACCTTGGCCGCGGCGTTCGTCGTGCTCGCCGAAAAAGCTCACGGGGCAACGAGTACGGCAAACCACGTCATGCGCGGATCGTTCGCGTTTTTCGTTCTGCCTCTCGTTGCTTATGCGCTAAGCACCGGCGTCCTTGGCGGCAGAGGACTTTGTCGCGCCACTCGCGGTGTCGTGGCTCTTGGTGCGTCGCCTGTTCGATCTGCGTTCGCAACCACGCTGGTTGCCGCGCTTTCGTCGGCCATGATTTGCGGGCTGCTCGCTGCAGGCCTTTGCGCTTTTGCCCACGGCCCGACCGATCCGCCACGCATTTTGGATGTCCCAGCGTCGTTCGGCGTCGGTGTTCTTGGCGGCGCAACGTATGCCGCGTTTTTTTTGGCGGGTGCCGCGATTGGACAAGGATCGATGCGTGGCGTTTTTCTCGCGTTCGATTGGGTCGTGGGTTCGGACGGTGGGGGTCTCGCTTTTTTTAGCCCGCGCGGTCATGTCACGAGTCTGCTCGGCGGACCGCTTTGCGCGAATCTATCGGCGCGACAAAGCTCGATTGCGCTGATCGTGCTCGCCATCGCGTATGCCTTTGCGGCCGTCAACCTGGCTCGGCGCGACAGGTGCTAGAGCCGAGGGGCACAACAGGCTACAGTGGCACGGTGCGAGCTCGGCTTTCGTTGGCGATCGCGCTGCTGGTTTTTTTCCCGGCGCGTGCGTGGGGTGGTGGATTCGACATTCCCGACCAAGGCACTCAGGCGCTGGGTCGCGGCGCGGCCTTTGTGGCGAAAGCCGACGATGCAACGGCCATCTATTACAACCCAGCAGGTCTCGCGCGGCAGCGCGGCACGCATTTGCTGGTCAATGGCAGCCTGAGTCTTGCATCGTTTCAGTTCCAGCGCTCCGGCCAATTCCCGGACAATCCGAGCAATCCGGCAACGCCATGGGGCGGCACTCCATTTCCGCTCGTGCGAAACTCCGGCGGTCCAGCGCTCACGCCATTCGTAGCCGTTACAACCGACTTCGGAATGTACGACAGGCTCACCGTGGCAGCCGGCGTCTACAGCGCGCCCATGGTTGGCAATCGCACCTTCCCGTACGCACTCGGGGGCAGTCCAGCCGCATCGCGTTACGACTTCGTGCAGTCGCGCGCGACCTTTCTCTATCCAACCGCATCGCTTGGGTATCGCGTTACCCGTTGGTTCGACGTTGGCGTGTCTGCTCACGTCGTGCTTGGGCGCTACGACCAAAGCTGGGTCTCGTACATTGACACAGGCCAGTGCCCAAACGTCGAGTACCAGCCGTGCGATTCGCGTTCGACACTCAATGCAACGGCAGTGACCGTGGCGGCCACGGTTGGCGCAATGCTGAGACCCAGCAAAAATTTTTCCATTGGTATGACGTTTCATACCCCAACGACGATCCGCGCAACGGGCACGCTCACATCCTCTCAACCCGCGAATTTCAGCGGCCAGGTTGGTTCTGGCGCCGCCATCGTATCGAGCACGCTTCCGTGGACGGCTCGCTTCGGCATTCGCTACATCGAGATGGATCACACCTTCGAGGTTTACGATATCGAACTCGACGCAACCTACGAGGCATGGGGCGCAGCGCAGGGGCAAGGCGTTCGCGTGCGGGCTTCGTCGTTTGGCTCGCTTGGTGACATCGATGCACTCATGGTGCACGGTTACAAAAATACCTATGGCGTGCGTGCTGGAGGCGCATACAACTTCAAGGCGCTTGGCGGTGTTCTTTCTCTACGTGCTGGTGGGTATTTCGACTCGCCGGCAACCGACTATGCCTACACCCGCGTCGACTACGACACGCTAGCGAAAATCGCCGGAACAATAGGTGTAGGATACAAGATAGGCCTGTTCGGCATCGATTTCGGCTACGCCGCGGTTGCGTCGATTCCGCGACTCGTTGGCCAAGGCAAAGGCGAGGTGTATCCGCTCAATCTCGGGCAAGGTGGAAGGCCCGTGGACGGCCTTGGCGGGTTGCTCGATCCAATCAACGAGGGCTCGTACCGCGGCTTCACGCACATCTTGTCGCTTGGGATCGGCATTGCCCTCGATCCTCTGTTCGGTCCAAAGCGGCCTGTTCACTATGGCAACAGCTACGAGTCCGAATACGTCTCGGAAACGACGCAAGCGGAAAAAGCGGAGCCCGTAGTCACCGCGCTGCCGAAAGAGCCAAAGGCTACACCGGTCGTGCCCGCTCAAGACGCGAAGAAGGCCGTGCCTTCCCACACTGAAGTGGGTACACCGCAGCCGAGCCCTGCAGCGAAAACCGAAAGCAACAAGCCTCCCAAGCCCAAAGTCACTCCCAAGCCCAAAGTCGCTCCCAAGCCCAAAGTCACCCCCAAGCCCAAAGTCACCCCCAAGCCCAAAGACGTGAAGAACGATTGACGAGGGAATTATCCTGGCAAGGACCGCCCGCCCTACGTCACCTGCCCGACCTGCTTGGCGCCGAGGCTGACTGCATTGCGCTTGCTGCGGCCCGTGGCGAGGTTCCTTCGTGAGGCGTTTTTCGACCCCACAAGAAAAGAAGCACAATGACAACGAGCGACACCGCCGCCGCAATGTTATGCGCTCGCACGGTGCGCTGGTGCACCTGCCGCGACGAGTGGATCGGCGCTGTTTCCTCCGTGATGGGTCCGCTCGTGCGCTGGATCCGCGCGGCCAAGGCGCTACGCGAGCTTAGCGGAGATCTCTCGATGCGGTTGATTTGGGCGATGTGGATTCGATCGCGTGCGAGCTCGAGCAACGGCGGCGTATCGCCTATGGCTGGCCGTTCGATTGCTCGTGCGACGGCACGGCCCAAGTCAGCGCACGACGAAAATCTCTTTGAATCGCTTTTTGCCATGCCTTTTTCGAACGCTTCGGTGAGCGCACGAACCACGGCGGGGCTGCCAATGCGCCCGTCGATTGGCTGAGGGGGTTCGCCTGTCACGCGGCCCACGGTTTCGAGAGGATTGTTGCCGCCGAACGCGCGTACACCCGTTACCGCTTCGTAAAGCGTTGCGGCGAGAGCAAACTGGTCGGAGGCCGGCCCGCAGTTGCCTGTCGCAAGTGCCTCGGGCGCCGTGTAAGCCGGCGTGCCGAGGACCGTGTTTTGCCGCGTGATGGTCGAATCAGGGATGCGCGCGATTCCAAAGTCGGCCATTTTTGAGCCGGTTCGAGAAAAAAGGACATTTTCGGGTTTGATGTCGCGATGAACGATGCCTGCTTCGTGCGCGAACGTGAGCGCCGAGCCGAGCTCACGCGCGAGCTCGGCGACTTGCGCGAGTGGCAAAGGTCCTTCGCCTAGCCTGTCGCGCAGCGACTCAGGGCCGTCGAGAACTCCAATGGCTCCTTTGCTGTTCGGACCAGGAACGTATTCGAAAACAAGGTAAAGGCCGACTGTGTCGTCTTCACCCATGTCAAAGAGGGTGACAATGTTCGGATGGCTGACTGCGGCCGCGGCGCGTGCCTCGTGGCGCATGCGCATGATGAGTTCGTCGTGAACCCGAGGAGGCAGCGCCAGATCGCCACGCAGCACTTTGATGGCGACCTTGCGATCGAGCACGGTGTCGCGCGCGAGCCACACGCGGCCCATGCCGCCTTGGCCGAGCAGACGCTCGACGCGGTAGCGCCCGATCGCTGGCGGCAGCTCAATCGTGGTGAGTGTGGCGAGCGAGGCGAGGCGGGGACGGATAGGGGTCGAACTCATTTTTACGTGTGTGGGTTCCAGCACGAAACTTTATGGCCGGTGCCTGGCACCTGCTCATGCAGAACTGGGATTTCGTGATCGCACGTGCCGGCCACGGCGCGCGGGCAGCGAGGGTGGAAAGTGCAGCCCTTGGGTGGGTCGATCGCCGAAGGTGCGTCGCCTTGAATCACGATGCGGAGCCGTTTCTTTTCTGGATCGGGCGTTGGCACGGCTGAGAGCAGCGCGCGTGTGTACGGGTGCAACGGAGACGCGTAGATCATTTCGGCCGCGGCTTGCTCGACGATCTTGCCGAGGTACATCACGCAGACGCGCTGGCTGATGTGGCGCACGACGCGCAAGTCGTGCGAAATGAAAAGCAGCGCGACGCCGAGCTCGTCTTGCAGATCCATGAGCAGGTTGACGATTTGCGCTTGAATCGACACGTCGAGCGCGCTGATTGGTTCGTCGCACACGAGAAACTCGGGTTTGACGGCAAGTGCGCGTGCGATGCCAATGCGCTGGCGTTGCCCTCCGGAAAACTCGTGCGGGTAGCGCCCCATTACCTCGGGCCGCAGCCCGACTTTGACGAGCAGGGCCTCGACCATGGCTTCTTGCTCTTGGTTCGTTTTGGCGAGCGAGTGAATCTCGATGGCCTCGCCGACGATCTCGCGCACAGTCATGCGCGGATTCAGACTCGAATACGGGTCTTGAAAGATAATCTGCATTTTTCTGCGGAGCGGACGGAGCTGTTTTTCCGAGAGCGGGATGATGTCGCGCCCGTCGTACACCACGCGGCCGAACGTTGGTTCGACGAGGCGAAGAAGAAGACGGCCGAGTGTACTTTTGCCGCAACCGCTTTCACCAACGAGGCCGACGGTTTCTTTGCGCCGCACGCGGATCGACACGCCGTCGACGGCACGCAGCACGGGCTCACCACGCGGCTCACGTGAAAAGAGTCCTCGACGGACCGGGTAGTACTTGCCCACGCGATCGGTCGCGACGAGAGTGCGCGGCCGTCTCGTTACGTTTGCTTCGTTTGCGATGTTCTCGCTACCCGCCATCGTAGATTCTTGTATCATACCTCTTTTGCGCGAATGCAGCGCGACAGGTGCATGGCACTCTGCGCGACCTCACCGTGCGCTATGGCGGGCATTGGGACGGGTAGTAGCTCGGGCTCTTGCTCGCGGCACGCATCGATGGCCATCGGACAGCGTTCTTGGAAGCGGCAGCCTCGCGGTAACGTGAACAGATCGGGCACAAGGCCTTCGATGACGGGCAAACGAGGCCGCCTTTCGAGCGGTTCGAGCGGTATTGCGTCGAAGCTTGGCAAACTGCGTAGCAGGCCGCGCGTATAAGGATGGCGCGGGCGGTCGAACAGGGCTCGAGCCTTTGCGCTCTCGACGATGCGCCCGGCGTACATGACAATGACGTCTGTGCAAGCTTCGGCTACGACACCGAGATCGTGCGTGATGAGCACGATGCTCATGCCGAGCTTGTTTTTCAGCGTGGCCAGAAGCTCGAGGATCTGCGCCTGGATGGTTACATCGAGTGCCGTCGTTGGTTCGTCAGCGATGAGCAGACTGGGGTTACAGGCAAGCGCCATGGCGATCATCACGCGTTGACGCATGCCACCTGACAGCTGGTGCGGATAGGCGTCGATGTTCGTTTCGACCGATGCAATGCCGACGAGACGAAGCATCTCGATGGCCTTTTCACGCGCCGCGCGCCGCGATTGCCTTTCGTGTAGCCGTATGGCTTCGACGATTTGCGTTCCCACGGTGTAGACGGGATTCAGGCTCGTCATCGGCTCTTGGAAGATCATCGAAATCTCGTTGCCGCGCACGTCCTGCATCTGCCGCTCGGTCATCTGCAAGAGGTTCTTGCCACGAAATTCGATGGTGCCGCGATCGATCATCCCTTGCGGAGGGGCGATGAGTCGAAGAATGCTTAGCGCCGTCACGCTCTTTCCGCTGCCGCTCTCGCCAACGATGCCGAGCGTTGCGCCCTCGGCCACATCGAACGAAACCTCGTCGACTGCGCGAAGCGGGCCGCGGTCCGTACGAAACGTCGTCACCAGATCGCAAACGCGAAGTAGAGGCGGAGGTTCCGACATGATGGGTTTTTAGCTCTACCTTCGCAGGGAAATCTCGAAGCAAGGCCAATAGGGCCAATGCGTGTTAAATGAAGATCGGAGCATTAGCGTTCGTCAAACGAGCCGCTGATCCACCAATTGACTCTACTGAATGAAAACGCTAACCGGCGGAAATCTAGTGCCGGCAAAAGGAGACTAAACGATGCGAGTGTCGAAGGTTTTTGGTTCTTTGGTTGCGGTGGCGCTCGCGGTTGGAGCGATCTTGTTGAGCTCGCCATCAGAAGCGCAACGTCGTGATGAAGATCTTGTCATGACCAGGTGTGTGCATGGTGAGCTCACCGTTTGGGGGGTAGGGGGGTGGCACGTAAACGACCGGGCCCCGTGGCGGTGGGACAGGGGCGAAAGGGTTTATGTGAGCGATCGCGAGGCGAAGTTCAGCGGCCCAAGGTGCGACGGAACGGTCAAGGCGTACGTTTGCCGCCACGATCATTGCAGAGGCCCGATATACGTGCCGGTCTATCCAACGCACCGGTGACCGCTTTCGATTTGACGCGCCCTCTTTCGCGATTGGCTCGTTGGCGGCTGCGGTGCGGTCCTCAAAGCCGCAGCAGGCTGTTCCGGTCCGCTCCTCGCCGCCGCTTCGACCTCGCGTCAACTTGAAAGCGGTCAGACAAGCGTAATTGCGAGGCAGAGGCTCTCTGCCTCGCTTGCGTTTGTAACGAACGGGTGCGGGGCGCTGATAGGCTTGCGTCATGACTTCGACGGTAGCCTCCGAGATTGGTGCGGTCGCTGCGAGTGTCGAGAAGAAGTTCCAAAAGGGGCGGCGCGTTCTGGCGTTCTCGGAATATCTCGATCTTTTCGCGAGCGATCCAACACGTTTCTCGCGCGATGCGAGCCGTTATTTGCGCGACTGTTTCGATCACTATGGCACGGTCCAAATCGTGCGCCCGTGGGGTAACTTCACGCGTTACAAGCTTTTCGATTTGCCATGGGAAGAGGCGGATGCGACGCAGGCACACCACGCGCTCGTTGGGCAAGAGCACGTCCAAGAAGAAATTTACCGATCGCTTTCGAACTTCGTGCGTGAAGGAAGGCCCAATCGTCTGATTTTGCTGCACGGCCCGAACGGCTCGGCAAAAAGTACAATTGTACTTTGCATGATGCGCGCGCTCGAGCACTATTGCACGCTCGACGAAGGCGCGCTCTACCGCTTCAATTGGGTTTTCCCTTCGAACAAAACACTGCGCGGAGGGCTCGGCTTCGGCAAGAAAGAAGAAGCCGTCGACAGTCTCACGTTTGCCCGCCTGTCCGACGATCAAATCGACGCCAAGCTTCTCGTCGACGTACGCGATCATCCGCTGTTCCTTGTGCCGGTGAGCGATCGTGCGGCCTTGCTCGATCGAATGCTCCAAAGCGCGGGCGCTTGCCGTGACGACGGCGTACGCGATTGGTGCGATTGGATTTTGCGCGGCGAACTCTCACACAAAAGCCAGCAGGTTTTCGAGGCGCTTCTTTCAAGCTACGGCGGCTCGTACACCGATGTCCTCAAACATGTGCAGGTGGAGCGCTATTTCATCTCGCGGCGCTACCGCGTTGGAGCGATCACCATCGGCCCGCAGATGAGCGTCGACGCGTCCGAGCGTCAGATCACGATGGATCGCTCGCTTTCGTCGCTTCCGCCGTCGCTGCAGGCAATTCCGCTATACGAAGCGAAGGGCGAGCTCGTTGACGCTGCTGGTGGCATTCTCGAATTCTCCGACGTTCTCAAGCGGCCGCTCGACGCCTACAAGTACCTTCAGCTCACGATCGAAACTGGCGAAGTCGCGCTGAGCCAGCAGAACGTCACACTCAACTGCGTGATGATGGGCAGCGCAAACGAGCTTCATCTCGACGCGTTCCGCGAGCATCCGGAGTTCCCGAGCTTCCGAGGACGGCTCGAACTCGTTCGCACGCCATACATTCGGAGCTTTGTCGACGAGCAGAAAATCTACGACACGCACGTCGTGCCCCACATTCGGCGGCATGTCGCCCCCCACGCAACCTCCATGGCTGCCGAATTCGCGGTGCTTACGCGCATGCGCAAGCCGAGCACCGACAAGCATCCGCGTGCACTGTCGAACGCGCTCGCGGGGCTTTCGGTCGTCGAGAAAATGGATCTCTACGCGACAGGCCGCGTTCCCGAGCGCCTCGAACCAGACGCACAAATGATCCTTCGCGCGAGCGTGCGCGAGGTGTTCGAACAGAGCGACTCGCAGTCGATCTACGAGGGCCGCATTGGTGCGAGCCCCCGCGAAATGCACGTCGTTCTGCTCGATGCCGCGCAATCGCCCGTGTACAAGTGCCTCTCGCCGCTCGCGGTATTGGAACAAATCGAACAACTTTGCGCACGCAAGGATGAATTCGAGTGGCTGCAAGAAGACACGCAGGCCGGCGGTTATCACGATGTGAAGCTATTTCGCGAGCTGCTCTTCGGGCGCCTTCTTGGCAGGTGGGAGCAAGAGCTTTACTCGGCGAGCGGTATCGTGGCGGAAGAGCAGTACGACGATTTGTTCGAGCGCTACGTGCAGCACGTCAGCGTGTGGACCAAAAAGGAGCGCATTTTCAACAAGATCACCGGCGAGTACGACGAGCCTGATGAGGGCATGATGCGCGAGGTTGAACGCTTGCTTGGCGTCAAAGGCAGTGTGGCCGAGGCCAGGGGGCAGATGATCAGCACGATTGCGGCGTGGGCCATCGATCATCCCGAGCAAAAAGTCGACAGTCACAATGTTTTTGCTCCGCATTTGAGGCGCCTGCGCGATGCCATTTTCGCCGACAAGCGCGCGGAGGTCGCACGGCGTGCGCGTGACATCGTCGTGTTGGTGCGCGATGACGGTGTGGGGCTCGAGAGCAGCCGCCGGCGCGCGGCGCGCACCATGCTTGATACGCTCGCGGCACGCTTCGGATATTGCGACTTTTGCGCGGCCGACACGGCAAGCACACTCGTGCGCAAGCGTTACAGCGACATCGTTGTATGACATAGGAAAAGATATGACTGCGACCCTCGTTGACTCGCATTGCCACCTCGATGCCAAACACTGCCCATCAGGTCCTGACGAGGTGATCTCGCGGGCCGTTCTTGCCGGGGTGCAAGGCTTTGTTGCCGTTGGCGTTGGGCACGATCTCGCGCCGGCTCGTCATGCCATCGCGCTTGCCAAGCGACTGCCTGAACGCGTTGGCGCGGTAATTGGCATTCATCCTCATGAGGCGAGGGTTTTGGATGACAAAGTCTTTTCCGAGCTCGCGGAGCTTGCGCGTGAGCCGTTCGTTGTTGCCATCGGCGAAATTGGCCTTGATTACCATTACGACCACTCGCCGCGCACAGTTCAGCGCGCGGCCTTCGTTCGCCAAGTAGGGCTTGCGAGGAAACTCGGAAAGCCCATTGTCGTTCATACGCGCGAGGCGGCTTCCGACACGCTCAGTGTGCTCAAAAGCGAAGGCGCGCGCGACGTAGGCGGTGTCATCCATTGCTTCAGCGAAAATCGCGCATTTGCAGAAAACGCTTTCGACCTCGACTTCGATACTTCGTTTTCTGGCATTGTTACGTTTCCCAACGCCAAAGCCGTTCACGACGTCGCGGCATGGGCTCCGCTCGATCGAATTCTTGTCGAAACCGACAGTCCGTATCTTGCGCCGGTGCCCATGCGAGGCAAGCGGTGCGAGCCAGCATTCGTCGTTCACGTTGCCGAGCGCGTAGCCATGCTTCGCGGCATATCGCTCGAGGAAGTTGCGGCAGCTACCACGCAAAATGCCGAACGCCGCTTTCGCCGTCATTTTCGTGCCTGAACCTCGCCCCATCTTCATCAAAGCTCGGAGCCTCCGATAATCGCGGGGCGGTTCACTCTCGAAAACATCCCGCGGATGGTAAGAAACCTCCGCATGATCGATCTTCTCCCCTACGCGCACACCCGTCACGCCACCAAAGCCTATGACCCCGCGCGCAAGATCCCCTCGCCGCTCATCGAGCAGTTGCGCGCGCTTTTGCGCTTGTCACCGTCGTCGGTCAATTTGCAACCATGGCATTTCGTTGTTGCCTCGACCGACGCAGGCAAAGCGAGTATCGCCAAGGCCACACACGGCATTTACGACTACAACGCGCCCAAGATCGTCAATGCCTCGCACGTGTTCGTGCTGTGCACTCGGCATACGCTCACCGACGCGCATGTCGACGCCATCCTCGAACAGGAAGCGCACGATGGCCGCCTTCCCAGCACGCAAGTCCGGCAAATCCGGCGTGAAACGCTGTTCAGTTATGCGGACATGCACCGGTATGCGCGCCGCGACGTACAAGCTTGGATGGAAAAGCAAGTCTACATTGCGCTGGGCATCTTGCTGATGGGCGCGGCAGCGCTGGAACTGGATGCCGTACCCTTGGAAGGGTTCGATAGCGACGTGCTCGACCGCGAACTCGGCCTGCGCGAGCGTGGCTTTACAGGCACCGCGCTCGTGTCGTTGGGCTACCACAGCGCGGACGACTTCAATGCCAATCTGCCCAAGTCGCGATTTCCAGCGGAGGCGCTGTTTACGGATATCTGAGCCGCGCGTCGCTGTCGGCTCATGTCATCTCAGGTTTCCTCTGGTGTCCATAAAATCGGGGCGATTCAGTCGGTGTCGCCCCAACCCTTTGGCCTCTGGACCGATTTCAAGTTGACGCGGGGTCGGCCTACGGGGTCGGCCTATTTGAAGCATGCGCGCATGCACGTGCGATAGCTTCCATCACATGCATTGCAGGGCGCGCCAGCAGAACTTGAGCCAGCACCTTCGCATGACAGACCGCATGTGCGAAAGGTCTTCAAGCATCGATCGGCGCACACCGCACCTGGCGTTGGTGACGCAACGGAAACGGATGCGGCCTCGCGCGGAGCCAGGCCTGTAACCAGCGAACGAGGAGCCTGCGCATCGCCCAGCTCCACGAGGATCTTTGGCGGTGGCGCGAATGCGTTCGTTGGCGCCGGCGCCGTAATGGTTGTCACGCGCGGTCTCATGCCGGGTGCAGCGTTCATCATGGCTTCGTCGGTTGGCGCCGATCGCAGACGCGACAGTGCAACATAACGAGCCACTGCGTACTCGACGCGGTCGCGCGTTTGCCCGTAGGTGTAGTGCTCTGACCAATCGCGCCAGCAGTCGGCTTTGGCTCGCATGGTTGTTCGCGGATTTTCCTCGAGCGCGTAGCAATGTTCAAAGCGCGCGTTGCCCTCGTAGATGGCCTGAAAGCTCGGACCACAAGCGCACGCTGCAGCCCACGCGAGCGCGAACAGACCTGCCATGCTCACGCCGCGTACGCGGTATCTGAAAAAAAATTTGGCAACAGGCACGCCACTATCATGCCTGTACAGAGGCACACGCGAAAGTGCTTGCGCCCATGTTGGCTTTGAGTCGGTTGGCTTTGACGCGGCCTGGGATCCTCGTTAGACCGCTTTCAAATCAATGTTTACGGGTTTGGTCGAAGTGAAAGGTACGCTCGTGCGCCGTATGGCGCATGGGCGTGATGCGCGCCTTGTCATTCGCGGCGACTTTGGCTTGGCTGGTGTGAACCACGTAGGGGCGTATGGCCATACGCCCCTACAGGGCTTGGGTCGAGAGCCGCTTGCCATTGGCGAATCCATTGCCGTTGACGGAGTGTGCTTGACCGTTGCCGCCATTCAAGAGCCCGGCAGCGCAGGAAAGCCAAGCGTTTTCGAAGCCGACGTGTCAACCGAGACCCTTGCGAAAACGACCCTCGGCACGCTCGAAGTCGGTGCAACCTTGAACCTCGAGCGCGCGGTTCTCGTGGGCGGGCGCATGGGCGGGCATTGGGTTAGCGGCCACGTTGACGGCATCGGTGTCCTCCAAAGCCGATCGCCAGAGGGCGCCTCTGTAAAAATGACTTTCTGCGTTCCAGACTCACTAGACCGCTTCATTGCACCCAAAGGATCCATCTGCATCAACGGCGTCAGCCTCACCGTCAACGGCGTTGCGGAGGGCACGTTCGATGTGATGATCATCGCCCACACACAAGAAAAAACTTCGCTCGATACTCTGCTCGTGGGCGCGAAGGTCAACATCGAGGTCGATCTGCTCGCCCGCTATGTTGCGCGCCTGCTCGAGACCCGCACCGGTGGCGGAGCAAGCCCTGGTGACGACAGCGCGTGGCTCGAGCGCCTTCAACGCGCCGGATACTTGTAATACGCACTTTTGGGTATTTTCGATATGGCTCCTGTTCTCAACATTGAACCGAACCTTCTTGAGCGCGTGAACGCTGCCATTGCCGACATTCGCGCCGGCAAGATGGTCATCCTCGTCGACGATGAAGACCGCGAAAACGAAGGCGATCTCACGATGGCAGCCAAGTTCGTCTCGCCTGAAGCGATCAACTTCATGGTCACTCACGGCCGCGGCATTGTCTGCCTCACGATGACCGAAGAGCAGATTCATCGGCTTGCACTACCCATGATGGCGGCTCCTGGCCGCTCGGGTCCCACACTTGGCACCGCATTCACCGTAAGCATCGAAGCGCGGCACGGCGTAACCACAGGCGTCAGCGCGGCCGACAGGGCACACACAATCCGTGTCGCAACGAATCCCGCGTGCCGCCCCGAGGAGCTCGTGACACCGGGCCACGTCTTTCCGCTCCGCGCACGTAACGGAGGAGTGCTTGTGCGCACCGGGCAAACCGAAGGCTCCGTCGACCTCGCGCGCCTCGCAGGCCTCACACCAGCCGGTGTCATCTGCGAGATCATGAGTGATGACGGATCGATGGCCCGCATGCCGGACCTCGAAGTCTTCAGCAAGAAGCACGGCCTTCGCATCCTCACGATTGCCGATCTCGTCCAGTACCGCCTGCAAACCGAGCGGCTCGTTCGGCGCGTTGCCACCGGCACCATTACGCTCGATGAAACGTCAACGGAGTGGACAGCCAGAGCCTACGAAGTATCGACCGATCAACGCCAATTCATTGCACTATGCAAGGGTGATCTTTCATCCGCGGGAGCCGACCCCGTGCTCTGTCGTATGCACTCGGGATCGACCCTTGGCGACGTCTTTGCGTCAACGCCACACGATGGCGGCTGGAACCTTCGAGAAGCCATCCGCCGCATCGAGAAAGCCGGGCGCGGCATCATCGTTTACCTTCCGCCGCGCTCGTCCGTGGCTGCCGAGCTCATGCAACTTGCCCTTGCTGACGAGGCGGCAATTCCGACAGAGGAAACAGCCGACAGTCCCCTGCGCGAGTTCGGCATTGGTGCGCAGATCTTGGCAGATCTTGGGCTGCACAAGATCTGCTTGCTCACGAACAATCCGCGTAAGATTGCCGGGCTCTCGGGCTTCGGTCTCGAGGTAACCGGCAGCGTTGCACTTAGCACGAACGCCGCGAACGCGTCTCATCTGGGGTAAGCTTGGAAGTTTCGTCGTATAGTGCGCTCTTGATTTGAAACCCAAAGGAGCAAAATGAGTTTTCTACCGCGCACGGTTGAGGGGGATCTCATTGTCCCGAAGAGCGCGAAGTTTGCGATCGTCGCGGGCCGTTTCAATCATTTCATCGCGGATCGCCTGATTGATGGTGCGCTCGACGCCCTTGGGCGGCACGGTTGCGACGAGAGCAACATCACACTCGTGCGCGTTCCTGGCGCCTGGGAAGTGCCCTTCGCCGTCGCGCGCATTGCCAAGTCCCACAAGGTCGACGCCATCATTGCTTTGTCCGCGGTCATTCGCGGTTCAACACCACACTTCGACTACGTCGCGAACGAGGTATCGAAAGGCATCGCAGCCATCGCCCTCGAGCATGGCGTGCCTGTCGCGTTCGGCGTGCTCACTACCGACACGATCGAGCAGGCAATCGAGCGCGCCGGAACCAAGGCCGGCAACAAAGGCTGGGACGCCGCGCTCAGCGCAATTGAAATGGTTTCGCTTGCGCGAGCTCTCGAAAGCATCGCGTTCTAAAGCAGCGATCACCAAGGCGAAGGAGCGATAGAAACACAATGGGGGCACGCCATTCGGGTCGACAAGCAGCCCTGCAGATGCTTTTTCAGCTCGAGGCGTCAGCCGTGAGCGCCGAGCGTGCGATTGATCTGTTCTGGCGCATGTTTGAAGATGCCGATCCAGAGGGTCGCTCTTACGCCGAGCAAATCGTGTGTGGCGTTGAAAGCAGCCTGAGCGAGATCGACAAGAAAATCGAGGAGGCTTCGCAAAATTGGCGCCTTATGCGCATGTCGCGAGTCGATCGCAACTTGCTTCGGCTTGGCACTTGGGAGCTCATGTTCAAGCCCGACGTGCCGCGTGCCGTCATCCTCGACGAGTCCGTTGAACTCGCGAAGTCGTTTGGCAGCGAAGAGTCGAGTGGCTTTGTCAACGGTGTGCTCGACCGAATTGCAAGCGATCTTGGGCGCACCGCCTGATGCTCGATCTTCGCTTCGTTGTGCCCGACTTGCGACGCCTCGATGAGATAAGTGCCGAGGTAATTGTATCGTGCATCTGGAAAGACGAAAGGCCAATGCAAGGATTGAGCAGCTTGGTCGATTGGCGCCTGGCGGGACGTCTCAGCCAACTGCTACGCCAAGGTTTTCTCGTTGGTGAAGTGGGCGAAGTGCTCATCGTGCCGGTGCGACACAAGCTTCGCTTCGACAATCTCCTGGTGTGTGGGCTTGGTCCACGCAGTGGTTTTGACGATGCAACATTTCGTCGGGTGCTAGGGCGCATGCTGGACACGCTTGCGGGGCTGCTCGTGAAAAAGGCGGTGGTACAACTCCCTGGGCGCACGGGCGATCTGTTCGATTCCGAACGTGCCGCCGAGATCTTGCTCGATCTCGCGCACGATAATGTGCACGATGCACTCACATTGGTCGAAGATATCGACGGGCAAAAACGTATCGAGAGGCGTGTGGCCGAGCAGCACAGAGGCGCGCTTTGTATACGGCGTGGTACACAATAGACGTGTTAGATTTGGATCCAAATCGCACCGCCATTGCACCAGCGGATGCAGCCACCGTAGTCCTCGTGCGCGACGCTCCCCATGCGCGCGGCGCCCACGGAATTGAGATCTTCTTTGTCGAACGAAACAAGTCGAATCGATTCATGGGCGGAGCACTCGTATTCCCTGGCGGCAAGCTCGAAACAGATGATGCGAGCGAGGCATGGCTCGATTGCGTGACTTTGCCACGCCCTGAGCGAACTTCCCTCGTGCCTTTCGCCAACAACGCGACACACTTCCGAGCACTCGCGATTGCCGCCGCCCGCGAAACCCTCGAAGAAGCAGCCATCTTGCTCGCGGTGTCGCGCGTCGGAGCAAACGCAGACCCAGCTCGTGCGATTGCCGACGCCGATATCCTTGCGCTGCGATCGCGCCTGCGCACAGATACGAGTGCGCTCACCGCATTTCTCCGCCAGCATGAAGTTTTGCTCGATCTTGCGTCGCTCCACCCGCTGGCGCGATGGATCACGCCCACGACGGAGTCGCGCCGGTTCGACGCACGCTTCTTCGTGGCCGCTCTTCCGCGAGGGCAAAGTGGTGCCCACGACGAGCACGAGACCGTAGCCAGCTTCTGGGCAAGCCCCAGAGATGCGCTGCGCAGGTTCGAATCCGGCGAAGTCACTCTCGTGCCACCAACACATCGCACATTGCTCGTGCTCTCATCGTGCACAACCACCGAAGAAGTCATCGCGCTCGCACAAGCTAGCTCGCTCGATCCCATCTGCCCGAAGCTCACCGCGCAAGACAAAGGCACGCCAAATGAGACCTTGGCGCTCGTGTTGCCTGGCGATCCCGAACACGATGTCCAGCAGGCGCGCGTCGGAGGTCCGTCGCGCTATGTGCTGCGCAGGGGCCAATGGCTCGCCGAACACGCCCCACCGCTTTCGATTTGACGCGATCTCTTCGTTGGGACCTGCGGTGCGGTCCTCAAAGCGCAAGGAGGCTATTCCGGTCCGCTCCTCGGCCCCGCCTCGATCTCGCGTCAACTTGAAAGCGGTTAAGCCGGGTTTCGATTTGACGCGATCTCTTCGTTGGGACCTGCGGTGCGGTCCTCAAAGCGCAAGGAGGCTATTCCGGTCCGCTCCTCGGCCCCGCCTCGATCTCGCGTCAACTTGAAAGCGGTCTACTGGCTGCTTTCGATTTGACGCGGTTTATTGCGGTGCAAGGCTATCATCATAATCCGCATGCATCTCGACGCTCCAACTTACTCCGACCGAACCACGGGTCACGTTTTCCCCAACGCAGTGGCCATGGTGAACGCCTACGTCGCACGTTTCGAGCAGCGCGCTGGCTTGCCGATCAGACCCCTAGATGAGAGCGGCTACACCCAAGCTCGCAGGGGATCCGCCACCATCGGCATCAACGTTGTCGATGATCACGGTGTGCTTCTCATCATCGCACCCATCATGCCGGTGCCAAAAGATCGGCGAGAAGCATTTTACCGTCGCATTTTGGAGCTCTCGTTTCTGACCACGGCCGACTGTGCCTTTGCCATCGACTCGGCGAAAGACGAAGTTGTCGTGCGCGCTTTGCGCCGCCTTTCGGGGCTTGACTACGAAGAGTTCGAGGATCTGCTCGACACGGTAGGTCGCGTTGCCGACACTTGGGACAACGTGCTTAAGCACGAGTTTGGCTGTTAATATTATATTTGTGCTGCCGTCATAGAATTGTTTGCCGCCATGGCAACAAAAATATAATTCGGGCGTAAATTTCTTGGTCAATTGACTTCATCAATTAAAAGCAATTGATGAAGTCGATTGAAGTCATTTTCTCTCTGCCACCACTGGCGCTAACGTCATTCATGGGAATGTTTTCGAATCGTATTGACGCGAAAGGATGACCAAAGAGATTTTCACAATCCTTTTGCCGTGCGCAATACGAAGCAATTCTGTCGAAAGGTTTAAGCCATGGAAGGCAAAACAAAGATTGCACCGACGTTCGCATCCACCCATTTGGTTCCGTTTGCGCCAGCAAACCCCTTCATCGCATCGGCTGCGGATCAGGGCTATGGCATCAATGCACCGGGCGGCAGCGATTTCGATCCGAACCAGCCGTACACCTACGAGCTCTTGAAAAGCGGTCCGGCCGTGCGCCCGGAAGATGTCGAGAGCCTCGATGCCGCGATTGAAGTCCTCGTCAAATGGGATTCAAACACGCTCCACGTTTCGCACTCGAGCCCGCCCAAAAGCTTTTTCGTAGGCGAAGCGAAGAGCCATGTCGTCCATAAAAAGCAACTTGGTTGCGACTACTACATCCCGAAAGAAATCCTCGGTACCGACCGCGCGCCCATCGTCGTTGCGCGCGGCATGACCGCAGTGCTCATCATGCTTCCGCGCTCGATTGGCACCGTCGAGATCCCGGATCAAGGCACTTTCACGTTTCAAGATCTCATCGCGTCGGGGCGAGCGAAGTCGTCGAGCGAGCTTTCAGGGAGCCACGAGTTCGAGCTTCCACACAACGCAAAAGCACGTATCGCGCTACACGACTCGAGCCTCGTGTTCGAGGTAAGCGCTGTCAACGCCGGCAAAGTTCTGGACGCGTCTCCGAGCTTCGATCCCGCATCCATTCTCTTTTCCGGTCTGTCGTTCCTCTTTCATGCGGGTGTGCTCGCCTCCATGGCGTTCTTCATGCCCAAGATGAGCGGCGACGACAGCGATTTGCTCGACCGTGGCCAGCTCGACACCGCGAGAAAATTGCTCGATGCATCTGCGATGCGCGAGCAAGCAGAGAAGGCCGCCGAGCAAGGAGCGAACGGTGCGAACGGTGCGAACGATAACGGTGACCAAGGTGGCGGTGGTCAGCGCGCGCCTGGCGAAGAAGGAGCCATGGGCAATCCGAACAGCACCCGAACGAACGGGCGCTGGGGTGTTCGAGGCCCGGCCGACAATCTCGACCCGCACCTTGCACGCGAGAGGGAGCTTCAGAAAGTGCGAGAAGGCGGGTTAATAGGCATACTCACCAGTGGCGGTGGCGGTGATCCGAAGGCCCCAACGTCGCCGTGGGGTCGCGACGACTCGAGCGGCTATGATCCGCTTAGCGCGAACGGCCAAATGTTTGGCACAACGATCGAAGATGCATTCGGCCCGGGTGGTCTCGATCTTACGGGCCCAGGCATTGGAGGCGGTGGTACTAGCGGGATCATCGGTCTTGGTGGTCCAGATTCTTCCCTCTTTGGTCACGACGTGGGGCGTGACCATAACCTGGGCGGTCCTCCTGGCAGCCGCGGCAATGGGGTTCCTTTCAGCCACGGGCGTCCTCCCGGCGTGCACACGCCGAAGGCGCTCCCGATGAGAACAGGCCCCATAACGGTCAACGGACGCCTGCCGCCGGAAGTCATTCAGCGCATCGTTCGCCAGAACTTCGGCCGCTTTCGTCTTTGTTACGAGAATGGCCTACGCAATAACCCAAGCCTGTCGGGTCGCGTCGCGGTGAGATTCGTCGTCGACCGTTCCGGCGCTGTTTCCACCACACAAGACGGCGGTTCCCAGTTGCCCGACCAGGGTGTCGTGTCGTGCGTCGTCCGCGCCTTCGGAAACCTTTCGTTCCCGCAGCCCGAAGGCGGCATCGTCACGGTCATCTATCCGATCACGTTCACTCCGGGCGAGTGATGACGTAGACCGCTTTTGATTGGACGCCGCCTCTTCTCGTTGGCTCGTTGGGGGGCTGCGCTGCGGTCCTCTGATTTCGCGGTGCGATGGCGTGTGCGTGCATAGTGCACACACACGCCGCCGGCGCGCCGTCGATCACGAAGGAACGTCCATGTGAGCCACTGATCCATGAGCTCCGCGGTGGTTTCGAACTGACCCACCTGCAGCGGTGCTTCGTCACTCGTCGCGTCACCAACGGCCATGAAAAGAAGCTGCGGATCGGCCAGCGCGCGCGCTCCACAACGTACACGTCACTCATTGCGTCCGACGCGAGCTTGCCGCCCATCGCCCACTTGGTGTTTCCGACGGTGCACCACGAGCCGAAGCCGTGAGTTTCTGGCGCGTTCCAGCGTGCGAACGCGGCGCGATAGGCCGATGCCAGATCGATCAAAACCGTGGTGTTGCAGTGCCTGCAAACTACACTTTTCGCGAAAGGACTTGGTAGCGTGAGGGGTGCCGTGCAGTTCGGGCACGTTAGGATATGATTGGGCATCGATTTCTTTGTAAGGTCATCCGACCTTACTCGAACCTAGTAGGTTGCTGATCCCTTTCTCGGCAGTCTGCTAAGTCGTTGATAAACAGCCTAATGCTATGCGAAGATGCGCTCAGAACGTAAAGCCCGCTGGCGTGAAACGCACGCCCGAACGCGGTGCGGGAGTAAGCTTCGCATCGAGCCGCTCGCCGTTGTCGGCGTCCACATGGGTGCTCGGTGACACGATGAGGCCAATGATGCTGGCGATCATGACTCCAGCGCCGGCAAAGGTCATAATTTGATAGGGTGATGTGCTGGACTTTCCTGAATATGTGTCGTCGTCGGAGGACGTTGAATTGATGTAGCCCTGCGTAGCCCAAAGCGTGCCGCCCAGGATCGCGAAACTCATGCCAATAGTAAACCCGATCCACGACAACGTCTTCGGCAACGGGCTTGCCCCCGTCACATGCAGCCTGAGCGCCTGGCTGCCGACGGGAAGGTTGAACTTCCGTGCCTGCATTCCAGATGCGTTGACGGTATAGGCACCCTCCGTGGGAACCGTCGCTCTGCACGGCGCCCGACAAACATTCTCGGACTGCACCATTGTGACGACTCCGGTGCGCCAGCCGATTGCGGCCGTGCCAACAGATGTACCCACTTCGTGCGTGAGCATGGTGTTGGGCCAATCGCTCGTGAGCACGATGTCCGTGGTCGCGTTAGGGCTCGATATCGCTTGTGCATACGCACTCGATGAAAGTGCAAGTGTGACGAAGAGTGTTCCGCCGAAGATGAATTTGTGAGACTTGATCATTTTGAATTTGCCTCCGCACCGGGGCTGACGTCCGTCACCAAGTGGTATGCGGCATTTTTCACAGAGTGCAAGCGCGTGCCGCATCAAAGTGCAAAATGGTCCCACCACACCATCACTTCGCGCGCAGTTTCCGGAAGAATTTATGTAAGTTAAAGCCGGTTGTGGCCGTGCCGGTCCACTCCTGGCTACAATTCGATTTCAGACTTCGAATTCAGCCTTCTCAAGAATCTCGCGGACGCGCCACAAGAACGAATTCGCCGCGACGCCGTCGACAATCCGGTGATCGTAACTTAGTGCCATGTACATCACCGGGTGAATGGCAATGTGATCTTCGCCGTCCGCTCCCTCGACAACCACCGCGCGCTTTTTGATTTCGCCCATGCGCAAAATGCCGACGTTGGGCTGATTAATGATTGCGCCGCCAAAAAGATTGCCTTTCAGGCCAGGATTCGTAACGGAAAACGTTGCGCCGGACAGATCGTCGACCGTGATTTTGCCGCTTCGTGCGCGCTCCGCAATGTCGTCGATGGAGCGAACGATGCCGCGCACGCCAAGCTCGTCGGCGCGGCGAACGACCGGAACTACGAGACCGCCAGGAGAGTCGACAGCAACGCCAATATTGATGTCTTTGAAGATGACAAAGGCATCGTCGAGAACGCGCGCATTCATCGTTGGGTTTTCGCGCAAGGCGCGAGCGGCCGCGACAACGAGGAAAGCCAGCATGGTGAGGCCCATGCCTTCTTTTTTGTAGCGATCTTTATGAGCTTCGCGCAGGCGCGCCGATTTGTGGATGTCGCACTCGGCCACGGTCACCACGTGGGGCGAAGCGAACTTCGAGTAGACCATGTGGTCGGCAGTGATACGGCGGCGGCGCGAGAAGGGAACGATGGTGTCGCCCGGGCTCTGACGGTACGCAGGCACTTTGAATGCGCCGAACCCAGCACCCGGAATGGGCGGAACGAAACCGCCGTTAGTCATCAGCTGGGCATTTGGCATCTGGGCATTCATCATCTGCGCTAGGGTGGCGGCGTTGTCGAGCCGCTCGGCGCGCGGGGCAAGCAATTCGGGCGGTACAGGCGCAGCCAGCTGGGTGTCGGCCTGAGTGCGAGGTGCCGGTGCCTGTATGGGCGACTCGTGCGACTCGGCTTGCAATGACGGCGCGCGTACCGCGCGAAGGACATCGTCGCGTGTGATGCGACCTCGCTCGCCCGAGCCTTGGACATCGCCCAGATTCACGCCCTGCTCGAGTGCGGTTCGGCGTGCTGTTGGAGAAGCGAGAGGTCCGAGCGAGCCCTGCGACTTCGCTGAAGGCTCTGCGCCTTGCGCTTCTGTGGCTGCAGTCGCCGGCGCTGGTGCGTCTTTCGTGGTCGGCTCCTCTGCCTGCTTTTCTGGGCGCGCGGTGACGCCTTCTTCGAGATGGCAGATCACCGATCCGACCGGGACAACATCGCCTTCTTGGCCAATGAGCTTGACGATGCGACCGCTCGCAGGCGCGCGTGCTTCGACGTCCGTTTTGTCCGTGCCAATGGCCGCAACGGGCTGGCCCTCTTCAACGATATCGCCCTCGGAGACGAGCCACTTCGAGATCGAACCTTCCGTAACGCTTTCGCCGGCACTCGGCACTGTAATATCGAGCATCGAGATATCTTACTACCTTACGCATGCTTGGCTCTCAAGGGCTTCGCCGTAAAACAAGCAGTATCAATTTCGCGAGTTGCTCTAGCCCGCTTTCAAGTTGACGCGAGTTCAAGGCGGTCGGCGAGGACCGGACCGGAACAGCCTGCTTCGGCTTTGAGGACCGGACCGCAGCCGCCAACGCAGAAATCGCGTCAAATCGAAAGCGGGCGAATCAACGAACGAATGAGGCGACGAAATAACCGTCGGTGCCGTGAACATGCGGAAGAAGCCGGAAGCTCGTGGCATTGGCGGACGCAACCGAAAGCGCGATCGGCGCATCGAATGCTATGGGCTTTAGTCCGAATTCACTTGCCGATGCCACAACGGCTTCGGCCTCTTCGCGAAGAATGCTGCAAACTGCATAGACAACGCGCCCGCCGGGGCGCACGAGTGCGGCTGCGCGTGCGAAAATGGCGCGCTCGAGATCCCGAAAGCTTTCAAGATCGCTCGCGGTGCGTCGGAGCAGCAGTTCGGGGCGCCGCCGCACGGTGCCCGTGCCGGAACACGGCGCATCGACAAGAATTCGATCGTAAGGGCCTGTGACGCCGCCCATGCCTTTGGACCAGTCGACGGCGAACGTGCGACGAACGCGAACGCCGATGCGTTCGAGTTCGCGCTCGAGACAATCGAGTTTCTTGGGGTGAAGATCGGCGGCGTCGACTGCGCCATATTGCCCAACAGAGCGCGCAAGAATTCCACTTTTGTTGCCTCGGCCAGCGCACGCGTCGAGAACGACATCGCCTTCACGTGCTCCGAGTGCGAGGGCCACGACTTGGGCGCCTTCCTCTTGAGGCGTCCACGCGCCTTCGCGATAGCCTGGTAAATCGGTAAGACGTCCGGCGCCGCGTACGAGCAAAGCATGAGGACAAGCGCGCCCAGCCTCAACTTTTGCGTTGGGGCGCGCGTCGCGCAAGCGTGCCATCCATAACGGTCGCGCCGACGGATCTTCGACACGCACACCTTGTGGCGGCGGCTCGCTGCTACCAAACCACTCGAGTGCAGCCTGCTGCCCAATGGATTCGACAATGGCACGGGCGAGCGCCGGTTCGGCAGAAGCAAAGGCAGCGCGCGTCAAATCGTCCTCGGTCGGGCGCGGCTCGTTCGCAAGCTTTCTTAGAATGGCATTCACAAAGCCTGATACGCGGTCATCCGACAAAGCCCGAGCGGCCGACACGGCCTCGTGCACGGCAGCAAAGGCGGGCACGCGCTCGAGCGCCAAGATCTGGTAGGCCGCAATCGCGAGCACGGCGCGCACCTCGTGAGAGAGCCTCGAAAGGCCGCGCGGCGCGTGCCTTGCGAGACGCTGCTCGAGCCAGCCATGAAGGCGGAGTGTGCCGTAGACAAGCTCGGTCGCGAGCGCTCGATCCCGCGGTTCGAGCTGCACGTTGCGATCGAGTTCGGTATCGAGCGCCGCGGCTGCAAAAGCCCCATCGCGTGCGACACGCACGAGCACGCTCAAGGCAACCGAGCGAGCCGTTGGAACGAGGCGAGGTCGAGGCACGTGTGGTTTGTTCAAGAGCGTTCGTTTATAAAAGGCTATCGCGCAATTTCACGCACTTGAAGAACGATGACATCCCATTTGCGCGACACGTCGTTTTTGAAGGCAACGAGCATGACAAGAACCAAAATGCTCATGCCAACGAGGCTAGACATCTCGCGAACGCGATGGCTGACTGGCCTCCTTCGCGCCCACTCGACGAAGAGCAGAACGAGGTGTCCGCCGTCGAGCACCGGAATTGGAAGAAGGTTGATGAGCCCGAGGTTGATGCTTGTCACGGCCATGGCCCACACGAAATACGTTGCGCCCTTGGAGCCGGCATCGCCGGCAACATCGTAGAGCGTAATGGGCCCGCTCACCGTCGTGAGACTCACGCGCCCTTGTGCGAGGCGTACGACGCCAACGAGAACGAACTTGATTCCGTTTCTCGTTTCTTCGAAACCGCGCCGTATGGCGTAAAGAATCGGGTGCGCATTCGGTACAAACTTGCTGTTTGCGCGCGGCACCCAATGCGTGCTTCGGAAAACGTAGCGTTCGTAGTGCTGGCCAAGCTCGTCGTCCCACCTCTCTTTGCGAAGCTGGAATGTGCCGCTCATTCGTTCGCCGTCGCGCGTCCACTCGAGCTCGTGCACGCGGTTCGGAGCGGCAAGCAGTTGGCCAACCATCGTGGTGTCGTCGAGCGCGTGACCATTGCGGCGGTCGACTTTCCACGCCCGCTGCGCGACGCCGTCGAGGTGTGTAATGCGATCTCCGGCGCGAAGCCCTGCGCGCCACTCGCTCGACCCTTCGGGAACGAATGCAACATACATCTCTGCACTCTCGATGCCTGTGCGATCGAGCACGTCTTTGGCGCGCGTGTCGGGATCACCGTCTCGCGTGACTCCACCGCCATCGAGCGGACGCGGTGCAACGGCGGCGATGCCCGTTTCGAGCACGGCGATATGGCACAAACCGCCGAGCGCGCGCTCCACAGGCACCGGACGCAGATACGTCATGCGCACGCTTTCACCGCGGTGTTGCGTGAGCGCTCGGAGCAGGTCGACGAAGGTGTCTACAGCGTGGCCATTGACCTCGGTGATGCGGTCGAACGTACGAAGCCCTGCGCGCCACGCGGGTGAGTCGGTGTACGGCACACCGATGACGGGCGCGGCATACGTTGGCGCGATCCCTACGCGCCCGACGTGTTCGAAAATCTCGAGTTCGCTTGGCTCGACGACCTCGGTTTCGTCCGACGGTGTGATGGTGACCGTGACGGGCTTGCCGTCGCGCTCTACGGTGACGAGCATGGAAACACCGGCATGCGCTGCAAACGCTTTTTGTACGTCGGGAAAGCTTGCAACAGCCACATCGCCAACCGAGACAATGGTATCGCCTGGGTAAAGCTTGCCCTCGGCGGGCTTGCCCGGCAAAACCGTGCCGACGGTGGGGGGAAGGAACTCGCGGTCCTCGAGATACACCGAAGTGTAAAGTGCAATTGGGAAAAGGATGTTCATGGCCGGACCCGCAAGCACGACGACAACGCGCTTCCACACGGCAAGTGCCTCGAAGGTGCGGTGGCGTTCTTCCGGCAAAATGGGCTCTTCGGCCGTGCCTTCTTCGAGCATTTTCACAAATCCGCCGAAGGGCAGGAGCGCGATACAATACTCTGTTTCTTTGCCTCGAATTCGAAGGACCTTTGGCCCAAAACCAATGGAAAATGTCAGAATCTTCACCCCGAAAAGCTTCGCGAACGCGAAATGCCCAAACTCGTGGATGAAGATGAGAATGCCAATGAAAAGAACGAAGTAAAGAAGGTCCACGCTAATCGCTAGCCCACGGCTGCCTCGAACAGCGACAGGCCGTCGACACCGCCGAGGCAGTTTTCGCTCATGCGCTCGGGGTGGGGCATGAGGCCGAGCACGTTGTTCGAGGGGCCACCATAGAGGCCGGCGATGTTGTTGTCGGACCCATTCGGATTCGCTTCCGTGGTGACTGTGCCGTTATTTGTACAATACACGAAAGCGATGCGGCCTTCGTCGGCGAGCCGCGCGAGCACTTCCGAGCTTGCTTGGTAGCGACCCTCGCCATGCGCGATGGGAAGGCGGAGAATGCTCCCCGCGTGGGGCGAAAATGGCCCTTTGGCCACGGCCTTCACGAACACGTCTTTGCACTCGAAGCGCAGGTGTGCGTTGCGGGTCAGGGCGCCGGGCAGCAGCGCGCACTCGGTGAGGATTTGAAAGCCGTTGCAAACACCGAGCACGAAACCACCGCGAGCGGCGTGCGCTTTGATCGCCGGCATGATGGGGCCAACCTTTGCGATGGCACCACAGCGCAAGTAGTCGCCGTAGCTGAAGCCCCCGGGGATCGCGACGAGATCGGTGCCCGCAGGCAACGACGTGTCGCCGTACCACGCTGTGGTGACCTTGGCTCCTGCGAGTTCGAGCGTGCGGATCATTTCGGCGTCGGCATTGAGACCCGGAAATAGAACGACGGCGGCGCGCATGGCGCCCACGTAGCACGGGACAGAAAGGCGCAAAAGGCTTGCCTTGGAATGGCCCCGATAACTAGGAGAGTATGTTGATGAACACTCCGGCGACTTTCCCGGGCGATCTGCCCATCGACGAGGCCGTGATCAAGCAGCACAAGCTGTCGGCCGAAGAATATGCGCGCATCGAGCGGGCGCTTGGTCGAAAGCCCTCGTACACCGAGCTCGGCGTTTTCAGCGTGATGTGGAGCGAGCACTGCTCCTACAAGTCGTCGCGCATGCATCTCAAGCGGCTGCCAACCGAAGGGCCGCGTGTCATCCAAGGGCCTGGCGAGAATGCGGGTGTCGTCGACATTGGCGACGGCTTTGCTGCCGTTTTCAAGATGGAGTCGCACAACCACCCAAGCTTCATCGAACCCCATCAGGGCGCAGCCACCGGCGTTGGCGGCATTCTTCGCGACGTTTTCACGATGGGCGCGCGTCCCATCGCGTCGCTGAATTCGCTGCGCTTTGGCCGGCCCAATCATCCGCGCACGCCCGAACTGCTGCGCGGCGTCGTGGCAGGCATTGGCGGCTACGGTAACTCCATTGGGGTGCCCACCGTGGGCGGCGAATTGCAATTCGACCCTTCGTACGATGGCAACATTCTGGTCAATGCTTTTACGTGCGGCGTGGTGCGTACGGACCGCATCTTTTATGGACGCGCCGCGGGCATCGGAAATCCGATCCTCTACATTGGTGCGAAAACCGGGCGCGATGGAATTCACGGCGCCACGATGGCCTCCGACGAGTTCGGCTCAGCAAAGGAAGGCACGGGTGAACTTGCAACGGCAAGCGCGGTCAAGAAAGGTGTGCGCTCGACGATGCAGGTTGGCGATCCGTTCATGGGCAAGCTTTTGCTCGAAGCATGTCTCGAGCTCTTTGAAGCCGATGTGCTCGAAGGGATCCAAGACATGGGCGCGGCCGGTCTTACCTCGTCGAGCGTCGAGATGGCCGGGCGTGCGAAGAGCGGCATCGAGATCGATCTCGATCTCGTCCCGCGCCGCGCTCACAGGATGACGCCGTACGAGATCCTTCTCAGCGAGTCGCAAGAGCGCATGCTTCTGGTTGCCAAGCGCGGGTGTGAAGAGCGAGTCCTTGCAATATGCAAGAAATGGGATCTCGACGCCGCCATCATTGGCCAGGTCACCGCTACGTCGCGTTGGGTCGTCAAGGCAACGCCCGGCTACGATCCGCTTGCCCGCGACCCACTCGTTCCTGGTGGCGCTCACAGCGAGAAGAAAATCGCGGCCGACATTCCGGTCAGCGTGCTCACCGACGATGCGCCCGTCTACGACCGGCCGCGCGAAAAGGCTCTTGCACCGGCCGATGTCGCCGTTCTCGAGAGCACCGATCCAGGCCAGGATTTGTTGGCGCTCCTTGGTTCGCCAAACGTTGGTTCACGTGCATGGATCTGGCGCCAGTACGATCACATCGTGCGTGGCGGCACCGTTGTGCGTCCCGGTTCGGATGCGGGGGTTGTGCGTGTATTGTGCACGCGTGAGGGCAAAAGCCCGCAGGTTGTCGAAAAGCACCTTGCGTTCGCGGTCGACTGCAATGGGCGGTTCGTGGAGCTCGCGCCGGAACAGGGTGCGAAAATGGCCGTTGCCGAAGTGTGCCGCAACCTTGTTTGCTCGGGTGCTGAGCCCATTGGGATTACGGATTGCCTGAACTTTGCGAGCCCGGAAGATGCGACAACCATGGACCAGTTTGCCCGCGCCGTTGACGGGCTCGCCGAAGCGTGCCGTGCCCTTGGTGTGCCGATTGTGAGTGGCAATGTAAGCCTTTACAACGAGACGAGTGACGGCGAAGGGCCGAATCGAAAGCGCCTGCCTATCTTGCCAACGCCCACCGTGGCAGCCGTTGGGCTGGTGCGTGATGCGGGCGACATCGTGACGCAATGGTTCAAAAACGATGGCGATGTCGTGCTGCTGCTTGGCGACGCGGGTGACTCTTTGCGTCTCGGTGCAAGCGAGTACCAAGCACTCACCACAGGTCGAGTGGGCGGGCCTTTGTGCCTCATCGATCTCGACGCGGAAAGCAAGCTTCAGAAACTCGTGCTCGATCTGGCGCGCTTGCGCAAGCTCGCAAGTGCCCATGACGTAGCCGATGGCGGGCTCGCTGTGGCCCTCGCGGAGTGCTGCGCGACAGGCCCCGATTGGCGCGCGGGCATCGGTGCAACGCTGAACATTGCTCTGTCCAAAACGATCGCAGCAACGCTTTTCAGCGAGGCACCGTCGCGCATCGTCGTGTCCGTGCGAAGTGCCGACGAAGCCGACGTCGTGCAGCGCGCCTGCGACGCGGATGTTCGTTGTGTAAAGCTTGGCAAGGTTGGTGGCGATGCACTCGTCATCACCACGGGCAGCCACACTGTGCGCGTGGCTGTGGAAACCATCCGTCGAACACGCGAGCGGTGCCTTGCATCCATCGTGGGTGAATGACGACCATGCGCTACGCGGCGCACCCACATCGCGCTACGGACGCCCGAGCCGCCTGGGCGAGTTGGTGGCGAGCGCCTCGCGTACTTCGAAAAGCGTGGTAGCGTTTATGAGGGTTGTCGCGATGGCCACGTTCCAATCGCCTTTGCTCGGCTACAACAACAACGTCCGACATAAGAATCGGATGTTTCATGTCCAGACGGAGGACTCTGGCATCAACCGGCCGCACGTCATCACGCATTTATTTATGGATGGCGGTCGTATCCTCAAAAGCATCAAGCAGTCGTATGCCGAGCACGTTGGCACCGACACCGTGCGCGATATCGTCCGCACGATGATGAAAGACCAGCACACGGCCATGATTGTTGCCTTGTGCGATGGGCAGTTCGATTCACTTTTCGATCCTAGCTCGGTAAAAGCAACGCAGTCCGCCCACTCGTCTGCCCCGCACGCGCCAAGTGCACAAACCCGTGAGAGCTTGCCCACTAAGCAGGCCACGCCACCGCTTGCCGCTGCATCGGATTTGCCTCCCGAATCGCGTTGGATAGCAAGCAACTCCAAAGCGCCTGCCAAATCCCCTGCAAGAGCTCGGGTGCAGCACGCCGGGCGCTATGCGCGTGCGCGGTCCTCGTCGATCTTCAGCGATCCATCGCGACATCTGTCGTCGATTTTTAGCGACGACCTCATTAATGACAAGTCGCTCGACGAAGTAATTCTAAATTATCTCGCGGAAGATCTCGAATCTTCGCCACATAAATAGTGACGCTCCGCTGGTTTCCACTATGTCCGACGATCCGATGGGGAAAGAGATTCCGTTTGAATCGATTCTCGCGCAAAGCGACGCGATGATGACCGTCTTCCGGACCCTCGTGAAAGTCGCTGATCTCAAAACAACGGTGTCCATCCAGGGTGAAAGCGGCACAGGCAAAGAGCTCGTTGCGCGCGCCATTCATCGCCGATCGAGCCGTAGGAACGAGCCTTTCATTGCGATCAACTGCGGGGCCATTCCCGATAACTTGCTCGAAAGCGAACTCTTCGGTCACAAGAAAGGTACGTTCACCGACGCGAACGCCGATCGGCAGGGCTTTTTCGAACAGGCCAACGGCGGCACCCTTTTTCTCGACGAGATTGGCGACCTTCCGCAGAACCTCCAAGTGAAGCTATTGCGCGTGCTCGAGGAAGAGTCCATTCGGCCGTTGGGCGCCTCGTGCGATGTCAAAGTCGACGTGCGCATCATCACAGCCACGCACCGCGATCTCGCAGCGGAGGCAAAGGCAGGGCGCTTTCGCGAAGACCTTTTTTACCGAATCAACGTTTTGCCCATTGTGATCCCGCCGCTTCGCGTGCGCCAAGGTGATATTGACCTTTTGGTCGATCATTTTCTTCTGCGGCATAATGCCCGGCTTGGTACATGCATCCGCGGCGTTTTGCCCGACGCACGCAAACTATTGCTCGATTATGCCTGGCCGGGCAACGTCCGCGAGCTTGAAAACACCATCGAGCGTGCGATGGTCCTTTGCGACGGTGACGTGATTGGCACTCGCGATCTGCCCGAGCGCCTGCGTCAGGCCGCCGACCCGGTCACGATGCAGCTTGCGTCGGGTGAGCTTTCCATAAAGAAAACAACGATAGCGATCGAACAGATCCTCATCCGCCGAGCTTTGCAGAAAACAAACGGCAATCGGACGCGTGCGGCCGAATTGCTCGAAATCAGTCATCGAGCACTGCTTTACAAAATCAAAGATTACAAAATTTCCGATCTTTGAAGTGCCATGTCACTCGCGTTGTTTGCAATGCACCATGCACCTTTTGGTTCCAAGGTGCTACGTTTTACTCATGCGTGCGCGTATCCTGCTCATCCTTGGTCTCGCCGCGTGTAGCTCGTCTCCCCCGGCGAAAGGTCCCTCAACGGATACAACGGTTGCTCCCGAGGGCGAACCCCCACCGAAGTGGGAGGGCGTATCGCCGTCGCCTTCGGCCGTATCTCAGTCACCAACCAATGCACCGTTGGCCAAGAACTTCTCGGGTGCCGTGCTCAACGAGCCATCGGCCGTGCGTGTCGATCAGTACGACAAAGAGCACACCGAAGTCGTTCTCAAGCGCGCGGCCCGACAGGTGAAGAACAACTGCGGCGCGGCGAAAGACGAATCAGGCAAAGCCGCGGGTCCGTGGGGCAAGGCCGTTGTGCAGGTCGACCTTGGTCACAATGGTCACTCGAAGGGCGTAACCGTCCCGGCGCCGTACCGCGGTACGTCCGTCGGCAATTGCGTTGAGATGGCGTTTACGAATCTCACGTTCCCGCCGTGGAGCGGCTCCGACACGCTCGTCGACTGGGAAGTGGAGCTAATCCCACCAAAGTAACAGCGTGTGTGACCAGCCGTAGGCTGTCACTTGGCGCGAATCAGCCAGAGCAGCGGGCGGCGGTACGTGCTTATCATGCGGTCGCTCGGCACTTCATGGCCCATGTTAGGAATGATTTTGACGATCACTCTCACGTTGTTTTTCTTGAGCACTTCACCCACGCGCACCGTATTTTGCGCAACGCCATCGTTTTCGCCGGTTAGCAAATAAACGCGGCGCACTTTGCGCTTGTCTTTGTCGAGCCATTGCTCGGCCTCGATGCCGCCCCAATACTGATCGCTCGCTGCGAGAATGAGCCACTTGTTCCACGTGCTCTGATCTTTCAAACCCACCTGCATGGCGATGAATGCACCCTCGCTGAAGCCGATGAGAACGTTGCCGTGGCGCTGAACGCGGCTTTTGTATTTTGCACGTAATGCATTCACGGTTGCGTCGATGATGCGCTGCGCGTCGCCGGCGCCGGTCGACCAGGTGCGCCCACCGCTGTCTGCATCGCCGGGGCCCGAGGGGCACACGACCCAGCCGAATGCCGTGGCAACGCGAGCCCATTTTTTGCAGTCTGCTGCGGGGTTTCCGCCGCGCCCGTGCAGGTACATCACAACAGGCTTGGTGCCTTTCGAGCTTGGCTTGAAGTAGTACGCGTCCGGTGCATTCGGCACTTCGAGGCGCAGCGGTTCGCCAAAGTCGACACTGCTTTTGGCCCATGCCGCGTGGGGAAGTAGCGTTGCAACGATTGGCAAAAAGCAAAGCAAAGCGATGGGCAAGCGGCGCATAAACAATTACTGCTGCAGCATAGTCAAGCCGCTCTAGCCGGCAAGGCGTAGGGGCGTATGGCCATACGCCCCTACCGCGCCAACGAAGAGATCGCGTCAAATCGAAAGCGGGCTAGCGTAAAAGGCTCTGACCGATACGGCTTCCGAATGCCTCTGCTTCTGCATCGGAGGTGGGCCACGCCATGGTTTGCTGCGCCCGCCGCATGTTCGTTCCATCGGGATTGCACACGAATGCGCGAAGGTGAATGTGCGAAGGCTCACCTGAGCCGCCAAGCTTTTCAGCGTAGGCCGCGATGGGCGTTTTGCAGTCGCCTTCGAGTGCGACGAGAACGCCGCGTTCGGCCGCGACGCAGCGGCTCGACAATTCGTCATGCAGTGGCGCAAGTAGCGCACACACCTGATCGTTGTCTTGCCGACACTCGATGCCAAGCGCGCCTTGGCCAACGGCAGGAAGTGAAACATCTGGAGAAAGTACATCGGTTGCACGATGCTCGAGCCCAAGCCGCAAGAGTCCTGCACGCGCGAGGATGATGGCGTCGAACTCACCACTATCGACTTTGCGCAAGCGCGTGTCGATGTTGCCGCGAACGGGCGCGATTTCGAGATCGGGCCGTGCGCCGCGGAGGCTTGCTGCGCGGCGAAGGCTGCTTGTCCCGATTCGGGCGCCTTTTGGCAATGCGCCCAGCAAGCCATGCCGAGGTGCAACGAGCACATCGCGCACGTCTTCGCGCACCGGAATGCATACGATGACTAGGCCTGGCGGCAAAATACCGGGTACGTCTTTGATCGAATGCACGGCAAAGTCGGCGCGTGCTGACAAGAGTGCCTCTTCGATCTCTTTGATGAATAGGCCCTTGCCCCCAAGATCGGCCAGCGGCCTGTCGAGAATGCGATCTCCGGTGGTGACGACTTTCTCTTCGACGAGCGCAATCCCAGGGTGAGATGCGGCAATCTGGCAGACGAAGGCGCGAGCTTGTGCGAGAGCAAGTGCGGAGCCGCGTGTCGCGTACGTGAATTTCATTGGCACCTTGCGCTGGTTGTGTCGCTTTTTTCGTTTGCCCCGTTTGCGTCGTTTGCGCTCTCGACGCTATCGAGGACAGCCGGCAAGTCGAACAGATCGACGAGCGCTTCGACGAGATCGCCCCCGTCGCTCGACTGCGCGGTGGCTTTCAAGCGCGTCGTGGGGGCGTGCAAAAGCTTGTTCGTTGCGCTTTCCATCATCTGAAAAAGAGCCGCGCGATCCCCTTCGCCGAGGTGCTTGAGTCGACCATTCAAAGTTCGTTCGAGCTCGGCCATGAGCATGCCACGCGTACGCGCCCGAAGCGCGATGACCGTGGGGGTCACCTCGAGGCCGCGCGCCCATGCTGACCAATCATGCATTTCTGTCTCGACGATGGCCTCGGCGGCGATGACTTCCTGCTTCCGTGCCTTCATGTTCTCAATCACTTCTTGCTCGAGATCGTCAATGTTGAAGACGTACGTATTGTCAAGCTCGTGGACGAGCGGGTCGACATTGCGCGGCACCGCAATGTCGATGAAAAAGAGGGTGCGGCCTTTGCGCTGCTTCATCACGCGCTTGACCAAGTCGCGTGTGATGACGAAGTGTGAGGCTGCCGTGCTCGTGACGACGACATCGGAAATGACGAGTTCGGCCTCGAGCTGATCGAGCGGGGCGGCCGCACCACCGAAAGCGCTTGCGAGGTTCGCTGCCCGCTCGAAGCTGCGGTTGCAAACGCGCATGGCGCGTGCGCCTTTGCCGAGGCTTTTGGCCGACGCCTCGGCCATTTCGCCGGCGCCGACGAGGAGCACCGTGCTGTCTGACAGATCGCCGAAAATGCGCTTGGCAAGATCGACTGCAATGCTTGAAATGCTGACGGCTCCTGTGCCGAGCTGAGTCTCGGTGCGAATGCGCTTGGCTACGGTGAAGGCGCGGCGCACGCATCGCGCCAGGTGGCTGCGAAGCGCGCCCGCCGCGACCGCTGCGTCGTAGGCCGATTTGACCTGGCCAAGGATTTGCGGCTCGCCAAGCACCATGGAGTCGAGACTCGAAGCAACGCGAAAGATGTGGCGCACGGCATCGTCGCCGCTTCGCTCGTAGAGCCAATCGGCGAGCTCGCCCGTGCTCGATGCGCCGATGTGCTCGCGGAGCGCTTCGCGAATGGCGCGCGACGCAAGGAGCGTTGCCTCTTCGGGTGCCGCGCTGCGCTTCGGCATTGCGATGATTTCGACGCGGTTGCACGTCGAGAGAAACATGGCTTCTTCCAGATCGGGTTTCTGCATGAGGCGCGCGAGAATTTCCGGCAAGATTTCCTTGCCCGCGGCGAAGCGTTCGCGCACATCGACCGGCGCGGTTTTGTGCGACAACCCGATGACAACCACTGGTAATGTCATCGTGTGGTCCTCGCAGGTGCGGCGCTCATGGCCGCAAGCAGGCGCATCATTTCACTCGCGTCGGCAGCGCCCGGCTGCGGCTCGCTGCGAACGAGATAGAGAACGAGCACGAGCACCGTGAAGCCGAAGCCTGCAATGGTTCCGTACGCCGCGCGCCTGCCGCGCCAGCCCGCGGCCGATCGAAGAAACAAAACGCCGGCAATCACCAGCCACGCGACGTAACCAAAGACAGCGCGAAGCACATCGCCTGGCGCGCCCATTTCAACGCGGTGTGACCAAATCGTTCCGGTGATGATTCCAATGGTCAACAGGGGAAAGCCTGCGAGCAGAAAGCCATGTTCGGCGCGATCGAGCGCATCGAGAGGCGGGAGCCTGCGCGAAACACCGTCGATTTGCTTCCGTTTTACGAGCCTTTCCTGCACGAGATACAGCGATGCCGCGGAGAATGCGAGGCCAAAAAGGGCGAGGCCGAAGAGGTTCATGGTGACGTGAAATGGCAAAATTAAGCTCTTGATGCGCTCGCCTGGCTCGGCGCCACCGCCAACGAAGCGCGAAGCCATGAGTGAAGTAAGTGCAAGGGGGGCGATGAATGCACCGGCAACGTCGATGCGCAAATGCCGGCGGCGAGCAAGGTACGCAACGCACATGAGCATTGATGCAACGCTCATCGGGAAATGAATTCCGCCCACGGGGCATACGCTGGCGACGAACGACGCCACGCCAATGTGCCCTGCGTGCAGCACTGCGGCGAGAGCCATGAGGCGCGGTCCAAGCTTGCCAACGTCGCCTTTGCCGCGAATGAGGAAGCGCAAAAAGATGCCCCATGCAGCCAAGTACGCCGCGATCGTCAACACGAACAGAACGTTGGCCGCAGCGAGCTCGTTCAAGGCACCGTCACCGTCCTACGAATGCTTGGTTTCGAGCAGCTGCGTAAGCAGCACTTCGTCCGCGCCCACCATCCACCCTGGAACGACATCGTAGGCGTTGTCGCCAAGGATCATCGAGTTTCCGAGGATCTCGGCGCCGAGCTCGTCGAAAAAGCTTTTTGGCTTGACTTTGCCAACAACGCCGTGCGCATCACAAGTGCCGGCAACCTCGGCAACGACGTGCACTGCTTCTGTGACCTTGTAGGTGCGCCTCTGTGCGAGCAAAATGAGCTCGCCGCCGTCTTTCATGTCGACCGTTCCATCGATGCAAAATTGATCGATTGCGGCTTGTGGGAAAAAGACCCGATTTGGCATGCAACACTCTTGTCTTGAGGATATCACGCCAGGCGAATTTCTCGCGGTCTACGACTCGATCTGCGAGCTTGGCGCCGCGAGCGAGAAAATCGCGGCCATGCGCAAGGTATTCGAGAGTCGAACCGGAGCTTTCCGACCGGAAGATCCGTGGTTCGAGGTTCGGAGCCGAGCATTCTGGGACGACGCCCTGACCACCCAGCAGTTCGCGAAGGTAGCACCTTTGCCCCCTTCCAACTCGGCAAGCGCCAACTTCGCGAAGTACGCGGGCGCCTTGGCAGAGCCGCTTGCAATGAGCCATCGTGGCCTCTTCGTGGCCGAAGATGTCGATGGTCGCGGTGCGCGCATGGTCGATCTATGGTCGGGTGCCGAGTTTCTCGTTCGTCACGTCGACGAGGCGCAAGCCATCGCGTTCGAGCACGCCGAGGGTTTGATCGATGCTCGGGTCGTTGCTTTGGGCAGCCTGTTCATGCTCCTCGTGCTGCCAGGTGCCTTTCACCATCCTCCCGATGCACGCGAACCGATCGAGCGCGTTGTGAATGAGGCCAGGCAGCGGCGCTTATCGACCGGTGCCGTGCTTGACGCTCTTCTGCGAATGGAACTCATTTTTCGAAGTTCGTCTCGGGTCAAGGCGAGCTTTGCCTACCGCATCGACCACCTTCCTCCGCTTTCGATTTGACGCGATCTCTTCGTTGGCGGCTGCGGTGCGGTCCTCAAAGCCGGAAGAGGCTATTCCGGTCCGCTCCTCGCCGCCGCCTCGACCTCGCGCCAACTTGAAAGCGGGCTTGGCTTTCGTTGCAGATGCGTGCTGAGGTGCCACAAAAGCTATGCAATTGCCCACGTTCGACATTCAACTCCAAGGTGCACGAATGCTCTCGCCGCGCGTTCGCGAGTTGACATTCAGCCGAGTTGACGGCTTGCCTTTCGAGTTTCAGGCCGGCCAATGGGTTAGCCTCGTGCTCCCCTTAGTCGAAGGCGAAGCCCGTCGCTCGTATTCGATTGCTTCGGCACCGAGCGCGTCGAAACATGATTCGACCTTCGAGCTTGCCATTACTCGTGTCGACGGCGGTCCTGGCTCCACGTACTTGCACGAGCTACGCGAAGGCACCGTGCTTCGTGCGATTGGCCCATCCGGCTTTTTCACACGCCCGACGCAGCAATCCCACCCGTCGTTGTTCATCGGCGTTGGCACGGGCATTACGCCACTTCGCAGTATGATGCTCGATGCGCTCGATGCGGGCGACGCGTCGCCTCTTTGGCTCATCGTGGGTGCGCGCCACGAGCGCGATCGGCTCTACCTCGAGCAATTCCAAGAGCTCACGCGCAAGCACCAGCAAGTTCGTGTAGAATACACAATTTCACGTGCAGCCGACGACTGGGAGGGGCGCACCGGGTACGTGCAAACGCACGTCGAGCGCCTTTGGCACGAACTCTCGGCAAAAGGCAACGGCGCGCCTCATGCCTACATTTGCGGGCTCGAACGCATGGTATCTGCCGTGCGCGATCTCTTGCGCAAGCAAATGGGTGTGGATCGCAAACAGGTACATAGCGAACGCTACGACTGAGAGGATGTTTACCAGCCTGCTGCGCGCCGCGATGCCTTCGTTGGGCCCTGCGGTGCCTGCGCACGTACGAAAAGTACGCTTACGCGGGCTCCTCGCGCTCGCCTTGGCCTCGCGTCGCTCGCGACGGCTGGTAAACATCCTCTCCTGACAACTGCTTTACGGTTGGCGCAACCTGGGGCAAAGTTGCGGCAAAGGCGGCATTTGTATGGCGGGTTCTCGAGTCAAGCTTGATCTTCGGAAAACGCTGTTTCTTTTGCCGAACATGATCACGCTTTCGAGCATTTTCTGTGGGTTCGACTCGATTCGTTTGAGCGGCGGCGCAAGTCTCGAAGGGGGTGACGACGACTATTACCGAGCCTCGCTCTTGCTCGTTTACGCTTTGTTTTTCGACATGCTCGACGGGCGCGTCGCCCGGCTCACGAAAACGCAGAGCGCCTTCGGCTTGCAGATCGACTCGCTTGCCGACGTCGTCTCGTTTGGCATTGCGCCGGCGCTGCTCGTTTACAAGTGGTCGCTGTTTCACCTGTCGACCTTCGGGCTCGTCGTCTCTTTTGCCTTTGCTGCTGCCGGCGCTGTGCGGCTCGCGCGTTTCAACGTTCTGTCGATGGGCGAGGGCGGCAAGCCTCAGAAGCCAAGCAAGTACATCGTTGGTCTTCCTGTTCCCGGCGCGGCCGGCATTCTTGTTTCGCTCGTTGTTGCCAATCACGCCGTGGGCGGCAGCTTATCGAGCGAGCGCTACGTTTGGCCCATGATGGGGCTTACGGTATTTCTAGCATTCTTACAGATTTCAACGATTCGCTTTCGCTCCTTCAAAGATCTCACACTCAACGCACGCACCATTGGGCTCGTGCTTTTTGCTGTTGTTTCGAGCGCTGTCATCTCGTTCAAAACAGAACCAGCCATCGTACTCGTTTGGCTGTTGTCGTTTTACGTCATGATTGGTCTCGTTGAAGCCCTTGATCATGCTCGGCGCCGCGCGCTCGCCAAGCGCCGGATCCATGGCATCACGCACGATGAGCCGCCCGAAAGCTTTCCACCAGCGTCTTGAAGTGCTTGCTCGTGACCATCCATGGTTGTTGACGATTTCAACCAGCTTTGCGAGCGCGGTCGGGTAGCGATGCAGCGAGGCGATCTCGACGTCGCTACAAACTCGCTGCTCGCGGCTGCCGCACACACGCACGTACCCGAAAGCGCCTACCTCTCGGTGCTTCGTCCGCTCTTCGAGCTCTTTGTACGGCGTAACGATCCGCGCAGCGCACTGACCGTGGTTTGGTACATGGCGTCGTCGGATCCCAACGTATGGGGGCGTGTCGGATCGCTGCTCGCCAGCGTGCCGGCCGTTGACCGCGCCCGTTCGCGCGCGGCCGTGGGCGACATGGAGGGCGCCGCGCGTGAGATGGAAGATGCGGGCCTCCTTGCCGCCGCCGCAATATGGCGGGAGAAAGCTGGATCATACAGCCAAGCGCGCGCTCTTTGGTCGCGTCTTGCCGTTGTCGCATCGAAGTGCGCCGATGCCTACAATGCAGCCCTCGTTCAGTATAACCTTGCCCGCTGCGCTAACCTTTGTGCCGATCCGAAACAAGCACGCGAGGCGGCTGTCAGTGCCGTGCGCCTGCTCGAGGAGGCGGCCGACTACTTCGAGAGCATTGGTCAGCGTGAGCGCGCTTTCGACTGCTTCCAGGTGCTTGTTCAGATCGGGCGCGAAAGCGGAACCTTCGAAGACGTGCTCGAAGGCTTCATCAACTGCATTCGAATCTTACGCGAAGACCACCTTAAATACTTTGCGCTTCAGTGCTTCGAAGATGCGCTCAGCGCTGCCAAAGAGCGGGGCGAGCTGTCGGCCGCGGCCACGCTCGCGCGCGAAGCTTCCGACTACGCGCGCACGCTCGCGATGCAAGGCACCTCGGCGCACTACACCGTCATGCAGGCCGAGCTTTGGCGCGAAGTGTCCAAGCAACACCTTGCGCGCGGCGCTCCACCCGAGATCGCCGAGAACGCGCTGCTCGCCGCCATTCTGGCATTCGGCGAGGTCGGTTCCTTCGCGCGGATAGGTGCGCTCTACACAGACTTGGCGACGATGGATCTCGACCCGCAGAGGAAGGCGCACTATGCGCGCGCCGCGAAGCGCTACGAGGGTGTGCGCGACGAAGCGATCGAAACCACCGCGCTTCCGGCGCACGTGCGGCAAGACAGCCATTTCCCGGAAGTGTGGCACGTCGATCTCATCGAATGGGAAGAGCAGGGGAGTGCCGCCGAGGCGTGTGCCGACGTTTTGCTCGATGGTAAGCGTTGGCCGGACCTCATTCGGCGCAAAGCCATGCTCGCGCGCCTGACTGCATTGGCCGTTGAAAACCAGCCGCACGAGATGACCCGAGCGCCCGCCATCGCGCTGCGAGTTAAGCTTGCCGACGATCTCCGGCAACTTCAACTCTTTGCGGTGCTTTCACCGCTCGAGAAGCTTTTTGCAGGCGGCGAGCAAGCCGTGAAAATTGCGGTACTTTCGGCGATGCAGCAGCTATTTTTCAAGCGAAGCTTCGTCACGGTGCGCGCCGGGCTTCGCGATTCGGATCCGGCCGTTGTGCAGCATGCAACTGTGGCCGTCGAGTCTCTCTTCTTCCAGCACGCGTTCGATCCGCTCTCGCGCATTGTCCGCGAAGCACCCGAGCCTGCGGTGCGGGCGGCGGCACTGCGAGCTTTGTCGCGGGTCGACACGATCGAAGCCGCGGAGTTCCTGCTTGGTACGCTCGAACACGGATCGCCAACGGATCGCACTTCGGCGCTCCACGCTCTTCAGCGTTCGCGCGGCGGCAGATTCACCGAGCTTGCGCGAACGACGATGTATACCGCGACACCCGACATGCAGGCTTTGCTTCGCGATGTCATGCACGCACGGGGAATCGCAATCTGACCGCTTTCGATTTGACGCGATGCTGACTACGCTGCGCGAAGCAACCGCCGGTCCGCTGTAAGTTATCCTGACACATCCTCATTAGTAGGGTTTGACCATGCAAAAGCCAATCGTTAAGCATCTGCAGTATGGACTCTGTATACTCGCTATTTCCCTTGGATCATCATCTTGTGCCGACAACGGAATGGATCCCGCCCACAACGACAACACCGAATCGGTGAGTCAGAAGTTATATACCTGGGTGCCTACCGAATGTCGTGCAGGCTCGGATTGCGCCAATCAAGGCGTTCCCGATGCGATAAGAAGGGCAACCATCAAGTACAACATTCCCCGATGGTTCTATTTTGCGGAAGCCCATCGCGAAAGCACTTTCAACGCAGCATCCTTGACAGGACCGCGAAATTGCGTTGGAGATTCTACGACGGGCTTTGGTCTTATGCAGCTTACCAATCCAGATCACATGGGGTTTCTATATCCAGAAAACCTTCGCGCTCCGGATCAGTCGAATTCAGCATGGCAAACCAATATGAGGATACCTTATTATTGTACACAATATGGACTTTGCCCGTGGATCAACATGAACGACGTGACATCCTTGGGCTGCGATGCATGGAACGACCCGTTCGCTAATCTGGATCGATACAGTAGCGGTTATGCGGCCCCCATGTACTACCTGCTCAAGAAGAAAAATCCAGCAGGAACAAGCAGCGATGATCTCTTGCGTCAGGTCGCTTATTACTGGCGCTATGGCCTTTTTGGTCCCTACAACTACCCAACCGATCCCTATCACTACCTATCCGGTGCCGCGCCATACGATTACGATACGTACGTTGCGGCCTACAAGACCTCAGTCAATAACGACGATTACAATGGAGGTTCGTGGAACGGCAACGTGTGCACGCCTCCCTATTCCAGTCAGGGCTGCAGCAGTGGCTCGGGCACTTCTCCCTCATCCACTTTACCCACCTATTCATCCACCTTATCTGTCAATCCAACCTGTCTCGTGGCAGGATCTGGATCGAGTTCCATGAAAGCAACGTTCACGAACACGAACGACGTTGCGTACAATGGAATGTTGGATATCGAAGTATGGGACGGCACGACGAAGGTAGATCAAAGTTCCCAGGCCCAGTCGACCGCGGCAAACGGAACAAACTCCTTGACATGGAACTGGGCCGCGCCAACGAGCGTTGCGCAACCCAAGAAAGACTACACCATTAAGTTTGGCGTTTTCAGTCCCGACGGGGCAACCAGTCTAAATTGGAACGCAAACGCAGGTACCATTTCCGTTTCCGCGGACAAGTCACAATACAATTTTGAATGTAGCAATACGCAGAATTGGACATTTTTGGCAGCCAGTCCTGTTACTGCCGTTGCACCTTCGGCAAACCAGGCACAGTTTGGCACCAATTCCCTTGCCGTCGTATTCTCTGGAACAGCAGTTGGGGTGGGAGATGCCATGACGCTTTCAGGCCCATTGCCAACCGTTGGCGGCACAGTTGTCACATTTCACGTGTGGGTGCCAAGCGGCAGCGCTCTGACTGCGGTTGCACCCTTCGTCAAGCAGGGTGCAGCCGGCAATTGGGCATGGACAGACACGTGGACGGCCATTGCGCAACTGACCGCGAATGCCTGGAACACATTGACTGTCACAGTACCAAGGAACGCCGTTTTCCCACTTGACTCGATGGGTGTGGAGTTTGTCACCAGTCGAGCGTATTCCGGTACGGCGTACATCGACGCAGTCACGTGGTGAATTGAACGAAGGAGCACGACTGCCGGCAGGACTTCCGCGGCAGTCGTGTTGTGCAACGCGTGGCATTACGCACCCAATCGTGCGCCCCTTTCCGCGCATATGGCTACCACAAGCTTAAGGCAAGCGGATTGCATCACGTTTCCACGGATCCCCGTTTCATATCGAGCCGGGGTTCGCGGGGAAAAGGGGAGATATTCGATGCGATTCGTCAGCTCTATTGTGTATAATGCACCCATTGCACTCGCATCCGTACTTGGGATTGGCGCTTGCTCCACCCATGGCAACACCCAGTCGGAGACCCAATCAGGGGCGAGCGACTCGGTCCAGCCGCTCACTCGGGATACCGAATGCAATGTAGGTGTTGCCGCGGCCGACGATGTCCTCTATTCGGCAACGCACTTTGGCGATGCGGACGGCATTCTCGATTTGAGCCATGGGGAGACCGCAATCGTCTTCAATTCGGACGGAACACACTTCGATTGGTCGGCAACCACTCCCATCGCCGTGGTCATTGTCAGCGGAGACGAGTGGAGGGCGGACGTATTCTCCTACAACCCTGCGGCCACGCACGGAGAAAGGCTATTTCCCCCGCGGGATCCGAGCAACCAGGACATGCAACTTCCCCTGTCTTCAATCAAGTTTTGTTTCCGCCACCAATCGGGCACGACCGACGCAGGCGCAGCTCCCGAGCAAGATGCCGCGCCTCCGAACGAAGGCAACACTTGGTAGATGATTCCGGGGCGGTTCAATATCTGGATGGGCCATGAGCTGCTTCACACGCTGAAGAACGGTGAGCCCGTGGAGAGCTATCTCCACGAGCCGGGAGGCCGGTGCCCGATGTCCGCAAATCGAAAGCAGTCAGAAAGGCGCGCGAACCGTGAGTGCAATGAGCGAGGCAATGCGCTCGAGCACGATGGCAACGATGGCGAGCAGGCCAAGCGCGCGGACCGGTGCAAAGAGCGCGTGGACCTGCGCGGGGCTTGCTGCGCGTGCGATGAGCGCGAAAGTTAGTTCGAGCACGATCGATGCCGCAAGCACCGGTGCCCCGATGGCGAGAGACAGAGTGATCCCTGAGACCAGATTCCGGGCAACGACCAATAAGGCAAATACGGGGTGCGTGGAATTCATCGTGATCGAGAGCGCTTCGGCCGCGCGCGCGGCTCCGCCTGTCGAAAGAAAAACAACGCTCGCGAACACACCAAAGAGCACGCCAAAGCTCGACGCCCGCCCTTCGATGACGGCGAGGCCAGGCCCGTCGGGCGAACCGCGCAGGACATCGACCAGCCCGCCCGCTTGGGCCGCAGCCCAGAGAGGAATGGCAGCGGCGAGAGCGACGGGCATACCGAGCGCCATTTGCTCGAGCGCCATGAAGGCCCAAGGCAATGAGCGTTCCGCGACGACAATGGGTACGAGGGACGGATAAATGGCGGCGGCGAGCGCAAGTCCAAGGATGCCGCGCGCCGACGTTGGCAGTGCTTTCAGCCCGAACGCAGGCACGAGCGTGACCGTTGGCATGACGCGCGCCCAAGCGAGCCCCATCGCGGCGAGATCGTCGATCGGCGGCAGGTTCATGGGCATTGAGCGCCAGACAATCGACCAAGTTTTGGTCGCGCGTCAATCGTGGGATGCATGCAACGGCAATTTTTGCGGTTCGAGCGGCTTGACGGCTCTCGATGCCCATGGATTATATCGAAAGATCTATGACGCTCGATCTCTCGCTCATCGGCAAAGAGAGCCTTCCCTCGCTCTTTTCGTACACGTGGAAAGACACCGTTCTTTACGCGCTCGGCATTGGCGCGAAGAAAGACGAACTCGATACCCTTTACGAAGGGCGAGGCCCAAGGGTCATTCCTAGCTTCGCAGTGGTTCCCATGTTTGGCCCGATGTTCGAGCTCGTCGCCCAGACTGGGGGCGATCTTGCGATGGTCGTGCACGGTGCCGAGCGCGTTCGGTTGCGAGGGCCAATCCCAGCGGCCGCCACACTTGCCACCACGGCGAAAATTCGCGGCATTTACGATTATAGAAAATTCGCCATCGTGGTGGTTGATACGGAAACAAAAACCCAAGAAAATCATATTCTATTTGATACGACCTCGCAGATCATCTTTCGCGGCGAAGGCGGATTTGGTGGCACACTGCCGCCAAAGGAAGGCAAAGAAGATAAGGTGGCCGAGATCCCGAAGGGGCGCCCGGCGGATTTCCGTATCGAGGAAACAACATCGCCAGAGCAGGCGCTGCTTTACCGACTTTCAGGCGATCTCAATCCGCTCCATGCGGATCCAGACTTTGCGGCGCGTGTCGGCTTTGCACGCGGGCCCATTCTTCATGGTCTTTGCACTTACGGCTACATGGTTCGTCATGTTGCCAAAGGCGCGTGCCAAGGCGATGCAACGAAGATTTCCGGCTTCGAAGGTCACTTCAAGAAGCCCGTGTGGCCGGGCGACACGCTCGTAACGGAAGGCTGGAAGGTTGCGCCAGGTAAGATCGCGCTGCAAGTCAGTGTGAAAGAGCGTAGCGAGGTGGTGCTTAGCGGGGCTTGGGCAACCACATCATAATACCAAATCGGCTAGCGCAGACGTAAGGTCCGGGAAAAGGAACGCAAAGCCTTCGGCGACCAGGCGCCGAGGCACTGCGCGCTGCCCGGTGAGCACGGCGCTCGAGCCCTCGCCAAGTGCGAGCTTCACGGCGAGCGCTGGCACACGAACAGAAGATGGGCGGCCAAGCGCCTTCCCAAGCTTGTGTGCGAAGTCGTTCATGGTCGAAGGTTCTGGCGCCACCGCATTGAAAGGCCCTGACATCGATTCATGATCGATTGCGTGTTCGAGCACACGAACCACGTCGGCCGCGTGGATCCAAGCGATATACTGTACGCCGTTGCCAACAGGCCCACCCATGTAAGATCGAAACAGAGGCAAAAGCTTCGCAAGCATTCCGCCGTCGGTTCCAAGAACGATGCCTATCCGTGGGTGGCACACACGAACGCCCGCTTCTCGCGCCGGCTCGGCGGCCGCCTCCCATTCCATGGCGAGTCGCGCGAGGAAATCGGTGCCCGTGGAGTCGTCCTCGGTAATGGTGCGAGCGCCGCAATGGGTGCCGTAATAGCCCGTGGCCGATCCGCTGACGAAAACGCTCGGCTTCTTCGTTGCGCGCGCAATGGCCTCGGCCAAAAGCTTGGTTGAACGAACGCGGCTTTCTCGCAGCACCTCTTTGCGCTCGCGGGTCCAGCGCTCATCGAAAATCCCGGCACCCGCCAGGTTTACGATGGCGTCGGCGTCGTCAACGAGTTTCTGCCAATCGCCCGGGCGATCTGGCGTCCATGGTAAAAGCTCGACCTTGCCGCTTCCGCGACAGCAAGCTGGGCGAGCGCCAAGGCCTTCGTGGTGCAAGCTACCGTGGCCGTTGCAGCTGCTGCGCGTGAGGATGACGACGTCGTCGCCGCGCTCGCAGAGAGATCTCACGAGCTTCCGACCGATGAATCCAGTGCCGCCGGCAACGACGATGCGCACAACGCCACTACGATGCCGGACCGCGCAGTTGCGTCCCTCGGTTTGCTCACAATTTCGCGTTGCCTGCGTCAACTTGTGCAAACTCGGCCAAATCCAGTCTCACTTCGGCCGTTCGGCACTAGTATGGCGCGCGCATCTTTCCTAAACGTGGGATCTACCGCTTTCGATACCATGCCATCCAAACCATCGAAGATCGCCTATTACATTGCCGTTTTCGCGGGCCTGCTCGTGATTGTCGGGGTGCTTGCAGCGATCAAATTTACGCAAATTCGCACTCTCATGGGTTTCGGCGCAAAGGCCGCGGCTGCGGGTCCACCTCCGGAATCGGTAGCAACTGCCCTTTCCGAATCGCATGACTGGGAGGGAACACTCTCCGCTATCGGAAGCGTTGCCGCGGCCAAAGGCGTTGCGGTGAGCAACGACGCTGCGGGCATTGTCACGCGCATTCACTTCGAGTCCGGCGAAAAGGTCAAAGCGGGCGATGTGCTCGTGGAGCTCGATACGAGCGTCGAGCGTGCGCAGCTCGAAGCCATGCACGCGCGCGCCGAGCTTGCCGAAACGAACGAGCGGCGCACCCGTTCGCTCGTCGAAACCGGAGCCGTATCGCCTTCGCAGCTCGATACCGACGAAGCTGCGCGCAAAAGTGCAACCAGCGATGTCGACGCGCTCAGGGCGCAGATTGCACGAAAAACCGTGCGCGCCCCGTTCGCTGGCAAGCTTGGCATCCGCGCCATCAACCTTGGGCAGTACCTGAATCCTGGCACTGCCGTGACATCCCTCGAAGCAACCGAAACGGTCTACGTCGACTTCACGCTGCCGCAGCAGCGCCTCGGCGATCTGTCGGTCGGCTTGCCCATCCAAGCCAAAGTCGCCGGCACCAGCGAACCGCCGATAGCTGGCAGCATTTTCGCGATCGATCCTGCGGTCGACACTTCGACACGCACGATTCGCCTCCGTGCTGCCGTGCCTAACAAGGAAGAAAAGCTCCGATCCGGTATGTTCGTCGACGTTTCCGTTGTGCTGCCGAATCGCGCCAAGCTCGTTGTGGTTCCTGCCACTGCGGTTGTCCACGCGTCGTATGGCGACACAGTCTTCATCGTCGAAGACAAGAAGCCAGGTTCGCCGGGCATGACCACAACGCCGGACGGAAAGCCCGTGCGCATCGCGCGTCAGCAGTTCGTGCGCGCGGGTGAAGCGCGCGGAGACTTTGTCGCCATTGCTGACGGTCTCGACGCTGGCGCGCGCGTCGTTGTCTCGGGTGCCTTCAAGTTGCGTAACGGTTCACCCATCATCGAGAGTGACGGTGCGGCCAACCCCAAGCCGGAACTCAACCCGCACCCCGAGAACCATTGAGCGAAGCGCCATGAAGTTCACCGACATCTTCATTCGCCGCCCGGTCCTTGCGATCGTCGTCAATCTGGTCCTCCTTGTCGCCGGGCTTCAGGCGATGCGCTCGCTCAACGTCCGCCAGTACCCAAAGCTCGATAGCGCGACGATCAAAGTGACCACGGTTTACGTAGGCGCGAACGCAGCTCTCGTCCGCGGCTTCATCACGACACCGCTCGAACGATCCATCGCGGCTGCCGACGGCATCGACTACGTCGAGTCGCAGAGCGTCCAAGGGTTATCGACCATCAACGTGCGGCTCAAGTTGAACTTCCCCGCCGCGGGCGCGCTTGCCGACATCAGCACGCGCGTCAACCAGGTGCGCGCCGACCTGCCGCCAGAAGCCGAAATTCCAGCGATCACCATCGAGCCGTCCGATGCGCAAATCGCCGCGATGTATCTCAGCTTCGGCTCGAAGATCCTCGCAGACAACCAAGTCACCGATTACTTGCTACGTGTCGTGCAGCCGCGGCTGTCGGCCATTGCTGGCGTGCAGCGCGCCGACATCCTTGGCGGGAGCATTTTCGCGATCCGCGCGTGGCTCAACGCCGAAAAAATGGCTGCGCACAACGTTAGCCCCGCGGATGTGCGAAGGGCGCTCGCTTCGAACAACTACCTCGCAGCCGTAGGACAAACGAAGGGCGCTCTCGTCCAAGTGAACCTTACGGCAAAGACCGATCTGCACACGGTCGACGAATTCAAGAAGCTCGTGGTCGCGCAGCGGCAGGGCGCGTTGGTGCGGCTCGAGGAGGTCGCCGATGTCGTGCTCGGCGCCGAAACCTACGATCAAGCCGTTCGCATGTCGGGCGAGCGCGCTGTTTTCATGGGCGTTTGGGTTTTGCCAAACGCCAACTCGCTCGACGTGATCAAAAACGTGCGCGACGAGATCTCGGCGATTCAACGCGAGCTGCCGACAGGCATGCAGGCGGTCGTTGCCTTCGACTCGACGACGTACATCGACAACGCGATTCACGAAGTCGTGCACACGCTGTTCGAAACGATCCTCATCGTCGTCGTGGTGATCTTCCTGTTTCTCGGCTCGCTGCGCACGGTCTTCATTCCCGTGGTCGCGGTGCCGCTGTCGCTCGTCGGAGCGATTTTTTTGATGCAGGCGCTTGGCTTCACGCTCAACTTGCTCACCCTGCTCGCCATCGTGCTTTCGGTCGGCCTCGTCGTCGACGACGCCATCGTCGTGGTCGAAAATGTCGAGCGGCACATCCGCGAAGGTCGAACGCCGATGCAGGCCGCGATCGAAGGCGCGCGCGAGCTCGTTGGCCCCATCGTGGCCATGACGATCACGCTGGCGGCCGTGTACATTCCGGTGGGCTTTCAGGGCGGGCTCACCGGCGCTCTGTTCCGCGAATTTGCCTTTACCCTTGCCGGCGCCGTTTTCATCTCAGGGATCGTGGCGCTGACGCTGTCGCCCATGATGTCGTCGCGTCTCATCGCTTCCGAGCACGGCGGCAGCCGTTTGGCGCGCATGATCGACAGTGGTTTCGACACCATTCGTCGCGCCTACCACCGCATGCTCGGTGTCGCGCTCGGAATACGGCCTGCGGTTTACGTCGTTTGGGGCGCGCTCTCGCTGCTCGTGATTCCGCTCTACCTCTTTTCCGGTCAAGAGCTCGCACCGAACGAAGACCAGGGCGGCGCGTTTACCGCGCTCGATGTGCCCGCGAATGCGAGTCTCGAGCAAGTGGCGGCGTACTCGGCGCAGGTCGAAAAAATATTCGAGTCAGAGCCCGAGTTCGATCATTCTTTTCAAATCTCACTGCCAACCATGGGTTTCGGTGGAATGCTCGTCAAACCCTGGAGCGAAAGGCAGCGAAAGATCTTTCCCATCGTCAACGATCTCAATCAAAAAACCGGCCGCATCACGGGCGTGCGAGCGCCCATGTTTTTGCCGGCGGCTTTGCCAAACCCGGGGCTTTTCCCAGTTGAATTCGTCATCTCGTCCACCGCCGACCACGAAGAGATTGTCCGCTTTGCCGACCAGATCGCGGCCGAGGCTACGAAAAGCGGCAAATTCGCGTTTCCACCCGTTCTCGACGTAAGAATCGATCAGGCCAAAACCGACATCGTCCTCGATCGCGACAAAATCGCTTCCATGGGCCTGACGATGCAGCAGGTGGGCGACGACCTTGCCTCGGCCTTCAGTGCCAACTTCGTCAACCGTTTCGATATCGACGGCCGTGCCTACAAGGTCATTCCGCAAGTCGAGCGTGCGAGTCGCCTGACAGCCAATCAGCTTCGCGACATTCACATCATGGGTCCCGACGGGAAGCTCATTCCCTTGAGCTCGGTCGCAACACTACAAGATGGCATTGAGCCACGATCGCTCAATCGCTTTCAGCAGTTGAACGCCGTCAAGCTCTCCGGTGTTGCCACGCAGTCTCTCGAGGGTGCCCTGCAGATGCTCGAAACGGCTGCCGCGAAGACGCTACCCGAGGGTTACCATGTAGACTACACAGGTCAGTCGCGGCAGCTTCGGCAAGAGGGCGGCAAGTTCCTTCCCGCGATGGGGCTTGCCATTCTGCTCATTTTTTTGGTCCTTGCGGCGCAGTTCAATTCGTTTCGCGATCCGCTCGTGATCCTCGCCGGCTCGGTGCCACTCGCGATGTTCGGCGCACTCATTTTCACCTTTCTCAAGTTCGCCGGTCCCCCGAGTCTGCGCTTCCCGCTGACCGAGGGCTGGACAACGACGCTCAACATCTACTCCGAAGTCGGGCTCGTCACTCTCGTCGGGCTCGTGGCGAAAAATGGCATTCTCATTGTCGAATTCGCGAATGCACAACAGGAACTCGGCTTAAGCAAAATCGACGCGGTGCGCGAGGCCGCAACCACGCGCCTGCGCCCAATTCTCATGACCACGACGGCCACGATCGCCGGCCACTTCCCGCTCACGCTCGTATCAGGGCCAGGCGCCGTAGCGCGAAATTCGATCGGCATCGTGCTCGTTGGCGGCATGGCCATCGGAAGCTTTTTCACGCTGTTCGTCGTGCCTGTTATCTACGTGCTGCTCGCCAAGGTGCACGCCGGCGAGCACATTCACGCCAAGGCCGCCGAGCCGGTGCCTGCGGAGTAGGGGCGCAGCATGCTTCACCCGGTCACGTAAGACTTCGAGTCAAACTCGATCACATGCCCCAGATCGTGATCGAGCGGTCATCGGCGCTGCGCTCTTGCACGAAGACTTTCTCGTCCCAACTTCGCTTTTCGCTTGGGTCGACAACGATCAAGTGAGTTTCATCGGGGTGGCACTTGTCGGCGTACCTCGCCGTCTGCGAGAGTCCTTCCTCGATCGTCGCCTCGAGCGATCGGCGCTCGCGCACCACCTTCATCTCCACCACGAATCGCTGCTCGGCCCGCTTCCCATCTATCTGTCGGAAGTACCGCACGAAGAGATCCGCGCGCCCTCTTCCCAGCGCATACTCTCGCTCGATGCGACCACCACCGTTGACCACACGCTGCAACCAGGCCTGCAGCAAGAGCTGCGGCGCTGCTTCTTCGTAGACCGCTCGCTTGTTCCAGACCTCGGAATTCTCTCGATAGAACTGCTGAAAGCCCGCGAGTAGCCCGCGGAAGTCGAGACGACCGTCGGCAAGAACGAAGGCGGTGCTTGGCACCTTGGCTGCGAAGTCGTCCTGGAGCATGGACGTGAGTGTTCGGGGGATGATTTCCCGATAAATCTCGTTGGCGATGCGGACCCCACTGGAACGCTCTACCGTGATGAGTCCTAGATCAACGACATATTGGCGATCTTCGGTCGATGCCGACTGGCTCCACTCGCCACCTTCGAGAATGGGTGCAATGACGCGCCGGACGCGTGGCTCTTTGAGCTTGTCCACGAGCTGATCGAGGTGCGTGTCGCGCCGGAGAATGAGTCGCTCCTTGGCTTCATCTACGTCGTCGAGAGTGACGGGGCGCGAGCGGTCTTGAAGCGCCGGCATCTTCTCGGTGAGCTCTCGCGCCAGCGCGTTGACCAGCCAAGGCTGCCCACCGGTCAGCGCCATCACCTTCGGATGGATCGACTCCTCGAAGACCTGCTTCGTCTCGGCCGTGTGTTGCTCGTAAAGCTCACGAACTTCGGCCTCCGAGAAATTCCCCAGCCGCAGCGACTCGGTCTTGATGTTGAAGGCGCTTCCCCCCGTGATGATCTCGCCCTTGGATGTGTGGATGCGGTAGTCGCGCACGTCGCGCACGCCGCAGAGGATCACGGAGTGGGGGAACGGATCCGGGCGCGAGATGTACCCATCTCGGAGCTGCCCCAGGACCGAAACCAGCGTATCTCCCACCAGCGCATCGATCTCGTCGATGAGCAGCACGATAGGCTTGGGCGAATGAGCCGCCCACTGCGCGAGCAGCACCGTCAACATGCTCCCGGGCGCTACTTTCTCCACGACGGATGGGCCCTCGGAGGCGAGCCAGCTCTGTGGTCGTCCGAGCTGCGCCCGAAGGAGCAATTGCTCGGCAATGATCCGGTTCCCCACGCCGATGTCGTCGCGCGCAGCCTGCGCCGATTGCACGCTGAACCTCATCGTCTCGTAGCGCCCCTCGCCGTTGAGCCGGTCGACGATCGCCTGCAAGAGCGTCGTCTTCCCCGTCTGCCTGGGCGCGTGAAGGACGAAGTACTTTTTCGCGTCGATGAGCTCCTGGATCTCGGGCCAGTTGATCCGCGTGAAAGAATCGATGCTGTAGTGCTCCGCGGGTTGATTGGGGCCAGCGGTGTTGAAGTGTCGGGTCATCGGCATCGCTCCAGAGGGCCCATGTCATCTCGGGCCTTCTCAGATGTCCACAAAATCGGGTGAAGTTCAACCCGCCTTCCTCTTCCCCCTTCGCCGTTCCCGATAAACCACGCGCACCGGCACGCCTTCGAAACCGAATTGCTCACGCAGCTGGTTGATGACGAATCGCTGATACGAAAAATGCACCGACTCGGGCGAGCTCGATTGCACGACGAACAAGGGCGGAGCCGTTTCGGCCTGCGTAATGTAATAAAGGCGCGGGGCCCGCCCACCGCTCGTTGGCGGCGGCTTGACCTCGAGTACCTGCTCGAAAAAGCGATTGAGCATTCCAGTGCCAATGCGCTTGTGAAACGCCGTTGCTACCTCGTCGATGGTCTTGAAAAGCGTGCCCACGCCGCGCCCGGTTTTCGCGCTAATTGGCACCACAGGCACGTAAGGGCAAAATGAGATTTTGTCGCGCGCCGCTTCTTCGGCCTTTTTGTGGCTCGCTTTTGAAAGCAAATCCATTTTGTTGAGCGCGATGATCATGCCGCGCCCGCGGTCTTCTGCGAGGCCCAAGATTTTTGCGTCTTGTTCGGCAACGCCTTCGTGTGCGTCGCACAAAAGCACGATGACACTCGACCGCTCCATGGCCTTGACGGCAAGTCCAACGCTTGCGGCTTCCGTCACGTTGGCTGCTTTGGTGACTTTGCCTTTCTTTCGAAGTCCTGCGGTATCCACAAAAATGTACCGCTCGCCCGAGCGCTCCACGAGCGCTTCGATGGCATCGCGCGTCGTGCCGGGGCGAGTATCGACGATCATTCGATCTTCGCCGAGAATGCGATTCATCAGGCTTGATTTGCCTGCATTCGGTTTGCCACAAATAGCAATTCGCGGAAGCAATTCGTTGTGGTCGGTCCTGGATGGCGCGATGGTTGGCGGCATGGCCCGGTCAATCGCGGCTTCGAGCTCGCCGATGCCACGACCGTGCAAGCTGCTTATTGGGTACACCTTGTCAACGCCAAGGCGGTAAACCTCAAAGGCATCGGCGTCCATTTTCGGCGAGTCGGCTTTGTTGGCCGCGTAGAGAACGGGCTGCTTGCACGCGCGCAAGAGATCGATGGCAACGCGGTCAGCCGATGTGAGCGGCACTTCGGCGTCGGTCACGAAGACGATGACGTCGGCTTCCTCGATGGCGGCTTTGACGTGGCGAGTAATTCCGCTCTTCATCGGATCGCCCGTGTCAGGGTCGAAGCCGCCGGTGTCGACGAGCGTGTAGTCGCGGCCGAAAGCCGTTGTGTCGACGTAGTGCCGATCGCGCGTCACGCCGGGCTCATCGGCAACGAGGGCGATGCGCTTTCGCGCGAGGCGGTTGACAAGTGTGGACTTGCCGACATTCGGTCGCCCGACAATGACGACCAGCGGCCGGCCGTGCGAACCGGCAGGCATCCCATGGGTCGTCCGAAACTCGAAACTCGACATGCTACTGGCGCTCGATCTAGCTTAAATTGTGCAAAACGCCTCGTTCGAAGAGGGCAGCGACGACGCGATGATGCTGGCGTCGGTCGATCGCTTAGCAGAGCGTGTTGTCCAGCCTGTCGATCTCGACTCGGTGCTCGATCGAGCGCGCGTGATCGGGCTCATTGCCGGACAAGAGCGCGGCCTTGGATTGTGGGAAGATACAGACGCTGGACCCCTTCGTTCCGTTCTTGCGATCAGGCGCTTGGCTTTTGCCAATTCGTCGGTTGCAAAGGCCATTCATGTCGAAGCGCTTGCACGTGTCGTCGAACGAAGGCTTGGCTTCGATCATTTTGGGGCTAACATCATCGCTCTCGAGGGCTCTTTCGGCTTGGGGCGCGAGTCGTTTGCCAAACTCATCGCGCACGGCTCACTCAACGAAGACGACCACGCCGTTCTGAAGGACATCTACGGTTCGCGCGCTCGACTCGTAACATCGGCACTATCCTACGATGGCGTGCTTTGGCCGCTATTCGATGAACGCAAGCAAACCATCGTGTGGACACGCCTGACGCAGAAAGATGCACGCTGCACGCGTCACCTGCATTCTCACGGCTTCGACGATCTCGCCGTGTTTTCCATTGAACCTTTGTCTTCTTCCAACGATTCAGAGTCCGCTAGTTCCGTTCGCGACGACGAGCTTGGCGTTTTTGCGCAAGCGCTCGCCATGAACGCGCTGGGCCTGGTCGCCATCGCTCTTGGGGTGGCGTCGCGTGCGCACGAAAAGGCGCGTTCGTTCGCGGCCGAACGCAGGCAAGGCGGGATGCTCATCGACCGGCACCCGGCTGTCGCGTTGCTCCTTGCGCAAAGCCGTCGTGCGATCGCCAATGTCTCGGTGGCACTCGAATCGCTTGCTCGCACACCTTTGCACTCGCGCGATCCAGGCGATCTAGCCCGGATGCTCGCGCCAATCTTCACGCTTCGCGCCTGGGCACATCCTGCACTTTGTGGCGGCGTGAACGACGCGCTGCAAGTTTTCGGAGGCATGGGCTACATGCGCGACGTTGGGCTCGAAAAAGCCGTGCGCGATCTCAATCACTTGCGCGTGCTTGCTGGAACTCCTGTCGAACTCGGGCTCATCACCTCCGAGTGGGAGCGGCTCAATGGTTGATTCAGCGTCTCACCCATCAACTGGTTTTGGCGGTGCTCGCGGTGTCGGCGGGCACGTTTTGCCGTCACACCCGCTTTCGCCGCGCCGCGCCTTCGAGCACATCGCCCGCGTGGTTCGACCCTTGGTTGTCTACGATCCCATGGACCCATGGGAACGCGATACGGCGCGCCTTGCCCCGGAGCTCGCGAAGTACCGGCGTCGCATGCGGTCGTTCGCCGAGCGTTGGATCGCGCCGCACGCGCTCGATGTCGACACGGCTCCGCATTCTGCTCTAGGCGATCTCCACCCACTCAGCCGCGATGTGCTCAAAGCCGCGGCGAGCAAAGGGCTGCTCTCTGATCTGCTTCCACGCCCAATAGGAACACTCTCGCCACGGCTGTTGCGCCATCCACTGTGGATGATCCAGTCTTTGAAGACCGAGGAGCTCAGTCGAGCCGACGGTGGGCTCATGCTCCTTGTTTGCGCCCACACCCTTGGTGTCGCGCCGGTCCTCCTTTCCGGCAATCCTCGCTTGATTTCTCGTTATCTCGTGCCCGCATTCCGAGCGTGCGCGCGCGGCGAACCATGCGTTTTTGCGTTTGCGATCACCGAACCAAGCGGTGGGTCCGACGTTGAAGATAGCTACGGCGCGACAACGCACGCGCCCGGTGTCACTGCGCGACGGGTAAAAGGAGGGTTTTTGCTTCGCGGGCGCAAGTGTTTCATCAGTGGAGGCGACATCGCTTCGTACGTCGTCGTTTTGGCTGCGTTGCAAGGCGAAGGAATGGAATCGTGGACAGCGTTTCTCGTCGATTCAAAAACGCCAGGTTTCCGAGCGGTGCGCACGGAAATGAAAATGGGAATGCGCGCTTCGGGCGCGACGGAGCTCGATCTCGATGACGTGTTCGTATCCGACCGCGATGTTGTCGGCGGGCTGCGTGGTGGCTGGGCCATCAACCGCGCCACGCTCAACATGTCGCGCATTCCTGTTGCGGCCATGGCCGTGGGCTTTGCTCAAGCAGCCACAGACCTTGCGATCGACTTTGCCTGCACTTTCCAACTTGGCCGGCGACGTCTCATCGATCGGCAGGAAGTGCAGACTGAGCTATCGCAAATGATGGCGGAAACAAGTGCCATTCGCGCGATGGTCTGGCAGGCTGCGAGCTCGTGGAAACCGCGGCAAGCCGAGGCCTCGGCGGCGAAGTTTTATGCAACGGATGTTGCGCGACGAGTTTGCGAGCAAGCGATGGATCTGCTCGGCAACCACGCCGTGCTCCACGAAAAGCGCGTCGAGAAAGCGTTTCGCGATGTCCGTCTCACGCAGATTTTCGAGGGCACCAACGAAATCAATCGCCTTGCCGTCATCGAAGACGAGCAAGAGTCGCTCCTTGCCCGCGTTGGTGCGAACGAATAGACCGCAATCCAGACGTCACTGTCATGGAGAGTGGGAAAGAATCTACGTTTTTGCTGGTAAACATCCTATGGCACAACCCGTGCTGACGTGCGTTGTCATGCGCTCGAGCCTTCCCATCCTTTGCACCATCCTTGCTTTTGCCTCCGGTTGCTCGTCGTCGAAAACGGACTCTCCGGGCGCCGTGCCGATGGCAGCTTCGGATCTGACGCGAGACACCTCGCCGAACGTAGCCGACGCAGAAGCCGCAGCCCTCCGCGACGGCAACACGGCATTCGCCGCCGACCTCTACGCGACGTTGCGAAACGATCCGTCGTTTGCAAACAAGAATCTTTTCTTCTCGCCTTATTCTGTTTCGGTTGCCCTTGCCATGACGTATGCCGGTGCACGCGGCGACACGGCGAGCGAACTCAAAAACACGATGCACTTTACGCTGCCAGACGATCGGCTGCACGCGGCGTTCAATGCCCTGGACCTGTCGCTGTCGTCGCGCCCGCAGGCGACCGATGGCCAAGTGCCACTCACGCTTCGTGTCGCCAATTCGATGTGGGGCGAGATCACGACGACCTTCGAGCAGCCTTTCCTCGATACCCTCGCTGTCAACTACGGCACTGGCGTTTACCTCACCGATTTCATCAACAACCCCGAGGCATCGCGAAACACCATCAACAACTGGGTCGCCGACAAAACAGAAGACAAGATCCAAGATCTCTTGTCTGAAGGCGCGATCACGAGCATCACGCGCGTGGTGCTCGTCAATGCGATGTACTTCAACGGCGGCTGGAGCTCGCCATTCTCGCAGAGTGCAACCACCGCCGGCACCTTCCACGGCGTCAACGGCGACAGCACCGCGCAGATGATGACGAAGAACGCTTCGCTTTTGTACGGCGCAGGTACGGGTTGGCAATGCGTTGTGCTCCCCTACGATGGCGGAGTCACTTTCACCGCCATCGTTCCCGACGATCTCGCGTCGTTTGAGTCCTCCCTCGATGCAACCATGCTCGCGAGCCTCGCAAGCACGGATGGTTCGTTCGAACAGGCAACGGTAAATTTGACGCTACCCAAATTCGAGATCAAAGGCACTAGCTTCAGCCTCAAGAGCGCCCTCCAGACACTGGGCACCACAACACTCTTCGGCGACCAGGCAGATCTCTCAGGCATCTCGAAGAGCGAGCCGCTCTTCGTATCCGACGTTGTTCACCAGGCCTTCATCAGCGTCGATGAAAAAGGCACCGAGGCTGCGGCCGCCACAGCGGTAGTGACAAACGGCAGCACCAGCCCAGCCCCCCCGAAGCAGGTGACGCTCACGATCGACAAGCCCTTCGTGTTTTTCCTTCGCGATTCAGCCACCGGCACCATCCTCTTCCAAGGTCGTTACGTCGGCAGTTGATATTGAAACACCTCGAGGGCACCTCGCGGGACATACGCAACAACGTTCGTGCCGCTGATGAGTAACGACTGGGAGCTTGCCGGGTGGTGTTAGTCTTGTGCGGCAGCGGCTTCCGCGAAAGGAGTAGCATTGCAGAGGATATGGTTAGTATTCAGACCCGGATTCAATACAACATTGGTGGACTGGTTCGGGAAAGCCTGCGTGGCAATGTCCGTGGAGTCGTAGCATACGGAGTTATGCGTCCCATCATTGAGCTGTGTTCCCCCGCAATCGGGCGCGGAGAAAAGCCCATAATCGAAACTCCAATTCGCGGATGGAGAGTCCGCAGAAGGGCAGAGGCCCGTGACCACGGCAAGGGCACCCGTGCTGTCCACGAGATTGCCATCCGCGTTGAAGTTGAAACACGAGCATGACAGAAGTGGGCTGCACTCGTACGTCTCATCCGGTGCTGGGCGTGAGCCGCAAATACGGACAGAGTTGCCCGTGAAATCGCCACCCGCGAAGGCGAATGTTATCGAGGCATGTCCGTAGCCGGCGTCTGTTTTGGTACCCGCATCCGTTCTGTCACCTCCGTCTGTTGCGTTACTACTGCCGCCTGTTCCGTCACCGGCATCTGTTTTGGTACCCGCGTTCGTTCCGTCACTGCCGCCCGTATTGTCGTCCGGAGTCGTCAAATTTGACGAACATGCGAAAACCACCGCTGCGAGAAGTGCCGGCGCGAAAAGAATGCGAACTCTCATTTGGTTCTCCAAGATTGATAAGTTGTTGCGGGATCACGTTACTGCAGAGTGCCTCGCCTTTCCCCATTGGACAGTTTCTTCAAAAGTTTCCTCAAAAATCACAAAAGGGCGTTCAGGGGCATACCCGCCGGGCCTTTTGGTAGCAGGTAACACATGAATATCTTTACGAAATCATCCTTTTGTACAATAGGAAGAAATTTTTCGTGTCCAAATTCGGTTGAGCTATATGTCCCGACTCAAACCTGTACCGTATCGCCTTACAGCGCAACCCAGTTACGCTGATCACGAAATCCATAGGCAAGAAAGAGGATTTTTCATGATCCGCAAGTCATTCTTCGATGTTCCGCGCAGTGTACATACGACGAGCGAAGGGCCCGTCAAGCTGCCGATTCTGTATCGCGATGTCACCAACGTCATCGCCCTTTTTCTCGTGCCGCATGAAGGCGCCGAAGAGCTTCTTGTAGGCACCGGCCTCGTGGCCGACAACGCGGGTCGGCAGCGCGTGCTCGCCGCGCTGTCGTTCTACGAATATCGCGATACATCCATTGGTTCGTACAACGAGGTTGGTACGGCGATCTTCGCACGAAGGGATGGCGAGCCATCGCGCTTGCTTTCGGTGACCGACACCGTGTTGCCAGCAAAGCTACGCCGAAGCGCGGCTTGGGTTGTCGATCTTCCCGTGACCACGCATGCAGCGAATGCGGCTGGGCGCGAAATTTGGGGCTATCCGAAGTTTGTTACCGACATCTCATTTCGCCTAGAAGGACGAAGCGTCGAGACTTCCGTGCATGATCCAGGAGGAACCGACGTCATTGTCACGCTCTCAGGCGAGCTTGGACGTGGCTTGCCAGCACCTCCAATCGATGTGGTGACGTACACTCGATTGGACGCCCAGTTGATTCGCACGCACATCGACGTGCGCGGCTGGCAGACCATCCATTCGCCCGGCTCCGTTCGTTTGCGTGTTGGCACCTCCGAGCACCGAATGGCAAAAAACCTTCGCACGCTAGGTCTCGAAAACGCAGTCCCCATTGCGATCACGACGACCCATCGCTTCCAGTCGAAGCTGCCCGCGGGAAAGAACATGGGCACTAGCCCGTGACTGTGGATCCGCACGATGTGACACATCGGCGTAGGGCGCGATGGCACCCCTTGCCACGAGATTCTCGAGACCGTAAAGCAAGCCTTCTATGGCGGATCCAACTTCGAGGCTCGAGCCTTCGTCCTCCGATGCACCATTGCCCTCGAGCGACTCCGGCGCGGATGACGCTGGTGTTGCAGACGCTGCACCTTCGAGCTCGTGGGGCTCGTGGCTGCCGCTCGCGATAGCCATTGGCCTGCCTGTCCTCTTCTTCTTCGTGATTCCTCCGCTCACCCGCGCCGGCTTGTGGGATCCGAACGAGCTCAATGTCGCGGATCTCGCGCGGCGTATCGCGATCAATTTGCATGGCGCAACGAACCTTGCGCTTCAGGGTGCCGACAACTCGCTGCCGCATCTGAACGATCTCGGCCGACCCCAGCTGCCCTTCACGTCAATCGCTCTTGGCTTCAAGTTCTTTGGTCTTCACGAGTGGGCAGGTCGCGCGCCACTCGGGATCTGGGGCCTTGCAGGCGTAGTCGTAACCTACGGCTTCGTGGCGCGTTTGGTCGATCGCCGTGCAGGACTCTTCTCAGCGATCGCGCTCACGACCATGCCGCTCTACTTCGTGCAAGCGCGCACCATGCTTGGCGACATCGTCACGATGAGTGCCTTTGCCATGGCGTTTGGTGGCCTTCTCGTGGCCATGCTCGGTGGTCTACATGCAGACGTAGAGCCAACGAGTGCCGTGGGCGGCATCCGCGCAATCGGCGCAGGCGAACGCGTCGGCTGGCTCGTTGTTGGCATCGTCGGCCTCGTCAGCGGCTACTTCACCCGCGGCGGGGTCCTCGGCGTTGCCGCTCCCGCGCTTTCGGTTGGTCTCACGTTTGGCGTGCTCGTTGTGAGCGGTCACGTCCGCTTCGACTACTTTGCACTCATTACCGGCATCGGCTCGCTCATCGCGGGCGGCATCTTCGCTTGGTTAGGTTTGTCGGCACTTGCTTCATCGTCGCCTGCGGATCTCAATCCGCTGGTTGGCGCCATGATCAAAACGCCGGCGAAGTACCCTACGTTCGACTTCGCGATAGGTCACATCGCCGAAGCGCTGGCACCGTGGAGCGCCTTCATTCCGTTTGCATTTGGCCGCCTCTTTTGGGCTCCCACGGCGCGAGCGCAAGAACGAGAACAAAGCGTCTGGTGCCGCGAAAGCGCTGCACGCACCGCGCTGCTCATGGCTGCTGGCGTCGCGCTGTTCGCTCACGGCTGGCTCGCTGCACGCACCGATCTCATTGCTTTCGCCGCGCCCGCGGTGCTTGCTGCAGGTTGCGGCATTGCTCTCTGCGACTACGAGCGCGGCGCGCACCCGTCGCTCGCCGTGGGGGTTGGCACCGCGGTGCTGCTCGCGCTGCTGCATCATGAGCTGCACAACATGCCTGAGAAGGCCTTCAACGTTTTCGCCGTTGCGCCCGCGACTTTTCCTGAGAGCTTCAAGCCGCAAGCACTCACGCTGTGGTGGGTCGTGCTGGGAGGGTTCGCTGCCGTTGTGCTGCTCACGTTCGTCGAGCGCTATCGCCCCTGGCGCACCGACACCGGCCTGGTTGCGCGAGTCACAGCAAGCATAGAGCAACCTAGCCGAAAGCCTTTTGACCCGCAGGTCTACTTGCGAGTTTTGTGCGCGCTTCGCGATGCGTGGGACGGCATGCTCTCGCTCGCATACCTCGCATCGGTTGCAGGTGCATCGCTCGCAGGGTTGGTGGTGTGGGTTGGTGGCTTTCTGCACGCACGTTGGCTTCCTGTGCTCTCGTCGCCCATGCATAACGCGGTGCTCAATGCGTGGTGGGTCGTGGCCTTCGTGCCCCTTGCCATCGTTTTTGGTGCCTTGTTCTGGTGCGACGTGTGGCTTTGGACTTTTGAAGGCGCTCGCCCGCTGTCTCACGAATCGTTGAAAAGGGGCTTTTTGCCATTCAAAGATCTCCTTGCGCATATCCGATCATCAGGGCTCACTTTCGACAACGGCGCCAATGCCAATGGGGTAGCCGGGGTAGCGCTTTTCATTGTTGCGCCGCTCATGTTTCTGCAAGTGCCGGCCATCGTGTTCAAAGCAATGACCCACGCCGGTGTGTTCGAAGGGCAAGGGTTCATGCGAGCCTTGGCTGCATTGCTTTCCGGCGTTGTGCTCTTCCTCGTGCTTGGGGTGATTGGCGATGTACTCCGTGGCAGTCGAGCCGCTTTTCTCGTTGGTTGGGCAGCGGTAGTTGTTGGCATTTTGTGTGTGTCCTATTATCCGGCGCTCGCCAACCAGCTCTCACCAAAGGAAATTTTCGAAAGCTATCAGCGCTTGCGCCAAGGCACCGAGCCGCTCGCACTTTTCGGTGTCGGTGGCCGCACCGCGGCGTACTACGCAGGCGGTCAGCCGCTCATTTTGCGCGACACGACGGCGGCTCACGAGTGGCTCATGGCGAGCGAGCCGTCGTCGCGGCGCTTCATCGCCGCGCGGTCCGAAGAGCTCGCGCACCTCAACCACGCCTACCGCGAACGCACGACGCCAAGACCGATTAGGCAAAATTTGCCGGTCCTCGATGCGCGATCGAGCCAAATTTTGCTTGTGGCATCGTCCTTACGCGGAGGCGAGCAGAACGACAACCCGCTGGATCGTATCGTGCTATCCCACGCGCCAAACCTGCAGCACAAGCTCGATGTCAACTTGGAAGACAAGCTTATGGTGCTTGGTTACGACATTACCGATACCAATTTAAATCTTGTTCAATACGTTGTGGCGGGCAAAAAATTTCATATCAGAACATATTTCAAAGTTCTTATGCCAATTTCATCGGAGTGGGAAATGTTCATCCACATCGATGGGGGGCGCAAGCGCCACAACGGCGATCACAAGTTGGCCGAAGGCAAGTACCCATTGTCACTCTGGCTCAAAGACGACGTGATCGTAGACGACTACGAATTCACCCTTGAACCAAACTTTGGCCCTGGTAACTACTCGCTTTACCTTGGGCTTTTTGCCGGCGAAGTTCGCATGAAGGTCAAGTCCGGTCCGGCAGATTCGGACAACCGTATCAGCGGTGGTTCCATCCGCGTGCAATGAGGCTTGTGCTCGTTGCCGAGCCGAGTTACGGACGCGCCCGAACGGCGGCCGGACAATGAGCGAAAACGAACGACGAGCAGCGCGAAATGACAGTGAGGTCGCTGTCTGTCGGCGCGCACTCGATCGCCACGACGTCGAGTGGTCGGTCGATTGCGCGGCCAAGGGCGACACGTTCCTTTTTGCTTCGATCGCCAACATTAGCGCTATGGGAATCTTCGTCCGCACGGTCACGCCGCCGCCTGTTGGCACGCATCTACGCCTTTCGTTCGCGCCGCCGGGGACCGATCCGTTTGTGCTCGAGGGCGCGGTAGTTTGGATCAACCGTGTGAGGAAAAACGGCGACAACCCGAACCCCGGCATGGGCATCCGTTTTGTGGGCCTCACGCTCGACGCGCGCGAACGCCTCGTCGAAGTGATCAAGACCATCGCGTATTTGCGCGGCGTTGATTAAGGACCGTGATCGATCATCCAGAATGCTGCAAGGAGACAGAAGAGGAGAGCTCACTCAACACGTTGCGCAGAGCACAAAAGCTCGCCGAGGAATTGCGCGCGGGCTCCATGAGCTCGGCGACCTTGCGCGCTGCCTCGATCTTTCGAAGACCGCCGGAGAAATATCCTGTCTTCTTGAGAATTTGCTCGAAGGCTTCCCAGGTCCCTCCCTTGATTGCGTCAGGATCTCGATACTTGGTTTGCGACGGCACCGACTCTGGGACCCTGGGGAAAGCCTTGCGGACCGCAATCCAGTCGCCAAAAAACCAGGCTTCGAGCTCTTCGATGGCCAGTCGGTTGACCACGCGCCAGGCTTTCCGAGATTTCGAGCGCGTGGCCAATCCAGCCTCGGCAGCCATCGTCTCCAGCCGTTGTTTCAGCTCATCGCAGCATTCACCGTCTCGATCGATTACGACAAGAATCCGCCAGTCTTCGGGAAGCCAATCCGCATAACCACGAAGCCGATTGGGCAGTTTGCGAAGCAAATTGTCCTTGCCTTGATGTGGATAGATTTTGAAGGACACGTTTCCGAGCATCTTCGGCAGCAGCAGGGATAGCGCGGTCTCCGCAGACGGCTCCTCAACCAAGACTTCGAGGTGCGTCACGGTCATCGCCCCCTCCTGATAACCGGAGCGCCCGCGTTGACGAGTGGGTCGCCGACGCCGAGGTGACCTTCCAGCCAGAGGTCGCCAAGCAAAGCTCCGTTGTCCATGAATTCGCGAATTCCCCGGATATCGGAGGCACGCGTCGTCTGCGTGAAGCCTTCCGTAGTGCGATAGACAACGCGCACTTCTTCGGGGCGCAGCCCGTTGACGAAGAACGGCGAATGCGTGGTGACCAGCATCTGGGAGCGCTCGGCCGCCGTCCGGCATTCCTCCGCCAGTCCTTGAAGCAATCGGGGATGAAGGAAATTTTCTGGCTCCTCTACGCCGATGAAATGCGGTGGGTTGGGATCATGGAGCATCAGCAAGTAAGCCAGCATTTTCAAGGTGCCGTCGGAGGCGAACTTGGCCAGCACTGGCTGCTCAAAGGGAGCATCCTTGATCCCTAAGAGCAGTCGGCCATCTTGCATGGATTCCGCGAGAATGCGGTCGATACGAGGAACCCGCTGACGCAAGTGGGAGAAGATCTCCTCCAGCCGGCGGGGGTGCATTTCCTTGAGGTGCTGAATAACGTTGGCGAGATTGTCTCCGGTTTTGCTCAATCGCTCTTGAGGGCCAGCCTCCGGCTGTTCACGCATCTTATCCACCGAGAGGTACGAGACGTACCAGTCCGTGATGAATTCGCGGAGCGCAGCAACCCGCGGGTGATCGGCGAACTGCCCAAGCGTGCTCACCGCAATCACGTCGGGAGATCGCAGCTTGGTCTCGTCGCGATGAGCCTTCTCGTCCGGCATCTCGCCACTAATGACCTTCCCTTTGCCGCGAGAAAAATCGAGGAAACGAAAGGGTCTCCCTCGCCTTCCTCGTGTCCAATGAAGCCACTCTTCCGAGACTTCTAGCCCCTTTTTACCTTCTGCGATCGACAGGTGATACCTAATGACCGGTAGATTGGGGCGCTCACGATACTGCAGCTCGATCGTGATAGGACCGTCTTGACCTCGCGTGCGCAGCTCTTTGGCGCGACCTCGGCGATCCCAAGCGGATCGCAACCCGAGTTGAAAGCACTCCGAGAGGAAGTTGAAGACGTCAAAAATAGTGGACTTGCCACTTCCGTTGGGCCCGAGCAAGACGGTCAAAGGAGTGAGATCCTTGAGCTCGATGGACTTGAGAGCGCGGAAGTTTTCGACCTTGAGGTATTCGACTCGCGCAGTTTCGGTCCGCGCAGTCGTCGGATTGGAGGGTGACCGGTTGGCCATCAGAGGACTCCTTACTAACCCTTGCAAAACGGGAGACGTAACCATCCGCTCTTTTCGAGTCGATCGGTGATGGCAATTCCAAGAAGGCCAAATGTTTGCGCAAGCTCCGTGCGCGCGGCGTCTTGTCCGTGTCCGCGCGCACCTCCAAGGATGACGCGCCGGATGCCGTCTCGGCGAGCGCTGAGGGCAACGCGTGCAGCCCAGTTTGCTAAACTTTCGGCATCGTCGTCGGGGTACCCGGCGACAACGGCCAGGGTCTCGGAGTCCACGCGAACTGCGCATGCCGGGTACTCCCAACTGCGTTTCTGCGCCTTGCGCTCGCCCTCGATCGCCGCAAGAACGTAACCTTCGACAAGCGATGCGCGTGCTGCAGCGAGGTGGGCACCATCGATGGCAATGCCCGCGCGTGCCATCGCCATGGCAGCGCCGTCGAGCGTGGTCGCAGCAAGGGACGGTGATGCGCCAGCATCGGCCAAAGCCCCGCCGAGGCGTGCGCATGCGTTGAAGAGATCTCGGGCAGTCGACTCTCCGCATTGCGAAAGTTCGAGCACCAGCGCTCGCAGCGCCTCGGTCGTTCGCACAGCATCGCGGTCCGCCGCGTGAATTGCGCACGCATCGTCGTTTTCGCACCACGCGGTCATTGCACGCATCACGTCCTCTTTGCGCATGTCTACGCACCTATCTACTTCGGCGTGCTCTTCCCTGCTGGAACCTCCGCCGGTGCAGCTGGTCTTGCAGCGGCGGCTGGTTTTGTTGCTCTCGCAGCTGCTGGAGGTGAGGCGGCGGCCCCCTCCAATGCAGGTGCAGCCCCGCGGCTCGTTGCAACTTTGCGTGCGGCGATCACATTGAGATCTCCAAGTGCCTGTCGCGCACGTACCTCGTACTCAGGAGCACCAAGTAGCCGATTGAGTTTGTCTCGCGCCGCGTCGATCTGACCGAGCTTGATTTGACAGTTGGCGGACTCGAAAAGCGCGTCGTTGCCGGTTTGCGAACCCCCGGCCTTCTGAGCCACGGCATCGTAGCGGCCGAGTGCGGCGGCACACCCACGGCCATCTCTTACGCTCCGTGCTGCCCAGATCGCCGCGCTTTCGGCGTTCGCGTCACCAGCATTGGCCGCGACGAGATCGAACTGGCGCGTTGCTGCGCCGAAGTTACCCGCACGATACGCTGCCATTGCGCTCGAGAATGGATCCTGCCCCTTGTCCCGTTGGCCCCGCCGTTGTTGCGGCACCTCCATTGCGTCCTGCGCGGCTGTGGGTGCTGCAATCGCGCGATCGCGTGCATCGCCGCCACCGCTGGTGTCAGCGTTCGCGAGGCTTGCGCGGCCCGCCGGTGCGGGAACGGGAGGGAGGGCAGGGGCTGCAGCTACTTCAGGACTTGGAGGGGCCACGGGCTCGCCAACGACTGTGACCGAAACTTCGGCAGAGCGCGCCGATTGCCGCTGATTGGCACGCAAAAGAACCGCACTAAAGCCCACCATGAGCAAGAAGACCGCTGCCATGGCTGTTTGCGGGCGCATCGCCCAACTGCCGGCCCACGACAACGCGCGCATGCCTTGGCTGCGGAACGAGGTAACCTTTTGCGTTTCACGCGCTGCTGCGATGATGCGCTCTGCAAAATCGGGTGGCGGCTCGAGCACCGGAAGGCTCACGAGCTGCCGTGTGCCGCGCATGCCGTTCAGAATGGACGCGCAGCGCGAGCACCCCGAGACGTGGCGCTTGACCGCCGCGCTCGTCAGCTCGTCGAGCTCGTCATAGAGCTCGTCGAGGAGCAGGGGTTCGAACTTCTCGCATTCCATGGGAAAGATCTCTTGGTGTGGTCGACCGGACTAGCGGAGCGCTCGAGCGTAATCCTCGAATTCGGATAGGGCTTCTTGAAGACGCTCGAGTGCATAGCGCATCCTACTTTTTACCGTGTTCTCGGGCGTGCCAGTGATTTCGGCAATTTCTTTGAAGGGCAAACTCGACACCTCGCGTAGCAAAAACACTTCGCGTTGATCGTCTGGCAGCATGTCGACCGCGCGAACGATTCGCCTTTTGAGTTCGGTCGCCGATGCGTTGCGCTCGGCGTCCGCGTGCGCGCGCGGATCGGCGGTTTGGTCACCCACAGTGGCCAAGGTGGCGCCGTTTTTCCCGTCGCTTTTCGGCTCGTCGAGCGACATATGCTTGCGGACGGCGCGCTGGCGGAGCTGGTCGATGCAGAGGTTGCGCGTGATGGTGTAGACCCAGGTGGTAAAGCGCGCCTCAGGCTTGAAATTGCGTGCATTTTGCACAATACGCACGAATGCCTCTTGTACGATATCTTCAGCGACTTGGTTCATGCGCACCTGGCGGAGCACGAAGTTGTAAAGCGGTTTTTGATGGCGCCGAACAAGCTGCGTGAAGGCTGTGCGGTCCCCTTGCTGATAAAGGAGCATGAGGGTCTCGTCGGACGGGGCCGGCGCTGGGTGGGGCGCGATCATCGCGTGGATCAAGGGCAAGTTGGGGTTCGCGGACACCACAGCGTACCGCGAACCGATGTCTGCCGCGCCATGCTTCCGCCGATCTGCCCGCGTGAGCTTGCCAGTGGTGGTCCTTTGAGCAGGTAAGAGCGTGTTTACCCAGCCGTCGCGAGCGAATTGAGGCTAGGGCGGGCGCGAGGAGCCCGCGTAAGCGTACTTGTCGTACGTGCGCAGGCACCGCAGCGTCCAACCGAAGCATCGATTCGCGCAGCAGGCTGGTAAACACGCTCTAAGAGAGGACTTGCTTGGCATCGCAATATATAAACGGGTGAATGCTCCGTGCGATCTGCCAAAGACGCAGATCGCGGCATTGAGCTTGCTCGAGGCTCTGCTTTATGCTCGCTGTCATGAGCACTCGCATGAGCACTCGAACAAGCATGCTCGAACTCGTTGGAGATACTCCCATGGTCCGACTGCAGCGCGTGGCGGCTGCAGGAACGACGGTGCTTGCAAAACTTGAATCCAACAACCCGACCGGAAGCGTCAAAGACCGCGCGGCGCTTGCTATGGTCGAGGCGGCCGAGCGCGCGCAGATTCTCCGCAAAGGTAGTGTCATTGTGGAAGCAACGAGCGGAAACATGGGCATCGCCCTTGCCATGATCGCTTGCGTGCGTGGCTATCGCTGCGTGCTCGTCATGCCCGAGCACATGAGCATTGAGCGGCGCAGGATTATGCGCGCCTACGGCGCTGAAGTTGTTCTTACGCCTGCCGACGCCGGCATGAAAGGCGCTCTCGCCGAGGCCGAGAGCATCATGCAAAAGGCAGGCAATGCGTTCATGCCGCGTCAATTCGAAAATCCAACGAACCCCGAGATTCATGAGCGCACAACGGCGCGGGAGATCCTCGCGGCGAGTTCGGATGTTGCTGCTTTCGTCGCTGGTGTTGGAAGCGGTGGAACGATCACGGGCGTTGCCCGAGTGCTCAAAGCCGAGCGGCCGAGCGCACGCATCGTTGCGGTCGAACCTGAAAACTCGGCGGTGTTGTCGGGTGGCAAGCCTGGCCGCCACGCCATTCAGGGGCTTGGCGCTGGCTTCGTGCCTGCCGTGCTGGATCGGTCGCTCATCGACGAGGTCGTGCGCGTGAGCGACGCCGCGGCCGAGGCAATGATGCACCGCCTGGCGTGCGTGGAAGGCATTTTGGCAGGCATATCTTCGGGCGCAAACGTTCACGCTGCCTGCGAAGTCGCAGCCCGTACAAGCGGTGCAAGCGGTACAAGCGGTCCTGTTGTTACCGTCATCGCCGATGATGGCGAGCGCTATCTCACGGCCTGACTTGCCTGACCGATTTTTACTTTTTTACGCAACTTTTTTTGGTTGTGGCCGAATGATGGTTCATGAGCTGGTTCGATTCTGTTTCATCGCGTGCGCGCGAGAAGTTTACCGAAGCGGAAGAAGAAGCCCACAAAGCCGTCTCGAAGGTGGAGAAAGAAGCCGGCGCCGCTATTTCAAAAGCCAAAGAAGCAGCCGCCTCGGTTGTCCACTTGGCCGAGGCGCCCGAGCCATCGCAAGCCACGCTCGACCAAATGGCCAGCGATGCAGCAGATTTTGCGAAGAACGCCATGGCGAACGCCAAGCAAGCCGCGCATGCTGCGAAAGAGGAAATTGCCCCAATCGTCGACGCGGGTATGCAATTCAACTCTGGAGTCGACGAGGCTAAGTTTGATACAATAAAAGGGATCGTGGTTGGAGCCGGAGATCGCATCGTCAAAACGTACGGGGAATTGAAGGCTCACCCAGAGCATCTCATGGCGGGTCCGACCAATGGTATTGCGACGGCTTCAGCGGTTGTAGATCTTAAGGAGGTTCGTGCCCGAGCTGCCGCGCAAGGCGACAGCGCGTGGGGTTGGTTTGATGCTGTAAATAGGCAATGGAATCCTGGAGTTGGAGTCGCAG
>WQZB01000009.1 GCA_009780955.1 Polyangiaceae bacterium | reverse complement strand
GTGGATGATTGCCACCGAAGAAAGCGCCTCGCTCGCCAAGCAGTTGGTCTCCGAAATCTATGACCGCGAAGGCATTGAGCCTTTGCAGCTGACGCTTCACGCCGACCGCGGAAGTGCCATGACAAGCAAGTCGTTCGCGCTGCTTTTGGCGGACTTGGGCGTAACCAAAACGCACTCGCGACCGCACGTTTCGAACGACAATCCGTTCTCTGAATCGGCGTTCAAGACACTCAAGTATCGACCCGGTTTCCCCGACCGATTTGGTTGCCTGCAAGATGCACGAGAGCACTGTGCTCGCTTTTTTGACTGGTACAACTACGAGCATCGTCATGCCTCCGTCGGTCTGTGCACTCCGCACCAAGTGCACCGAGACACGGCCAACGCCACTCGCTTTCGTCGAGCCTCCGTCCTCGATGCCGCCTTCGTCGCCCATCCCGAGCGCTTCGTGCGCGGTCGACCAACTCCGCCATCCCTGCCCACGGAGGTCTGGTTCAACAAGCCTAAGTCGCATTCCTCATCCACTTCATCGACCGATAATTCTGCTCAGTAATCTCTTCATTCCCATGTCTCATCCTCGTTGACAGATTCCGCGGCGGATAATCCGCCTGCAATTCCACACGGTCGCCGGCCATGGCAAGCTTCAACGGAGCCGCCGTTCATCACGGCGGATAATGTCGTCGGCCCCTGGATCTATTGCGTACGGCCCGACGCTTCAACGGAGCCGCCGTTCATCACGGCGGATAATCTGCGATTTTCGCGAATATTTTCGACCCGGCGGTGCGCTTCAACGGAGCCGCCGTTCATCACGGCGGATAATTGTGTTGCGTGGGCGTGGATGGATCGTGTCAAATCCAAGCTTCAACGGAGCCGCCGTTCATCACGGCGGATAATCGCACTGTCACCGTATCAGGAGCTGGCCTCCTGGGCGCTTCAACGGAGCCGCCGTTCATCACGGCGGATAATGTTCTGGTCAGTCGGTTATCCTCCCGCAATTGCCGGCGGCTTCAACGGAGCCGCCGTTCATCACGGCGGATAATCATCGTCTAGACATCTACGTGCCTCGTCGGGTCTACGAGCTTCAACGGAGCCGCCGTTCATCACGGCGGATAATATGACTATTGGTCCGCAATGCCCGGGGCCAAGGCCGTGCTTCAACGGAGCCGCCGTTCATCACGGCGGATAATTGGTACGCCAACCGGCTCGTTCTGACGTATTGGCAGGCTTCAACGGAGCCGCCGTTCATCACGGCGGATAATGGAAAAGGAGTATGGCGCCAAACCATATGTGAGACGTGCTTCAACGGAGCCGCCGTTCATCACGGCGGATAATGTCTCGGGGACCTCGCCTACCACCTCACCTGCCGCGAGAGCTTCAACGGAGCCGCCGTTCATCACGGCGGATAATGATGCGACGAGCACCATCTACTATCGTGCGAGGTCGCGCTTCAACGGAGCCGCCGTTCATCACGGCGGATAATTTCGCAAGCGGAGAAACATTCCGCCTTAGTGTCTCAAGCTTCAACGGAGCCGCCGTTCATCACGGCGGATAATCTATTCGGCGGCTCGACAGGACGGCCTAATGTATTGGGCTTCAACGGAGCCGCCGTTCATCACGGCGGATAATGATGCGACGAGCACCATCTACTATCGTGCGAGGTCGCGCTTCAACGGAGCCGCCGTTCATCACGGCGGATAATCGGCAGCTTTGTTCGATCCGACGCCGACATGCAAATGCTTCAACGGAGCCGCCGTTCATCACGGCGGATAATCCGATGCAAACGCGGCCAACATCGCCGCCACGGCGATGCTTCAACGGAGCCGCCGTTCATCACGGCGGATAATAGACCGGCGAGTCGACCCGTATCCCAGTTTTGCTCGTGCTTCAACGGAGCCGCCGTTCATCACGGCGGATAATGTACACACATACTCTGAGATCAACCTTGCGATTCCCGGCTTCAACGGAGCCGCCGTTCATCACGGCGGATAATCCACGGCATTCTAGAATCTGGATTTCCAGATATGTCGCTTCAACGGAGCCGCCGTTCATCACGGCGGATAATTCGTAGGTCTAGTGATATCACTCGTGGGACTTGTCGTTGCTTCAACGGAGCCGCCGTTCATCACGGCGGATAATCCGTCACAGGTCAGTGCAGGACGTAGAGACGCCCCCGGCTTCAACGGAGCCGCCGTTCATCACGGCGGATAATTTGGGGGCACCACGGAGCTGTCGATAAATGTAACGTAGCTTCAACGGAGCCGCCGTTCATCACGGCGGATAATGACATCTCTTGTACGACCACCCCGTTCGAGGAGCACGCTTCAACGGAGCCGCCGTTCATCACGGCGGATAATAGTCCGTCTCGCTCTGCCGTCCTATCTACCGGTATGGCTTCAACGGAGCCGCCGTTCATCACGGCGGATAATTTCGTCTCCTGGCGCCGGAACTGAGGCGATTTTCGCGTCGCTTCAACGGAGCCGCCGTTCATCACGGCGGATAATATTCGACCGTTATTTCTGGCGCGTTGACCGCATCCAGGCTTCAACGGAGCCGCCGTTCATCACGGCGGATAATTTCAGAATCGCATGATGGGGCATAAAGCCAATCGACCGCTTCAACGGAGCCGCCGTTCATCACGGCGGATAATGCGCGTATATTGATGGATGTCAGCAAGGTGCTGGCAAGCTTCAACGGAGCCGCCGTTCATCACGGCGGATAATTCAGCCAATTACTATGCGGCTGATACAGACGATCGTGCTTCAACGGAGCCGCCGTTCATCACGGCGGATAATTGCATACAAAATACGATTGTGATGTCGACGTGTTAGTGGCTTCAACGGAGCCGCCGTTCATCACGGCGGATAATACGATGAGGGCTGTCCGTGGCAAGTAGCGGAAAAGAAGCTTCAACGGAGCCGCCGTTCATCACGGCGGATAATGAAACGGTCGATAATACGGGCGGAGCAGCCGGCGCGCTTCAACGGAGCCGCCGTTCATCACGGCGGATAATGTTTCGATGGCGGCGCTGAAAAGCGGGACACTCGATGTGCTTCAACGGAGCCGCCGTTCATCACGGCGGATAATCTATCCGTAGCCACCACAAAAACGTGCAAACTGCAAGGCTTCAACGGAGCCGCCGTTCATCACGGCGGATAATTGGGCACAATGCAATCTGACGCGGCGTAGGAGCACCATGCTTCAACGGAGCCGCCGTTCATCACGGCGGATAATCAGAGAGTCCCTGTGCCGCCTGGAAGTCCTTCACGCTGGCTTCAACGGAGCCGCCGTTCATCACGGCGGATAATGGTATCTGTTCACTCGCGAAGAGTGCGTCATGCTCGTGCTTCAACGGAGCCGCCGTTCATCACGGCGGATAATTCAAATATCTTGGTCCGGAACGCGGGATAATTCGCGGGGCTTCAACGGAGCCGCCGTTCATCACGGCGGATAATCTTGCAGGCTTACGCACCGGCATGGAGCCACTGCCAATGCGCTTCAACGGAGCCGCCGTTCATCACGGCGGATAATCAAAGTGTGAAGTGTTTAGGCTCCAGGTTTACATAGGGCTTCAACGGAGCCGCCGTTCATCACGGCGGATAATCGGCCAGGCGAAGACCGGAATGCCATACTCCCGTCTGCTTCAACGGAGCCGCCGTTCATCACGGCGGATAATTCGGTGACATTTTTAGTGAGCTCATTTGCGGACCGTCAAAGCTTCAACGGAGCCGCCGTTCATCACGGCGGATAATATTCGGTCTGCCTCCAGGTTGGGATATTCGACTGTTGGGCTTCAACGGAGCCGCCGTTCATCACGGCGGATAATGACCAAGCGCCGTGAGCGAGGCAGACCGAAAGCTCGTCGCTTCAACGGAGCCGCCGTTCATCACGGCGGATAATTACCCTCTCGATTGCTGGCTCTTTCGCTGGAATAGCTGCTTCAACGGAGCCGCCGTTCATCACGGCGGATAATCTTCGAGCGCCTGTAATTCTTTGAGTTCTTCTTCTGGCTTCAACGGAGCCGCCGTTCATCACGGCGGATAATAGCGGACTTGCACGCTCGACACAAGTGGCTCGTGAACGCTTCAACGGAGCCGCCGTTCATCACGGCGGATAATGCTCACGTGGCCAAGTCCGAAGTACAAAGAAGATCCAGCTTCAACGGAGCCGCCGTTCATCACGGCGGATAATACGCGGACATCCACGCGACAATTCGCAGCGATCTCATCGCTTCAACGGAGCCGCCGTTCATCACGGCGGATAATTCATCGTAGCGTTTATTGCCTCCGTCTCCCTCGGGATGCTTCAACGGAGCCGCCGTTCATCACGGCGGATAATCTCACCCTCAGCGTGTATTACGACGATGAGCCAGGGGCTTCAACGGAGCCGCCGTTCATCACGGCGGATAATGCCGCTTCGGCGTATTATCCGCAGCAGCAGCTGTTGCTTCAACGGAGCCGCCGTTCATCACGGCGGATAATCGCGCGTGCTCGAATCTTCGTCGACTTGGGTGCGCCGCTTCAACGGAGCCGCCGTTCATCACGGCGGATAATATTGTTGCGGTGACGGTTCAAACCCGAGGATCTCGCGCTTCAACGGAGCCGCCGTTCATCACGGCGGATAATCGCTCAACCTCGGTCCACGCAGCAGCGTAGCGCTTGCGTAGCTTCAACGGAGCCGCCGTTCATCACGGCGGATAATCGAGTAAATGGCGCGGGTTGTCACCGATAAATGTCGGCGGCTTCAACGGAGCCGCCGTTCATCACGGCGGATAATAACGAAAGAGAGCGTTCGCGCGGCCGTGGATAGGGCGCGGCTTCAACGGAGCCGCCGTTCATCACGGCGGATAATCGCGCAGCGCACAAGCGAGAAAAGACTGGCAAGCACTCTGCTTCAACGGAGCCGCCGTTCATCACGGCGGATAATGAACGGGCCGGAATGTTGATACGTTCCAGCGCTCCGAGGCTTCAACGGAGCCGCCGTTCATCACGGCGGATAATACTTTCTGCGTGCGCGAAGGCGATTCAGGATATTGAGCTTCAACGGAGCCGCCGTTCATCACGGCGGATAATGCGTCGCGCGCATTCGGGAGCCATCGACCTACGCAGGAGCTTCAACGGAGCCGCCGTTCATCACGGCGGATAATGGAATCGAACCGACACACCGCCACGAGTCGGGCGAGAGCTTCAACGGAGCCGCCGTTCATCACGGCGGATAATGTAACGCGCACGCGTTTTTCGCGCCCAGTATAATGGGCTTCAACGGAGCCGCCGTTCATCACGGCGGATAATTGGTCAAAGCGAAGATGGGCGAATTCTGGGATGAGTTGCTTCAACGGAGCCGCCGTTCATCACGGCGGATAATCACAGAGAATGATTCCGGGGCGAGCTGAATCCTGATCCGCTTCAACGGAGCCGCCGTTCATCACGGCGGATAATGGATTGTGTCTTTCGGGTACGGGCTAGCGTGTCCAACGCTTCAACGGAGCCGCCGTTCATCACGGCGGATAATTCGAAAAAATCTCGTAGAAAAATGGGGGGATGACGTCAGCTTCAACGGAGCCGCCGTTCATCACGGCGGATAATGTACGATAGATGGACCTACGCTACATTCGATAAACAGCTTCAACGGAGCCGCCGTTCATCACGGCGGATAATGAGTATCGGAGGAGTCGGTAGTGACGCGACTATCCCACCGCTTCAACGGAGCCGCCGTTCATCACGGCGGATAATCTACTTCTTTCTGCTCTCTCACCCCTACAAATGAGAGCTTCAACGGAGCCGCCGTTCATCACGGCGGATAATGGTCCTGTAGGGCCCTCGTGGGCGGCATGTGAGCCGCGCTTCAACGGAGCCGCCGTTCATCACGGCGGATAATAGGTGTGCGTGGATATCCTGAACGAGCGCAAGGGGAGGGCTTCAACGGAGCCGCCGTTCATCACGGCGGATAATAATCTACTCGACGCGGGTCAAGGACTTGATCGCGAGCGGCTTCAACGGAGCCGCCGTTCATCACGGCGGATAATGTGAAATCCTTACGCGCGACATAAAGTCAGATTTATCTGCTTCAACGGAGCCGCCGTTCATCACGGCGGATAATTTCACTGATATGGTGTTTGGAACCGTTGTTACCCATAGCTTCAACGGAGCCGCCGTTCATCACGGCGGATAATTTACACGGCGCGCATCGACGGCGCCGAATTCGATCGCTTCAACGGAGCCGCCGTTCATCACGGCGGATAATCAAACCGCAACGATTGGGTTGGACATCAACGAGCAAGGCTTCAACGGAGCCGCCGTTCATCACGGCGGATAATCCGTATGCCGGCGCGACGTTGCGCGACAACGCGCGCGCTTCAACGGAGCCGCCGTTCATCACGGCGGATAATGCCAGCGTGACCACCACTCTCGGATCTGATCTGGATGCTTCAACGGAGCCGCCGTTCATCACGGCGGATAATAAATGCTTCATCAAGATTTCATACGGGACGCCCAATGGCTTCAACGGAGCCGCCGTTCATCACGGCGGATAATCCAATTATTACTTATAGTTATGCACGAAATTCAACATGCTTCAACGGAGCCGCCGTTCATCACGGCGGATAATCTAGGTCCTGTGCATTATACACATGACCGGCGATCGTGCTTCAACGGAGCCGCCGTTCATCACGGCGGATAATCTAGGTGTAGGCGATGAGTGAGCGGATGTATTCCGTGGCTTCAACGGAGCCGCCGTTCATCACGGCGGATAATAAAAAAACACCAACATCTCTGCCCCATTTTCCCGCGGCTTCAACGGAGCCGCCGTTCATCACGGCGGATAATCGCATATAAAGGTATAAAACTTGGGATGCCTTCCCATGCTTCAACGGAGCCGCCGTTCATCACGGCGGATAATACAGTGTCAGACAGAGTGGTCAGTATCTCCCGTATGGAGCTTCAACGGAGCCGCCGTTCATCACGGCGGATAATCTGTAATCCCTGAAGAGAGCTCGGAAGAGGAAGAAGAATGCTTCAACGGAGCCGCCGTTCATCACGGCGGATAATCGTTTGGTATGAGGTCGCCAGAAGATATGACTCCGCTCGCTTCAACGGAGCCGCCGTTCATCACGGCGGATAATTGGTGATATAAGGTGGCACTTGGTGGCGGTTGCCTAGCTTCAACGGAGCCGCCGTTCATCACGGCGGATAATCCGACATTGACTGCGGAAGGGATGCAAACGACGACGGCTTCAACGGAGCCGCCGTTCATCACGGCGGATAATCTACCTTAGTACCGTCAAGATGCACATCACCTTGAATGTGCTTCAACGGAGCCGCCGTTCATCACGGCGGATAATCACCAAGACGAGGCCATCGACGTGTTCTCCACCGTCGCGCTTCAACGGAGCCGCCGTTCATCACGGCGGATAATACCCCAGCGCCAGGAGTGATGGTGCAAACGGCTCCTCCGCGCTTCAACGGAGCCGCCGTTCATCACGGCGGATAATACGTATCGTATGGAAGCATACATTTCGCGGCGTTACAAGCCGGTTTGCGAGGGGGAGGATCGATCCGGGAAAAGCGGACGCTACAAGGCGCAGCAATGGACACCGATGCCTTCAAAAAGTGATGATTTTTCAATGAACTGTGGGCTTTCGAGCGCCTGCCCTCAATCATGCGTCACTTGACCGCTCGCCGTAGGGCCGTGTGGCACGCCGACAGCGACTTACATTAAGCTCTCATGCTAAACTACGATTGCTGTCCGTTCCGGCGATACGTAAGCCTGTCCGATCGACCGAATCGAACAACTCCCTCGTCCGTCCACTGGGCCAATGTCGATGAACAAAACTTGGTCTTCCTTGTGATTGATGAGAAGCGACAACTCCAAACGCATTTGAACGAGTTCGCGGGCATTGAGTTCGCAGCGAAACACGGACAATTGGATATGTTCTCCCCATCCACGCATCAAACGATAGACCTTCCGCAAGCGATTTGAATCAGATACGTCATAGCTGACAACAAATGTCTGTCTCATCGGGTCCGAAACTCCGGATAATTAGGAATTTCTCCAAGCACGAAACGGCCAAACAAGCGAGCTTGTACCTCCAGCACGCGCCGGTAGCTGATACGATATCCAAAGACTGGATGCGTAATGAGCTGGTCGAGCCGCCGTTCGAAAGCGAGCAAGAACTTACGACGTCCGACCGGCTTGAGTGTAACCCCCGTCGGGTGCTCGATGAAGTCGTTCGTGTCGACCACACCATTGTTGACGGCACCGATAGCGACCGAATCGGCCACGATGGGACGAAATTCTTCCATCAAATCGAGCGCGAGAGCCGGTCGCCCGAAACGCGGTTGGTGGTAGAAACCAAAAAGCGGATCGAGACCGGCCGATGCCAACGTGTGCACGAATTCTTTCGTGAGCATCGAATATGCAAGAGACAATAGGGCATTCATGGGATCTCTCGGAGGCCGTCGATTACGTCCATCAAGGTCGAAAACGCCGACCGAAGAGCCCTTGAGCATTCCCGAAAACGCACCGAAGTACGTTCGCGCTGCCGTGCCTTCGAGCCCAAGCAGCGACTTCAATGCGGAAACGCTTTCCGCTTTCTTGGCAAGCTGCTCGAGCTCGAAGAGCGTCACCTCCGGCGGTGCCTTGTGGTTGCGCCGCAGGAGCGTTCGACAATTCCGAATCTTCGATGCAACGATACCTTTGGCGAGCGCAAGACACACGGCTTCATTGCCCATCGCGCGATGCTGCGAAATACGCAATTCGATGTTCTTCGAGTCCACCCCCGTGGCACGCCCGTAGAACCAACCGCCCGTACTCATGAAGGAGATGGACAGACCGCGCTCGAAGAGCGCACGCATCGCCTGCGTCGAAATCTGCACATTGCCAAACAAAGTCACCTGAGAAAGATTGGGAAGTCGCGCACGGACTTCGGTCTCTTTGCTTTTGATCACGAGTTCTTCGCCCGACAATCCAACGCGCGCGCCTTGCTCTTGAACGTATAGTGGAAGCCGGTCGTCGCGCGCAGGCTGCAGCTGGCGCAACGACACCTCGGCCAGCTCGCGTTCATTTTCACCTTCTGCAACCGGCCAGAACGCCACCATCTGTTCCGGTTTCTCGATGCTTGCATTCTGCTCACCAGTCGGAACGAAGCCGCGAAGAAGGTTCGTCTCGTCCGGCAAACAAATCCCAACGAGCGAACAGCCCTCGCATTTCTTGCTCTCAGCGAGTGGTGGCGGCAATTCCCCATTGCCGGTCAACTCTTTTGCACGATGCACCGCTTGCCGTGTGATCTCGATGAGTACTTCGTCGATGCTGATACTGACGCGGCGACGCGAACGGGCGAAATAAATCTCACCATGATCGCTGGTATAACCATGCTCTCTCAGGAGAAGAACTTGGGCGCACAACTGAGCCCGCTCTGGCAAATAGGCACCCTCGGCAACATCCGGCGCAGCGCCTCGCTTGTATTCAATGGGAACAGCAACGCCATTCGAATCCCCTTCGACAATATCGATCTTTGCTGTGATACCAAGCGAATCGGACGACAGCCAAACCGATCGCGCCTGATACGGCGGCGCGCCGTCCTTCTCGGGTTCGTCGTGTTCAGGCGATTCGGATGTTTGCTTCGAACCATCCTTCGTCGGAGGCAGCTCACCACCGGGCGAATCGGCGCGGGCATGAACGGCGCGCCCGTCGACCGTAAATGCGTTGTCGTCGAACTCGCCCTGCGCCCATTCGAGGTACATGAGCCGCTCGCAATAGAGCGTTTCGTTGATCATCCGTGCGGGGACGAGGTCCGGCGGATCGCCCACCACGGGCTGCTTGCGCGGCAACACCTTGGCGCGCGCCCGCAGCGGATCTTCTGGAAAGATCGAGTCATGCAGAGCATCGCCCTTCATCGGTCATCCTCCACACAAGATGGTCAGCGTCCAAAACGAGATCCATATCCGATGGACAGCGGCCCATGGACAAGAACGTCAAACTCGATGCGCAAGCTGAAAGCATGCGCCGTCGTGCGCGCGAAGTCAGCACCGCTCTTCGACGACGTCTTGAGCCGTTGGTCGAGCGCCTGTTTGACTGTCTCGGGCGAGGTGTAGGTGCGCGTCGGCTTCATGCTCCGAGTCCTTTGACATGGCGCAAGCGCACATGGCGCAAGCGCGCGATCGCCCCTTGAATTTGCCGCATTCTACGCCGTACTCTGGCAACGTTTGGAAGATTCCCCTTCCGGCGACAAAGGACCTGCGCGGATGAGCGACGAGATATTGGAGGCCATCATGGCAGATAGCTCGCGCGAGGACTCCTTCAAGGACTTCTTCAAGCTCGCGACCAACGGCTTCGCGCCCTACAGTTGGCAGCTCCAGATCGCGATCGATGGCCTTCCCGACGTGCTTCCAGTACCGACGGGGCTTGGAAAAACGGAGATCGCGCTCGCGTGGGCGTGGCGCCTGCTCGTCGACAAGAAGCCTGAGCCGCAACACCTCGTAGTTTGTCTGCCGATGCGCAGTCTCGTGACGCAGACCGTACAGCGTTTGAGGACCTACTTCGGCGGGCTCAAGGCAACGAAGTCCGAGATCGACGTCGGCGTCCACCAGCTCATGGGCGGCGCGATCGACGACGAATGGGTCGGTCAGCCTGACAAGCCGTGGGTGCTCGTCGGGACGCAGGATCAGCTCCTGTCTCGCGCGCTCAACCGTGGCTATGCGATGAGCCGCTTCGAGTGGCCGGTGCACTTCGGGCTACTCAACAACGACTGCCGGTGGATCATCGACGAGGTCCAGCTCCTGGGGCCCGGCCTGTGGACGACGTCGCAGCTTGATTGGATGCGCAAAAAGCGCTTCCCATCCCTGAAGCCATGCCCGACGACGTGGATGAGTGCCACCGTTGGTACGGCCTTTTTAAGCACCACGGACCGGATACGAGAAGGGCTCGGCGAGCCGTCGTCCGAGCAGGTGGCGTTCGAAGAGAAGCTCAAGACCGCGCTCGATGACGACAAGGGGCTCGCGTGGTGGCGAGCGGCCAAGCGCCCCGTCGAACGCTGGCAGCCGCAAGCGCCTGCTCCGGCAGGAAAACGTCGAAGGGCACCAGCGGCGGCAGCAGTTGCAATCACGCCCGACGCCATCGCCAACGCCGTGAAAGAGCAGCATGTGGCGGGAACGCTCTCGCTCGTCATCTGCAACACGGTAGACATGGCGCGCGACGTGTTCCGCGCGTTGTCGTCGGTTGAGCACAGGGTGCTGCTCACCTCACGCTTCCGCCGCGAAGATCGCGCTCGACATGAGAAGCGGCTCCTCGAGTTCGACTCCGAGCGCAACGCGAGCATCTTTTCCAAGGACGACCCAGGGCTCATTTGCGTGAGCACGCAGGTCATTGAAGCAGGCGTGGACATCTCCGCGCATCACCTCTGGACAGAGCTCGCGCCGTGGCCGTCGATGCTTCAGCGTCTTGGTCGCCTGAATCGAAAGGGAGACGACAACAATGCGCGCGCGTGGGTCTGGGAGACACCCAAAGAGGGAGGCAACAAGAAGGTCGAGCGCATCGGACCGTACGAAGCCTCCGACATCGAGCGCGCCAAGAAACTGCTGGACGCATTCGCGCCGCTCTCGCAAACGAAGGCATTTTCGGAAGCCATCACGGAGCTGAACGCGAACAAACGGAAAGAAGCGTCGGAGGCCTTGCAGCCAAAGCCGAGCCCGCTGCCACGCGCACTCGATGTTCACGGACTGTTCTCCACAGAGCGCGACGTGCACGGCGGATTCACCGATGTCAGCGCTTTCGTGCGCGGTATCGATCCCGAGCTCGACGTGACTGTGTTCTGGCGCGACTGGTCGGGCAACCGTCCTCCGCGCGGCGATGACCTCAATGGACCTCCGCTGGATCCGGCAAATGAAGGCTGCTCCGTCTCCTTCGTCCGTATCCAGGAGATGCTGAAGAGCAGCAAGGGCAAGGCTTGGCTGTGGGACGACGAGGCTGACCGATGGGAGCGCGTGAACCCTTGGGACATTCACCCCGGCATGCTCGTGATGTTGAAACGCGATGTCGGCGGCTACGACAGCACCGAAGGTTGGACCGGTGACAAGTCGAACGTGCTTGTTGACGTGCCACGCGCTGGGCGTGGAGCGACTCTGCGAGACGATACATGGACCGAAGTCGGCTATTGGCAGCGTCTCGAAGATCATCTCAAGGACGCGCGGCGCGAGGCAGAGCAGCTATGCGCCACGCTCATGCTGGACGGCGCCGCGCGCACCGCCGTCATCGAAGCTGCAGGGCGACACGATCTCGGCAAGGCACATCCGCAGTGGCAGGGCGCGTTACCGCGTGAGGAACTCCTCAGCGAGCTGCGCGCTGCGCTTCTTGCGAAAACGCCGCGCGGCCGATCTCCGTTCCGCCCGGGCCTGCGTCACGAAGTAGCCTCCGCGCTGGCGATGTGGCGGGGGTACCGCGATAGCGAAACGAAGCCGTACCCGGCCTTAGCTGTCTATCTGGCCGCGACACACCACGGTAAGGCGCGCACAGTGCTGCGATCGACGACTGGCGAAGGCGATGACGTCTTTGGCGTGCGGAGCGACTCGAATCCGTTGGTGGTCGATAGCAAAGAGTGGCCGCTCGACTTCTCCGTCGCAAAGGACGGAGCCGAGGGTCGCTGGGAGGGCAACGAGTTTGTGCTGACCGGGCACGGTTGGACCGGCCTTGTCGCCGATCTGCTCGGCCCATGGCGGCCCGAAGACAAGAGCGACGCCGGCGTGGTGCCCGAAACGGAGCCACGTCAGCTCGGCCCGTTCGCTCTCGCGTATCTCGAAGCGCTTGTCCGTATCGTCGACTGGCGCGCGAGCGCACAGCCGAGCGCCAGCATCAAACCAAGCGAGGTGCGCAGTGGCCACTGAACTTCGCCTTCCGGCGCTGGCGCTGCCCGGCCTCACGCCCAATAGCCTGGGCAACTATCTCGCGTCGCTCGGACTCTTGCGCGTGCTTGGTCGGAAGTGGCCGAGGACGCGCATCGCGTGGCGCGATGAGGTGCTGCAGGTGGTCGGAGGTCCGCCGACACTCGATGAACTGTTCGATGAGCTGGTGCGTATCGCTGGCACGCAGAGCAACTCCGACGTGAACACGCGCGAGTGGACCCAGTACGACAAGGCGTGGTCCTATGCACAAAAGGAGGGCACGAAGGCCAAGTCGGGAGCGCCGCTTGCGCTCTGGCAGGCAGAGGCACCAGAGGCCCAGGTCCAGTTTTTCGCGGCGCACGCAGTCCCCCACACGCGGGTGAGCTTCAATCCGCTCCTTGGCAGTGGCGGCAATGCGGGACGACGCGACTTCGCGGCGGGGTGGAAGAAGGCTGCAGTCGCCTTGGTGGCGGCGACCAAAACGACCAAGGGACGCGGAAAAAGGAAGGTGGAGACCAGCGTCGGTAGCTCGGCACCTTCTGATGGGAGGAGAAATGCGCTGGAAGCATTTCTCCTCGGTGGACCCGTCACGGAGATGGTCGAGAAACTGGCTGCAGGCTCGTGGTTCAGCGACGCGACCAAGCTCTATAACAGCGGTCAGTCGGTTGCGCGCGAAGGGCAGCTCTCCCCTTGGGCGATGGTGCTCGCTTGTGAAGGTTTGGCGTTCTTCGCAGGTGGTGCATCCCGACGACTAGGGGCTCGCTCGACGCGTGCCGTGGGTGCGTTCCCGTTCGTCACGCAGCCCATTGCGGCGACCGCCGAGAAGGAAGCCGATCGGCTTCGCGGCGAGATCTGGACACCGCTGTGGACGCGGCCGATGTCGCTCGCCGAGGCGACCACACTGTTCTCGCGAGGACGCGCTGAGCTGCGCGGTCGCGGAGCCCTCACGCCTGCAGCGTTCGCAACGGCCGTCCGAGAGCGCGGTGTGGATGCTGGGGTCAGCGAGTTTCGGCGCTTTACGTTGGGCCGGACGACCAGCTCGAATACGTTCGAACCTCGTTTGGAGGCTCGATTCTCTCTCGACACTGGAGTTGAGTATCCTGCAGCGACCGCGTCGGCGCTCGATCGCGTCACCGCGCTGATCGAACAGCGTAGTTTTCCTCGCGATGACAAGCGCTTCGTGGGACTTCGCGGCTCGATTGAGGCGGCGCTCCTCGACGTCGCCGCCGAGCCGAGCAATGCCGAAGCTAGCAGATCATTGATCGACGCCATCACCGCCGCGCTGGATCGCATCGATCGCAATCGCAGCTTCCGTGAGGGCAAGGTTCGTTGGGAGCCCCTGCCCCTCGCATGGCTGCCCTCGTTATTTGCCGACGAGCAATCCAGCGTCGAAGCAAGGCTCGCCCTCTCGCTCGTATCGTCATTCCCTGTCGCACAGCCCTTCGCGACGTATCGCTTCGGCGTCGAGTGGCAGTACGGGCCAACGTACGGCAACTACACGCACGCGGAGCGTCCACCCGCGCGCTGGGTCTGGGGACCGGGCGAGCTTGCTCGTGTGCTCGGCGCGGTGCTGTCACGGAGGCTCCTTGACGAAGCGAAGCTGAATGCCACCCAATCGCGGCGTCCTCCTGGTCGCGCGCCCCTGCCTGTCGCGACTTCGCATTTGCGGCAGTGGCTTGCGGGCGAGATCGACGAGTCTCTTTTGCAAGCGTGGCTCTCTCGGCTCGCACTCTTCGACTGGCGAAAGGTTCCGCGAGAGGTGTGCTCGCTCATCCACGCGGAGACCGCACCTCCCCAAGTTGTCGATGGTGAACTGACTCTGCTGGGGCTCGTGCAACCCCTCGTCGATCAACGTCCTTTGGTCGTCCAAAGTCTCTTGCCCGAGGACCTCCTCTCTGACAAGACCGGTGCACGCACGACAGAGGCGGCGCGCTCGCTCGTTACGTTGATTCGCGCTGGAAATCTCGACGCTGCAGTGAGGCTCGCGAGCAGCCGGTACGCAATGGCCGGAGCGCGCCTGGCGTTGTTCGACGTGCCGTGGTGCACTCGTGATCCGGAGCGTTTCGTCGCGGCCTTGCTCTTCACGATCTCGAACCGCAATCGAGCGGTTGTCTTTGAACGCTGGCTTCGTCCTCGACGCCGGCAACCAGGAGGCGAAGTACATGTCTGAAGCAGAGAAGAAAACGCTTACGCCCGCCGACGTACTGAAAGGTGAATCTCCACTCATCCTGACGGCGACGCTCGAGCCGATCGTCGGCGATCGGTTTCAGCCTGCTGGGTTCCCCGAAATCGGCCACGTCATCTACCAGGCGCCGCGTCAAGACGGAAGTACCGAGAACATCTGCATCGTGGATAGCGCCGCGAGCATGGCCAACCATCTCGAGTCGGTCTGCCAGCGCAGCGCGCACGACCTCGATCTCGCCGAGGATCTCGAGGGCATGCCGTACATTCGCTGCGTCACGGGCGATTGCGTTGCCGGTAAGGTGGCGAGCGACAAGCGCGAGGTCGTCGTCACGAGCCTTACCGAGGGCCATCGCATCGCCTCGTCGTATTTTCTCGACGGCATTCTGCTGAAGCCCGATGAGACCAAGGACAACGCCAAGTTGGAAGACGACCTCATCGCGAAGTTCGGCATCGTTCTGCCCGGAAGCTCGAAGGCACACCCACCACCCGCGCGGTGGTGGGACGTTTTCAAGACGATCTTTGAGGTCGATCCCAACTCGCTCGTCCACGGTGTGCTGTTCCCGCAGTGGCAGATCAAGATCCCGCGCGCGCTGACGGCTCATCTCGAGGCCTTCGGCGCAGGCCGCGTCGATCGGTCTGGCGTGAAGTTCGATCGGCTCGGCAAGACGACCTCCGGTCAGCCTATCTTCGCTGTAGACGACGCTACCGCCGAGTCGATCCGCGCCACGTTCGTCATCGACGTCAACCTCATACGCTCGTTCGGGCGCACGAAGGACGGGGGCACGATCGGCCTTTCCAAGAAGCAACAAGAGTTCCTCGTCGCGCTCGCGCTGTGGAAGATCCAAAAGCTTCTCAAGTCACCGTTCCGTTTCAGATCTGGGTGTCACTTGCGCTGTACCGCGCTCCAGAGTGATGGAACGGACGTGGATCTCAAGGAACTCGATGTCAACATCAAGACTGCGATTGTCGACGCGGGCTTCGGCAACCAGCCCATTACCGACGTGTTCTGGCCGCGTGAAGAGCTTTATCGCGAAGGCAAAAGCGACAAGGACGACGTTGATAACGCAGATGAGGACTCGGAAGAGACCGAGTGATGCAAATCGTCCTTCGACAAGAGTTCCCGCTGGGACGCTTCCACGCCACACCGTGGCGCGTGAACCCATTCGACGATCCGCACGGCGAGTGGCCGCCAAGCCCCTGGCGGCTTGCTCGTGCCATCACTGCACGCTGGTATCAGTGGGTTCGCGAAGCGGAACTGGAGCCTGACGTCTCGAAGCTCGAACAACTGCAGGCGGCACTCTGCACGAGTTCGTACTCGTTCTATTTGCCGCTCGGCGCGCGGAAGGGAAGCCCACTGAGACAGTACCATCCAACCGAGTTTAAATGGATACCCGGCGAAAAGAAAAAGGCGGGAACGCGTAGCTATGGGACCAGCCTCGTCCAGGACAACTTTTGGTGCGTTCCTCCCGAGGCACCGGTCTGGTGGTTCATTGAAGGCGAGTTGTGGACGTCACAGCTCGTTGCGGTGCTCGATCAGTGTCTCGCTCGTATGACTTACTTTGGGCGCGCGGAGACACTCACACGCATTCGGCTCGCGGGCTCGCAAGACATCATCCCTGACGCCAACTGCACGCTCCTCGACAAGCGCGTGGCTGGAGCGGTCCCGGTGCTGTCGTCGCTCGCGAGTGCCACGCGCGAGGATCTCGAGCGCACGACCGACAATCCCGAGGCGGTGAAGCGATCCGTCCCTACCGGTGCACAATGGCTCTACGCGGTTCGACCGTCGCGGCCCGCCACGCGCGAGCGGAGGCGCGTGCAGGCGCATCGTCCGGACTGCCATCTGATGCAGTTTGCAATCGGGTGGAACGTCGCGCCAGAGCCACGCGCGATCGTGCGACTCACGTCGCGGTTTCGCGGAGCGGTGCTTCGCGAGTTGCTGCGATTCAAGACGGGCGACCCTTCAACCAACTGGAGACAAGCGGACCACAGCGTACGCGAAGCTATTGCGGACATGGCTGGCAAGGACGCGAACGACGAACCACTCAAGGGCAATCGCCACACCGAGTTTCTGGCTTGGTGCGAGAACTGTCAGCCGACGCGCCTCTTGGTTTGGAGGGGCTCACGCGCCTTCGACGCCGATGAGCAGGATGCGATCCTCCTGGCTGCATCTCGGGAGGTGTCCTGGGCCGCTGCTGGGTTGGACGCCGACGCGTGGAAGGCACGTCTCGTCCCTTTGGATCGAGATGTTCCGGCGCCACCCGGCTTCGACGGCCAGGCCTCCGATGTCTGGGTGTCGGTCACCCCGTACGTGCCGCCTCGGCACCACCTTCGCGGCGGCAAGGAGCGGGCAGGAGAGTCGCTCACGGATCAAATTCGGCGTGAGCTCGAACAACGCGGGCATGCGGAGGTCGCACAAGTTGAGGTCGAGCCCTTTGGATCACCAGCTTGGGTCTCGGTCCATGTCCCTCGTCGTGAAGCGAGCAAGCGCGCGTTCGTCGGCGATCGCCGTGGGCAAGCCATTCGACTTCAGTTTCCATCGCCCGTGATCGGTCCCATTCGGCTGGGGCATTCGAGCAGCTTCGGCCTTGGTCTCTTCCGGCCCGTTGAGCCATGACTACGCGCGCCTGAACCTCACCACGAAATTGGTGGACAGGTCGACTGACGCACCCTGGAATGACCTTCCAACCCAGGAAATATAGCGGTCTTGGCCAACTGTTCCGACGTCGGAACAGTTGGTGCACCAACACGGCGAACGATCTCGACTCGGTACCAAAGCGCAGATTTATGAATACAGAAATTTGCTTTATTCGTTGAATTTCTGTATTGATAAGCTGTGTCGCTCAGCGTCCGCCAGAGCACCGAGCTGTTCCACCTTCTCCGCGCACTCCGATGAACGGGCCCGACGCCCTCGCCATCTTGCGCAAGCTCGGCGTGCCAGCGATCGGCACCGCAGACGCAGCAGCGGCGTTGGGGCTCCGCACGGCGGCGGCGAGCCAGACACTCACGCGGCTCGCGCACACTGGGCTCATTCGTTCGGTCCGCCATGGCATGTGGTGGCTCGAAGACGCGCTCGATCCGCTGCGCTTACCCGAGTACTTGACCGTGCCGCTTCCGAGCTACGTCTCGCTCCAGTCGGCGCTGCACCGACGTGGCCTCATCGAGCAGATCCCCGAGATGGTGTACGCGGTGTCGCTCTCGCGCACGCAGCGGGTAAAAACGACGGGCGGGACGTTCTCGATCCACCACGTCGCGCCCGAGGTATTCGGCGGCTACGAGGAGACCGAGCGCGGCGTGAAGCTTGCGACGGCCGAGAAGGCGCTCTTCGACTTCGCGTACCTGTCGAGCGGCCGCTCACGCCTCTTCACGAGCCTACCCGAGCTCGAGCTGCCACGCGGCTTTCGGCGCAAGGAGCTGTCCTATTGGCTCGCGAAGATCCCCTCGAAGAAGAGCCGCACGCTGACCACGCAAAAGCTCGACGGGCTGCTCGCGAAGGCTAGCGCATAAGCCGAAAGACCGGAAATACAGCGGTCTCGGGCAACTGTTCCGACGTCGGAACAGTGGGTTCACCAACACGGCGAGAGGGCGTCGTCATCTCACCGAGCCTGCGCTGCCGGTGCCTGCAAGTAGGTGAACAGATCGCCACGCCGGAACGTGGCAGCTAGCCGCTGCGGGCTCACGGGCTGGCCCCCGTAAAGCTTGTCGAGTCCTTCCTTCAGAGCCTGGACCGCGCGATCGAAGTAGGTGTCGCCGCTGGTTTCGACGAGCTTGCGAGCTTCCTCGAACCTGCGATGATCGAGCTGATTCGAAGTGATCTCGAGATCGCTGAGCAAGTAGCGCCCCATGAGCATCGCGATGAAGTTGGAGGCATAGCGAACGAGTTCGGGCGCATGGGTGGGGGGCCTTTTGCGCTTGTTCTCGGCGATGCGGAACAACATCACGGCGATGACGACCTGCGCTGCGGTGAGGTCGCCCGTAAAAATGTCCTCGTAGGACTTGTCGAACAGCTCCCCTTGTTGACGAAACTTCGCGCGTTGCGGTCGCTCCCGCCAAACGGACAGGACGGCCTCGGCTGCAGTTCCGACACTGATTTCCTTCGCCGTCAGCACGCCCTCGGAGCGTTGCCTACGGTACTCGAAGCCCAAGTCCCGCATCGACATCTCGAGCCTCTGCTGGCGCTCGTCGCCGGAGCGCAGATCCTGCAGGTCGACTGGGTTCTGACTGTTGATGGCGAAGGTGATGGTCTGGACCGAGGGGCCAGCGTCCTTGGGCACCTGATACAAGCGCACGAGCACATGAGCGTCGTCGCCCTCCGGTGGAAATATCTGTCGCTGCGCCGGCGCGAAGGTCGCCTGGATTGTTTTGCTCGTCTGGCCGCCGTTGATGATCTGCAATCCCTCGACGCGGACGATGTGGTTCTCACTCTGCAACGCATTGAAATCGAAGCGCTCACAAATGAGCGTCACACCGTTGTTGTAAAAGAAGAAATTCGGGCGCTCCTCGGCACTGGTGAGCGTATGCCGAATCGCCTCATTCACACGGTTGCCGTGCAACCCCAGATAGCGACGGATGTTGCGGTCCAAGAGCCGGTCGCCGTGCGCTTCCATGATGCGCGCGATTTCCGACACGGCGACTTTGCCAATGAAGACGCGAACGAACTGAATGTCTTCGGTGAGTGACTTGCCGGTAAACTTGATCGACTCTCTCACCGGCTGCGTCGCGCCGAGGATCTGAACGAGCAGGTCGTGGTTGACGTGCTCGAAGGTCGCACGATCGCCAAAGTGTTCGCCGTCGATGATGGCCTGTGCCTCTGGCACTTTCCACGACTCCCCGTTGCTGCACAAAAGGAAGCGCACGCGCGGAATGTTGCCGTCGAGGATGAGCGATCGAACCTCCTCGATACGGGCTTGAAGCCGGGGGTTGAGATCGACGGGGGCAGCGGGATTGAAGAGCGCCCTGACCGCCTGCACCGCCTTCTCGACACCACTCTGAGGGAAGCTTTTGACGCCGTCGAGGTTCGCGTGATGATACTTGCCCTGCAAGAGCGTGACGACGAACTCACCATCGGTTAGGTCGCCTACCTCGATGGCGTCGACGCCGAAGTCGTTCCCGCCCTCCGTGAGCGCCAGGGTAGCCTCCTCCTCCGTGAGCCCGAGCATCACCTTCGCACAGAGGACAACGAACGCTACTGAGCGCGTCGTGGTCTCGTCGAGTGGTTTGTCGAGTTCCTGCTCAATCCGCCCCTCGAGACGTTGGGCAAGCCCGCGAACCTGCTGATCGATGATCCCAACGTTGATGTTCATTGGTGAACCTCCGTCCCTTTCTCACTCCACCAGCGACTTGAAGACGGCGCGATCACGACTTTCCCCGCTTCTTAGGCGCGAACTCCGCTTCGAGCTGCTCGATCGTGGGAAGGACGAGCGCCTGCTCCACCTCCGTTTCACGGCGAGGATCTGCTGTGCCCAGCATGTCGAAGAGGTACGGGTCCTTGAAGATCTGCGCCGCCATGTCGGAGTCCGCGGGCGGCAGCGTCATTGCGAAGTTGTTGACGGCCTTGCCCTGTCGCTCGAATAGACGGCGGTCGATCTGGAGTTCGAGAATCGATCGGCTCCAGCCTTCCTCGACGGCCTGGCACATGTACCAGTGACGTGCTCCCTGGGGCTTCACGCGCTGGAGCAGCTTGACGATGTGGCCCCACGGCAATTGTGAAACGAGCTGTTTCACTATTTCGGCGTCCGGGTACGCCTCGGCGAAGCTGCGCATGAACAGGAGGTTGCGCGGCGACAAGCCTGACATGTCTGGGAAAGCCTCTCGTAAGTCTGCCGAGAGCCGGTCGATGACCTTCGCGCCCCAACCCTCGCGTTCTTGTCGTGCGAGGATTGTACGCCCCATGTCCCAGTAGAGCTGGATCATCGCCGCATTGGCTGCGAGTACCGTGCGCAGGCGCGCCTGCTGGATGCGCGACTTCAGTTCCTGGAGTGCGTCGCCGTAGCTGCTCGGTAGCTCGGACTTCGGCGGCGCGATCGGAAACATCGCCTCGCCGTCGGGGCGTGCGCGTCCGAGGGCACGCCGAGTGTCCGGCTGCGAGGCCGTCTTGGTGCTCGGCTTCTTCATCATCACGGCTTGCTCCCTTTGACCGCTCACGCGCGGCGATCATCATATCGAACCCGCTCTAAATCGATACCACCGGCAGGTGAACGCGCGTCTCCCGCCTTTCGGCGCGAGCGGTACGAGCCGTGGCGTCTTGGGGTGAAGGAGGAAGCTCGATGTTCTGGTTTTTCGCGTAAATCGGGTGCCGTCCGTTTTTGCGATACCACTCGGCAACGCTCGCCGTGGCCTTTCTTGTTTCCACCACCTGGCGAAAGCCAATGCCCGTGTTGTAGGCGCAGAAGCTAATTTCGCCCAGTTGTGTGCCATAAGGAATGATGCACATTTCGGTGCGGCGAAAGTCGTAATTGAACAAATCTTGAAACCACATGCCGGCGACGAAAAGCACACGCCATTCGAACTCGTGCGCGTCGCTTTCGAACTGCCCCACCTTCTTTCCACGCGCGCCTGTTTGACTAAGAAATTGCTTGAGCAAGATTGGGAATGGAACGGGAGATTCGCTTACATCGAAGTTCTTGAGAATCGCCAGACCGAGCTCGGCAAGGGTCACCGCGCGCCCTCGAGCAGCGTCGGTAATGTCTTGAATGTCGGAAAGAAGCTGCTCAAGATTGAGAAATTTAGTCAGCGGCACCGCCTTTTTCGTTTTCTTGTGCACAAAGAGGATCGTTCCTATGCCGCAATTCGGGTGACACCCGCATTTCATGGACCCCCAATCGGCACGGCTGCCAAGAAGCGTGTCGGTCAAATCGCTGAATGGCCCCATGGCTGATAGTGGAAACCAATCGCGCATGGGTTCCAGCAAGCCGCCGCATTGCTCTTTGATGTCGTGTGCCAGGTGCGAAAGCGTGTAACGCTGCGCTTTGCGCATTTCGTCGGAAATGTCTTCGTCGCGGCCCGTGAAGCTCACGGGCTGAAAGCTCACCACCGTGACTTTGTCGGCATTCTCGATGGCGTATTCGATGATTTTGCCGACCTCGTCGTCGTTGACGCCACGGACTACGGTAACCACGAGGATCACATCGATGCCTGCATTGTGCAAATTCTCGATGGCCCGAACTTTCACATCGAAAAGATTCCGAACCTTGCGATGTGCGTTGGCTTCATTGCCAATTCCGTCGAATTGCAAGTACGCCATGCGAAGCCCGGCCTTTTTGGCTTTGTGCGCCAGCTCGGGATCTTGCGCGAAAGCGATACCATTCGTTGCACACTGCACAGCAAAGAACCCAACGTCGCGCGCGTATTCGATGGCCGCGAGAAAGAGCGGGCTTAGTGTGGGTTCGCCGCCGGAAAATTGAATGCTCATTTGACGCCGTGGCTCAACGCGAATGGCATCGTCGAGAATCGTTTTTACTTCGTTCCATGCGAGCTCGTGGACGTAGCCAACTTGGTTGGCGTCCATGAAACACGGCTCGCACATCATGTTGCAGCGATTCGTGAGATCGACTGTGAGCACGCTGCCGCGCCCGTACTTGATGCTCGAGCTGCCATGATCGCGAAGTGTCGTGAACGGTGCCAGGAAATCGCGGCCCGGGTAAAGGCTTTCGAGCCTGCGCAAGAATGCCGGATCGATGGCCATGACGTCTTCGAAGCGGCCGTGGTCCAAGCACTCTTTTTCCATGACGACGCACAAGCGACCATCGACCCATTTTTCGACGATGCGCGCTTTGATTTCGCCCGGGTGGCCTTTCAAAAGCTCGCGGACGTCGCGCTTGCCAGCGAGCACGTCGCCACGGATCTTCTTCACGCACTTCGGGCAGAGCGAGTCGGTTTCGCGCGGGAAACCGAACGTGGGGAAGGTGCGATCGCGCCGTTTGATGAGGGGTGCTGGCGCCCAGGCGGGCTGTTCTGCCCGCTTTTCGATCACGCGGTTCAGCCGCTGCACCAGCGGCCAGGCAATTTTCGCCGAGTGGGCAAAAGAACGCCACAAAGAATGCGAGACGGTGCGTTGGATCGCGTGTGGAAACGAAGCCATGGTAGGGCCCGCCACGTTACAACGATGCCGCGAGCGAAGAAAAGAGTGGTACGTCTTGCTTTCTATGACCGACCCAGACGCTCCCCACATCGTTCGCACAGTCGAGAGTCGAGGCGTGAAAGTTCACACGGAGTACTTCACATTTCACGCAAAAAAGCGACGCGATCTGATTCACCTAACGCCCCAACTCGAGCAAGTGCGCAGCCGAAGCGGCATTGAGGAAGGCTTCATGCTCATCAGCGCCATGCACATCACGGCGGGCGTTTTCGTCAACGACAACGAGCCCGGGCTGCACGAAGACATTTGGGCGTGGCTCGAGGAGGTCGCACCGGCTCGTGCAGAATACAAGCATCATCGCACGGGCGAAGACAACGGCGACGCGCACCTCAAATCCATGCTCGTGCATCATGAGGTCATCGTTCCCATTACCAAAGGCCGGCTCGACCTTGGCACATGGCAGCGAGTGTTCTATGCCGAGTTCGACGGCCAGCGCGACAAGCGGGTTATCGTGAAGGTCATGGGGATATAATAGGGCGTAGGGGCGCGATTCATCGCGCCCTCGCGGTGGTGATCGCGCGGTAAGGGCGTAATGGCCATACGCCCTTACGGGCGATTTCTCAAGGCTCTTCCGAAGGACCACCGAAGTCGGCTGCCGGCGTTACCGTCAAAGCCGGAGGCGGAACGGGCTTGCCCGCGTCTTTCGCAGCACCGGCGTCTTTCGCTTTCTGGAACTTTGACGCGTCGCCGAGCACGAGGTCTGCTGCGTGGGAGCCAATGACGAACACCGCAGCGTCGCCTTCTTTTTGCGCATAGTGCGACGTGCCCGTGGCCACCTTGCCAACCTTCAGCGAATATTTCCCGGCGCCGTCTTTGAGGTTGATGGTGATTTTGCCTTCGGGGTTGTCAAGACCGGTGTCCGCAGGTGTTTTGCCGTCGCCAAAGTCTTCCGCGTTGAGCGACTTGAATGTGCGAAGTGCGCTTTTTACCTTGTCTTCGTCGAGATCGGCAATGGGTGCGCCTTTCGCTGTGCCGGCCCAGTTGTCGCCCTTGGTGAACGAAAGCGTGCCGTTTTTGTTCTCGATCGAAAACTGATTGGCATTCGCGTCATCGAATTTGAAAATCTCGGTGTCGCGCCAGCCTTTTGCTTCGCGTGTGTAAAGGTAGCTCGCGTATCCGCCAACCACGAACACGCCCGGTTTTCCATCGACCATGGCCATCTGGCCACGCCCCCCGGACTTGCCAAACGTTGCGTCGAGCTTCTTGTTCTCGCCTTGGTAGGCAACCACGTGAACGCCTTTGTTTGGCTCGAACTGGAAGTCTTTCTTCTGTTCGTCGGAAAGAGCCACGGCGACGACGTCTTTCGCTTTGAGCTCCTTCATGTTGTCGATGAGTGACTTGACGTTGGCTTGGTTTGCGGGAGCACGAATGGGTTTCGTGAGTTCCCACTTGTCGCCCTTTTTCTCGAGCACCACCTCGCCTTTGTCGGCGTTCGTAATGCTGATTTTGTCGACCTCGTCAGGCACCTTCATATCAGGAAGATCGGCGCTCATGGTTTGCACTGCGCCGATTTTCTGATCTTCCTTTGCCTTGTAATAGATGCCGCCGCCAAGCACCGCGAGGACGACAACACCAACCCAGATTTGTGTGGAGCGTTCCATGATCCGTTTCAAACGATGGCAAACAATGAGGGGAAAGGTTTAATCGGGTTTACGCAAGCTGGTAGTTCTCGCGCGCCGAAATGCGGCGCCGCCACAAGACCACACCAAGCAATCCGAAAAGTACCGGCAAACCGACGATGAGCGTGCTTTCGACCCAATATTGGGTCTTTTTGCGCTCTTTCTTCATGGTGTCGTCAGCTCTTTTGAGCTGCTCTTCGGTCATGTCATCGAAGTTGGGCTTCGACACATCGCCGTAGGCGAGGCTCGGCTCTTGGAGGATTTTCGCCGAGGCCGCAAGCAGATCGACATCGCCGGTAACCCAGTCGAGTGTGTTCTTCGTGACAAGGATAACGTTGGTGACGATCTGCTGCGCGTAGGAGCCGGCAATGGCCTGGAGTGTTTCGTCGCCGCCCATGCCCTGCATCATCATGCCCATTTGACCTCCCATTTCTGGGCCATTGCCAGCGCGAGCAAACGGGTTGGCGAAAAACTGCGACGAGGAGATCACCAGAACGCGCGCGGTGTTGGTCGACTCGGTCGGTGCCTCGACACCCATTTTGTCGCTGCCGGCAAACGCGCTTTTCAACTTTCCTTCGATCGAAACCGCGATCGGAAACTGGTTGAATGCGCCTTTCGGACGCCACTGGCGCAGCGGTCTGAGGTCGACGGTATCGCCGGTTTCTTGCATTGTTTTTGGTGTCGTGCGTGCAACGACTTTGAATTTGTCGGGCGCAACGTCGGGCTGCTTTTCGCGGTGCAAAACGAGCGACGAGGCGAACGGAAAGCCAATCTGCGGGACGCGGAAAAACGGGGCGAAGCTTGTGTCGAGAAGCTGCTCGTCGCCGGTGAAGCGGAAATCGTCGTGCACGTCGAGCACGGGCGGAAAACGCATGATCTGCAGACCGCCATAACTTTGCATAGGCACACGGAACGGGCGACCGAATTCGAGCAGCGCATCTTTGCGCATTTCAATGCCGTAGCCTTCGAGAAGCTTTTCAAGGCCGCGGGTGGAAAGCGTGCCCGTCATGCTCGCGTCGCTTGGCTTCACATTCACGGCGCTGGCAACGACCGCGAGGCTTTTGCCTTTCATGACGAAGGCGTCGATGCGGCGAAGCTCTTTTTCGGAGATGTCTTTGCCAGGTTGGGTAATGATGATTCCGTCGAGCGATTCGTCGACGTCGGCTTCGCCATTTTTCAAGTCAACGTCGACGATCTGATAGAATGGCCAATACCGCGTGATAAGGCCTTGAAGCGTTGGCTTCTGGCCTGTGTTGGCTGGTAGCAAATCAGGCGCCGAGAGTTTGATTTCGTCGTTGCCTGTAAGAAGCCCAATTTTATGCTTGATGCCGTCGCCCTTGTCGCGAACCTCGCGAATTTTGTTGGTTATCCAAAATTCGAGGCCAACGTTGTTGTCGGGCGAAAGCACGGGAATGGTTTCGCGCTCCGCGCCGTAATTCAAAACAAGGCCCATGTAGCCTTTCGCGAATTCGGCCTTGTCTTCCGTGTCGGAGCCTTCGCCAAATTGGACTTCTTGCAGCCCTGCTTCCTTCGCCTTCTTTTTTTGCTCTTCGTCTTTGGCTTCGATGATGGTGTAGTCGAACTTGCCCTTGCTTGCGTCTTTGTACTGCTGGAGCAGGTCGCGCAAGTCGCGCACGAACGCGTCGAGCTTTGGAAGGCCTTTGGTGACGTAGGCGTCGACCTTCATGTTGCCCTTCATGCTGCGAAGCAGCCGTGCGCTGCCCTCGGAGAGGGTGTAGCGCTCGGCCTTGGTCGTGTCTTTGCGGTAGTACATGAAGTAGCTGAGTGCATTGACCGCAATGAGGATTGCGGCAACCACGAGGAGAAGCATGCTGCTCTCCGCCGAAGCCTTTTTTTTACGTTCCATCGCCATGGCTTGCTTGCCTCTGCGAGTGTCGAATGACAGACAATTGAATTCGTCGAAAAAGCCTCAGGTCCACTTCCGGCTTTCGAGAGCACGGAATGCAACCATGAGACAGAGCACGGTGAGAGAGAGAAAATAAATGATGGCGCGCGTGTCGAGGATGCCGCGCGCGAACGGCTCGAACCTCGTTTGCATGCTGAGGAAGGCGACGGCGTCGCCAGGCCAACCTTGCAACAGTTCGACAACGCTCACCTGACCAATGAAGTACAGAACGGCGAGCGTAATGAGAGTTGCGAAGAACGACAGAATTTGGCTCTCGGTGAAGCTTGACCACATCAGGCCAACCGCGGTGCCCGCTGCTGAAAAGAAAACGAGGCCGAGCATGCCAACCCAAAACGGGCTCCAATCGAGTTCGCCAAGGTGCCAAAACGGCGCGCGGGTGAACATGACGATTGGGTATGTGGCAACGAGCAAGAGCCCGATGACGATCATCGCGAGCGAGCCCAAGTACTTGCCAAGGATGATTTCGCTGTCTTTGACGGGCATGGTGATCAGAAGCTCAATGGTTCCAACGCGCTTTTCGTCGGAAAGAGCACGCATCGTAAAAAGCGGAATCAAGAACATGAGTCCATAAGGCACGCTTTCTACCAGGCGCGTCGTGCTTGCGCGGTCGATTTGCCAAAACCCACCTTTGTAGAGGAAAAACCAGAGGCCAAGCACGACGAGGCTGACCGAGATCACAATGTACGTGATGGGTGATTGAAGGTACGAGGCCATCTCGCGCCTTGCCACCGTCCAGATCATTCGCGAAGGCGATGGTCGATCGAGAATTGCCTTTTCGGTTGGATCGGCGTCGACATCGCGACGCGTGCTATGCCGCTCGCTTGGCGCGTCCTCTTGCTCGTCTTGCTCGTTGTCCGACTCGTCGCTGTCGTCCTCGAGCGGTTTGTTCTCTTCGCCTTTTTCGAGAGTGGTCTCGCTGCTCATCGCTCGTCCTCTTGCTCGTCGTCGGACTCTTCGTCCTCGTCGTCGTCTTCTTCTTCGCCTTGCGCGGAGGCAGGTCCAATTTGGCGGTTGCGTCGCTCGTCGCCGATGGTCAGTTGGCGGAATACGTCTTCGAGCGTTTGCGTGTCGCGATGCAGCTCGAGCAATATCCAGCCCTTGTCTGCAGCGAGCCGGAAAATCTCGGGGCGCAGATCTGTGCCTTCTTCACCGGCGATGCTGAAGGCATGCGCGCTCTCGTCGGTTGGGAGCTCGACGACTTTTTTGGCTCCGCGCAAGCTTGCGAGGGCTTGCTCGACTTCGCTTGCCTTCGGCGCGGCTCCCTTTCCGCGATACGGCATTTCGCCCGCTGATTCTTGCACGGCAGCAACGTAACGAACGCGACCGCTTTTCGCGCGAATTTCGTCGAGTGCACCGTCGGCAACGACGCGGCCGCGTGACACAATGATGGCGCGCGCGCAAGCGGTTTCGACCTCTTTGAGGTTGTGGGTCGAGAGCAAAACCGTGCGATCGCGACCAATTTGCTTCAAGTAGTTGAGAAATTCGGCCTTCTCGTTTGGATCGAGATCGCTCGTGGGCTCGTCGAGGACGAGAATGGGCGGGTCGTGAATGAGTGCTTGGGCAAGGCCAACGCGCTGGCGGTAGCCGTGCGAAAGCTGCCGGATCTCTTTTGAGAGCGACTGCGCGAGGCCGCAAATTTCAACGACGCTTCGCGCGCGCGTCTTGAAAGAATCGCCTGTCAGGTTACGCATTTGCGCGGCGAAGCGCAAGTATTCGAAAACGGTCATCTCCATGTATAGCGGCGCGCGTTGCGGGAGATAACCAAGGCTCGAGCGAACGGCGAGCGTGTCATCGAACACGTCGTGGCCGCGAACCTTCGCGACCCCCGCCGTGGGCGCAATGAAGCAGGTGAGAATGCGCATGGTCGTCGACTTTCCGGCCCCGTTGGGACCGAGGAAGCCGACGATCTCGCCGCGGCGAACCTCGAAGCTGACGTCGTCGAGCGCGCGGAACGCGCCGTATCGCTTGGTCAGCCCGCTAGCGTAAATCATCACGTCGGTGGACATCCGACCTCCGAGAAAGCATTACGAAAACCTGGTTTTTTGCCGTTTGGAAAGCCCGATTGCGAGCGCGAGAACATGGTGAAACCTGCGTTGGCGTGCGGGGCCCGAGCACCGGGCGCCGCGGGAACGGCTTTCCTAGCGGATTTCTTCCCGATGAAAAAGTCCCCGCCGCTTTGGGGCGACATTTGCCTCATCGCCGAGGCCTCAAACCGCCGCTTTTCCCGGGGACTCCGCCCCCTGACCCCCGAAGCCGCTCCCGCGGCTTCTTCACCACGATCTCTTGACGCGCGGCCGCGGCGTGCGACGCCGTCGATTGGCACGCGATTCGGAACATTGCCCTGCATCATGCGTTTCCGATCGCTTATGGCCTCTTGCTTCGTGCTCGCCGCCTTCGCGAGTTGCGAGAGTCAGTCGACACAATCGCCTATCGTGGCGCCCGAAGACCCGACCGACGCCGGACCCGGTTCATCTGTTGAGCCCACGCCCGCAACTCCACCGGACGATGGCCCCACGGTGTCCAAACCGCTACAACCCAATGCCGATACCTCGGCCGGCTCGGGCAACAACACTCCTGCTTCGTGCAACCTGCAATACCAGACAGGTTACGCTTATCAAACGCTCGAGTTCGCAGGCGGCCAGTACAGCTATGTGCTCGACGTCGGCTACAACTACGACGGACACACGCGCTTGCCACTCACGTTCGTGTTTCACGGCGATGGGATGACGGGCGACGAGATCCGCAGCTGGGTCTCGCTCGAATACGAATCAGGAGGGAACGGCATTTTCGTGTATCCGAATGGCCCGTGGCAGACATGGGATTGTTCGACGCCATATGGCGTCAATCCGGATTATGCCTTGGTTGACGCCATTCTCGAGGATGTGAAAAGCAAACTCTGCATCGACGAAAACCGTATCTTCGCGTGGGGAATCAGCCGCGGCGCTTCGTTCGTGAACATGCTTGGCTGCTACCGCGGCAACACGTTCCGCGGCATCATCGCAAACTCGGGCGCCGGTCCTTCCTCGCAGAATCCCCTCGACTACGACGACAACCAGTTCTTCTTGTGCCCCACGCAACCTGTGGCCGCGATGATCATCCACGGCGATGCAGACCAAACGATCGATTTTTCGGCCGGTGTCGACGCGGTCAACCATTGGACCACGGTCAACCACTGTTCGCAGCAGACGACGGACTTCGACCCGAGCCCGTGCGTTTCGTACGTGGGCTGCGACCGGCCCGTCATTTGGTGCCACCTTCCTGGCTGGCCGCACCAGCTCTGGGATGGCTCGAATCAGGGAACGTGGGAGTTGATCGAATCGCTGAAGTGAAGACCGCTTTCGATTTGCCGCGATCTCTTCGTTGGCGGCTGCGGTGCGGTCCTCAAAGCCGGAAGAGGCTGTTCCGGTCCGCTCCTCGCCGCCGCCTCGATCTCGCGTCAACTTGAAAGCGGTCTAATTGAAAGCGGTCTAGTTTTTAGGAGATAAAGACGTGAAGCGAATCTCTACTAGTCAGGCTTCGTTAGCCATCGCTCTATTGTTTGCAATCTGCAGCTGTGGGTCGAGTGGGAGCGACGACTCTCCCACCGCCATTTCGGGCCAAACCCCTGACTCCGGCAGCGATCCAACGCCCGCAAACCCAGATACCGGGCCGCCCGCAATTCAGTACATTGGTCGTTTCGACACGCGCGTGCCGGATGCGCCAATCTGCGGATGGCCAGGCTGTCGAATCATCGCGAACTTCGAAGGCAGCGAAGTCTCGGTCTCGCTCACGGAAATGGTGGAAGACTGGATGGTGGGCGCGCCAAGCGAGTGGGACTACGCGATCGATGGCGTGTGGCAACCGAAACTCGTGATGCGTATTGGGCAGCAAACGATCTCGCTCGCAAAAGATCTCGGCGACGGTCCGCACAGCGTCGAGCTTTACAAGCGAACAGAGGCTCAGGAAGGCTACACGCAGTTTGGCGGCTTCGATTTCGGCGCCGATGGAAAGCTCTTGTCGCCGCCGCCGCGACGCACGCGGGCCATCGAGATGATAGGCGACTCCATGCTCACCGGCTTCGGCGACGAAGGAGTTGGACCCGATTGCCCCGTCTCGAATCAAGCCGCAGCGTGGGAAAACTTTCACATTAGTTTCGGCGCGCTACTCGGCGACACATTCAATGCCGACGTGTATGGAACGGGGTATTCAGGCAAAGGAATCACGCAGAACATCTGGCGGCCAGACCCTTGGACGATGCCGCTCATTTATCCGCTCAGCAATCCAATCGATGAGGACGCAATCTTCGACTTCAAAGACTATTCGCCCGACGTGCTCATCATTGGAATTGGTGGGCTCGACTTCGCCGAGGGTCAACCGGTCGACAACGGCCCTGCCACCCAAACCGATTTCGTTGCCGGGTACGTGGCGTTCCTCCAAATGCTGCGGGCTCACTATCCAACGGCGCAATTCATTTCCATCGTGGGCCCAGGACCGGACGACGGCGAGCCAAATCCTGTTCGCGATAGCGCGCTTTTGGGCATATCCACAGCCGTGGATCAGCAAAAGGCAAGTGGCGATACGCGCATCCAGCTCTTTTTGCCTGCCGAGACGACCCCGGAAGAGACGACCGGGTGCGAAGGCCATGGCAACGCGCAATTGCACCAGCGCATGGCCCGCGAACTTGCGCCGGTTGTCCAAGCGGCCACGGGCTGGCAGTAGTAAATAGTAAGTTAGTTCCAGAGGCGCGAGACCACCAAGATGTTCTGGTCGGTCCAGGTAAGAACAACGATTCGTCCGTCCTTTTGCACGCGCGCTGAAAAGGACCACCCAAACGACACGCCCGCAAGAGAAGGAGTTGTTGCCTGCCCGTCCACGCCAAAGGAATTATCCAGTATACCTTCGTCCGTATAGCGCCAAACAGACTCTACCGAGGGGAGGTTCACACTGGTTGCGAGGAGACGGTTCTGATCGTCGACGGAAACAGACAAAGAAATGCATCCCCACCCGTAGGGGTTCACGGGCACGGACAAGGAGCCACTGTCACCAAACGTGCTGTCGAGATCCGTTCCATCCGCTTTGAAGGCTGAGATCCAGCAGTCGCCCATGGCTTCCATCTTTGATAGGATGCGGCCGTCGGGAAGTATCATTGGCAATATCGTACGCTTATCCCCCCCCACATCGAGCGCCGTCTGCCCAGTTCCATTTGTTCCGAAGGTCGTGTCATGTGTACCGTTGCTCTCGAGTTGCAAAAAGCCGACATAAGTATGCAACGGGGGGGTACCTCCATCGACTCCAGTTAATCCAGCGCTCATGATAACAATCTTACCATTCGGTCGCACGGCAACATGGGGTCCCATTGACAAAGACACAGTGGCATTGGTCACATCCGAATAGATACCCGTAAGGTTGCCATTCACGAAGCCGTTCGAGCCAAACGTTGGGTCGAATCCTTTGGCATTGGCTTTCGCAATTCCTGTCGCAGCATTGCCATTATTGTCCGTAACTTGGACAAGCATGACAACACTGTCGTTCGGAGCAAGGGCCGTTTGAACCACGTTGCCAGCCGTGGTTCCAAGCGCTGTCGTGGCGGGGAAATACGTAATTGTGCTGCTTTTGCCATTTTCGTCAATGATGCCGTAGGCAGCCGTATCATTCAATGAGCCTCCTACGACAATGCTGCCGTCCGAAAAGAGCACCGCATCCGTCGGCGAAAAGCCATCCAGCGTGGCAATGCCGCTATTGCCATACGATGGATCGAGCGCGCCATCGGGGGTAAGCCGTGCAACGCATGTTCCTGCGGTTGCGTTGGCCTCCGAGGTGCAGGTGCCGGGCAGCAAAATAGAATCGTCCGCCGACACGAAGGCATTGATGGGTGCCAGCGTTCCTCCGAGCAGATTGATGAGCCGGCCATCGGTTGCAAACGTGGTATCAAGCGTTCCCGGTTTGCCGCGGACGAAGAGCGGTAGCGGCGCTTCGGTTGTCAGTGCATCTCCGTCGGCGCGGCTCGCAACGACCGTTGGCGTTGGATCCACGTTGCCCTGCGCGGGCATGTCAGCGACAATCGCTATCTCTCCTTGGTCGGCGGAATCGGCAATCGTGATGGGATCCGCACGAAGACCCTCGGGCAAGCCCGTGACGCGGAGGAAAACAGGCCCCGTGTACCCATTGGTTCGATGAACCTTGACAACGACCTTGTTGTCTGACGTGCCCTGAACCACCGTGGTAAGTGCCGGCACATCCAAGGTGACGGAGACCCCACTCGTGGTCCCAGGTGACGGAGAACCGCTATTTTGTTGATCATCGGCGACTTGTGAGTCGGAATTGCCCCCGGTGCATGCTGCAGCGGCCAACACGAAAAAAGTAGTCCCATAAAAGAAGTGACGCATTCGCGCCTCCAGTAAGTGCAACCCCAAATCGGTTTTACGGTTTCGAGGGAGGAGTTGCCTCGTTGCCTCGTAGACAACACCCTATCCACAAGATGTGCCAGCGCGTTGCTGTGGGGTGGGAGATGGCAAGAAGGAGAGTATTGCTCGGAAACCAAGCGTTTTCGGCAGATCCTCGGGCGCGAGAATTCCATTGTCTGCGGATCATTTCAAGATCAACTATGGATAATTTTTGATCCGATACCTTTGATGCGGATTGTCGCGCTCGGGGGGTCACTCCTTGCCAACGCCGCGAGCTTCGGCACAGGCTTGATCAGCCGTGCCTTGATCGGTGCGCCATGAGGCCATCAAAATCCTAGTTCCAAAGGCTCGCGACGACGAGGGGCCCGGGGCAGCCCACGTAGCTACTGCCGCCGTAGGTATTTTCATCCCAGACACCCACGACAATCGTGTGTTGTCCGTCTAGTGTGGGAATGGCGCGTACGCTATCGTACGCCAAACCGTACGCCAACGAGTAGGCACCAGTGTTGGGGACGACGGTGATTCCCTGATCCCCTAAGGACGTATCCAGTGTCAGGTCAGAATTATGAAAAGCAACAGTCATGGAGGAGGTCGACGACCCAGGTGGCACATACGACCCCGCAACGAGATAGTGGCCGTCTTGCGTGCGTGAAAGACCTCTTGCGTAACTAAATATGAGCGACGCCGCGCTCGTCACTTGCCTGCCTGTCGGGTCCACACGAACAAGCGAATAGGGGATTCCAGGATCGGAGTGAGCAAGGATGACGAAGCTTCCGTCGTCATCGATAAGGGAAGCATCTGCGGTTGTCCAGTTCGTGAAAGTAGATACCCCGTTGTTGCCAGTGGTAGGCGCAGTTCCCGTGCCGCCCGTCACGTTGCCCCCAACGCCGCCATAGTTGTTGTCCCATCCGCAGTAAGGGGATGCCCACCATTGCCCAAATCGTCCCACGCCAATGCTTTGCCCATCGTAGCCCGTGAAGGTGAGAGCTCCGGTGTTTGGAACCAAAAATAGATCGGTCAGATAGTTTAAGGAATTGTCGTCGTTAGGATTCCAACCATTAACAACGCAGTTGCTTCCGATGCCTGTGTTGGTTTGGACAACCCCGTCCGGCGAGAGCTCGAAGAACCCATAAAGGGAATCGGGTGCATTATCGGTATAGCCTCTGCCTCCAACATAAATGGTTCCATCCAACGCAACAGTGACGGCTGTTGGCTGCAAGTAGTTCAACCCGCCGGGAATTGGCCCGTCGGGGACTACCCAGACGACTGCTGGGGGGGCCAGAATAACGGTGCCAGGGGTGCTTCCCGTTGGATTGAACTCGAGATCGGGAGTTCCGTCGGGCTTGAAGCGTTTGATGTCAACTATTGACTGCGCGTCAACCTTCCCGGCTGTGACGATAGAACCGTCGGAAGCTGTAGCCACAACCCCCGAAGCAATTCTCTGCTGTGCCGCAGCAAATGTTTGATCGAGTGATCCATCTGCGTTCAGGCGGATGAGTATGCTACTCTCACTTCCGCATCCTCCTGCGCTGATGACGATTTTCCCATCGCTTTGCTGGACCGCATTGTTGACGCCCCCTAATCCTCCCAGATCGTCCCTGTAATACATGCCCCCCTCCGCAAACGTGGTATCGAGCGTTCCCGGTTTTCCACGAACAAAAAGCGGTAGCGGCGCTTCGGTTGTCGGTTCATCTCCGTCTGCTTGGCTCGCAACGACCGTTGGCGCTGGATCAACGTTGCCCTGCGCAGGCATATCGGCGTCGGCGACGAGCGTGAGTTCGACTTGGTCGACCTTTGCAGGATCGGCGCTCTCGGCAACCGTGATGGGATCCGCACGAAGACCATCGGGCAAACCCGTGACGCGGAGGAACACAGATCCCGTGTACCCATTGGTTCGATGAACTGTGACGACGACCTTGTTGTCTGACGTGCCCTGAACCACCGTGGTGAGTGCCGGCACATCCAACGTGGCGGCGAACACGCTCGTGGCGGGTTCAGGTGATGGCGAACCGCTATCAATTTGTTGATTGTCGGTGGTTTGCGGGGCGTAGTCAGATCCGGTGCACGATGCGAGACAGCTACCTACGACAAGCCAGTTGCAAAGACGAAGCGCTTTCATAAAAGCCCGCCTCCCAAGGTTTGCAGCAAAATATCACGCCCTGGTGTTCGAATACTACGGTAGCTTCACAGCCCTGGCGTCCGCGTTATCGGGGTCGAGCGAGTGCGCGATGTCCAAGTGTTTCTTGGCTTCGGGCGCGCGCCCAAGCATCGCGAGTTCTTGCGCAAGAAGCGCATGCGCCGAGGCTTGGCCCTCCGGTTTCATGGTGCAGAGAAGAGCCACTTCGAGCTCGCTTGCAGCCTTGTCGTGCGCACCCGTTGCAGCGAGCGCCCGTGCATAAAGCATGTGTGTGGCGCCACCCATGACATCGACGAAGATCGCGCCTTGCCCGACCCGCAAGGCTTCGGGCCATTGCTTTTGCGCGACAAGCTTGCCAAGGAGAGCGTTCCACGCCTTGGCGTCGTGCTGTTCGAGCGCGGCGAGCTTGCGAAGGGCATCGAGCGCGTCGCGCTCGCGATTCTCTTTCGTTGCAAGGTCGTACAGCCCTTGGAGCGGCTCGGCCTCGGTCGGGTCGAACCTGTGCGCCGATTCGAGATGGAAGCGCATGGCCGCATCGTTTTTCTGCTCGCGAGCGATATCGGCAAGGATCGATTCGATGGCATAACCGTTCGCGCCGCCGCTGCGCATCGCAAAAAGGTGCTTTTTCGCGCCCTCGAAGTCGTGGTCGCCATGCAGAAGGCGCGCGAGCAGAAAATGCGCGTCGAGGTTTTTCGGTTCGATGGCGAGTGCCGCTTCGAGTTCTTTCTTGGCATCGTTGGTTTTGCCGGCTTGCGCAAGCGAAAGCGCGTAATCGACGAGCAAAGGCGCATTCGTAGGGTTCGCCTTTTTGGCTTTCTCGCTTTCTTCGAGTGGCTTAGGTTGGCGCGTGAATAAATATTGAGTTTTGTATCGTGACAAGCGCGCAAGTTGCCATGCGCGATAGCCCGCGTCGTACTCTCGTGGCGTGACGCCAAAGGCGCTTTGGAAAACCTCGGGTGTTTTTTTGCCTTGTCCCCACAGCTTGAGCGCCTGGACCACGCGCGGCATGCCGAAGTTTTCGACCGTCCATGTGAGCATTTGGCTTGCGGCGTAATACGCCACGGTCACCTCGCTTGCGTCGCCCGCGCGCGTGAAGGCGCGGTTCATGTTGAGCGCCGACGGAAGCTTGTTGTTCGTGATGGCCGTGTAAAGCTCGAGATCGAGTTCGCGTGCCCACTCTGGCCTTTGTAAGGTGGTTTCGTATTCGCTCAGCCCCTCGGTGAACCAGCGCGGCACACGGCCTTTCGACAGCTGAATGGCAAAAACGTGACCGAGCTCGTGCCAAAGTACATTGCCCCAGTTGAAGGCTTCGGCCTTTGGGCTGATGGCGGCAATCACGTGCCCGAAGCACACGCCCTGGATGCCAAGATTTGGTAGACCGCTCGTGCGCACGCTGAAATGCTGGCGCGAGCTGTACATTTCGATTTGTACCGGAACCGTCGGTACAAAACCGTAACGTGCCTTCATCGACGCCCACGCCTCGTCGAGCATGGCGGGTACGTAATGCTCCATCACGGCGCGTTCGTTTTTGGCATAGCGCATTTTGAAGATGCCGCTCGTGACGAGATCGTATTGATTGGGAATGATTTTTTCATAAAGGTTTAGCGTATTGTAAACCTTGACATTGAATCTGTCCTTTGACCACGCCTTTTCGATGTTCTGTTGTCCTTCCGCTTCGTTGCCACGGCGCATTTGCGTGAGCCCAAGGGCGGCCCACGCTTTTGCGTCGTCAGGGTCGATTTTCGTCGCTTCTTTCATCATGGCGATGATGTCGTCGTAGCGATGCTCCCACTCGGCATAGTCGCCAACCGTTTGGTAGAAGCGTGAATATTCGGAGTTTTTCGCGAAAACTTCTTTTTTTGCGGTTTCGAAGCCCACGGTGTCGTCATCGAGAAAGCGCGCCGCCGCTTTGAGGCTGAGCAGCTCGAGATCGATCGGATTGATTGCCAGGCCTTGCGCGATCGCTTGGTCGGCGTCTGCAATATCCATATCACGCAAAAAAAGGCCGGCGCGAACGGCAAGCGCGCCCTTGTGCCGAGGGCTCGCTGCAAGGGCCTGGCTCGTGAGTTTGTCGGCCGCGTCGAAGTCGAGCGACTGCTCGAGCTTCACGCGCGCCATCATCACCAGGGCGTCGGCGTTTTTCGGGGCGATCGCGAGGGCGTCCGCGGCCTCTTCTTCCGCGTGCCCCGGATCGTAGTTGTCGAGAAAAAGTTCGGCGGCCCAGATTCGCGTTTCGATGCGTTTGGGATCGGCGCGCTCGCTTTCTTTGTACGCCTGATTGGCGTCTTTGGGGCTTCTCAGAAGGAACGCCGCACGGCCGACTTGCGCAAGACCCTCGGCGTCTTGCGACGAAATGGTATTATTGTTGTAGTCGGCAATTACTTCGTGCAACGGGGCCTCGGCCTCGGCGCGGCGTCCGCTGCGAATGAGATACTCGCCGAGCAAAAGGCGCGCTCGCCGTGCGTCGGCGCTTTGGTCCACGTTTTTTGGGGTCGCGTTTTTGGGGCCCGCGTTCTTTACGCTTTCGAGCAGCGAAATGGCTTGCTTGATTTTGCCCTCGGCTTCGAGGATCTCCGCGCGGAGCACCGTGGCTTTGACCTTGCTCGCATCGCTTGGAAGGGTGGGGGAAGGCTCTCTGCGTTGTGCGCGCTGCGCGACTAGCGGGCGGGCAAGGGCCAAGGCAGCAAGACCGAACGATAAAGTGACGATTCGCATCTTCATAGCGTGCAAACCATTTCGATGGCGTCTTCTCCATTGGCATAATAGCCCTTACGCACGTTGAAGGAAGAAAAGCCAAGCGATTCGTAGAGAGCAATGGCAAAAAGGTTACTTTTTCGGACTTCGAGGAAAATCCTTTTTTTGCCATTTTCGTGCGCATACGTAAGCAAATCATTCATGAGAGCTCGCCCAATGCCGCGCCTGCGTGCATGAGCGGCAACGGCAACATGATGCAATTCTATTTCGTCTACTGCATGCCATGAAAGCGAATAACCAAGGACTTCGCACGAATCACGACGGGCAACGCGGGCGCGTGCAAACGGTCGTGAGAGCTCTTCGCGCAGGCTTCGTTCTCTCGCAGCGCGTGCTGGATCAACGCTTGGAAAGGCTGCTCCGTCGATGGCACACGCCGCATCGAGATCTGCCTCTGTCATGAAATCAATCGTGATGGGCGCAACGGGACTCACGGCAAACTAGCCCGTTTAATCGGTTCTCTGCTGAAGCACGCGTGCCTCGATGAGCTGCACGAGAATGCGGCACGCATCGAAACTCGACATATAGCTCGCGCGTATGATGGCGCGCACGGTGCGCTTGCCATCGACTGCCGCAAGCACGACTCTTTCTTTGGCAGGCAGCGAGTCTTCGTCGAGCAAACCAAGGGCAACGTCGTCGCGGACGAGCACGCCGTCGAAGCTGCCCAGTATTTGCTCGAGGACGCGCCATTGTTCGACACGCCGTAGGCCCTCGACGATAACGGAGGTAACGGACAGCGCCAGGTGGCTGGTCTCGTGCGCCTCGTGCGCCTCGTGCGCCTCGTCGGTGCTGGGGTTTGCGGCTGCGGGCACGCGCCGGAAGTCGAAGTGGCCCTTTGACCAACGAAGCACTTCGTAAAGCATTTCTCTCGCCTGGCGGTTCAAGGCGGCGCTGAGTTGGGCTTCGGTGATTTTTCTTCGCTCGAGAAGTGCTGCGCCGAGCAAGCGGTGGACAGTCGTTTCGGCACGTTCGATGCGCCCAATGTGAGATACGTCGGCCACGACTTCGTCGATGTCGTTGGGCGAAAGAATGCCGTCCTCGACGAAAAAGCGACCGAGGCGCAGTTCGTCGCTCGGGCCCGTTGATTGCACACCCTCGATGAGGCCGCTCTGAAACGTTGCCGAGACCGTGATGTTCGGACCCCAGCATGTGAAAACGCCGCTTTGGCTTTCGACCTGGAGCAGCTGCAGCACCGCGCCGATCGGTATGACGCCTATCTCGCCTGAGAGCAGAGGGCCTGCCTCGTCGTTGCGTTCGAGATCGCGCATGACTTTGAGGATCTCGACGATTGCGTCTTGCTCGAGGTGGCCCGCGAGATTTGCTGTGAACTCGGCGGGCGTGATGCCGGGCATGTCGGTCAAGATGTTCGAGACGACGTGCGCGATTTTCGTTGCGACAATCTGTGGGAGGTTCGTGCGACGCGTTTCGAAGTCGCCGTCCGTGGCGCGCCGAACGTCGCTGCCGGGCACCTCGCTCGAGGCTGGTGCGGAGCCGCTGTGCTGCGTGTAGCTTGCACGTAACATCGCAACGCGTCGGAGCGCGTTTTCGATGACCGTGACGATGGCTTGTGCGTCAAAGGGCTTGGTGATTGCGTCGATGGCATCGCGCCGCTCGAGGAATTGGTCGCGAATGCGATCGGTCTTGGCGCTCATCAAGACTACGGGCGTCGTGGCAAGCTCCGGATTGGCTCGAAGCTCGCGGCAAAACTCGTAGCCGTTCATGCGCGGCATGACGTAGTCGAGAAGAACGAGATCGGCTTTGACTTGGCCGTTTGCGAGCACCTCCATGGCGTCTTGACCGTCGTATGCGAGCGTGACGTCGTAGCCATGACGTTCGAGCATCGTGGATACGACTCGACCGATCGTGGGGCTATCGTCTACGACGAGAATGCGTGTTGCCATGCTACGCCAGGCCTAAATAACGCCTGTACTTTAGCATCTTGACGCGATTTTTTCGCCAACACGTTATGCGGGCAGTCGAGGGCATATGGCTCACGACGTTGTGCGCGCTTCGGCTTCTTCGATTTGCGCAAGGGCCACGGTCAACGCGTCTTTCGCGCGATCGAGCGACGACTTATCCGCTTCGATCTTTGCGAGTGCTTTGTCGAGCCGCCCAGTTTGCGTCAAAAGTTGTTCTTTGATCTCATCGTGAGCAGCCTTTGTGGCGGCCAGATCGGCTTCGAGCATGGCAACGTGCTCGCGGGCGCGCACCACGTCGAGCTCGAACCCGTTGCGTGCCGCCACCGCATACGCGAGCTCCTCGGTCTGCTTGCCCCACATTTGGCGTATGCTTTCGAGTTCGCCTTCGAGCGCCGTAAGCTTGTTGGCTGCTTCTTGCTCGGCAAAAGCATGCTTGTCGGCAGCCATTTTCTCGGCCAATGCCACGCGCTTGTCGCCGTCTTTGCGCGCTATTGCCACATCGGCAAGGGCTGCCGCAACCCTTTCGTTGTACTCGGTTTCGAGCACGCTTTTCTGTAGTGTGAGCTCTTGTTCGTGCGTGCGCGATGCTTCGGCAAGCGCTTCAGCGTGGCCGCTCATCATTGCAGCCATGGCAGCTTCATGCTCGGCGGCCATCTTGGTGATCTTGCCGTGGTGATCTCGCGCTACAGCAGCGGCTTGCGCTTCGTACTCGATGGCCAGCTCTTGCCGCTGCTCGGCCAGAGCCTCCGCTTGCTCTTGTTCAGCGGCTTTTTGCGTTGCCTCGAGCGTGGCTTGGGCGCTGTCGATCGCGGCTCGATTTTCGGCGTCTGCCTGTGCCAGCGCGTTCTGGTGCACTTGCATCGCGTGGGTAATCGCTGCATCCGCCTCGGCTCGCGCAGCGGCTTCGCGTGCAGCGATTTCTTGTGTCAGATTGTCTTTGATCTCGGTGAGCTCTTTGGTGCGAGCTTCGGCTTCCTGCTGGGCACGTTCGGCGCGCCGCCTAAAGTCTTCCCCCGCTTTTTTTGCCTGCTCTTTGTCGGCCTGCAGCGAAGCAAGCTTGTCACCGTAGTCGGCAAGCGCCCGCTCTTGCTCGAGGACTTTGTCGTCGAGATCGGCCTTTTGCAGCTCGAGGGCGAGCGACCTTTCGCGCGTTTCGACGATTTCTCTGTCTTTCTTGCCAAGCCCTTCCCGAAGAGCAAGAAGCTCTCTGTCCTTTTTGTTGAGCGCCTCACGCAGATTGAGGATTTCGCGTCCGCTACCAGGCGGCCCTGGCGGCGGCGGCGGTGGCGGCGCTGATGGTGTTGGCGGCGTGGACCTGGCCGCGTTTGACACTGGCGGCGTGGACCTGGCCGCGCTTGCTGCCACAGCCCGCGCTCGGGCGTCTTCTGCTTCGCGGCGTGCTTGTTCGCTTTGACGCTGCGCTGCTAGAAGCTCCTGTGCGAGCCTGCTGATCTGCGCCTTGGCCGAATCGACATCGCGCTCGAGGACTTGCACGCGATCGGAATCACGCTCCGGGGCTTGCACGCGATCGGACTGCCTGCTTTCGGGGACGATGGCATCGCTACCGCTTTCGGGTTCGGCGGGCTCGAGTTCAGCGGGCTCGAGTTCGCCGCTTTCAAGTTCGGCGCCATCGAGTTCGATGGTGTGTGCAATCATGGTTGGTGCGGGGGTTTCGGGCTCCTCGATGTACGCAGTCCCGGGGGTTCTGTACGCGGTCTCGGGTGGCGGCGCGATGGACACGAGCGGCTCGATGTGCGTAAGCAGATCGGAAAACGCGATTGGCTTGTGGACGTAGTCTTCGGCTCGTGTTCGTAGCTTTTGATGCTGCACGAACGTTTCGTCGCTCGACTCGCTCGACATGATGATGAGCGGAATGTCTCGAAGTGAAGGATCTTTTTTTAGCTTGTTGCAGACGGAAAACCCGTTCATCCGCGGCAACTCGATGGACAACAAAATGAGATCGGGTTGCGCCAAGGCGGCCTGCTGCAAACCGGCCACGCCATCGTCGACGACTTGTACTTGACAATCGAGTCGTTCGAGCTCGGCGCGGAGCTCACCTGCAAATTCGGCGTCGCTCTCGAAGATCAGGACGGACTGCCCCATCGCGGATGCGAGGATAGAAGGCGCAGAGAATCGCTACAAGATCTTGCCGTGGCGCTTTCGCTTTTCGTCGTGGCCGCTGGTTCCAGAGCGGCGGTCAAGCTCACCGAGTACGCGATCCATCGAGATACCGCGGAATTGAAGCGCAACCATCATATGAAAAACGACATCTGCGGCTTCGCTGACAACCCGCGCGTCGTCTTCCGACGCAACGGCCAGAGCGAGCTCCGACGCTTCTTCGCGCAGCTTTTCGCCTATTTTCCCTGGCCCTGCATCGTACAAGCTTTTCGTATAGCTTCGGCCGGCATCATCACTTTTTCGTGCTTCGAGCACACGCTCGAGCCTGGCGAGCAGGGTTGCCCCCGGCACCTCGCTGTCGTCGATGTCAACGTTGTCACCTTTGAGCACCGCGCGGCGAAAAAAGCACGAAGGTGCTTCTGTGTGGCACGAGGGACCGTGAGGCGTAACGAGGTAAATGAGGCAATCGGCGTCGCAATCGACAAGAATGCCTGTAACATCCATAGTAGATCCGCTCGTGCGCCCCTTTTCCCACAGCTCGTTGCGCGAGCGGCTGAAGAAGGTGGCTCGCCCGGTTTCAAGTGTATGGCGCACGGATCCTAAGGTTGCGAACGCAACCATCCGAATTTCGCCGGTCAGGCGATCTTGCGCGACAACGGGAAGCAAGCCGTGCTCGTCGAAGCGAAGCCCTTTCGCGTGATGCTCAAATGAATCCATAGGACATTCCAAGCTAGCACGACTGCCCTAGTCCCAATGCCGGAGTGCTTGCGTGAGAGACGAGCAAGAGACACTGCGCGATGAGCTAGCCTTGCATTCATGCGCGCCCAGCTCGCCTTCGTCACTCCGAGGAAGCTTCCGAAGGCAGCTTCGATCCATGGCCGCGTCGTCGTGCTCGATGTGGCCTTCGCGTCGGAAGCCTCGGGCGGCGGGTTCGAAAAGATCACGAAACCCTTCATCGATGGCCTTGGCGTCCGCCTTGCGGCGTGGGTCGATCATCACGACCATGCAATGCATGCGCAATACAATCACGATCCGCGCTTCGTTCTCACGACGAAAGCCGAGCACGGCGCTTGTCCTGAAATGATTTCCGAAGAGCTCTGCGCGCGCGTCGGCCTCGTTGACACCATCGTGTGTCACACCGATTTCGACGGGCTTTGCAGTGCAGCGAAATGGCTACGTGAAGGCCGCGAGCCTTACCCTGGCGCGGACAACGACGCGCGCGCCATCGACACGCGCTTGGGCACGCCGTCGGCCATTGCGCGTCGCTTCGACCGTGCGATTCGCGCGCGCCCGCGCGACACCGGGCTGCTCGGCATCGTGGTTCGCCATCTCGCGGCGGGTCTGGCCGAAAAATCGCTTTGGGTGCCCATCGACGAAGCGGGCGCCGAGCTCCATGCCATCGAGCGCGTCACCATGGACTTGGCGCGCGGCTACCGGCGCATCGACATTGCAAAGCCATGTTTGCCGGCGTGCACGTCCGTGGCTTTCGTCGACGTGACCGAGCCGCGAAAAATGTACTCCACTCGGTATGACAAAACCATGCTTCTTCTTATTGGCCAAGAGCGCGCCAGCGTTGCCATCGTGATCGATGGCGACACGATGACGCTTGCAGCCCCTTTCGATAGCAACATCCATTTTCTCGAGTTGCTCGGGCTTTCTGGTGGAATGCCAACCCTCGTGTCGGTTCAGAAATCACGGCTGGTCGAAGTGCTAATGCGCCTGGGCGTGCCGCGATCGGAAATTGATGGCATTGGGTAGGGGCGCGATTCATCGCGCCCTTGGTATTGGCCAATGGTACGGATTCCAAAATGCTGCGGTCGGGCGCCATGAATTTGGGCGCCATGAATGGCGCCCCTACATTTCCAAACACGGATTCATCGTAGGGGCGTATGGCCATACGCCCCTACGTCATCAAAACTCGTGCATGTCTTCCGCAATACCCGGATCCGATGCTGGAAGAATCCAAGTCACGTCTTGGAACGTGTTCGAGTCCCCAGCAACGCCTGCACCAAAGCCGCCAGCCTTTGCAATCGTGCCGTTGATGAGATTGGGCTTGCCGCCGGTATAAGCAACGCCAATGCTTGGGCCACCCGCGCCGCTTCCACTGACACCGGGTAGGCCACCAGGCCCGCCAGGTTGCGCCGCGCCCGCGCCTGCAGCCGTTGCACCGGCAGCACCGCCGGGTGTTGGCGAGCCGCCAAGACTGCCTTTCCCACCGGCACCTGCCTGGCCAGCAAGCACCAGGGCCGCGTCGAACGTCAGTCCCTCGCTTGCTGACAGAAGCGCCGCAATGCTTGCTCCGCCGCCTTTGCCCGGCGTGCCAGCGAGACCTCCGCATCCGCCTGCACCACCACCCGCCCCCGTGCCGCTATTGTATAGGGTAGTGGTGACCGTGCATGACTGTCCAACTCCAACAAGCACCGCGGTGGCCTCGGCTGTGCCTCCACGACCCCCGTGCCCGGGATTGCCGTCGCTGCCCGCCGTCCCATCTGCCGTGACATAGCCGTCGGCTGTTAGCGTGCCAATCGTGGTGGCGGACACGCCGTCGTGTCCTGCTAGCCCCGCTCCGCCGGCTTCGGCTGGCGTACCAACAGGTATTGGATTGTATGTGTATCCTTGATTGAGATAATATTCCCATACGTTGTGGAAGTAATCACACAAAAAAACACCGCTTGTTCCTCCATTTCCGCCAGCATCGGCGCCACACGAGCTTTGGCCACCCTTGCCACCGAGCCAATCACTGTTGACAATGCCGGCGTTCCAGCTTTTGGTATCGTATGTTTCGACCATTCCGTCACCTCCCTTCGCCATTTCTGCGTCAATCACCGCATCCGCCGGCGTAGTACCTGGCGCGCCATCGGCACCTTTACCAGCGATGATACTGCCATTGGCAACGGTCAAAGAACTTGCGTTTTGCGCAATAAGCCCAATTGACGATGCGTTGCTGCCCGTGCCCGATGCATCTGGCGCGACCACGTCAAAGCCCATGAAGCTTGTGTTAATAGCAATGTTATTCGCACGAATGGCTGGACTTGTAGGCGACTCAATGCGCGAACGGCCATTTTGGTCGGCAACCCAACCGACCGTGCAATCGTAGCCGCCAATGACCGAAATGCCACTTTGCAGCGTGAGCGTTTCTTTGTATGTGCCTTTGCAAACGTAAACGCGCTTGCCAGGTGGAGTGGCTTTTTCAATGCCCGCTTGAATTGACGAAAGCGGTTTTGCTCGCGTGCCGTCGCCGTTGGGCGTGCCAGCAAATGAAACGAAAACGCCGTAGGTTTCGTTTAGTTCATCGTTGGCAGGCGGCTGCGTGACCACTGCTGGTTGCTCGGGCGTCGCGTCGCCTCCGGCGTCAGCCGAAGAGGCCCCGCCATCGGGCGCGGGAGCCTCGCCGAACGGCGTGCTGCAACCTACTGCACTCAAAAGTGCAACGAAAAGGAACGATTTACGCATAATTTTATATTCGGCCGGTGCCGCATTTTGTTGCGTTGAAAATGAAAAAAATCGACCACAATGAAAAACTAAACGCGGCAACATGCCTCAATTTGTTCCATACACTGCATGCGCGGCACCTGCAAGCTCAGCAAAAATAGGTCTACTTTATCGCTCCCTTGACAACGCCAAGGTCAACATAAGCCCTGTCGGCCATGACCACGAAAGGCCGCTCTTCGAATGTGAGGTTGCCTTTGCCGTCGTGGTCAATGATTTCAAGCTTGCCCATGCCGTAGCCCATGGGGCCACGTGAGTAGTAGTGCGCCTGCAACTCGTACGGGTACGCGCGCGCGGCTTTCGCGGTGCGAATCGTAAAGCACTCGGGGCCGTAGCCTGTTGTCACGTCGGCATAGAGCTCGCCGCCCGACGGCAAGGTGAGTTGCTTGTAATATGCATGACCTCCGTTCGCATCACGAATGTGGAAGTCGACGTCGTTCGCATCGGTTTCCCAAACGAGGACGAAGCGCAAAGATGGACCATTTTCTTCGATGCCGCCTGCTTCATGGAGCTTCTGCATGATTTCGGCGCTGCGCGCCGGTTCGGCCTTGGCCCATGCCGCAGCAATGAGCCCAAGATCTTCTTTGAGAATGCGCGTAACGCCCGGGAAGCGGCCCTGGGGGTAGGAACGCGTTGCGCCAGCTTTCATCGCCGCAAAGGCGCGCTCGTACTCGCCGCTTTTGAGCAGGGCATACGCGTAAAGGCGATGGCTGGCAGGATGATCGGGCCGCTGCTCAGCAGCCTTGCCGTAGGTGTCGGTCGCGAGACGTAGCGCGAGTGGATCATTGAGTCGCTCGAGACGCTCGCCAGCGAACCTTCGCGAGTCAGCGCGAAACGAAAAAAGCTCGAGGATCGATCCATAGGCGCGCGCCGCAGTTTTCACCTCGCCAATCGCTTCGGAAGCTTCGCCAAGCGCAACGAGCGCCATCACATCGCCCGGCTGATTCATCTGCCAGTTCGAAGCTTCGATGAACGCGCCTTCCTTGTTACCAGCGGCGATCTTATCCATCACCATGCGCATGCGTCCTTCGTAAGGACGGGCTTCTGGCATGCGCCAGTCTGAGCGATCGATATCGGCGGGGGCGCTCATGCGAGGGCCCGCCGGTCGCGGCATCGGTGCTCGCCGAGCCACGTTCGGGGCGGAATCGTCTGCCCGTCGATCGTTTGCGTCCGCTGCTGCCGCTGCCATGGGTGCTGCCAATGACTTGCTCGCTGCCATGGGAACTGCTGCTGCCGCTGGTGGCTCCATCGCTGCTGCCGCCGGTGGCCGCTCGGCTGTCACGGGTGCCGCCGCTGCTGCTGCCGTGGGTGTTTCCAGTGATTCATCGGCTGCCGTCGCTGCTTCTCCCATGGGTGCAGGTGCCGGCTGCGGTGCGGCCCTCGCTGCCATCCTTGCTGATGGCGAGCTTTCGCGGTCGTTGGCTCTCGCATCGGTCTCGCGAGTCTTTTCTTCCAAGTAGCGAGGAGCGCGTCGAGGAGCGTGCGTGACTGCAACGCGACCCGCATCAACGGTGAGAATGTTGACCGTTGCGTTGCGATCGATGCCGAAGCGCTGGTAGTCCCAATCTGTTTCGAGCACGAGCAGCGCTGTGTATGGACTGAGAACACGGTGGCGCGTCGACAGATCGATAGCGGCGCGCTTGGTGGCGTTCGCGTTGTCTTGCTTGTCTTGTGGAGCCTCGATGAGGCTCTGGATTTTCGCGCTCGCCCATGCGCGCTCAACCAAAGGTCGATCGATCGTGCGCATGTTTGGCATAAACTTTTGGTTGCCTACGGTGATTGACACCGGTTCCGACGGATCGAGCTCGGCGTAAACCATGACTTGGTCGCCAGCTTGAAGCCCGTCGAGTTGTTCGGGCCATGACCAGCGCGCGCCCTCGACTTTGACGGGCAGGCCTGACGTCGTTGCTTCTTGAAGGCGTTTCGCAACAGCGCTTGCACCGAGCTTGCCGTCGAGCACGACGCCGTCTCGATTGAGCACGCCGTGCACGATGGTACGGAAGAACGCGTCGTCGCGGATCCCCCCTGTTGCCACGGCATCCATGCGCTCGACACCCGCATCGCGAAGCTTTTCGACGCGTTCGCGGAGCTTCTGTGCATCGATCTCGCCCGCTGTGGCAACGCCGTCGCCGACGAGCACCACGCGTTTGGCGCTCGCCTTTTTCGCGGTCTCTGCGGCCCAACCAATGGCCCGGTCGACGTCGGTGGCGCCGAGCGCTTTGCGTGCAAGGATCGCCGCGGTTTGTTTCGTGCCGTAGCCCGCTACGTTGCCTTCATAGATGGGGGCGATTTCTTGATCGAAACAGGCAACGGTGACGAACGCTTTCGATGGCAGCTTGGCGATTGTGCTTTCGACGAGCTTGGCCTCTTCGGCAAGGCCGAGCGCGCGTGAAGCGCTCGTATCGACGAGGACAACGGCTGACTCGATCGGCTCGGGACGTGATTCGGCAAAAGGAACGACGCGTGCGATGGCGAACTCGCCGCTGCGCAGGCCAGGGCTGCGCGGGATTTGCCGGCTGGGAACGACGAAGTTTTCGGCGGGCTGAAACCTTTGCTGATGAAGCGAGAAGGAAGTGCTCGTGCGCCCGCCCTCGAGCGCGCTCTGCGAGCCAACCGCGTGCACGTCGACATCGAGATTCCCGAGCATGGGCAAGCCTCGGAGCGGCAGCACGAAAGGGGCGCCCACTTTTAGTAATTCGGAATACGTCACGATCAATTCTTTTTTGCCGCGCGCGGGGATCGGAAACACACGCACCGCGAATTCGTTGCCCGCGCCTTGCTCCATGAGCGCGGGATCTTGCCGGCGATGCAGGAAATCTTCGTAAGCGCGCCGTGCCGCCTGCTTCTCGACGACCTCGCCCTCCTGCCATGCCTCGCCGACCTTCATCGCAAAGCGGCTTAGCGATGCGCCTTGCGGAAGTGTGATGCGGAAGGTGCCCTCGAGCACGCGGTCGTTCGGATTCTCGAACACGAGATGCAGTTCGGTCAGCGCGAGCGGATCTTCGAGGACAGCGTTGGCGCTCATCGACGAAAGTGTGAGCCCCGTGCCATCGGACGCGGTGAGCCGAATGGGCACTTCGGCGCGTGCGAGTGCTGGCGGATCATCAACGACGGAGTTGGGCTCGCGGTAGGCGAGCGGCTCTGCGGTTGCAGGCACATCAGGCGAATGCGTGTGCGTGATGGCGTAAAGCGCGGCAATTCCTGTGGCGGCGAGAGCGCCGTAGAGCAGCGTCGTTTCCTTCATGGCAGGGGCTTATTACGCAGAGGACAACGAATCGATCTGCACATGCCTGGACATGTCGTCGGGCAACGGTGAGCTGACGTCAAACCGCAGCATCTCGACTAGCTCGTGATCGCCCGATCCATCGAACGCGACACGTCCGGCATGCAATGCATGACGATCGAGGCCGGCCACTTCTTCGCCACCGTAGAGCACGTCACCCGCAAGCGGATGCTCAATGGCCGCAAAATGGGCGCGCAGCTGGTGGCGAATGGCTTGCGGCGCCTCGGCGCGAACCAAGGCCCAGTTGCCCACGCGCGCTTGTATGCAATAGCGGGTTATCGCCGGGCGCGGCGCATAGCGGATCACATCGCGCGGGTGCACACACGGATAAACACGCCGCTTGTCTTTTGGATGATTGGCAATCGGGTACTCGATTGAGCCATTGTCGGGCAAGTCCGCCGAGCGGCATAAAAGCAAATACTCTTTGTGGATCTGTCCGTTTTTGAGTGCATGGCGCAGCTTTTCGAACGCACCCGCGTTGCGAGCCACAATCACGAGGCCCGAAGTGCCGGTGTCAAGGCGATGAACGATGCCGGGCTCGCGCGCCGAGTAGCCAACGCCACGGAGCTCTGGAAAGTGACCGAGCAGTGCACTGGCAAGCGTACCAACTTCGCCTTCCCGTAGTGGTGCCGTGGGTTGATGGGCGGGCTTGTCGACAACGAGGACCTCGCTCGACTCGAAACGGATGCAAAGCGGCGCATCGGGTTCAGCCTCGCACGGCGCGTCGCTAGGTCGCGCCACGGCTTCGTCGATGGTGATGATGTCGCCCGTTTTGACGACGCCGCCCTTTGGCACGATGCGGCCGTTGACGCGCACACTGCCGGCTTCGATCGCTTTTTTTACGCGTGCGCGCGATGCACCTTTGGCCAGCGCAACAACGGCTTTATCAAGACGCACGCCATCTTCACCATCGCTGACTGTCAGCTCAAGCTTCGCCATTTTTATAAGACCACCTAAGCACACCTAGCCCGGATAATTCATGGCGACTCCGCTACGCTAAAGAAATCGTGCGTGCTTGCACCCAATGCAACCGTGTCATCCCCGACGACGCCTCCGCATGCCCGCAATGTGGCAGGCCTTGGCTGCCCTCGAGCGAGATGAACGCTCTCAATCCCGGTACGAAGATCGACCGCGGCTATGGCACGATCGTCGTCGACACGCGCGTCGGCTCGGGCGCCATGGGCACCGTGTACCGCGCATGGCTGTTTCACAATCCCAGAGGGCCGCGCGGAGGCGAAGCACCCGTACCGCTCGCCCTCAAGCAACTCAAGCCAAAAGCCAGTCAAAGCCCTGAGATTTTCGCTTTCTTCCAGAACGAGGCCGAGGCTTTGGAGCGGCTCGATCATCCGAACGTCGTGCGCTTCTACGATTTGTTCACATACGGGCAAACGACCATCGGCTTGCCCCCTGATCCAGTCCCCCAAGATCCCAATGCATCTGCCACAATGGCTCTGCCAACCGCACCACAGGCGTCAAACTGGTTGACCCTTGCCATGGAGTACGTCGACGGAGACACGCTCGACATCGTCATCGCTCGCAACGTCAAAAGGGCCAGGCTCGCAGGCCCCAGTCAGCTGCCCGGGCTCGCGTTCCAACGAGCCTGGTACTACGTGCAGCAGCTTCTTGGCGCGCTTGCCGCCGCGCATTCGCTTGGCATCGTTCACCGTGACGTCAAGCCTTCGAACATCATGATCCGCCGTGACGGCATCGTGAAACTCGCCGACTTCGGCATCGCGTATCTCGTTCGGCCAGCCCACGGATACAAAGCGCCGTCGCCCCAAGAGCTGTCGCCAGGAACAGGCACGTACATGTCGCCCGAACAAGTTCTCGGCGCGCCGCTCGACGGGCGGAGCGATTTGTATTCTGCAGCCATCGTCTTGTACGAGACGCTAGCGGGCCGCCCGCCGTTTCTTCCCACAGGCAAGTCTGAAATCGCGATCCGAATCGAGCAAGTCGAAGCGCCGCCACCGCCCATCCGCACGTTCGTCCCGCAGGCGCCGCTCGTCGTCGACGAGCTTTTTGCTCGCGCCCTTGCAAAAGATCCCGCCGCGCGCTTCTCGAGTGCCATCGAGATGGGCGACGCGTTTCGCTGTGCGCTCGGGTTGCCAGACACGCCACAATGGCGTGCACTCGGAGAGTTCGCCCAAGTGGCACGCCACGCACTCACAGGCTCGGAACGTAACGAGAAGCTTGCAACGCTTCGGCAGGTCGTCTCGTCCCTGCGTACCGTGCCTTTGCCCATACACCAGCCGCGTTAGCGCCCTCCCTTTGCGGCGGCGACGCGCAAGGGTAAGGGCCATCGCGCCGAGTGCACGCCGACGACTTTTTCGACGCCTTCCGTCGCCAGATTGAAATGACGGGGGCCATGTGCGGGTTAACCTGATTAACTTCGAGTTCATCAAGTCGCACGGAAAGGAAAGAGGCCAATGGCAGAACGGTTCGTACGCGGTTGGAAGGTGGCGCCCGATAGGCTGCAAGGCCTGGTGGGAAGCAAGCAACTCGCGGCGGTGGAGGTGCTTAAGAGCGAAGCCAACGCCAACTACCTCAATGACGTGTTCATGACCTTGGGTGACGACAAAGCAGAGGGTAAGAAGGTCGTCAAGAACGCGCTGGAGGCAATCTTCAAAGGGCCGCTGGAGCTGGAGCAGGCTTACGAATACGCGCGGGTTACAGAGCTTTTGCTCAACCACGCAGCCAGGCCGTGTGGCGACGAGATCCTCATGCAGTTGACCTATTACATGCCGAATGATGCATTCGGCCGCTGGAACCCGGTGCTCAAGATCCTGGGCCTGCCGGTGTTGGCTGGTCTGTGGGGGGAAACCAACCTCACCTTTCCCTGGCCTGGAGGAACCTCCGACGTAGACTGGCCGGCGTGGACCTTGCTGCAGGGCGCGAGCTTGGAAGCGATCGAAGCCGAGCTGAAGCCCATCACGCGTGAGCACCTGAACGCCCTGTCCGACGCCGCGCTCGTCGATGAAGAAGGTGCGAATTGGGGCGCTAACGACTGCCGCGACGAGCTCTGGGCTGGGCTCGAACAGCTGCGAAGCTGGGTTACCGAGGTCCGCTGCGACGAGGCCAAAGACGGCCTTGCGTTCGCCAAACAGGGCAACTCCTTGCTACTGCTCATGGACGGCAGCCAATGAAACAGCGTCCGCGATGAACCTATCGAGCACCGGCTTGAGCTTCTTTCCCCGATGCTGCCACCAAGCCCATGTCAAATATACGATAAATAGCGTGGTGGGTCGGGCGAGTAAGGTACAAAAAAGATCGGTGTGCATGGGATCCGTCACGCGCGCGATGGCCGTGCGCGTGATCGCCCCCTCTGATAGGCAATCTGCAATGCCTCCAGATCCTCGGCAGAGAGGTGGTAGGCGAATGCCGGCAGCAGCATGGTGAATTCCTCTGGCGTGAACCAAGTTCCGAAGCTTGGCCAGAGTTCCTTGCAGCAGGGAAGATCCTCATAGAAAGCGCATACGACTGCTGTCGAAGTGTCGTTGGGAAGCGGGCCTGAGCGCGACGCCATGCACTCATCTTCGGCCTTGGTTACGCTCGCTTCGACTTCTTGCGTTTGAAGGCGGCAAGGAAGCGCGGATCGAGAAGCAAAGCGACGCTGCTAGCTGACCGTTGGCAACGAGCTCGAGTTTCGCCATATCCTCCGGAGGCTCATCGCTCGCAGGCGCGACCTCGTGTTCGAGAGGCGCACCGTCGTCGGGCGGATCGCCGAACACCACGGAGACGACGCTGGGCAGCTTGCGGAGCTCGCCGACCAGCCACACGCACGCATCGCTCGCCGCGATGAACCGCGAGACGCCACCGCGAACAGTCTTGTCGCCGATGAACAGCGCGTCGATACGCATGCTGTCGCCGTCGAAGTCTTCGTCAGCCGCGGACTCTATGATGATCCGCTTTGTCCAATCAGCGTAGAGCTTTGTGACGCTGGCTTTCTCTGTCTTTGTCAACACGCGATCGAATTCGATCGCGACGTAGAGTGTTTCTTCCCACTCATCGAGACCGAGTTTGCCACGTCGCAGATCGGTGAGCGGGGGACGGACATCGAGGTGCGACGGCATGAAGCCCACGTTACAACGATTCGGAACACGCTCTTCGCGCAGGTGACTCCAGGGTTGCTCATTTCAACCACTGCAGGCGCAAGGCGGGTTTCCCTTTGAAAGGCTCCTGCAGAAAACGGCAGTGGACATCGCTTGTCTCCATCGTGTCGCCAGCAGGGTAATGGTGTCCACCCGTAATCATGCAGCCGGTGTTGAAAATCAGGAGCTGCGCATCCATGGGATTCATTCCATTTTCTTCGAGCCAAAGGTCGTCATGGCCGAAGTGAGCGAGCCCTGTGGTCCAGGCTGTCACAGTGTCGCCATCACGGCGAACGAAGCTTCCGAATGCCAGCATTGGTGCGAATTGCACGCTGGCTCCTTCAGTGTTGCTGTTGGCATAGGCCAGATACTCGTCGAGGTCCCGTCGCCCGATTAGGGCGCCCAGCGAACGCAGCCATAGGGCTTGCAATGGGGCCGCCTGATGAATCCCCAGAAGCGTGGCGACCAGCTCGTTATGCGCTATCCGCGGCTGGTCGGGTTCGGCGACGATGCGAAAACCGAATTTGATTTCATGACTGGCCCGCTGTACGTCTTCCCATGCTACTTTGGGATTGATGAGAAAGGTGCTATCCCAATCAATATCGACGTCGGCCAGATTCGGATAATCTGGGCAGGCCGCCACGACGGCTTTCAGATCAGCAGGTCGAGACCTTTTCAGCTTGACGAAGGTGCCTCCGCGAAAACCGGCGAAAATGTCATCTGCCTCACGTTGTTCGTCCCATTCGCAGGTATAACCCTCACGGCCCCAAGTCTCGAAAAGCTGCTCCGCCGTCAATGCAGGCTCAGTTTCGAAATAAAGCGTCGCGGCAAATTCAGTGACATTCATGGTTTATCTCTCCTGAACAATTCGTTTTCCGCTGCATACTGAGCCTCACCCAGTTTGGCGAACAGGTTGACTATATCGTAGAACTTCCGTTCCTGGGGAAACCAACCTCACCTTTCCCTGGCCCTGGAGGAACCTCCAACGTAGACTGGCCGGCGTGGACCTTACTGCATGGCGCGAGCTTGCGAAGCCGAGCTGAAGCCTATCACGCGTGAGCACCTGAACGCCTTGTCCGACGCGGTGCTCGTCGATGAAGAAGGTGCGAATTGGGGCGCTAACGACTGCGCACGGTGAGAGCGGTTACGCCGGTCTAGCGAGAAAACCGACCCGTACGTGGGAGAAGACGCTTCGCGCGGTCGACCTATTTCCTTACCCATTCTTTGCGCCGGCAGATCTCGTCGAGGGTGTTGTCTGGCTTCGTTTTCGCGTCGCTTCTGACGTTTTGCTTCGTAAGCTGGAGTTCGAAAAGGAATTCTGGCGATCGGGAGGTTGACACGGTCACGGGGCCTTCCCCGCCCGTGGGATGAAGCGCTCGTCGGGCTCGGCTTCGAACATGGAGCTCGAGTTCGAGATGACCAATGTCGAAATCGCCCGATGGAACAAAGGCTTCCTCGAAGCGTGCGTCGCCGCGGATGTCGTCGAAGGAGTCGTCGTTTCGGAGCCCGTCGAGGTTCGTGTAGCCGCAGCGAACCGCAGCGCGTACGTGCTCGAGCGCGCGATCGGTGTCGCCGAGTTTGTGCTCGATGCATGCGAGGTTGCGGAACATCGTCGGATTCTGCGGCGCGAGCTTTGCCGCAGCGTCGAGCCGTTCGGCGATCTCCGCGCGCGGCGGGAGCGGCTGCTGCAAGAGAATTGCGAGCCAGTTGTTCCACGCCGTGAGAGCCGCGTTGGGCCGCGTGATCACCGCGGAGAGGATCTCGAGCGCGCCCGCGACGTTCTTTTCCTGTTGATAGAGCTCGAACGCCTTTTGCTCCCAGAGCACGAACGAGGATTCGTCCTTCGCGGACTCGAACGCGCGCGCGAACAGCGCGTGATCGCCCGTGCGCGCCGCGGCCGCGGCGACCGCGAGATTCGACCCCCACGGGGCGGTCGCGCACACGTCGGCGAATGCGAGAACGAACGCGAGCCCTGCGGGCTTGCTTTGGTCTGCGTATCTCCATGCTACCCCGCACAACCCACACGGTGTGTGGCGCCTTCTCGAGGAGCGCGCGCATGCCTTCGATGTCGTAAGCCTCGCAAAGGCGCTTGGCCTCGGCCTTCTGCGCTTCTTCGTCGAGCACTTGCGGCGTCGGCCCCGTGTATTGCGCTTTGGGCCGCGCGGGGATGCCTTCGAACGCGAAAAGCTCGAACTCCGCGAGGATTTCTTTCGGCACCTCGCGCTGCAGGTGGTTGAAATAGAGCGTCGGATACGGAAGCGTGCTCACGAGTTCTTCGACCTCGTCCCACTTCGGCCTCGCAGAAACCTTGGGACCTCCCTCACCCCAAACCTTCGCGTAGGCGCTGTCGGTCGCGCCATGAAGCTCGTAGTGCAGCACCGGAACTCCGAGCGCGATCGACAGATGTCGCGCAAGCGCAGGGTCGGCGCGATAACGCTCCGAGTCGTACACGGCGATCCAACCGTCGGTCTTGCGGCTAACAACGAACCCGAGCACGCCCGTCTTATCGAGCGACAACGGCGCGATCGCGAGGACGTCACCGGCGTAGGGTCGCGCGCCGATTTTGGTCCAGAACGCTTTGATCTCGGCGACGACCTTTGCGCGCGTGACGCCGTGCTTGCTGGCGACGTAAATGCCCCCGACGTTGAGCGACATATGCCGATGGTATCAACGAATGCACTGCGGATCGCGTTTGGTCCGCGTCGCACTTGACCATGCCCGTTCGACCGCGTTTACTAGTTTGCAGCGCGCCGCTAATCGCAGCAAGGCGTTCCGATGCAATTGCCGCTACAAAATGCACCGCCGCAGCAGACCGAGCCTGCACGGCACCCCGCAGGGCAAGTGTCTGTGCACACGCCGCTGACGCACGTGTCGGACGATGACGAGCACCCGCCCCCCGACAAGCACGGGCAGCCGCGCCTTCCAGATATGCAACAGGTGCTATTCCCTTCTTCGCAGTAATAGCACCAGTGGCCATAGGACTTATCGCTAACAATGTATTCGCCGCACAGGTAGCCGCTGCCGAACCCCGTACAATCTCCGTCGCCCTGGCATTCACGCGGTTGGCAAATCCCCTCAGCGCAATCATTGATACAATCACTTGCAAAGCCTTTGCAGTCTGCATAGCCGAAATTAGTGCACTTGCTTCCATCCTGGAGGGTTCGATGGAATGACAGATTCTTTTGGACGCAGGACGACTGGAGGAGGTTATCGTCAGAATCGGAAGATGAGCACGCCACGAAACCGACAAGCAATCCCGCCAAGACCAAAACCATGTTTCTTGACATTTCATTGATCCTTTCATTCGTCCCACTTCGACATCGGGCCGAAGACGCGATTCGTCTCGTACGGCGAGAGCGGCCACGCCGGTCTAGCGAGAAAACCGACCCATCAACCCGCCCACAGGCGGCCGAGCGGGATCTCGATCGCGTCGAATGGCTCGGCGCGCATCGCCTCGTCGCCCGCAAAAGTGGCGAGCACGCTCCAGCGATCGGTCTCGCGCTTGCGGACTTCGACGGTCCGATCGCGAGGTTCGACCACCCACAGCCACGACACCCCGATGCGTGCGTAAAAAGGAAACTTGATGCGGCGATCATAAACTGCGTTCGATGGCGAGAGCACTTCGCAAACCCAGTCGGGCACGATGCGAAGGGGTTCGTTGCCCTCTGGCCAGGCGAAACGTTCGCGGCGCCAGCCCGCAACGTCGGGCGCAACTTCGGGCGCGGAAGGCAGCTCGATGCCAGGTTCCACAAGGATGATCCAGCCGCCAGGGCCATCGTTATCGGCATTGAATGGACCACCGATATGCTGACCGAGCATGGTGGTAGTCCACGTGTGACGCGGTCGCGGTCGCGGCATCACGTGCAGTTCGCTATCGATGATCTCACCCTTGAGATTCAACGGCAACGCTTCGAGCTCGGCCCAGAGTTCCGCGTCGCTGCGTAGCCTCTTCGCTGGTTCGCCCATGCATCGAGTTTATGACAGGTTCTGTTGTGAAGCTTCCCTGATGATCTTCGAAACTTCCCCGATGAGAAGGAAGCTTCTTGGATCGAAAATTTGTCGAGAAAGACGCACTTTCGAGGTTGGAATGGCCGGGCGCGGGTTTCGAGAACGAAAATTTAGGCCAAAATCCAGTCAGGGAGACGTGGTGACCCATCAGGGAAGCTTCGTGGCCATCAGAGAAGCTTAGGGAGTGTCTGTTTTCGCGGGATTTGCGGGGTCTTGGCCGACCGCGGACGAAAATGGAGCCGCTGGGTCGCCGATCCGTAGACGCGATCACCGAAGGTCCATGCGCTCAGGGTCTTCTCGAGACAGTTTGAGATCGCGCTGCTTTTAAGCATACCAGGGTAGACCCCAACTGGGACAAATGTGCCGTCGGCCGTAGGCGTGATGCTCCGAGAAATGCTCGACAGAGAGGGGTGGACTCCGACTTGGGTGACTGTGCCTTCGACGTTCGTATAGGCCGTGACCTCGATCTCGCCAGAGGCATTTTTGGGATTGCACCCCGATTTTTCGATCGGGGCCGGGGGAACCACCACCTTCAAATTTCAACAATCGCCGGGACACCGCCCGCAGGCACGCCGCCTTCAAGAGATCCGAGCCCTTTGCCTTGCGCTACTTCATGGCAGCATCGATGCGAGCTATTGGAGCTTTTCGGACCGAGCTCTTTCATCGTGGGCATGGCCTCACGCTTTATCGTACGCGCCTCTCCCTCGGAGCCGAGCAGCGCAACGGCAGCCGGGCGGGTTGCGTCGACCTTGATAAGCGCCAGTATCGAGATCCGTCGGGGAGGTGAAGGAAAGCGAACCCGCTCGCATGGAGGCGCCCGGCGTTCTCTTCGTTCCACTCCTTTGGGATCGCCTCGGCGGAGAGCGCGTCAAACCACCCCAACGCGCCGTGCTCTTGCTTACCGATGAACGCGCCGACCTCGCGGAGCAGCGGTTCGTGTCCACCGCGGATTGGTTCGAGGTTGATCTGCGGATTGCATACAACGACGAAATTCGAGAGTACGCGCATCAACGCGGGCTTGTTGCGGGAGGAGTCGACAATGTCAATGTCATCACCGAGCAGTTTGACGACGCACCTAGCAATGAGGAGTACGCAGCTTTTCACGCCGACATTCATCGCTGGATCCATTCAACCCACGAAATTTCGCCTCTTCAATTTGCCTACACGTGCGAGCTCATCGAGCCATCTCTTCAGTATCAACCATGGCTCGAACGCAGCATCCCACGCATCCCAAACATCGTTCCTCGGTTGACGAACTTATTCCACAATCTCACGGTCGAGGGCGGCTCGGTTGTTCTTGAAAACATCTCCCTACAAATCGCCGCGCTCTACGCCGAGAGCGGCTGCAAACCAACGTCCGAACAGTGTTTGAAGGTTCAACGAATGGCGCAAGCGGCCATCGGAGCAAAAACCGGAGTCGACCCCCACCACTGGAACGAACCCTTGGCCAAGTTGGGGCTGCTCTGACGCTGCGAGCGATTGGAGTTCCTGCGTCGAACGGCGGCATCTTGAACGCGAACGTCTGGCCGTCGCGGATACCAAAGAACGAAGTTTCACGGACGGCCACGAAGCTTCCCGGATTGGTCGCCAAGTCTCCCGCGTCAGATTTTGGCCTAAATTTTCGATCTCGAAACCAGCGCCTGGCCGCCCCAATCTTGAAAGAGCGTATTTCTCGGCAAATTTTTGGTCTAGGAAGCTTCATTCTCATCTGGGAAGCTTCGAACGATCGTCTGGGAAACTTTTTAGGCTTCACCAGAGCGCCATGCCGAGCAGCGCAGCGGCGCAAGGACAGCCACTAAGCTGGGGTATGTTTTCGCTCCAATGACAAACGAACGCGACGACGGCGAGCAGAAGCCCAGCGAACTCCGCAAGATGAAGGACATGCACGTCGACTGGAGCGACGTGGCCTCGGTGCGTGCGGCGATCGCGTTGGAAGAGGCGGAGGGCGAGCTCCCACAAAGCGCGGTCAGCACCATGCGCGCGAAGAAAAAGGCGCACGTGCAGACCCTCATGTCGCTCGAGCCCAGCGAACGCCGGCTCCTCTTCGACCGCGCAACATGGGAGTTATGGGGGACTGAGAGCGTCAACTATCAAGCGTTGCAGCTCACGTGGAAGTGGAACGAACAAGGCCGACACGCCGACTCCCTCCGGCTCTTCGACGACCTCATCACGGTGCCTCACCTCGAAGAGGATTCAACCTATGTGAATGCGCTCTACACGGTTCAAAACGCCATCCACAAACTCGGCGTCGATGCGGACCGAGCCCGGAGGTATCTTCGCTACTGTCTGCCCAACGCGAGGTTCAACCCAACAGCGTTTCACAACGCGCTCTGCGTCTTCGCGGAGCTCGGTGACAGAGCGGGCGCGCTCCATGCGCTCCGAGGCGCGGCCCGCTATGGGCATGACCTCGCCAAGATCGCGGCCGATCCGGATCTCACTTCGCTCCTGAAAGAAGCTCCGTTTGCGGAGATCATGGCGTGCCCTCCGGAGGAGCATCCCACTCTGCTCTTGCGCACGCGGCTCGCCGAGCTCGCGGCGTCGCCCCGGGTCGTTCATCACTCGCCGCGACGTGTCGCAGCGCGGGCGCTCGCGCTCGCGGCGGTGTCATGGCGCGCGAGTCTACCGGGGCAACGTGCGCTCATTCTGTCAGACCAGTATGAGAAGACGCAGAAGGAGGTCGCGGCGATGCGGCTGTGGCTGCGCGAGCGCGGGATCGAAGAGGAGCTCGATGAGCGTGAAGCGGCGCTCTTCGCGGAGCCGCTCCAGTCGTCGATGACGCCGGAGTGTATCGACCGCTCATGGTCGATCGAAGCCGCCATTATGCTGGGGTGGGCGCTGGATCGTGTGCGGCTACCGCAACTTCAAGCGAAGATCCGAGACATGGACGTTGAGAAGACGCTCCTCAAGACGTTCGGCCTGGGAACGCCGGCGGCAGATGCGCTCCTCGAGACCGCGTCGCTGCGATCGGAGGAGGAGATCCATCGTCGTTACCGCGAGCAGCTCACGCTCCATTGGAGGATGGAAGAGCGGAGGGTGCATCCTGATCGCGCGGTCGATCTCGCGAAAATGATCGAGGATCTCCCTGGGCTCGAGCTCGGCGCGGAGCTCGCGGGAGGAGATCTTGCGATCTCCAATAAGCCTTTGACGAGCGCCTCGACGGCGAAGGCCGATCGCGTCGCGAGCCTCGCGCACGAACGCTATCGCGCGCTCGCGTGGCTCATCGCACCCGCGGGGACGCGGATGTCGGCGATCGATTTCGCACTTTGATAAAGAAGTACCAAAGGGGGAGGCCCCGTGATTGCGTTAGCCTCCCTATCGCCAGAATTCCTTCTCGAACTCCAGCTTACGAAGCAAAACATCAGAGGCGATGCGAAAACGAAGCCAGACAACACCCTCGACGGGATCTGCCGGCGCAAAGAACGGGTAAGGAAATCGGTCGACCGCGCGAAGCGTCTTGTCCCACGTACGGGTCGGTTTTCTCGCTAGACCGGCGTAGCCGCTCTCACCGTGCGAGGCGAGTCGCGTCTTCGGCCCGATGTAGAACGAGAATACCGGCACGGCGAGGTAAGCGTTGAGGGCGCGACACAGATCGTCGAGCCACTCCTCGTGCGAGTACGGAGCGGTGTCGTAGACGCCGATCCAGTCGCTTCCATCGGCGTCGGGCGCAGCGGGAAGTATCGCGACGCCAAGGAGGCCGTGCCTCTTGAAATCGGCTCCGGATATGCCTGCGTCGCCCGGCTCTTCTTCTGCTGCCTTCGTCGACGCCCAGAAGCGTTTGACTGCAAGGACGACGTCGTCTTGTGTGATCCCTTCGGCCCGCACGTAGACGCCACCGCCCCGCAATTTCGTTTCGTCGCCTTTGTAGCGAAGTGGATCTTTGGCCATGAGTTCAGTGCATTTTACCTACGGAGAGCCTCACCGCACTGCCAAGATCGTTGATGCTCTACACGAACGCTGTTTCATTGGTCGCCGTCCATGAGCAGCAGCAAGGAGTTGCCCTGTTTGGCGAACGCCAGGCCGTCCTTGGTCTCGTCGCGACAGGTCTCGGCAACTAGCTGCGCAGCTGCTCGAACCCAGCCCAGAGCTCGTCGCGGCAGTTGATCAACCGTATGCCGCAAACGCGGTCACGTAAGACTTCCTACTCCGACGACGGCGGCAAAGGCGATGGCGCCGGTGCGTGTGGAGGTTCGCGCACCAACCCAACCACGATCACCGCGGCGATCACCGATACGACCGGCGCTACGACCGGCGGCGCAATGCCGAAGACAATGCCAAAAAGCGAAAGTGCCTGTGCGCCGGCGCCGACGAGGGCGATCACGCGCGCGCGTTCGCGGCAGGCACGGGGCACGGTGAGTGCGAGAGCCGCGTCGCGGACATCGTCGGACGCCAGAGCAACGCTCCACTCTCCAGGCACAGGCCCCGCCTGTCCCATGGCCACGGGCACGTCGGCGGAACCAAGCGCCCCACCGTCGGACGATGCGTGGCCAATCGCAGCAACCACGTGGCCCCCGTCAGCAAGAGCGCGCACTTCGGCTCCGCGATCAGCCGGGAGGATCTCGGGTCGAACATGCTCGATGTCAAGCGCACGCGCGATGGTTTCGCATGTCTCACGCGCCTCGCCGCTGAGAAGCACGGGCTCGATACCTGCATCATGCAGCCTCTGGATGGCAGCGCGTGCGCCGCGGCGAAGGCCGTCTTGCAATGCGAGCAGACCAATCGAACGATCGCCAAGTGCCACGAGCAGCACGCTGCGCCCTTCGGCCTCGAGCTCGGTAACGCGTGCGTCGAAAATGGCAACACTAACCTTTTCTTGCAAGAGCAAGCCGCGGCTACCCACAATTACTTTGTCGCCATCGGGCGCGAGCGCGGTAACACCAAGGCCTTCGTAAACGATGGCCGAGCGAACGTGTTCTGGGCGTACTTCGCGCGCGCGTGCTTCGCCGAGGATCGCGGTGGACGCTGCGGGGTTCGACGCCATTTCTGTGCCGGCAGCAAGCGATAAAACGCGGTCGGTCGCTATATCACCGATCGCTTCGACGGTCACAATCTCGGGCTCACCGAGCAGAACGGTTCCACGCGAACAGATGACGGCAACGTCGGCACGAGCGGCAACGTCAAAGGCCTGCGCGTCTTTATAAACAATGCCTCTCCGCAGAGCAGATAGGTGACCATGCGCATGCGCAAGAGCCGCAGCCGATGCAGCAGCCACCGCGGCTAGCGCATACGCTCCCGCACATGCCGCGATGACAACGTCAGGCCACACCTCAGGCCACGCATCGCGGCTCGTTGCATAGGCAGCCACCGCAACGATGACAGCAGCAATGGGCACTGCGAGCTCGACTGCCCGCCGCATGAACCCCACCAGAGGGGCTGCAACGTCGAGACGCGAGCTCTGCGCGTTGGCAAGACGGCCCCACGCGTGATCGGTGCCCGTGGACGTTGCGCGAGCCATGCGTGTGCGCGCGGCTTCGACGTCACGTCGCGCGCGGCCCAAAGCCAAGTCAACGAGAAGCGATGCAGCAGCAGCAACCCCTACAAAGGCGGCGTAAGCATCGACCTTTCCGGCGGGCACACGGCCCACCATCGCGAAGGTTGTGGCTGCGGTGATGGCCGCGATCGCCACCGGCACCGCCACAATCCATGGCGACGGTTCGCTTGGATCGCGCGGGCGAAGTCCAGCACGCATGACGACGACAAATGCAGCCAGCATGGCGAGCGGCAGGCAAAACTTGGAGGCCAATTCCCCCGCAAGCGGCGCGGCCGCGGCCACAATACCCGCACCAATGCCAATGGCGGGTGCAATGCCAAGAGCGCGTTGTAGGGGCGCAGGGGCGCGATTCATCGCGCCCTCGGAATCGGCCAAGGGTGCGGATTCCAAAATACCGTGGTTGGGCGCCATGAATGGCGCCCCTACGAATGCGTTTTGTTGGTTTGCGTCGCGAGGTAGGGGCGCAGCATGCTGCTCCCCTACGGAATCGACTGGTTCCTGCGCCCATGGCGGAGTGACAACTTCGTCGTCGCCGTCGTCACTCGCGTCGTGCGATGGCGTGGCTTCCGGTGCAATGCCTGGCAGCGTTGCACGGCCTGTGGCAGCCATCGCAATCGGCGCAATAGGCTGTGAGACTGGCGCAACAGGAGGAGGTTCGGCCGTCATCGCGTCGAACGCTGCGCGACGTGGACTTGCCTCGACGTACAGAACTTTGCACGCCGCATTGCAGAAATAGCGAAAAGTGCCGTCAACGATGGCAACGTGACCAGCACGCAGCGGGTCGATAGGCTTGCCACAACCCGCGCACACCGAGCCCGATGACGAGGATCCGCCGTCTCCTTCCGATGTCACAACGCCAGGCATCCCAAGTATCTCGCGTATCTCGCATTCGACCAGACGTGGGCAAGTCAACTGCTGTGTGCTGGGAGTTCCTCGAGCACTTTGCGGACGATGGCCACGCCCTCTTCGAGCTCGGCATCGGTAATGATGAGTGGAGGTGCAAAGCGCAAAACGCGCTCGCCTGCTGCGAGGAGCAAAACGCCAGCGTCAACAAGCTTCGGCAGGATGTCACGCGCGACAAACCCAGGCCTAAGAATGAGACCGCGAAGCAAACCCTCGCCTCGCTGCCCTTCGCACACGTTGGGCAGTTCGCGAGCGACCCTTGCGAGCATGGCGGACAAAAGCTGCCCTTTGCGCTCGACATTCGGCACGATGTCCTCTGCTTCCATCACGCGAAGCACGGTGCGCGCCGCGGCGCACGCAAGTGGGTTTCCGCCAAATGTGGAGCCGTGTGTGCCAGGAGGAAGCGCAGAGCCGAGCTCTTCGCTCGTGACCATGGCACCAATGGGGAACCCGCCACCAAGCCCCTTTGCAAGCGAAATGGCGTCGGGGCGAACGCCGGCAAAGCTCCCCGAGCGCTGAAACCCGAACCAGCGCCCGAGCCTTCCAATGCCGGTCTGCACCTCGTCGAAAACAAGAAGAGCGCCATGCTGATTGCATAGTGCACGTAACCCTTCGAGAAAGCCTAAAGGTGCAGGGATGACGCCGCCCTCCCCTTGCACGGCTTCGACGATCACGGCGGCGACGTCGCTGCCCATTTCGGCGGCAACCGCGTCGAGATCGCCGTAGGTTACATGCGTGATGCCTTCGATGCGCCCGAAGCCTTCGCGGTACTTTGGCGTACCCGTCATGGCCAACGAGCCCATGGTGCGACCATGAAACGAGTTGTGAAAGGAGATGATGCGCGAGCGCTTGTCGCCTTTCACGTAAAAGTGGCGACGAACAGCCTTGAACATGGCTTCGTTGGCCTCGGTGCCCGAGTTGCAAAGCAGGGCGCGAGTCAAGCCCTCTTTCTCGCAAAGCTCGCAAAGCTCGCTCGCAAGCAGGATGTTTTCTTCGTTGTAGAAGTAGTTCGACACGTGCATGAGCCGCCCAGCCTGCGCGGCAATCGTTGCGGTAAGCTTTGGGTGCGCGTGACCGAGCGAGCAAACCGCCACACCAGCGGCAAGGTCGAGAAAGCGGCGGCCCTCGACGTCGAAAAGGCGCGAGCCTTGCCCGCGCGCGAGCACAATCTTCGCAGGCTTGTTATTGGGGTAAACGTGCTTCGCCGCAATCGCCAAAAGCTCCTCGGTCGCGCCCGCTTTCTTAGACTGATTCGACTGCATCGACTGCATGATGTCGACGACTTTACTTGATGAAGGGCAATGGCGGAAACTTCACGCGCTCCAATCACCCGCGGGCAGCCACAAGAACGCGTGCAATCTCGGCAAAGCCCGCGCCGCGCTCGCGCGAAGCAACCCAGCGCGGAGGCACGGGCAACCGTGGCAAATGCGCGCGCACGTTCGCAACGCCAAAGGTCACACGAAAGGCGGAAAAACAAGGTGCGTCGTTGCCGCTGTCACCAATGAAGGCATAGCGACCGAGCGCTCGACCAGGATCTTCGCCGAGCTGCTCGCGCAAAAAGCGCACGGCTCCCGTTGCCTTGTCGTCGCTCTCGTAGCTGGCGTGCAGGTGCACCGACGAACGCGTGGTGCGCGCGCCAGCCGACATGACTTCGCGCTCGAGCGCTGCAATGCTGGCGCCATCGAGCGCATCACGCTCGCCAATGTCCCATGCCACGTCCGACCTGCGGGCATAAGAGTCATCGGCGAGACGCGCACGCGGCACCGCACGCGCGACGGACTCCACGAGCGCCCGAAGGCGCTCTTTTCGTTCTGCCAGTTGTTCGGGCGTGCCGGTTTCGTGAACGTCGACGCCCACGCCATGACGCACGACATGCACCGCGCCATTTTCGGTCACGGCACCGTCAACGGGCCATTGCCGCGCGATAACCTCACCCCAACCGCTTGGGCGCCCGGTGACCGCAACGAGCACGAGCCCTGCATCATGCATCGACCAAATCGCGTCGTACGCCTCGCGTGTGAGCACGCCGTGCGACAGAGCCGTGTCGTCGAGATCGAAGAGCACGCCGCGCAGGCTGCGGAGCACCTCGGGCGGAATCGTGGACAAGGGTCTCATTCGTGATCCGCCGGCGCGAACGAATGACTGCTGCGCGACAACACGCGGGCAATCAGCGATTTCAAATAGAGCCCTTCGCCAAAGGCCGCAGGCACCGGGTGGTCAATGCCTTGAAAAACGCGCTCGAGCACGATGGCGTCCATGTTTGCGCGCACGGCACCCGTTGCGAGTGCCCGTGTGAGACCGGTGAGGTCGACCGCTGCCGAGCACGAACACATGATGAGCAGCCCTCCCGGCTTGACGGCATGGCAGCCGAGCTCGGACAGGCGAGCGTACATGAAAAGCGCCTGCTCACGCGAGCCTCGCGAAGGCGCAAGCCTTGGTGGGTCCACCACCACGAGGTCGAAACTACCGTGTGCATCTTGCATCATGCGTCGCGCATCGCTGCGCTCGAAGTGCATCACGGCGTCGAGCCCGTTCGCGCGCGCGCACTCGGCGCCCGTTTCCAAGGCAGGCGCACTTTCGTCGACGCAAACTACGTCGGTGGCGCCGCCGCGTGCTGCCGCAAGCCCGAACGAACCGACGTACGAGTAGGCGTCGAGCACCCGCTTGCCTTTGGAAAGCGCCTCGACGCGCCAACGCAGATCGCGCTGATCAAAATAAAAACCGGTTTTTTGCCCTAATTCGAGCGGAATGCGGTAGGCGAGGCCCCGCTCGGAAAACGACAGGGAAGAAATCGACTCACCCTGCACGACGCCCTGCGCGGCCGTAAAGTTTTCGAGCTTGGCCACATTCAGCGGGGTGCGATCGACGATGGCACGAGGGCGCATGACTTGCTCGAGTGCATCGAGGACCATACTTGCTCGTTCCTTCATGCCATAGGTGAGAAACTGCACGCTAAGCACGTCGCCCGCGCGATCGACGATGAGACCCGGTAGGCCATCGCCTTCGGCATGCACGACGCGGTAGCCCGTTGTCTCAGGGGAGGTTCCGATGCCGAACGCCGCGCGAGCCGCGAGCGCGCGCTCGAGCCGGTCGCGAAACAAATTCGTGTCGATCGCAGTTGTTTCATCGCGAACGAGCAGGCGCACGGGAATGGCAGACCCCGGCGAATAGAAGCCGCGACCAAGGAAGTTGCCGCGCGGGTCGACGACACGGACCTCAGCGCCGCGGGTTGCGCTGCCTTCGACGCGATCGATCGCTTGCGAGTACACCCAAGGGTGCCCGGCCCACACCGGCTGCACGTGACCAGGCTTGAGACGAACAGTTACCACGATGAGCGCTTTTTAACACGAAGCGCTAAAGTACCGTTGAAACTTCCGGTAGTCGCACCCATACACCGGTGCACTTGGTGCGGCACTGCTTGCTCGGGGTACTCGCATTGCTTTTGGCGCACGCTGAATAAGACTGTCATTCAAAACGTCCTAGCCTTGACTGCAGGGGCTGCAAGGGTTCAACACAATGAAAAAGACCGTTAGGCACAACGCCATCAAAGGGCTCGTCGTTTCACTCCCCATCGCATGTGCGTTGGCCTTGCCGCAAAGCGCCTACGCCGATGAAAGCCAAAATTGCCCGCCAGGCAGTTGGTTTTGTGGCAACACCCAGCCAGCGCCGACCGGCGGCCCCGCCAACGGTAACGGCCTGCCGGCGTTGCCTGCTCCGGACGAAAAAGCCATGATGCCAAGGACCGTGGCTGATACGACTCCGCCACCACCACCTCCTCCTCCGCCATCGGGTTTTTACCAGCGGCAGCAACCAACGGTTGTCGTAGTGCGCCAAGCTCCGCCACCGCCTCCGCCCTATGCGTATGGCCCCCCTCCTCCTCGTTACGTGGTGCGAAGGCCTCCCCCCACAGAATGGGGTCTAAACGTGCATGCCGGCGGTCTCTTTCTTCCTAATGGCAGCGGCCGTAACCGCGACGCGGGCATGGGTCTCGTTGGTGTTGGTCTGCGTTTCCGTCCTGTGCCTGTTTTCGCGCTCGAAGCAGATCTCGATTTCGCTGGCGGCCGCGATTACTACGACTTTCGCCGCTTCGAAACTGCGCTCAGCATCAATGGTATCTTCTTTCTCAACCCGCGCGACATGACTCAGGTTTACCTTGTGGGTGGGTTTGGTTGGTCAACCGCCAACATTACCGACGATCAATCGTCAGCCTATTACGACTACAAGTACACATTCGACTACTTCGGCGCCCAGGGCGGCATCGGTTTGGAATTTCGCCTCTCTCCAACTATTGCGCTGAACGTCGACGTTCGCGGCATTGTCCGCACCCGTATCGATGACGACCGCGACAGATACCCCGAGTTCGTCGACAGCAATGGTCGAACAACGAACACGTCGGGTGCCGGTTTGGTGCAGGGTGGCCTGACCTTCTACTGGTGAAGACCTCTTTCGATTTGGCGCGATCTCTTCGTTGGCGGCTCCGGTGCGGTCCTCAAAGCCGAAGCAGGCTGTTCCGGTCCGCTCCTCGCCGCCGCCTCGATCTCGCGCCAACTTGAAAGAGGTCTAAAAATCGCGGGTGCAGAAAAAGCAGCGGGCGCCTCTTCGCAAAGGAAAGGCGCCCGACAACTGCTAGCCGCGCGTAAAACTTATTGGATGAGGTCTTTGAGTGCCTTCAGTGCCGTTGCGCGGACCTTCTTCGACGCGGGCTTTGCCGGGAAGTGTTGCATTTGTCCGGTGAACGGATTGCGGCGCTCGCCCGCTGGAATTGCCTTCTTCTTGACCGTTTTGAGTTTGAGCAGACCGGGGATCACGAACTCGCCGGGACCGCGCGGACCGAGCTGTTTCTTAATGAGATCTGTGAGGCCTTCAAAGACCTTACCGACGCTCTTTTTGTCGAGCTCGCTGTACTGGGCGATATCGGAGATGACCTGAGCCTTTGTCATACGTTTTGCAGCAGCCATTTGTGATTCCTCCTGTCGGAAGTCGTGTTTTCTTTCGTCGCTTTTTGACACCTTTCAATCGAACCAAATTCACGCCCAAGTCACCGACAGGCACCAGAGCGAGCGGATGAAGAAAGGTCTTGAACATCACCGCGGCCCCGAATTTTAGGGTCGAAGCCGCCTTGCCGTCATTGCTACACCTCGTAGTTTCATTCCCGCAAGGGAAAATCGAGGGGTTCGAGCGTTTTCATGGGGACCGACCAACCTCGCTATCCCCATCAACGTTCGCAATTTTAGGCCAGGACGGGCCCATTGCGCGTGGTACGGTCCAGTTTCTTGCGTCTTGCAAGCATTCGACGCCCCAAGAATTTGTGCGACAGATCCTCGGTGGCTCCTGCTTTTGAAGAAGCGTTGGAAGGCATTTTCGTCTTCGGGCGTGGGCTGGCCGTGGCCTCGGCAGCGGCGCAAAGCCGGGCCGTTTCGGCGCGCATGCGACGGTCCTTCGCTGCGCTGTTGTGGTCCCAACCGAGCAGGTGAAGGAGCCCGTGGGCAAAGAGCATCGTGACTTCGTCGAGAACGTGGGCCCCACGGGCTTCGGCCTGCCTACGGGCCGTTGGAACGCTCACAATGACGTCGCCGAGCAGCCCACCAGCGAGTGCCCCAAACTCGCCTTCGTGCATCGCGAAGGAAAGGACGTCTGTTGGGCGATCCTTCTTGCGATAGAATTTGTTCAATTGATGCACTCGTTCGTCGGTCGTTAGAACGAATGAAATTTCCATTTTGTGCAATTGAAGAAGACGAATCATCGCTTGGAGACGGCGAAGGATTTCGCCGCGCACAAGCCCTTTGTACGGTCCGTGCTCGATGGTCAATGCAATCGTCACAAGCGGCGCGACTAGCCTTTGCGCACGCCCCGGTCAACATGCAAAAATGGCGGCAATGACCGATGTACCTTGCGCTCCGTTCGATGTTCGCGCCTACGCGCCTGAAAGCTCGCAAGCTTGGCGCTCTGCGGCCGCCGGCTCGTGGCTCGCGCGCGCGTGCGTGATCATTCCCGCTTACAATGCCGAGAAAGCACTTCGCACGGTGATTGACGATTTGCGTGCGCAAATCCCGGAGCTCGGCTCGAATCTTTTTGTTGTCGACGATGGCTCGCGCGACGCCACCGCGGCAGTCGCTGCCGAGCTCGGCTGCGTGCTTATCTCGCATGGGAAAAACCGTGGCAAAGGCGCGGCTCTACGCGCCGGTTTCACCACGGCGCTCGCGCGCGGCCATCACGTTGCGCTCACGGTCGATGCCGACGCGCAGCACCCCGCCGAACAGGCGCGGCGCGTGCTTATGGCTTCGAGCGATCCGCAAAGCCTCGTGCTCGGTATCCGCGATCTCCGTCACGCAGGTGCACCAAGGAAAAACCAGATGTCCAATGGCATCTCGAATTTCTTCATCTCGCGCTTCGCAGGCCGCCTCCTCTGTGACACGCAGTGCGGTCTGCGCCGCTATCCCATCGAGCGAACGCTGGCGCTGGGGGCACGCGGCGAGGGGTTCGATTTCGAGGCCGAAGTGCTTCTTCGCGCCGTTTGGTGCGGCGTTCCCATTGTCGAAGAGCCCGTAAGCGTTCTTTACCCGCCCGATCGCGTCACTCACTTTCACGTCGTGCGCGATCCATGGCGCATCGTCTGCACCGTGGTCACCGCGCTTGGCGAGCGCAAAATGCGAACGCGAGCGCGAACGGTAATAGGAGCGTGACGTGCGCTCGCAATCGCAGCAAGGCGGAGCGCGGGGCTTCGGCCGCCGTCATCGAAACAAACTCGTTATAGCGGGGCTTCTGCTGCTCACCCCCGTTGCCGCGCACGTCGCGATCGTTCATTTGACATCGATCACACCGCCAACCGTGGCGCCAAACGCGATTGCCGCGATTAGCGCGATCAGCGCAAAAACCGGGCAGGGTGGCGTTCGCTTCGCAGGCAACGGATGGACAACGCTTTACGGGCTTCGCGGTGGCCCTGGCGTTCGTGTGGTGAGCCTTGCTGGTACGCCCGAAGAGATCGGAACTCAGCACGCGGTGCTCGTACGACAGTACATGATCGCAAACGAAAAAGTATTGTGGGAAGGCTTCGAGCAACTTGTGCCCATCTGGCCCTTGCGCACGTTGATGTTGGATGTCGGTCGATTTCGATACCGTCACGTGGCCAGCGGCTTTCCCGAGCCAAGACAGCGCGAGCTCGCAGCCGGAGCGCTCGCCTTTTCGCCTGATCCCTATTCGGCGCACATGGCAACGTACTCGCGCATGGTGCTATTGCACGCGCTCTACGACATTGCGCTGAGTTTTGAGCATTCGCCACTGCTTGGTACGGGCGCAAGCACGTTGAGCCGTCCTATCAGGGCGGCTCACGACACGCCGGCAGGTCCCGAGCTCGACGGTTGCAGCGCGTTCGGCCTCGGCCCGACCCGAACCGCCAGCGGCCACCCGCTCTTTGCGCGTGCCTTCGACTTCGAAGCAGCCGACGTGTTCGATCGCGACAAGGCCGTCTTTGTGGTTCGCGAAAATGGGCTTATTCCATTTGCAAGTGTGGCTTGGCCAGGGCTCGTTGGTGTGTTCACAGGGATGAATGCCGAGGGCGTTGCCGTTGCCGTCAACGGAGCACGCGCAAGAGAGCCAATGACAACGGGAATGCCCGTCGTGTTCTCGCTGCGCGAAGTGCTTTCGAAGGCCCGCGACACCAAGGAGGCCGTTGCGATCCTCTCGGCGCAAAGTGTAATGGTTTCGCATCTTGTTTTCGTTGGCGACCAAAATGGAAATTTTGCGATCGTCGAGCGAGCTCCGGGCGAAAAAGCCTTTGTCCGCAAAAGCGCCGATCCCGCGCGCGTTGCAGTGACAAACCACTTCGAGGGACCTCTCGCCACGGATCCAAGCAACATTCGCGTCATGCAAACAACAACCTCGCTTGCACGGCGTGCGCGCATCGACGAACTGCTTGGCCAGGTAGAGCCTAAAACTGCCACGGTTGCGCATGCAGTGCACATGCTTCGCGACCATGCATGCGCTGGCGGCGTGGCATGCCAAATCGGCGATCGACGCAGCATCGACGCGCTCATTGCAACCCACGGCGTTGTCTTCGATCTCGCCGAAAAAACCCTTTGGGTCTCGGAAGGCCCTCATCTTTCAGGGCGTTTCGTGAAGATCGCGCTCGGGCCCATCGTGTCGAGCACAGGCGGTCCTCCAATCGCCAACGAAGACGCCATTGGCCCCGACGAAGTACTCGGCGATTCACGCTACGCCGAAGGGCGCGCGCGTGCAGGTGGTCCCCTGTTCGGTCGCGAAGAGCCATGGCCGCCAAAAATCTCAGGAGATCAAGCTCAATGAAATGCGGACGTCGATCGTTCACTTTCGGCACCATGGGCGCCATGGCTTGGTTCGCAACGAATCGCGCGTTGGGGAGCGACCCCGTTCGCGAAAAACTCGAAGGCCCCAAGCTCGATCGCGCAATCTCCGACATTGCTTTGGCACGCGCATCGGTCAAAACGCTAAAAGCCGATTTCACGCAAGAGCGAAAAATGGCGCTCCTTTTAACTAGTGTGAAGTCGACAGGCAAGCTTTTGACGGTTACGCCCAATAGGCTAAGGTGGGAACTTTTGCCACCCGACGATGTTGTCTACTGGGTTGGGCCCGAAGGCTTGTCGTATCGCACGCGCTCATCAAAAGCGACCTTGCCCGCCGGCGGCGATCGCGTTGCGCGGGGGCTTGCCGATATGCGTGCCCTTCTCGGCGGCGACCTTGGCTCGCTCCGAGAGCGCTACGAGCTTTCCGGTTCGCGGAGCGCAAACGACATTGAAATTGCAGGCGCAGCAAAAGACAAAACAGCAAGCGTGCGCGGCTTTTCGATAACACTCGATAAAGGTCTCGTTGTGCCGCTGTCCGCGCGTTTGCTCGAAGCAAAAGCCGACAGCATAGACATCGCGTTTTCGAACGCCGTGGTCAACGCGCCCGTCGATCTTCGACTGATGCGCCCATGATATTTTTGCTCGGGACGCCGTCGCCAACCGTGGCTCATAGAGCTTCCCCGTACTACGCTGGCGCGCGTGCTCGTTGTTCCCGCTCAATCCGAGCTTTGCGCACGGCCACTCGAAACGCATCGGGTTTTTTTGCGCCCGCTCGACACCACGGACACGCGTGATCTTTATACTTCCGTAGAAGGTTCGCGACCCCACCTCGAGCCGTGGCTGCCATGGGTGCCGTTCAACATCGATCTCGAGTCGAGCGGGCGCTACATCGAGGCAAGCATGTCCGACTGGGACGCCGCGCGCGCGTGTCGCTTCTCCATTCGCGACAAAGTTAGCCGAAAGTTTCTCGGCGTTGTCAGCCTCGAGGCTTTTGCCCATCTACACGAAAGCGTCGAGCTAGGCTACTGGCTGCGTGTCGATTCGTGCGGCCGTGGTTTGATGACCGAAGCCGGCCGCACGGTAATCGATTGGGCGTTCGGTCCGGTCAATGCGCATCGCATCCGCGTGGCAGCAGCAACAGACAATCACGCCTCGCTTCGCGTCATAGGCAGGCTCGGATTTCGCTTCGAAGGAATCGCGCGCCACGCAGAACGATGTGGCGGCCGCTGGCTCGATCACGCCGTTTTCGCGATGCTCCTAACCGATCCACGCAAACGAAGTTAGAGTTAGACCGCTTTCAAGTTGACGCGAGATCGAGGCGGCGGCGAGGAGCGGACCGGAACAGCCTGCTTCGGCTTTGAGGACCGCACCGCAGCCGCCAACGAAGAGATCGCGTCAAATCGGAAGCGGTCAATCATCGTCGCTGGGTGGGGGCGGCCCCGGCGGCCCGCCATCGGCATGCGGGCCGACATGCACCGCGCATTGGGCCCAAACCACGTCGCTGCAACGACGTGGTTCTCGAGCGACGCACGCGAGCACGCTGCTCGCTTCTTGCTCGATGAGCCGATCGAGCACGAACTCGCAGCCACGCTCACACGCGGCCAGGGTGCATTGATTCGATGCGATGGCCGCGCACTTGTGCGTACACTTTGCGACTGGTGTTTTCGGCTCGGGCTGCCCGCACGCTGAGGCAAGAGCCAGAAACAGGCTCAGAAATAAGCAAAGCGAAAAGGCAAAAGGCGTTGTGCGCATGCGAAACCAGGAATTGTATTACCTTTCGAGTGTAACGAATTCCACCCCTTCCGTCTCGCCACGACAGCGTAGAACCTCACGCCACTCGCGCGGGTCGAACGCTGGGAAAAACGTATCCCCTTCGTAGGGATGATGCACCAAGGTTAGGTGCATTCGTGTTACGAGCGGCAGTGCCGCGTCGTAAAGCATGCCTCCTCCAATGATATATGGCTCTTTGTCGGTTGCCCGCGCAAGGGAAATGGCCTCTTGTAGCGAGCGGGCGCACTCGAGACCGTGGCAACCTTGCGCGCAAAACCCTTGCGTGCGGCTCACCACGATGTTTCTTCGCCCTGGCAAGGACTTGCCGATCGACTCGTAGGTTTTTCGGCCCATGATGATGGCATGGCCCATCGTTATTTTCTTGAAGTGACGTAAATCTTCGGGAATACGAAAAGGCAATTTCCCTTGTTTGCCAATGACACCACCGTCCGCAACGGCAGCCACAATCGCGAGTGGCGCGAGCGGCTCGCGCGGCGGCGCGATCACACGGACACCTCGGCCGCGATGTGCGGGTGTGCATGGTAGTCGTCAAGCATGAAGTCTTCGTAGCGAAAGGAACACAAGTCGGTCACTTCCGGGTTCAGAATCATGCGCGGCGCGGGGTACGGCTCGCGTGAAAGCTGCAGCTCCGCTTGCTTGATATGATTCTTATAAAGGTGTGCGTCACCAAAAGTGTGAATGAAGTCGCCAGGTTTTTTCCCCGTAACGTGCGCCACCATTTGCGTGAGCAGTGCGTAACTCGCAATGTTGAATGGCACGCCGAGGAACACGTCTGCGCTTCGCTGGTAAAGCTGGCACGATAACTCATCATCTTGCACATAAAATTGAAAGAGCGTGTGGCAGGGCGGGAGCGCAACGCAATCGACCTCTTTGGGGTTCCAACCCGTCACGAGGATTCGCCGGCTCTCGGGCTCTTGTTGGATATCGCGTACGACTCGCGCGAGTTGATCGACGCCGTCCGACTCGTAGCTTCCGTCAGCACGCATGGTTGCGCCGAAATTGCGCCACTGGTGGCCGTAAATAGGCCCAAGATCACCCTCTTTGCGCCCAAAACGCGCGGTTTGCTCGGCCGTTGCCCACTCGTTCCAAATGCGCACGCCAGCTTCTTGGAGCGGGCGAGCATGCGTTTGCCCGCGGAGAAACCAAAGCAATTCTAAAATTATGGATTTTATATGCAGTTTTTTGGTTGTGAGAAGTGGAAAGCCACGACGCAGATCGAAGCGCATCTGGTGGCCAAAAATCCCACGCGTGCCTGTTCCCGTGCGGTCTGTACGTTCTTTGCCACGCTCGAGAATGAGCCTGAGCAAATCCAAATACGGTTGCTCCAAAGGCTTGCACGACGAAGATTCGCTCAACCCTAGACCGCTTTCGATTTGACGCGATTTCATCGTTGGCGGCTTGCGAGTAGGGGCGTATGGCCATACGCCCCTACGAAATATGTGTCTTGTTTGGGGCCTAATTCTTGACTGCCGTCAGTGCTTGCTGCTGTTGCTGGAGCATTTGCGCAAGTGCGCGCGACTGATCAATGGCAAACTGCTTTACTTCTCGGTTTGACGAAGTTGCAAGTTTGTTCAAAAACGCGGTTAGCTTCGGCATGTCGCGTGACTGCAAAAGCGCTTGGAGGTAGTTGTGCGAAAGGCGAACGTCTTGCTGCATGAGCGCCTCGTGCGGGGCAAGCAGCTTGATGACCTCATCGAGCTTACCCGACTGGCCATAAAGGGCAGACAAAACAAGCAGCGGAATTGGGTCGGTGGGTGAGCGATCGACGCCACGCTTCGCAAAGGCAATCGCCTTGTCGCGTGTTTTTTCGTTGCCCGAGAAGAAGCCTTGGAGCGCGACGAAGGGCGCGGCAGTTTTGATGTTGACCGGTGCGTTGGCGAGCTCTTCGATTTCGGCGATGGCTTTGTCTTCGCCTTCCGCTTCTTTAATAAAGTTGAAAAGATAGGCCCAGGCGTCGACATTGCCCGGTTGGTTCTGAATGGCACGCTCCGCCGATTCGCGTTCTGCTTTCGTGTCTTTCTTTGCGCGGTAAAGCTTCGCAAGGTGCAAGGCCGGATAAGGATTATCTTTCATCAAATTCTGGGCGCCTTTGAGGGTGCCTTCGGCCTTATCGAGTTTGTCTTGCGCAAGCTGGGTAACGCCGAGCGCGAGCCAGTCGTTGCCGTCGCCGCCGCGTGCCACGATCTTCGCGAGCACGGTTTCCGCCTTTGCATGAAATTCGTGCTTCATGAGCTCTTGCGAGTAGATGCGGCCGCGATCGAGATCGTCTTGGTTGTCGTTCCAATGCTTTTCGAGGCCAGCCAGCAAGTCGTCGCGGCCAATGGCAATGGGACGGCCCTGGTCGTCTTGCACCTGCACCGCGGGACCATTGAAGCCAAGAAGCTTCCACACCTGATCCATCGACAGTAGAGTAGGGCCTTTTACAATGTCTTTTTCGACCTGCTGGCCGTTTGGGCCGAGCGGAATGAGAACGAGCGCGTTGGCCGGCACGCCGTTCGGAAACGACTGAATCGGCGCGAGAATGGCGGCTCCGCCGGAAAGGGCAACACTCCCTCCTTCAGGTGATGACTGACCGGGAACAGCGGGCTTCGGAGGGGCATGCGTGGACTGGCTCATGGAAGGCCAGCGAAGGTAGCACGGATCCCACGCAATGTGGTTTCTCAGTTCCTAATGCAGTGTGTGGAAGCAGCCGTCATGCTCCACTTTTGAGGAACCATGGGAGATCGCAACGTGGGCGCGAGGTTGGGGGAGCGAGTCGGCGGCAGCCTCGGCGGCGCGGACTGCGTCTTCGACGGCTTCCTCGCGTTCCCATCGCGCCAAGATCGCTTTTTCACGACGACGTTTTTTCGCGTACGCGAGGCTGAGGCCGCCGATCGCCGCAACCCACACGATTCCGCCGCCCGCTAGCGTGGGAAGCAACGTGTAGCGCCGCTCGAGATCGCTGCGCCACTGGAATTCGAGCTTGCGTAGATCGTCGCCATACGCATCGGCAAGCGCGCGGTCGAAAGCCGTGCCTTCGCGCACCCGCCGGACCATCGCGGCAAAGCGAAGCTTGTCGCTCTTGCGCATGAGAAAGCCTACGAAATCGGCGCTCTCGGCGTACGCGATGTTCACCTCGAAATGATCGCTCGGAAAGCTTCGATCGAGCTCGGAAAGAGGCAAGAGCGTGCCGGACACCGTCGCGTTCCAAAGAACTTTGAGTCGGTCGAAACGGCTTTCGCCAGACAGCGCCATGGCCAGGCCTTCGTTGAACCAGAGGGGCACGTGCTGCCCAGCCACGGCGTCTTCCAGGGCTAGATGCGCAAGCTCGTGACGAAACACGCGATCGAGATCGACGGCTTCACCACCTCGTGGCGCGAGCATGCTGAGCACGATGAGCCGCGCGCGCGGATACGCGACGCCATCGGCGTAATCTGGTGGGGAGGCTTCTTGCGGCGCGAGACGCGCCATGTCGCTTGCCGTTTCGGCAAGGCGGATCTCGACGTGATCGAGCGGGGGCTGACCAAGCACCTCGGCGAGCTCGGCGCGCACAGCGTTGGCATCGCGGAAGAGGGGCGCTACGCGCTCCGCGGCTCTGGGTGGGAATGAAAAACGAAGCCAACCAAAATCTTTCGTGACGTATTCCGCGGGCAGCGGCGGCAGATGCAGTTGGGCCGAGGAATGAACGACAGGCACGTCGTAAGGAAGAAGGAGCGACGCATCGCTGTCGCCCGATCGGGCCGGAGCCTCCGGCGCTGTTGGTGCTCCAGCGAGAGCAGGCGCTTCGAGCGCCTTCGCTGATGCGCTGAAGCCCGCGAACGCAAGCAAGAACGCCGCGAAGGAAGCGAAGATGGAAAGCCACGTGCGCAAACGATGCATGGTTCAGGAAACCTTGGTGACGGACGAGCCTTATTGCGGAATATTCATTCTAAGATGAATCGGGCTCGAGCTCGTGTCCCGCGATAATAGGTAAATTCCTCCACCAAGAAGAACAGCGGCACCTACAGCACCCCAGAACCATGGCGATGCGTAAAATGGCGTGGAATCGCCCTGCGATTTCACTGGCGAGAGAGGAATCGCGTGCACGGCGGCGCTCGGTGCGGCGATTGCGGGTTTTGTGCTCGAGGCAACCGGTGTTGTATCGAAACGCCGCTCGAGCGAAGCAATGACCTTTTGCCACGCTTCAGGTCCGGTTCGTGCCGGGTCGGGCTCATAGCGCGCAGCATCGTATTCACCGTCGTCGGCCAAAAAAAGCCGCACTACAACGGCTTTTTGTGTGTCTGCACCTGCATCCGCGCTGGCACCGGCTGCTCCGTTCGCGTTGGGCGACGACCGAGATGCACCCTCGCGCGTCAGGACCAGAAGCGCCGATACGCCGAGCTGATGGGCAATGCTCGCGAGCAGGCGACGGCTTGGCGCATCGTCGCCTGCGATGGCCTCTCGAAGCGCGGCAAGATCGCGAAGATCGGCAGGAGCATTTTCTGCCGGCGGCTCGCCAGCAAGGATGCGCGCGTGCGCTTCGTCGACCGACGCGGGACGAAGATGGCTCGCGTAAACCGCACGCGCAAGCACGAAGGCACTCTCGCGCGATTGCCCTGCGGCGAGAACTGCGATGCCTTGGGGCGCACCCAAGGCTACGCTCGTGAGCAGGACGAGAGAGAGTGCCGTTGCAACGAGGACGAGAAAATGACGGATTCGATGCATACTAGTGCCAAACGGTGTTGATGACCCACGCATGCAGCGGCGCATGCTTCATGATGGCCTCGCGAATGAGGGGCTCGGCGCGCAAGCCTAGAAGCAAAACGCCGGCTGCTAGCGGCACGCCCGCGATGGCAAAGGGGCGCACGCGCGCGAGCAGGCGTGACGAGGTAATGGTTGAAGCGAGCAGCAGTGCGAGCACATCGACGAGTGCTGCTGCCGTGACAAGGCCCGTGGCGCGCACCATTCGCAAAGCAACGAGGACGAGCAAAACGAATGCAGCGGCCGAACTGACAGCAAGTGCGAGGCGCTGCGCGGCAGGACCGGCTCTGCCAAGCCGCTCTATGCCGCGCCGTGCGAGCAAAGCGACGACGAGACCCGAGACCACGACGAAGGCTGCGAAGGCTACCCCCGCAAGACCATGGTGATGCGTTTTCGCGCGAAGCAAACTGCCAAAAATAGACAGCAACACGAGCTCGATCACGGCCCACGAGAGCACCCCGAACGCAAAGAGGGACGAAGAATTACCCGTGACATGGCGAAGGCCAACGCGCGCACGGCGGAAGACGAACACGACCCCGATGCCGATGGGTGTGATCACCGAGGAGAGCGCGAGCCAAGTGGCGATTGACCCACCACCGATACGAAGCTCGGCGGGGATTGACGCGACAAGAGCCGCAAGCACGCCGCCACCAACTACAGTACCAAAACGCGTAACGCGAGAACCCGGAGTGCCATTGCCCTCAAACGGCTCTCGGTCAAGCGTGGGCGGGGTCTGCGAGCGCGGCGGCATGGGGCACGAGGACGAACCTCGGGACTTTACCGCGTACGCGGATCGAAAGCGGTCATGAAATTGGGCCGTTGCCATCCATATGTTCTAGGCCCACATGAATGGCAGCGGAATCGTCGCAAAGGCTGGGCGATGGGAATTTCCGGCTCGGCGGAGCACGCGCCGACTTTGTCGCTTCGCTCGGTCGAAAAGTTGGCGAGCTTCGAAAATCGCTTGCGCGCGTGCGACTGGCTCCGGATGACGGCCCATCGCGCAGCGATCTATGGCAAAAGCTGCGCGCTCTTGGCGCAAGCGCAAAACTCATGAAGTTCGACGTGATGGAGCGCGCCATCGCAGAAGCCCTTGGAATGCTCGAGCGCACACCCAACGACCAATCGGTTGACGACGCAGACCTCAAAAGCCTTACGCAAATGCTCGATTGTCTTCCAACCCTGGTGTGGGGCGACGAGCAAGACCGCCACGAGAACGTTTCACGCGTTCCCAATGCACCGGCTCCGACTTACTCGACGCTGGTGGTTGGCACACCCCTGTTCGCCGAAGCCCTTGTCGAAAAGAACAAGAACAAGCCCACCTTTGCATGCCGGTGTGCGCCCGACGCACAAGCCGCTTTCGACTTGGCGCGTGCGATGGAGCCAGACCTCGTCGTCATCGATGCCGATCTCGAAGACACGAGCGAGCTCGTTGACGCGCTGATGGACGACGCGCTGATGGAAACCGTGCCCATTGTCGTTGTCGGCAGTTTCCTCGCATCCGGCGAGGCAGCACGTTACATCGCCATGGGCGTTACCAAGACGCTCTCGAAGCCCACGTCGCGCGAGACCCTCCGCAAGGCGTGCGAGCAAGCGCTCGATCCGCCATGCACCACCGACCCTCCGGCGCGGCTCGGCGAACCAACGCTGGAACAGCTCGGCGAGCATCTTGCGCTCGAACTGCGCAACGCGCTGGTCGGTAACCTCGATCCTGCAACCAAAAAGTTGCCCATTTCACTCGGCGATGGCACCGAAGTGCTCTCGGCACTTTGGGGGGCCATTGCGCGCGTGCGTGAGATCATCGCGGCGCGCACGAATGGGGCCGTGCGCTACGCTGGCCGCGCCCCCGAAGGTGCCCTGGCGTTTGCACCGTCGCTGCATCACCCTGAAGTCCAGCCGTTAGGCCAGCCGACAGCGCCGAAGGCGCCAGCAGACGAGCACGCCTACGCCGATCGCGTTCGTGGGCATGCACGCGGCAGCGCGACCGACATTGCGCTGCCAGGCCGCAAGGTGCTCGTTGCCGATGACGATCCGGCGGTGGTTTGGTTCCTTGCCGATCTGCTGAGGGCCGCTGGGTGCATTGTACACGAAGCTCTCGATGGAGCATCGGCACTCGAAATCGCGTTCAGGGTTACCCCCGACGTTGTCATCAGCGACATCTTGATGCCGAAGCTCGATGGCTTTTCGCTCTGCCGCGCGCTTCGCCACGACGTGGCTCTTCGCGATGTGCCGGTCATTCTCCTGTCGTGGAAAGAAGACTTGCTTCAGCGTGTGCGCGAGCTCGGCGCCGGGGCTGCCGGCTATGTTCGCAAAGAAAGCGACACGCGCGCCATCGTTGCGCGCGTCCGCGAAGCGCTCCGGCCGCGCACACGCATCGAAGCGCGTTTGCGCGAGCAAGGCGAGGCTCGCGGTCGACTCGATGGCGTCAGCGTCCGCACCTTGCTCGAGATTGCGTGCGAATCAAGACCCAATGCACGCGTTTCGGTGCGCGATGCATCGTTCCTCTACGAAGTCGAAATCCGCAGCGGCGTTCCTGTGCGCGCCACGCGGACCAACGGCGAAGGCGATGTGCGGAAAGGCTCCCGCGTGCTCTCCGCGCTTCTCGGTGTCAGTGCCGGGCGCTTTACCGTGCTCACGGCCACGAGCGACATCGAAGGAGATCTCGAAGGCAATCTCACCTCGCAGCTTGCCATGCCCATTGCGCGCGCTCGCGCAGCCACGGCGCTGCTTACCAGCTCCGGTTTGCGTGTCGTGGTCGCCAGCGGTCTTGACAGTCTCGCGGGTCTCGAGAGCCGCAGCGTCCGGCGCATTCGGCTCGATCGCGATCCGCTCGCAGACTACCTGCAAGCAACCCCGTTTGGGCTGCGCGATCTGGTGCTCCGCATGGCAGAGGGAACCTCGCCGAGCGAGCTCGCTACTCTCGGCGCATGCGATGCTGCGCTGGCGGAGGATCTCGCCTTTGACCTCGCCTCTCGTGGCCTCGTCATCGGCGTCGAGAGTGGCAGCGGGAGCGATCTCTTGTCTCCTGCGATTGCGGAATTTGCAAAATACACTGCTCAATACACCGATTGCGGAGAAGACTTTCGCGTGCTCGCGCATGCGCAAGCGCCGTCCGAAAGCCCGATTCCAACGACGAGCAGCAGCCCATCTCTTGATGACGTAGTGACGCGCGAGATCGTCGCTCACTCTGCTCATTCCGAAGGCCTCGCGGGCGCCGAGCCTGTCCACGCCGAGGTTACCGTTGTCGACGATACGGTCTACGCGGCGTGCGATGAGATCCTTGCCACCAATCATTCATGCAATCCTGAGCACGCCCCTGAATACGCCCCCAAGCAAGCCCCTGAATACGCTTCCGCCGCAACGCTACAGCGCAACTCAGTTGCGCTGAATTTGGAAATCCAAGGCGATGCGCACACGTCGCGCTCCGTTGAGCCCGAAGGCCGTGGCTCTCGAATAGAAGCGGAGCGTGAGTCACGGATTTCGGGCTCAACGCAAGTGAGCGCCGCCATAGTGCAGCCGGGCGATGGTGCCTTGCCAAAGCGCCGCACCCTGCCGATGATTGCGTTCTGCACGATAATTGCTCTCGTGCTGTTGGCCGGGCTCCGTTACTCCGACGTGGGGCAGAAGTATGTTCGTCCGCTTTCCGTCACAGCCGAGCCGCGGTAAAGGCCGCGAGTCATGGCGACGAGCCGGCTACTAGGACTTGGCGCGTGCCTAATGGCATGCTCGCAATCCCCACAATCCCATAGCCGCACAACCGCTGGCACTGCCAACAGTGGGCCTTCGTCTGTTGCAGCGACGCATGATGATGCTGCCGCCGCAGAAGGCGCGCTGAGCAGGCCTGGCAGCTCGGCCAGCCCAAACGAGACTACCATCATCGATTTTCTCAAGGTCGGCTCCTCATGCGTGTTTGGCCATCGAGGGATTTTGCTCGACCTCGGCGACCGAACGACGCAAACGCGAATGTCGGGCACAAAGATGACGCCGCACGACGTCGAGATTCGCGAGCGTGAAGGTGCCACATGGGTTGCCGCACGCAGTCGCTCGCTCGCGTTGTCGTTCACGGCACCACCGGACATCCCGAGCGACGCAGGCGTTGTCATCGAAGCACGCGTTCGCGGCGGCATCGCCAAGAAGGCATCGTTTTCCCTCAATGGCAAATTGCTCGGATCTCCAATGCTCGCCAAAGGCGAGACGAAAACAGTCAAAATTCGTGCGCCAAACGCGACCATCCCACGTGGAGAAAACGAGCTTGTCATCCGCTTGCACGGCGGCACACGCGGGTCGCACGACGTGCTTGCCGAAATCGATTGGATTCGCATCGGCACCATCGATGACGACAGCCCCTACGCGGCTCCCACACGCGGCGATGCCATCGCCACCGCATCGATTGGCGGCCTTGCATACCGCAGCGTTTCGCTGCGTGCGCCGGGCTTCACCCAGTGCACAGAGTTTATCCCGAGCGGCGCCATGCTCAAAGCCAAGATTGGCGTCACCGGCGGCGAAGCCGATGCCGAGGTGCGCGTGCTCGTCGATCGAGCCGAGCCACGCGTTGTCGGCAGCTTTCACCTTGGTGGCGAAGCGGCTCCTGCCTGGTGGCCCGTCGCGCTAAAGTTGGTCGATCTAGACACGATCGCAGCCGTTGAACTCGTTGCAAAAAGCAGCACAAAGGGCGCGCGCGTCGTTTTTGGCGAGCCTCGCGTCGTCGTGCCCGCCGCGCCTCGGGTGCCGCCGCCCGCCGTATCGCGTGGCGTTGTCGTGGTGGTTCTTGGTTCGGTGTCACCGAGCACGCTGGCACTTTATGGCGGCACGCTCCCGATGACCGAGCTCACCGAACTTGGTAGCAGCGGCACGATTTTCGACGCACATCGCGCACCAACGAGCTTCGCAAGCAGTTCGGTCGCGTCGATGTTGACAGGGCTTTCCCCGCGCGAACATGGCATGCAGAGCGCGGGCGCGGTCCTGCCACCCAGCGTTTTGACCGTCGCGCAGGCGGCAAGACAAGCCGGCATCGTGACAGCGATGTTCACGGCGAACCCAACGACATCGAGTGCGTTTGGCTTTGCGCGCGGATGGGAAACCTTCATTGCTCGCATGCCGAACGAAGAAGCCTCTGCCACGGCCGTTTTCGACGATGCAGCGCAGTGGCTCGACGACCACAAAACCGATCGCTTTCTTGTCTTCGTGCATGCCCGCGGAGGACATCCGCCGTGGGACTTGCCAGCCGAAGAACTCAAAGAGCTACCGCCTGCCGACTACGCGGGCGCGCTCGACCCAAAGCGCGCCGGCGAAATGCTTTATAAGGCGCGGCACACGGCAGGTCAGGCGCGCATTTTTGCCGATGCCGATCGCGAGCGCGCCTTTGCGCTCGAAGGCAGGGCCGTGCTCGCGCACGACGCGGCGCTTGGCAGGTTGCTTTCGCGAGCCAAGGGCCTTGGCCGCAACGCTGACACGACGTGGATCGTCACCGGCGACGTCGGCATCGATCCGGCAGCGCGTGTGCCGATGCTCGAAGACGACACTCTGGACGAAGCGTCGCTGTCGTTGCCGCTCGTCGTAAAATCGCCCGAATCACCGAATGCGCCACGCGCGCCGCGTGTGGCGAGCCCAACGACGAGCATCGACATCGCGCGCACCGTGCTTGAGGCATTTGGGCTCTCGCCACCAACCGAACTTCGAGCAGAGAGCCTTTGGTCGCTTGCTCACCGGCCACCCACCGACACGATGCGCGCGATGCGCCCTCTGCTTGCAACAACGAGCACGCGCTACTCGCTTCGCTGGGGAAGCTTTGTTTTCGCGGCCTTCATGGGTCACGAAGCCAAGCTGTGCAACCTTTCTCTCGATGCTGCGTGCCTTAGCGATCTGCGGCCAACGCACCCGCTCGCGGCCGATGTCATGCACGCCCTTGTGTTCGAAGAGCTTTCGGCTCAGAAGGGTGCCGAGCCGGCGCATCCGAATCCGGGTGCGATCAATCCTGGCGCTCTGCGCGCATGGGGACGGTAGCGCAGCTCACTTCGGGCATGCTAAGGAATGGTGCTCTCGCTTAGTTTGATTTGGGCGTAGCTTTTGGAGAGGTGACCGAGTGGTCGAAGGTGCATGATTGGAAATCATGTGTACGGGCAACCGTACCGCGGGTTCGAATCCCGCCCTCTCCGCAAGTGATTTCAAGGGGTTGGCCCGCTTCTGCGGGGCGCTGTCCGTTGCCACGTTGCCCGCGCAGAGTGTCTCGACGGCAGCAACAACGCCCTCCCACGGGCGGCCAGCGCGGGCCTTCGCTGCCATCCCGAGCAAATCGACAACGCGGTCTGCGTGCCCCGCACGACTGCTGTCGTTAGTGCCGTATGCTCTTCATCCTTTGAGCTTCGGCTTCTTGTCGCCGAATCGAAGGCTTCGTTGCGTCGAATTTCTCCGAGATTCTTCGAATATGCCCACCAGGCACACTCGGAGAAAGCTGGGGAATCCTGCTAACCCGGTCACGGCAACATGCGGCAGGGCGAGATGTAAACCGGATCTTCGATTACGGCGGCGGGTGGCTGCCCCTGGACG
>WQZB01000008.1 GCA_009780955.1 Polyangiaceae bacterium | reverse complement strand
GACCGCTTTCGATTTGACGCGATCTCTTCGTTGGGGCCTGCGGTGCGGTCCTCAAAGCCGAAGCAGGCTGTTCCGGTCCGCTCCTCGGCCCCGCCTCGATCTCGCGTCAACTTGAAAGCGGTCGAGTGGCAGAGCATTGACTCGCGCCTGCCCATCCCCGTAATGATTGTCAGATGGACTTCTCGCTCGACGAGCACCACGAGTTGCTCCGCAAGACCGTGCGCAATTTCGCCCGCGCGGAAGTGGCTCCGCACGCCCGAAACTGGGACGAACAAGAGCGCTTCCCCGCGGAAATTGTGCCTCGGTTGGCCGAACTTGGCCTGCTTGGTATTTGCATTCCGCAAGAATACGGCGGCACAGGCTTGGACACGACAAGCTACGCCATCTGCGTGGAAGAACTCGCGCGCGTTGATGGCTCGCTCGCACTCACGGTCGCTTCCCATAACGGCCTCGGTACGGGTCACATTCTCGCGGCAGGTAGCGAGGCGCAAAAAAGGAAGTATTTGCCCATGGCCGCCAAAGGAAAATGGCTTGCGGCCTGGGCGCTTACCGAGCCTAGCAGCGGAAGCGATTCGGCAGATCTGCGCACCACGGCTCGTCGCGAGGGAAGCGGGTGGGTCATCAACGGCACGAAAATGTTCATCACGCAGGGAAGCGTCGGCGGTTTCTGCGTGGTGCTTGCTCGCACGAACGCGAGTGCGAACCCAGGTGTTGCCAAGCACAGGAGCATTACGGCGTTTGTCGTGGAGCACGGAACCAAGGGCTTTTCGGCTTCGAAGCCTCTTGAAAAGTTCGGCTGCCTATCAAGCGACACGTGCGAGCTCACGTTCGAGGACGTCGTTGTTTCCGATGAGCATCGGGTGGGCGAAATCGATCAAGGTTTCGTCGACACGATGAAAATTCTCGATCGCGGTCGCGTGTCCATCGCGGCCATGGCGCTTGGTCTCGGGTTCGGTGCGCTCGACATGGCCATTGCGTACGCGAAAGATCGCAAGCAGTTCGGCAAATCGATTGGCGACTTCCAGGCAGTCCAGTGGATGCTTGCAGACTGCAAAACCGAGCTCGATGCCGCCAAGCTGCTTACCTATCGCGCAGCATGGCTCGCCGACGAAGGACTTCCCTTTGCCAAGGAAGCGTCGATGGCAAAGGTCTATGCGAGCGAAGCGGCTAGCCGCGCCTGCAACAAGTCGCTGCAAATTCACGGCGGCAATGGCTACATGCGCGCCTTCAACGTCGAGCGACACCTGCGCGACGCGAAAATCTGCGAAATTGGCGAAGGCACGAGCGAAGTGCAGCGGATGGTCATCGCCAAGCACCTGCTTCGTTAGGCCCGCTTTCGATTTGACGCGATTCATCGTTGGCGGCTGCGGTGCGGGTAGGGGCGTATAGCCATACGCCCCTACGAAAGAATGCGTTTTGTTGTGTAGGGGCGCGATTTATCGCGCGCTCTCGGTATCGGTGATCCGCCAGCTGTTGGGCGCCATGAATGGCGCCCCTACGCAGGCATGCGTTTTGTGGGGTGTAGGGGCACCCCTCGTGGGTGCCCTTTATCATTCGCAAATGTGTCTTGTTGCCGCATTTGTCTGTGTGCGGTGGTGCGGTGAGTCATGGAAATTATTGACGTCTAAGCACACGCCAAATACATTGCGCCAATCACGTGGGAGAAAGTGGCGGGAAGTGCCAAAAAATGGCATCACAGCCCGAAGTTCCTACCATCATGAGGCGCATCGTCGATGTTTCGCGGTCGTTACGAGCACACGATCGACGCCAAGGGGCGAACAAGCCTCCCGGCGCGCTATCGCGATGTGCTCTCGTCGATGGGCGAGCGCCGCATCATCCTGACGAGCGCGCTCGACCCATGCCTCGTTGCGTACACAACGCCCGAGTGGAACGCGTTCGAAGAGCGTCTCGCGAAGCTCCCGCAGTTCGACCGCGCCGTGCAGAAGTTGAAGCGCATCTACGTCTCCGGTGCTGTCGAGTGCGAAGTCGACGACTCGGGGCGCGTGCTCGTGCCGCCCACGCTTCGTGAGTACGCGGGTCTCACGAAAGACGTGCTCTGGGCGGGCAGCGGCAAGTACGCCGAGCTCTGGGACACGCGGACATGGAAGAAGCACTTCGAAACAACCGACGACGAGCGCGGTGAGATCGCATCACGTCTCGCGGAGCTAGGCCTATGAGCCAGGTAAGCCAATCTGCGATCCTGAGCGAGGGGCAGCTCGAGCTACCTGGCGTCGTCGTCGAAGCCACTTCCGAATGGGTGTGGACCGAGCAAATGGAAGAGGAGGCAGACGTGGTCGAATTCGTCCACACCACGGTAATGAAGGCCGAGATAATCGAGGCGCTCGCGCCTTCTGCCGGCGTGTATGTCGATGCCACGGTTGGGGGGGGTGGCCATGCCGAGGCCATTCTCGAAGCCGACCCCGAAGTACGCGTCGTCGCGCTGGATCGTGACTCGGTCGCCATCGAGGCGTCGCGGGCTCGCCTTGCTCGCTTCGGCGATCGCGTTTCGTTCATCAACACGCCGTTCAGCCGCGTGAAAGAAGCCTTGGGCGCGCTCGGCATCGAATCGGTTTCAGGGCTCTGCGCGGATCTCGGTGTGAGCTCGCCCCAGCTCGACGACGCCACGCGCGGCATGAGTTTTCGCCGCGAAGGTCCGATTGACATGCGCATGGACAAGGCAAGCGGCGAAACAGCTATCGAGCTCATTGCCCGCCTGTCCGACGAGGATCTTGCCGCAATCATCTTTCGCTATGGCGAGGAGCGCAAATCGCGCCGCGTTGCGCGCAGCATCAAGCGTGCGCTTGCCAACCGCGAGCTCAAAACCACGCTCGATTTACGTCGCGCGATTGTGCGTGCCGTTGGGCCTGTGCGCGTGGGTGGCGTTGACCCGGCAACACGAACGTTTCAGGGACTTCGCATTGCGGTCAATCGCGAGCTCGAACAGCTCGAGGCGCTTCTCACGGCATTGCCCAGCATTGTTGCGCCCGGTGGGGTCATCGCCATCCTGAGCTTTCATTCGCTGGAAGATCGCCTCGTCAAGCGGGCCATGCACGATGCTGCAGCATGGCAGTGTGTTACGAAAAAGCCGATTTGTGCTACCGACCACGAGGCCGCGCAAAATCCAAGATCACGCAGCGCCAAGCTTCGCGTAGCCCGCAAGCTCGCTCCAAGCGATACCTGTACGGACGATGACGGCAACGTGGAAAGCGAGCCATGAACATGCGTGCTCGCATGTTTCTTGTGCACTGGACGCTGGCCGTAGTGGCAATCGCTTTGGCGTATTGCGTTCACCTGGCCATGCGTGGGCGCACTGTGGCTCTTGGCTACGAGCTTGGGCGCGCGCGAAGCGAGCAGGCGCGTTTGCGGGAAGTCAAGCGCGTTCTCGAACTCGAGGCGGCAAGCTACAAAACTCCGGAACGCGTTGAGATTGTCTCGCGCTCGCTGCTCGGAATGGAACCGCCAGGGCCTGATCGCATCATCAACATGGGCGCGGGTGCCGAGCCGCCTGCTCGGAAGCAGGCTCGAACAGGATTTTGAGAAGCGGCCGTGAAGAACCTCGATCCCTCGCGCGCCCGTTGGATTCGCTTTCGCATGGCACTGCTGTGCGCGGTGATGACGTTTGGTCTTGGAAGTTTCGTTTCAAGCGCGTACCGCGTGCAAGTGCAAGATGGTGCTGCGTGGAAGGAAACCGCGGAAAGTCAACGTCAGCGGCGTTTGCATATCGAGCCGAAACGCGGCGCAATCTACGACCGTCACGGCGGCTCGCTTGCCGCAAGCGTTGAAGTGCCAAGCGTGAGCGCGGATGTCGTTGAAATGCTCCGCGGCATCGACAAGCCCGAGGCCCGCGATGCTGCCCTCGCCGAATTTGCGCCTCGCATCGCCGCGGTGCTCGGCCTCGACGCGAGCGAAGTGCTCCAAAAGCTTTCAAGCAAGCGCCGCTTCGTGTGGCTGAAACGCCGCATCAGCGCCGACGAAGCCCAGAGCATCCGAGCTCTCGGCGAGCAGAAGGCATATGGTACCGGCGCTGCCGGCGCTGCTGGTGAAGGGCACGCGCAGCAGGCGCGGCTCATCAAGGGCCTCAACGTCGAGGGCGAGGGACACCGGTATTACCCGGGGCGCGAGCTTGCGGGTCCTGTGCTTGGCTTCGTTGCGCCCGACGGTTTTGGCAAGGACGGCCTCGAACTATCTCTCGATAACGAACTGCGTGGTCACGTCGAAGAAGTGCGTGGCCTTCGCGACCGCGAAGGCCACCTCATTTTTTCCGAAGGCACGACCGACGAAGACGCGCTTGCAGGCCACGACGTGACGCTCGCGATCGACGAGGGCATTCAGCATGTTGCCGAGCGTGAGCTCAGCGCCGCGCAGGGCACCTACGAGACGAAAGGCGCAACGCTCGTCGTGATGGATCCGCACGACGGCGACATTCTCGCGATGGCTTCCGTGCCCGGATACAACCCGAACGATTATACGGACAGTGCGGCCGACGCACGCCGTAATCGCGCTGTGACCGACCGCTTCGAACCTGGCTCGGTCATGAAAGTGTTCACCGTTGCCGCGGCGCTTGCCGCCGGAACGCTAAAGCCAACGCAGGCTATCTACTGCGAGCACGGCACCTATCAGCTTTCGCCAAGCGTGACGATCCACGACACGCACGTGAACGATTCGTTGACGCCGACCGAAGTGCTCGCGAAAAGTTCGAACATCGGCGCCTTGAAAATTGGTCTTGGGCTTGGCGAGCCAGGCCTGTACGGCGCTTTTCGGCGCTTTGGCTTTGGCGAGCCAACGGGGCTGCCGCTTCCGGGAGAAGCTGCTGGTGTGCTTCGCCCGCGTGGGCGCCCATGGTTTGACGTCGAAACCGCCAACGCGTCGTTTGGTCAAGGCGTTGGCGTTACCACCGTGCAGCTCGCGGTTGCGATGTCCGCCATTGCCAACGGCGGCAAGCTCATGGAACCCATTTTTGTGCGCAAGATCACCGACGCGCGAGGGGCAACCGTGAAAGAGTGGTTGCCACGCGTGCGCCGCGAAGTCATTCCAACAAGTGTCGCGAAAACCGTTGCGGAAATGCTCACAGCCGTTGTTGAAGAGGGGGGCACCGGCGTACAAGCCGCCATGACCGGCTTCCGCGTTGCGGGCAAAACCGCCACGGCTCAGAAAGTCGATCCAACCACGGGGAAGTATTCGGCCGACAAGTTTACCGCGTCGTTCGTTGGCTTCGTTCCTGCCGACAAGCCGCGGCTCGTCATCGCCGTGGTGCTCGATGAACCGATGATTGGCCACTACGGAGGTGATCTCGCGGGTCCCGTGTTTCGCCGCGTGGCTGACGCAACTCTTCGCTATCTGGGGATTTCACCATCCACAACCGCACCGAAAATCAAGGGCATCACGCGCACCGACGATCCCGCCGACTACGTGCTTGCTGCGATGAAAACCGATACCGCGGGGGCCAATTCCCCTTCGCCCGGGGCAACTCCAACGCCGGCGCCAATGCCGGCGATCGAGTATGGGCCGCCACTGCCCAGCGGCATCAAGGTTCCGGACGCGACAGGCATGGGCGCGCGCGATGCGGTTCGTGCCGTGGCAGGTGCCGGCCTTCTGCCGCTCATCGAAGGCACCGGGCGTGTCGTGAAGCAGGTCCCTTCCGCGGGCGCTCGGGTGTCGAAAGGATCCAGCGTGCGCCTCTTGTTCGAGCCGGCGTCATGAGCGAGGGCGATTCCGATGCGGAGGTGACACCGATTGAAGGCCTTAGGCTCGCCGACCTTGCTCGTGAGCTTTCCCGAGTGAATCTCGAGGGTGATCGAAGCGTCCGCAACGTGCGCGTATACGGAGTGAAGATTGATTCGCGACGCGTAAAAAAGGGAGATTTGTTCGTTGCGCGCGCCGGAAAAAATGTCGACGGCGTGGCGTTCATTCCAGAAGCGCTTGCTCGCGGCGCCGTGGCAATTCTCATCGATCGGAATCGTGCTGCGAATGCGTATGCGTATCTCGTTGGCGGCGGCGGCCAACGCTGTCCCGTCCTTTTGGCAGATGACTTGCCCGAAGCCATGGCGTACGCGGCAGCCGCCGTTTACGGCCACCCAGCATTTTCACTCGACATCGTTGGCGTGACCGGCACGAACGGCAAAACGACGACGACGCATCTGGTTCGCACAGCCGTTGACGGCGCACTTGGTGGCGCGTTTTGCGGTGTGATTGGCACAGTTGGGCACTCGTACGCAGGGCAAACCATCGCTGCCGAGCACACAACGCCAGAGGCCGATGAGCTCGCGCGTGTGCTCGCGTCGATGAAAAAGCGTGGAGCCTCCCACGTTGCGATGGAAGTTTCATCGATTGCGCTCACGCAAAAGCGAGTGAGCGCCGTGCGCTTTCGCGTCGCTGCGTTTACGAACCTGACTCAGGACCATCTCGATTTTCACGGATCGATGGATGCCTACGCGAACGCGAAAAGGCTTCTTTTCACCGAGATGGCGCCTGGTCTTGCCGTGGTGAACATCAGTGATCCGTTTGGCGAGTGCCTTGCGGACGAAGCCCGCTGCCAAGTGTTTCGCGTGGCGACACGGCTGGGGGCGCCCGAGGCCGATCACGCGGACATTGCGGTAGTGCGCGCGGACTTAGATGCAAATGCCACGCATCTCGTGGTGCGCGTTTTGGATAAACGAATCGAGCTAACAACGCGTTTGATAGGTGCGCACAACGTCGAGAACACCCTCATCGCGCTCGGCGTTGCCCAGGCCCTTGATCTCGACATGGAACGAGTGGCCGCCGCATTGCAAGAGGGTAGTGGCCCGCCCGGTCGTCTCGAGAGGTGCGACAGCCTCGGCGATGACATCGTTGTGGTTGTCGACTACGCCCACACGCCAGATGCGCTCGTGAACGTGCTTGCGAGCCTTCGCCCGCAACGAGGCGCGCGGCCCATACGAGTTTGCTGTGTCTTTGGCTGCGGTGGCGATCGCGATCCGAGCAAACGCCGGCCTATGGGCGAGGTCGTGGGCAAGGGCGCGTCGGTCGCGATCATCACGAGCGACAATCCGCGTACCGAATCGCCCGAAGCGATTGCTTTGCCCGTTGAGCAAGGCGTGCGCGCGGCCGGCATGCGAGCCATTGCGAGCGATGCACTCGGCACTGCCAAACGCGGCTACATCATTGAGCTCGATCGCAAAGCGGCCATTGTACTTGCCATCGCGAGCGCTTGCCCGGGCGACATGGTGCTCATCGCTGGTAAGGGTCATGAAACTTATCAGATCCTTGGCACCGAGAAGCGCCCCTTCGATGACCGCGTCGTTGCGCGCGAAGCGCTCGCTGCGCGTCGCCAGCGCCAGCGCAAGGGCAGCTAGAATGGCCACGCCGATTCCGCCGAATCAGGCTCGATTTTCCATCGACGAAGTCGTGTGCAAAGTGCATGGATCGCTCGTGTGTCGGGGCGTTGTCACCGCTGCCGTGGGCATGACGACCGACAGCCGCGCCGTCGAGCCAGGCGGTGGCTTCGTGGCGCTCCGCGGAAGATCGCACGACGGGCATGCGTTTGTTGATGCTGCTGTGGAGAGAGGCGCCGTGCTGCTCGTCGTCGAACGCGGCCGGTCGAATGCATGGACCACCAAGGGCCCCGTGTCGGTCGTCGAGGTCGACGACACGCTCGTGGCCTGGGGTGATCTCGCGCGCGCTCACATCGAGGCTTGGCGCGCAAAAGACGAGCACCGCCGCACGCTTGCCATTACTGGCTCCGCCGGCAAAACGACCACCAAGGAGATGACCGCGGCTCTTCTCGGCGCGCTTGGCAACATTGCCAACGTTGCCAACGTTCATTGCACGCCCGGAAATCTGAACAACCGCATTGGCATGCCTGCGGTGGTTTTGGGCCTGAGCGACGTGCATCGCTTTGCCGTTGTCGAGATGGGCATGAGCGTGCCCGGCGAGATCGACGCGATGGCGAGCATCGCTCAGCCCGATGTCGCGGTTGTCGTCAATGTGGCTTTGGCCCACGCGCAAGGCGTAGGCGGCCGCGAAGGCATTATGCGCGAAAAGGGCGGCGTTTACCGTGCCTTGCTGAAAGACGGCGTTGCCGTTGTCAACGTCGACGACGACTTCGCACGCCGTGCGGCGGATGGCATCGTTGCAAAGCGCAAAGTTTCGTTTGGTCGCGCGGCTGGCGCAAACTATCGCCTCGTTCATCGCGAGCCGCTGGGAGTGGCAGGCTCGAAGCTCGTTGTGAGCGCATTGGGCCGTGAGCTTATCGTGACTTTGCCCATTGCCGGCGAAGCGGCGGCAATCGACTTTCTCGCGGCTCTTGCTTTGCAAGAGACCGCGAGCCGCGAGCGCCTTTCTGAAGCAGGCATTGACCTTGCCTTTTCTGGGCTTCACATCGCGGGCCGCGCGGAAATCAAGGTTCTTGGCTCGGGCACTCTCGTGCTCGACGACACCTACAACGCGAACCCGAGCAGCATGCGCGCGGCCCTCTCCACGCTTGCGGAGGTTGGCGCGGGCCGCCGCCTCGTGGCCGTTCTCGGCGAAATGAAGGAGCTTGGCGATCTCGCCGAAGAAGAGCACCGGGTCCTTGGCGACGCCATCGCACATGCGGGCGTTTCGCTTGCGATCGGCTGCGGAGGAATGATTTCGTTGGCGCTCGATCGTGCTCGGGCCCAAGGCGTTGCCGTCGTTGATGCGCCGTCCACCGAGGCTGCTGCGGCCCAAGCCGTTGCGCGAATTTTCGCGGGCGACGCGATTTTGGTCAAAGGGTCGCGGAGCGTGGGAACCGAATTCGTGGTTTCGGCTTTGACGGAAGTTTTGCCACCTTCGCCAAATTCTGCATCGTACCGTGAGGCTAGTTCGGACAGCCTTGACCGAGGAACTCATCGATGATCTACGAGCTGCTCTACCCTTTGCGCCACGCTGCGAGCTGGTTGGGGTGGCTCAATGTCCTGCGCTACGTGCCGTTCCGCATCATCGCCGCCACGATCACGGCGATGCTCATCTGCTTTCTGTTTTCGCCGTGGTTCATCCGTGAGCTGCAAAAAAAGCAGATTGGCCAAGTCGTACGCGCAGAAGGCAACATTCCCGAAGGTCACATCAAAAAGCGTGGAACGCCAACCATGGGAGGAGCGCTGCTCTTGCTCGCGGTGCTTGGCTCCACCGTTCTCTGGGCCGACTTGCGTAATCCGTTTGTCCTTGCAACCAGCGCGGTGACCGCGGGCTACGGCGTCATCGGGTACCTCGATGACTATCGGAAGATTCGCATGAAGAGTGCCGAGGGGCTGCCCGCCCGCTACAAGCTTCTCGGGCAGTTTCTCGTTGCGGGGGCGGTGCTTGTCTGGTTTTTTACATCGAAAGATCACCTTCCACCCGACTACTGGGAAATCAAAGACCGGCTTGGCATTCCATTCGTTGCGTTCGCCAAACATCCAGTCACGCTTCCCACGGCCGCGTATATCGTTTTTGCGGTTCTCGCGGTTGTTTGCATGTCAAACGCCGTAAATTTCACCGACGGTCTCGACGGTCTGGCGATTGGTCCGGTCATTTTCAATGCTGGCACTTATCTTGTTTGGGCATACTTGAGTGGCGCCACGTTTGGCATCGCCAACGTCGCACAGCGCTTCGTTGTCGCGCGCTATCTCGATATTCCATTTATCGCGAGCGGCGGTGAGCTCGCGATTTTCTGCGGGGCCATGGTCGGCGCCGGCATAGGTTTTCTTTGGTACAACACGTATCCCGCGCAAGTTTTCATGGGTGACGTGGGCGCACTCGCCCTCGGCGGCGGGCTCGGAATGTGCGCCGTTTTCACAAAGAACGAGCTTCTGTCGATGCTTGTCGGCGGCATTTTCTTTGTTGAGGGCCTTTCGGTCGTCACGCAAGTGGTCTCGTTTCGCCTGACCGGAAAACGCATCTTTCTCATGGCTCCCGTTCATCATCATTTCGAGAAAATGGGGTGGCCCGAGCCGAAGATTATCGTCCGATTTTGGATTGTCTCCATCCTTCTCTCGCTCCTGGGTCTCGCAAGTTTGAAGCTTCGGTGAATGCAAATGTCGCTCAATTGGAAAAGTAAGAATGTCGTAGTCGTCGGTCTTGGCGTTTCGGGCATTGCCGCGTGCAAGCTCCTTGCTGCCCGCGGCGCTCACGTGGTTGGAACCGACAAGAAGCCACGCCGTGCTCTTTCCGACGATGTGGCTTTGCTCGAATCACTCGGAGTCACGCTTGCACTTGGCGGCCATGAGGATGCAGGTATGCTGCACGCAGATCTGGTGATTGTTTCACCAGGCGTGCCGAGCTCCGAACTTGCGACGGCGGAGGCTCGAGGTGTACCGATTTGGGGCGAGGTCGAGCTCGCCGTGCGGGAGCTCAATGCATGGGCCCAATCCGCGGGCCGACCTGCGCCCCGCGTCGTTGCCATCGGCGGTACCAACGGAAAGAGTACAACGACATCTCTCGTTGGTGAGCTGCTCGCTGCCCATGGGCTACGCACCTTCTGCGGTGGAAACCTCGGCGAGCCGCTCGCGTCGCATGCTTCCGAGGCATTCGACGCCGTGGTGCTCGAGGTCTCGAGCTTTCAAATGGAGCGCGCCGAAACATTTCATCCGCACGTCTCGGTGCTGCTCAACATCACCCCTGATCACCTCGATCGCTACCCAAGTTTTGACGCGTATGCGAATGCCAAAGGCAACGCGTTTTTGCGCCAAGAACCATCCGACATCGCCGTTGTGCCGTTTGCCGATTCGATGTGCGAGGCGCAAGCGAAACGCGGGCGCGCGAAAGTCGTTAGCTTCGGTCCTGGCGGCGACTTCGACGTGACTCCGAGCGCCGTCGTCGACAGAGCCTCGTGTGCCGCGCCAACGTTTTTCGAGCGCGCGAAAATGCATCTCCAAGGTGGCCACAACGCACTCAACGTCGCCGCAGCGCTTGCAGCCGTCAGCCCGTTCGGTGTCTCACCCGAGACGATCCGCACGGTCCTCGCGAACTTCAAAGGCCTAGCGCATCGCATGTCGCTCGTGGCCGAGCACGCGGGCGTTCGCTACTACGACGATTCGAAAGGTACGAACGTTGGCGCGTCGGTCACGGCCGTGCGCGGCGTTGTCGAGCCGAAGGTCGTGGCTATTTTAGGCGGGCGCGACAAAGGCGGAAGCTACGAGCCACTCGTCCGTGCGCTTGCCGACAAGGGCAGGGCCGCTGTTGTCATCGGTGAAGCGGCCGACGCCATTGCGCATGCCGTGGGCAATGTGGTCCCCGTGCACCGCGCAGGGTCGATGGGTGAGGCCGTCACGCTCTCGGCCGCGCTGGCGCAGCCCGGCGACGCCGTGCTTCTCTCTCCGGCATGTTCGAGTTTTGATATGTTTGTAGATTACAAGCATCGTGGCGATGCATTCGTGGCAGCTGTGAAAGACCTCGAGAGAGGTTCGCCATGAACGCTCGCAGCTCCTCGGGCATCACGAATTTAGTGACGAATCCCGTCAATGTGCGGCGCATGCCCATGCAGCTTGCGCTTCCACTCGACGCGAAGCCCAACGAAGAGCGCGCACACCGGCCCGTGGACGTCGTGCTTGCGGCGATTGTGATCGCGCTCATCGGCTTCGGCGTGGTGATGGTGTACAGCGCATCTGCCGTTCAAGCGACGCAGCGCTACCACGACCCGCAATTTTTCCTCAAGCGCCAGGCCGCCTATGCCGTGGTTGGTCTTGCTCTTTTTGCCCTCGTAAGCGTGGTCGACTACCACCGCATCTACAAGCTGACATACCCCGTGCTTGGTGGCGTGGGCGTGCTGCTCATTCTCTGCGTTGCAGGCTTTGGTCACTCTGGTGGTGGTGCAACCCGCTGGTTGTCGCTTGGCCCCGTGCACATTCAGCCGGCGGAAATGGCGAAGCTCGGGCTCGTCACGTGGCTCGCCTACTCGCTCGCCAAGAAGGCCGAGAGAGTCAAAACGTTCACCGTTGGCTTTCTCCCGCATCTCATCGTGGCTGGCATTTTCATGTTCCTTTGCATGAAGCAGCCAGACTTCGGAAGTGCCGTCGTTCTTTTACTTCTCACCTTCACCATGCTCTTCGTGGCCGGCGCAAAGGTTGGTTACATCCTTGGCGCGTCGATTTTGGGCGGCGTGTTTGGCGCGGTGTCGATCATGTCGAAGCAATACCGCTACGAGCGCTACCTGGCGTGGCTCAATATGGATCAGCACCGCGCGGATCTCGCCTACCAACCTTTTCAGTCGGTGATGTCGTTCGGTTCGGGCGGCGTGTGGGGCAGGGGCATCGGCAAGGGACTTCAAACTTTGTACTTGCCGGAAGCGCACAATGACTTCATCGCGGCGATTGTCGGCGAAGAGCTCGGTTTCGTTGGTGTGCTTGCCCTCTGCCTCGTCTACCTCGCGCTCGTGGCGCGTGGTGTTCGAGCCGCCCTCCGCGCGCCCGACGATTACGGTGCGTACCTCGCGTTTGGCATCTCGACGATGTTCGGCGCACAGGCGCTCGTCAACCTGGCGGTTGCCCTCGCGATCCTTCCGACCAAGGGGCTTACTTTGCCATTTTTGAGCTACGGAGGCTCGTCGCTTCTCGTCAACGCTGCTGCTGCGGGCATTCTGCTCAGCGTTTCACGTCAAGGCGAGCCGGCGCCGCCGCCTGTGTCCGACGAGACCCCCAAGCCCTTGTCGCCGGGCGAAGGTGCGCAAGACGTATTTGTGCACAATGCACCTTTTTCCCAACCGGTCGTGCAAGACCATGCCTAAGAAGACGCCAAAAAGGACGCCCCAAAAGACGATCGCCATCGCGGGTGGCGGAACGGGTGGGCACGTCTTCCCGGGGCTTGCCGTGGCGCATGCCGTTCGCAATCTTGCCGACGTTCGTATCGTCTTCCTTGGTTCGCCGCGCGGAATCGAGCAGCGCACAGTCCCGCAGCATGGCTACGAGCTCGAACTGCTCGATGTCGAGCCCATGAGCGGCGGGGGGGTCTCCCGTGCGATCCGTGGTGCATGGGTTGCCGCAAAGGCCATGCAAACTGCGCTGGCCATGGCGCGACGTCTTGCGCCGGCGGTGGTTCTCAGCGTGGGAGGCTATGCGGCGGGTCCTGCGTCGCTTGCTTGCGTGCTCGAGCATGTGCCGCTCGCGGTGCTCGAAACGAACGCAGTGCCTGGTCTCGCCAATCGGCTCCTCGTTCCATTCGCTACGCGTGTGTTTACGGCCTTCCCTGGTTTGTTTCGAGGTCCGAAAACTCGCATGCTCGGCGTGCCGCTTCGACCCGGGTTCGTGCCCAAACCGTATGCGCCTCGCGAGGGCGAGCGCCGCGTGCTGGTGCTCGGCGGAAGCCTTGGCGCCGAGGCTTTGAACGAGCGCGTGCCAGAAGCGATTGCGCGCGCGGCAAGCACCATAACGGATCATGTGCACGTTTTGCACCAGGCAGGCAAGGGCAGCGAAGCTGTGCGTGCAAAATACAACGAAGTCGGTTTGCGTGACGTCCGCGTTGCCGAGTTTTTGGACGATGTTTCCGATCGGATCGCGCAAGCCGACGTGATCATTGCCCGCGCGGGCGCTGGATCCGTTGCAGAAATTACGGCGATTGGTAGGCCAACGATTTTCGTGCCGTTCCCGCATGCAACCGCCGATCATCAGGCAAAAAATGCCCAGGCGCTTGCAGCCAAAGGCGGTGCCATTTGCATCAGGCAAGAGATTGCCGACGAGAATCGCCTCGCCACCGAACTTGTGAAATTGCTCGGCGATCGCGACGCCGCATCTCGCATGGCCGACGTAGCTCGGGCTCATGGTCGCCCGTCCGCTGCGAGTGACATCGCACGCGATCTGCTTGCCATGGCAGGCATCGTGGCGACGCCGCCCTGCGCGGCAAACGCTGGCTCAAAGGAGCTCGTGTAATGTTTCGTGGCCGCGTGAAGCGCGCGCACTTCGTTGGCATCGGCGGCATTGGCATGAGCGGTCTTGCCGAGATCCTCCGCACCATGAGCTTCGATGTTTCGGGCTCGGATCTGAAGCCAAACGACATTACGCGCCGTCTCGAAAGCATGGGCGTGCGCATCAGCATTGGCCATCGCGCCGAGAACGTGGAGGGCGCAGACGTTGTCGTGTACTCGAGCGCAATCCACAGCACGAACCAGGAAATTCAGCACGCGCGCGCGCTCGACATTCCGACGATTACGCGAGCGGAAATGCTCGCCGAACTCATGCGCGTCAAGTACTGCGTGCTCATCGCTGGATCTCACGGAAAAACAACCACGACCTCGCTCGTTGCCACGGTGGTTCGCGCGGCGGGTCTAGATCCCACCGTGGTGGTTGGCGGCAAGGTCAATGCTCTCGGCTCCAACGCGCGCCTTGGCGAAGGCGACTTGTTCGTGGCCGAGGCCGACGAAAGCGACGGATCGTTCCTCAAGCTCACGCCGACCATTGGCGTTATCACGAACATCGACGCCGAGCACCTCGATCACTACGGTACGCACGAAAGGGTCAAAGACGCATTCGTGCAATTTGCAAATAAAATTCCATTCTATGGCCTTGCCGTGCTCTGCGTGGATCACCCGCACGTGCAGGCAATTCTCCCGCGCATCGAACGACGACAGGTGACCTACGGCACTTCGCGCCAGGCTGATTACCGCGCGAAAGACCCTATTTACCAGGGGCTTGAGACGCATTTCGAAGCCTTTCGGCGCGGCGAATCGCTTGGACCTTTCACCGTGCGCATGCCAGGCCATCACAACATGCTCAATGCGCTTGCAGTCATTGCGGTGGCCGACGAACTCGCCCTGCCGCTCGATGTCGTGCGCGAGGCGATCTTGCATTTTTACGGCGTGCAGCGTCGTTTCACCATTGTTGGGCAGCCCGCGCTCGATCGATATGGAACTCAGGGCGATGTGATGGTCGTCGACGACTACGGCCATCACCCGGCCGAAATCGAGGCAACGCTCGATGCGGCCCAACGCGGCTTCGATCGCCGTCTCGTCGTCGCGTTCCAACCGCATCGCTACACGCGAACGGCGTCGCTTTTCGACGACTTCACGCGTGCCTTCAACAAAGCCGATCTCGTGATCGTGACCGATGTGTATGCTGCAGGCGAAAAACCCATGGAAGGTGTGACCGGCAAGGCGCTGGCCGACGCCATCCGCATGCATGGGCATCACAACGTGCGTTACGTGGAAGGCAGGAAGCTTGTCACCAGAGCGCTTTATGACGAAGTAAAACCGGGCGATCTGGTGATTGCGCTTGGCGCGGGTGACATCAATGCAAGTGCGCGCGAGCTCGTGGCTGCTCTCGAAGCGGGGGAGGCGCCGACATGACGGCAAACGACCAATCGGCTTTGGGTGTACGCAATGTGCGCCGCGCGCCGGTCGAAAGCGCGCCTTGCTCAGTTGCGCGAGGCGCGCCTGCCGGCGCTTCGTCGCGCGCGATGCGGATTGTCTGGGCCGCTGTCGGCTTTCTCATGGTTGTCGGCATGGGCGGCAGCGTGGTGTGGGCTTTACGCAATTACGTTAAGACAAGCACGCGCTTTGCGATTGTCGATATCGTAACAACGGGTGGCAAACGCCATTCGCCCGACGAGCTTTCTGCCATTGCCGGGCTCGAAAAAGGGGAAAATGTATTTTCGGTCGATCTCGATAAGGCAAAAGCGCGTCTCATGGCCGATCCGTGGATTGAAAATGCATTTCTCTCCCGGCAGCTGCCGGGCACGATCAACCTGCGCGTCACCGAGCGGCAGGCCGCCGGTCTCGTCATGAATGTGGAAGGTTATCTTGTGACGCGACAGGGGGCGATTATCAAGCGTCTCGAGGCCGCAGATCCAACGGATGTACCGATTGTGACGGGCATCGCGATGGAGCAATTTACCTTTGATCGCGAAGGCGCAAGCCGCACGGTTCGCCGCGCTCTCGATCTTGCTGCCGATTACGAGCAAACTCCACTCGGCGCGCGGTTGCCACTGCAAGAAATCCACGTCGAACCCAATGGGGAGATGACACTTGCTGTCGGAAATGGCCCGGTCTTGTTGCGCATGGGAGTTATGCCTTACCGGCGCAAGCTCGAACAAGCCGAGCGCGTGATGAGCGAGCTCGATCGCCGTGGGGCGAAGCCTGATTCGATCATGCTCGACAACGAGGGGCGGCCTGAACGCGTTGTCGTTCGAATGAGGTAGCCCGCCAAGGCCGTTTTGGTCCGCACGGCAAGCACCATCCAGCGCACTCTCACTGCAATGTTATGACGTTGCTGAATTGATAACGAGCGCCTGACGATTTTTGGTTCATCGACGCAACTCGCGGTCGAAAGCGGCCGACTTAGGCTGTCATGAACAGTTGGTTCAACTCCGTTTCATCACGTGCTCGCGAAACCTTTAACCAAGCTGAAGAAGGAGCCCACAACGCTATTTCAAAAGCAAAAGAAGCCGTCACCTCGGTCACTCGTCGGGCCGAGCCGCCCCCGCTGCCCGAGCCATCAAAGGCGATGGACGAGCAGTTCGTCGCCGACGTCACCGCCATGGTCAACGCGCAAAACGTAGCTGCGCATGTGCCCGACGCTGTACTTGGTCCGCTTGGCCCGCTGCTCAATTCCACCCCGGAAGATTTGCTTCGCAAGATCCCTCAGTATATTCCAGGTGTTAATCAACCAGGCAGTCTTGCCGAACGCGCGCGCCCTTACGTTATGGGAGCAGGCGGCCTCGTCACAGGTGTTGCGACCGGGCAGCTTGGCCCTGAAGGCGCGATGGTGCAACAAGCCATTGATGCCACCGTTGATCGATATGGGACCAAAGACGACAAATTCGCATTCGGAGTAGGTCAGGCGGGCTCGGCGGCGGTTCTCACCGTGGAAGGTCTGGCAGAAATCGGCGGCGGTGGCGCGGGTGAAGTCACAAGCGGCGGCACTGCAACGGCAGCCGCCGTACCGGTCATGGCGCACGGCGTAGCCACGCTCGGTGTTGCAACGGCGCATGCTGTCGGCGCGGTGAATCTCATCGTACATGGCTTGGTGAGCACCGGTTCGCCTGCCACCGGTTCAGCACCTGCCACCGAACCGAGCAAGTCTGCGGAAGCAGAGGCGCCTGTCAAGGCGTCGTCGCCCACCACTGGCCCATCAAAAGCCGATGTCGTCAAACCAAGCAGGTCGCCGGACGCGAATGCCGTGCCGAGGGGACATCGCGCGACATTTAATTCTAGAGACGATGCTGAGAAAATCAGAGGCATAACAAGAGAAAATGAGGCAGCCGACACGCTAGCCAAGAACGGTTACGATGTAGAACAAAGGCCCCAGGTTCCCGGTAGGAAAAAACCAGATTACAAAATCGAAGGGGAGATCTTTGATTGCCATGCACCCAAAACCGAAACGAATACACGAAGCGTATACAGCCATATCAAACAAAAAGTAGACAACAAACAGGCAGATCGGATTGTTCTCAATCTGGATGATTGGGGCGGCAATGTCGAAAGTATGCGCAAACAATTGACCGATTATCCCATTAAGGGTTTGAAGGAGGTCAAGATAGTGAGAAGTGGGTCTGTTGTTGACCTTTATCCCTAAGATTTGCTGTGTGAATAGGAGAATGAAAAATGGCTATGGAATTGATACTTCAGTTGGAAAAAGAAGTTCTGGACGAAGAAATGGTTCTCAAAGGAATCCATGATCTTGGGTTTACATCCACAGTAGAAACCCCAAACGTAGAGCGGGTCTTCGATTGTGAATCATGTTTCGACACGCTGGGCTTTCTGGTGACGCTGGTCAAGTCTATGGGGCCCTCGAACAACGTGATGGACATATGGCTTCTTGGGGGAGGAGGAAGGGCTGCCGAATTTGAATATAGGCAATTCCTTTCGTTTCGTTTTAATGATGAATTCGAATCGCGCGCTTGCTTCGAGCGAGCGATAAGAATGATCTTTAATTTAATGAGTCATGTGCGCACGAGGGCGTTTCTCGACACGAGCAACTCCGATGAGATTTATTTTTTCAACGAAGACAAGACTGTGCTTGTCAACAAGTCATCCGGCATAGGGCACATCGTCGATATAGAAAAGGAATTCAGCGACTGGAAAGTCATCGAAGTCGCGATGTAGAGATTGTATTTCGTAGGGGTGGCCCTCTTGTGGCTGCCCTACGCCCCTACAACCACTATTCGAATTGCTGGGTGCCGGTGAAAATTGTATTCGAGTCGATGGCGTTCTTGCCCACGGTGACGTTGACCGTATCGACAACGACTTGCCCATAAATCGATGTGATTCGCAACGAGAGCTGCGAATGGGCCCCAACGCCGCCGTCGGCTATAAAGAAGTTGTAGTCGGTGCGGGGTAAATTAATCCAATTTCCTTTGCTATCGGCGTATTCGACCGTGGCGATAGGCTCGCGGTGGTTGATCACCTGAATGGCAGTCCAATACTGCGTGCTCCCATCTTTGAATCGATATTGCATGGGTCCCGTGACATCGCACGGGACAACTTGGAAAGTAATGGGCACGTATCCCGCGTTGGGATCGTCGACGAGCTTGAAAGCTTCTTGGGAGAGATCGAGATCGGCGACAGGGTCCCTTGTGTCGCAGTCGGGGCAGCTATCGACAACTCGTATGACGATGGTGCCCCTCTTCCCTGTGACCTTGAGGCATTCGCCACAAGCCTCGCCCGCATTGTAATAGCGCGCCATACTTGGAGCGCCGACCATCCAATCCGTAAACGGGGGAAAGCTGCAGTTCAAAGTGCCATGGGCGTTGAACCATGTGGCGTGCCCTGTGACGACAGGGCCCACCAAGCCTCCAGACGTTGACCCGGATGATGTGTTGCCCGACGAGCAAGCCGCAATCAAAAATCCAATTGTACCAACCAAAACGGCAATACGGCGCATCGTCACATCGCTAGTTTAGCGCTTTTTTGCCTTCTTTTTTTTCTTCTGATCCTTCGCTGCTGGTCGGCTGCGCTGAAGCTTCTTGGCCTTCTTGGCAGTAGGTTTTTTCGCTACCAATTTCTTTGCTGCGGCCTTTTTCTTGGTTGGCTTGGCTGCAAGCTTGGCTTGCTTCTTTGCTGAGGGCTTTTTCTTGGCTGCAAGTTTGACTTGCTTTTGTGCTTGCTTTTTTACTTTCGCTTTTTTTGGGGCAGCGGGCTTGTCAAGCTTCTCTGCTTTCTTTGCCGAGGCTTTCTTCTTGATTGCAAGCTTGGGCTGCTTCTTTGCCGAGGTCTCTTTCTTGACGGTGGACTTTGCCGGCTTTTCTGCTGGCTTCTTGGGGGCCTTCTTTTTCTTGAATGCAGACTTTGCTGGCTTCTTTGTCAAAGCCTTTTCACCTTTTGCAGTCTTGTCGTTGTCAGTTGGTGGTGGGGCGGGCGCCTCCTCTACTGCAAGCCTGGCTAGTTTGTCTGGTTTCGGCAAATCCGATTTCGCTGGCGTGACAACGCTTGTCAGCTTGGCCGGCTTGGAAGGCTTCGCAAGCTTGCTGTCGGCACTCGGTGCTTCTTCTTCTGCTTCTTCCTCGTTGTCGGGTTCGGGGGGGGGCGGGGGCTTTCGCACGGGTGGAGGCAAGCGAGGATCGGGCAATGCCTTGGCAAAGTAGGTGCGCAGCGGCATGAAGTACTTTTCGTTCCAGCTCACGCGAAACTGCTCGCTCTGACCTTCGGGTATGTCAGTGTGAAGAACGAGGATCCGAGTGCCACCGCCAAGCGATTCGAAGTGCAGCTCGACACGCGAGTCTGCAGCGTCATCAGGGAAATCCGTTGTGCGCCAGCTCATGACGATGCGGCGACCGAGATCGAGAGCAATCATTTTCCCGGTGATGTAACCGTTCCATGCGGAGTACTTCGCACCTACCTCGCTAACCATGGTGGCATCGGCGCCCGTCATGGCGGAGTGCTGAGCACTGTCGAGCCATGCATAGTACAGCGTTGTAGGGGCAACGGGGACGGTCGCCGTGAGTCGCAAGGCCTCCTTCTTCATGCGCGATAGAGTACCCTAGCCTATGCCTATTTTACGAAATTGTGACGACACCCGCTTTCGATTTGACGCGATCTCTTCGTTGGTGCCTGCGGTGCGGCCTCTGGCCGAAATCTCGCGTCAACTTGAAAGCGAGCCAATCGATCTTCCGCGAAGGCGCATGATTGGCGATCCCAAGATTGTCGCCGCCAGCCCGAAATCTGTCGCCGCCAGTTTCCAGCATTTGTATCCTACGGGAATTATTCAAGATGCACTTAGGCATACAGATCGCAATGTGCCCGGGTCATGCTCGCTATTGCACATGGCTCTGTCCTCGTTGGGCTCGCTGCCCATCCTGTTCGCGTTGAAGTCGAGGTCCTGCGTGGCATCCCGTCGTTCGAAGTAGTGGGGTATGCCGAAGCTGCAGTTCGTGAAAGCCGCGTGCGCGTTCGAAGCGCGCTTGCCAACGTTGGAGTCGATCTCAGCGAATACCGTGTTGTCGCCAATCTTGCGCCGGCAGATCTAAAAAAGCGAGGTAGCTCGTTCGACCTTGCGATTGCCGTCGCAACGCTCACGGCCCTTGGCTCCGTTTCCCAAGATGCCCCTCGGGACGTGCTCTTTCTCGGCGAGCTCTCGCTCGATGGAAGCCTGCATCCAGTTCGTGGGCTCGTCGCGCACTTGCTCGAGGCCCGCGCGCGAGGCGTCGGTCGCGTGGTCATTCCGCGTGCCAATGAGTCCGAGGCGGCCCTCGTCGAAGGGATCGAAATCGGGGTGGCGAGCACGCTCGCGGAGCTCGTCGCGTCGCTGCGTGGCGAAGGTCCGCTCATGCGAGCAGCCGCGTCGCCGTACTCGCTCCCGGAAGTGCTAGTACGTGACGATCTTGGCGACGTGCGTGGGCAGGCCTCCGCGCGGCGGGCACTCGAGGTCGCTGCCGCTGGTGGGCACAACTTGCTCTTCATCGGCTCGCCAGGCGCGGGAAAAACCATGCTTGCGCGACGCTTGCCAGGGATTTTGCCGCCTCTTTCGCGCGACGAAGCGCTCGGCGTTCTCGCGATTCATAGCGTGGCGGGGATGCGGCGTCGCTCTCTTGGCGAGCGCCCATTCCGCGCGCCGCACCACACCGCGAGCGAGGCTGCTCTCGTGGGCGGTGGTGAGCTCGCGCGGCCCGGGGAAGTCAGTCTTGCTCACGACGGTGTTTTGTTCCTCGACGAACTTGCCGAGTTCCGGCGGGGCGCACTCGAGGCGCTGCGTCAGCCTCTGGAAGATGGCTTCGTGACGATTTCGCGCGCACAAATCACCGCCACCTATCCGGCAAGACCTATGGTGATCGCCGCAACGAATCCATGCCCGTGTGGCCGGATGGGAGACGGAACACGGCGATGCGATTGTCGGAGCGATCGAGTGCGCGAGTATCGATCACGTCTGAGCGGTCCGCTCATCGACCGACTCGACATTCATGTTGCGCTCAGGCCTGTCGATGTCGCGGCTCTGCAAGGCAAAGCATGTGGCGAACGCAGCAGTGTGGTTCGTGCGCGGGTCGAAATGGCGCGTCGGGTGCAACGCGGGCGCGCGGAAGCAGGCGAAGTATCGGAGCCATGGAACGCGCGTCTTTTGCAGCACGACATCGAACGCGTGTGCGCGCTCGATGAAGCTGGCATGAACATCCTTGCTGACGCGGTGAAGCGTCTTGGGCTGTCGGCGCGCGCCTACGGCAAGGTCCTTCGCGTGGCCCGCACCCTGGCCGATCTCGACGGACGCACAGCGATTGCGGCGTCTGACGTTGGGGAAGCCGTGAGCGGCCGTGTGCTCGACCGCGACGCGTTCGGCACGGCGCAGAGCGCGGCGTAATTCCTTTTTGGGGTCACTTTTTTTGGCAGGCTCGCGGGCGATTTTCGCCTCCGTTCGCGGGTCACTTTTACCTTTGGCAGGCGAATGGAAAACGGAGAAAAAAATGATAATCGATCAAATCACTGAAAAAATGCGCGTGCTCAAAGGCGTTGTGAGCACAGTCGAAAAGCAGTTTGGCAAAGGCTCGATTATGGCGCTCGGCGACGAAAGCGGCACCGAGCCCGTGGCAACGATCTCGACGGGATCGCTCGCTTTGGATCTTGCAACGGGCGTGGGCGGCTACCCACGCGGAAGGATCATTGAAGTTTACGGTCCTGAGTCGAGCGGCAAAACAACGCTCGCGTTGCACGCGATTGCCGAGGCTCAAAAGGCCGGCGGGATCTGCGCATTCATCGATGCCGAGCACGCCATCGACATCAACTATGCACGAGGCATCGGTGTGGAGATCGATCGGCTTCTCGTGTCGCAACCCGACACGGGCGAGCAGGCGCTCGACATTTGCGAAATGCTCGTAAAATGCGGTGTGGTCGATCTCATTGTCGTAGATTCGGTTGCAGCGCTCACGCCGCGCGCCGAAATCGAGGGCGACATGGGGGACTCGCACATGGGGCTGCAGGCACGCTTGATGAGCCAAGCGCTACGCAAGCTTGCAGCCGTCGCGCACCGGACAGGCACGACGCTTTTGTTCATCAACCAGTTGCGTCAGAAAATCGGTGTCACATTTGGCAATCCCGAGACCACAACCGGCGGCAACGCGCTCAAATTCTATGCATCAATGCGCATTGATGTCCGCCGCATTGGCCAGGTAAAGGTGAGCGACGAGATTGTCGGCGGGCGGGTGCGCGTGAAACTCGCAAAGAACAAAGTGGCCTCTCCATTCACCGAGGCCGAATTCGAAATACGCTACGGTATGGGTGTTGATAGGACGAGCGAACTCATCGATCTCGGTCTGTCGCGAGGTCTCATCGAAAAAAGCGGAAACCATCTGAGCTTCGCTGGCAGTGCGCTCGGCAATGGGCGCGAGCGCTCACGCGATATGCTTGCACAAAATCCAGAAATGCTTTGCACATTGCGCCAAGCAATTGTCGCATTCGGCCCAGTCAGACCGGGGCGACGAACTGACGACGCATCCTGACATTTGCGGTGCACGGATGCGATTAGGGGCACCCACAAGGGGTGCCCCTACGAATATGCGTTTTGATGCGTTTTTTTGACGGTTATGGGGCGGCCACAGGGGGCCGCCCCTACGAAGTATGCGTTTGGCTGATTGTAGGGGCGCGATTCATCGCGCCCTCGGCATCCGCCTGCAGTCGGGCGCCATGAATGGCGCCCCTACGAAATCAGAAACCACCTGGGGGAACCCCTTCGCTATCCCCACCAATCGACCTGAGATTAGGTCGCACGCGAGCCTGTTTTACGTTTCTCCAGTCGCTGCCGCTTTCGTTGTCGTTGAGGCCGAACTGCCCCTCAAGAACAGGGCGGCCCTCTTCGTCCATTTTGTAAACGAAGTAGCCTTTGCCGCGGGTTGTGGCGCTCGGACCAACCATTCCGATTTGGTGCTCTTTCCATGAATAATGAAGAACGTTGCCGCTCACCGTTCCATTGAGTTCGCCCCAATGGCTTTGGTTGGTGCGCTTCCAGCGACCGATGACCTGTGAGCCCGATTCGACGAGGTGAAGGTAGCCGTAGATGGGGTGGAAGTAGACGCCGTTCCATGACTCGCCCGCGGGCATTGGCCCCGGCGCGATGTTCGCAGTATTCGGAGGGGCGCCGGCATCGCAGGCGGCGCCCAGCAAACCCAGCAAGCCCGAGGTAGCGATGGCAACGGACGTTGCAGCGGCGCGAAAGAGGCGGGCGAAGTTCATATCAGCGAACTAGACTACCCTGTTTCGACTAACTTTGGCTGCTGCTTTCGTCTTCAAGTGCCGCGCCGTGGCACTTTTTGAACTTCTCGCCGCTGCCGCATGGGCAAAGATCGTTGCGCCCAATCTTGGGCGTAGTCCGTCGCGCGGGCTGCAGCAGGGCACGACGCGCGGGGGAGGCTGCAGCCTCAGGCGCTTGAGGCTCGTCGCCGTCGGCGGGTTCTGAGCCATGGCGAAGCTGCATCGATCGAGCCGCTGCTGCGTGACGTGCGGCGTTGGCGCTTTCGAGCCGCTCGACGTCTCTCTCTTTCTGGACGCGAACACCCATAAGTTTCGTAATGACGTTGGAACTCGTTTCTGCCATCATATTCACGAAAAGGTCATATCCTTCTTTCTTGTATTCCTGCTTTGGATCGCGCTGGCCATAGCCGCGGAGGCCAATTCCATCGCGCAGGTGCTCCATGTTCGTGAGGTGCTCGACCCATTGCTTGTCAATGTCTTCGAGGTAGAAGTGACGGAAGATTCGGAGCCATAGCTCCGTTCCCATTTCCTTTTCCTTTTCATCGACAATCGCGAATGCCTGCGAGTAAAGCGTGTGCGCGAGATCTTGCGGGTCGTGCAACTTTTCGTAGTCGTCCTCGGGCTTCTTGCCAAAGTGTTCCACGAAGGCCGAGCGAATGCCTTTCCAATCCCAATCATCGGGTTGTTTGTTGAGCGGGCAGCTTTCTTCGACGACGGCCGAAATGATTTGATCGACGAGATCGAGCAAGCGCTCGCGCTGCTCGGTGAGACCCAGCGGCACAATCTCCATCAAGTGATCCAATACGACCTCGGGCTTTTTGCCGTCGCCTTCTTTGAAGTCGTAGCGAACGCCCCAAGTGTTGTAGGCGGCAACCCGAAGTGCCTCCATATCGACGATTTCTTCGATTCCTTGGATGGTGGTGGGGCGTTTCGCTTCCGACTCCGAGGCGCCGTTGGAATGCGTATCCGTGCCGAAATGGAGCATGAGTTCTATAACGCCCGGTTTCACCTCTTCGACGAGGCGTGGCAAAACGGCAATCTTGCGTAATGTGCCTGTTGGCTTGCCGTCATCATCGACGATTTCTGGCTTGTAGATGCCAAGCAAAAGCTGTTGACGAATCTTGTAAACGGTTTTGCGCTGCTCGTTCATGACGTCGTCGTATTCGAGCAGGTTCTTGCGAATGTCGAAGTTGCGCGCTTCCACTTTGCGCTGCGCGTCTTGGAGGGTTTTCGAGACCCACGGGTGCTCGATGGGCTCGTCGTCGGGCATGCCCCAGCGCCCCATGAAGGATTTGAGACGGTCCCCGCCGAAGATGCGCATGAGATCGTCTTCGAACGACACGTAAAACCTGCTCGAACCAGGATCACCCTGGCGGCCCGCGCGGCCGCGAAGCTGGTTGTCGATGCGGCGTGATTCGTGGCGCTCGGTGCCTACGATGTGCAAGCCCCCGGCATCGCGAACTTCGTCGCCCTCGCGTTTGCAGTTTTTTTCGTATTTCAAAACAAGTTTTTCAAAATCTTCTTTGTCTGTTTCGGAATCACTGGAATCGCGCCCTTGCTCTTTGAATTCAAGCTTTGCGAGCATTTCGGCGTTGCCACCAAGAATGATGTCGGTGCCTCGACCCGCCATGTTCGTGGACACGGTGATGGCGCCTTTGCGCCCTGCTTGTGCAACCACGTACGCTTCTTTTTCGTGTTGCTTGGCATTGAGAACGGCGTGTGCAATTCCCTGTTTCTTAAGGATTTTCGCGATGGCGGCGCTTTTTTCGACGCTCGTCGTGCCCACGAGAACGGGACGGCCTTTCTCGTGGGCCTCGAGGATTTCACCCACCACCGCGGTGAATTTCTCGCGCTCGGTTTTGTAGACGAGATCGTCGAGATCCGTGCGTTGAATGTCGCGATTCGTCGGGATTTGAACGACGGTAAGCTTGTAGGTTTTGTGAAACTCTTCGGCCTCCGTGTCCGCCGTTCCGGTCATTCCGGCAAGCTTCCCGTAAAGGCGAAAGAGATTTTGAAAGGTGATGGTCGCCATCGTCCGAGTTTCTTCCTGAATGGGCACGTGCTCTTTGGCTTCGACGGCCTGGTGCAAGCCGTCCGACCAGCGGCGCCCGGGAAGAACGCGCCCGGTGAACTCGTCGACGATAAGGACTTTGCCATCGTCGGTGACAAGGTAATTCACGTCGCGCTTGAAAAGCGTATGCGCTTTGAGACACTGATTGAGAATGTGCAAGGATTCAAGATTGACCGGATCATAAAGATTGGACACGGCCAAAAGCTTCTGGGCCGCCTCCACGCCTTCGTCGGTGAGCGACACCGAATGCGCCTTCTCGTCGACCACGAAGTGCTCGTCTTTGCGAAGACGCGGGATGCACTCGTCGATAGTTTTGTATTTTTGGCTCGATGCCTCGGCCTGTCCGCTGATGATGAGCGGCGTGCGCGCTTCGTCGATGAGAATGGAGTCCACCTCGTCGACGATGGCGTAATTGAGCGGGCGCTGCATGTACTCGAGCGCACTGAATTTCATGTTGTCGCGCAGGTAGTCGAAGCCGAATTCGTTGTTCTGGCCGTAGGTAATGTCTGCCTTGTAGGCTGCACGCTTCTCCGGATCGCCCTGTTGGTTGATGACGACTCCGGTTTCGAGGCCCAGGTAGCCATAAAGCTTGCCCATCCACTCCGCGTCGCGCCGTGCGAGGTAGTCGTTGACCGTTACGACGTGAACCCCCTTGCCTTCGAGCGCATTGAGGTAACACGCAAGCGTTGCCACGAGCGTTTTGCCTTCGCCCGTGCGCATTTCGGCAATCATGCCCTTGTGCAAGACCATGCCGCCGATGAGTTGCACGTCGTAGTGACGCATGCGAAGTGCACGCTTCCCGGCTTCCCGGCAAACGGCGAAGGCCTCGACGAGCAGGTCGTCGAGCGACGCACCCTGATCGAGCTTTTGTTTCAGTTCCGCCGTTTTCGCCTTGAGCTCGTGTTCCTCGAGCGCCTGCATCTTTGGTTCGAGCTTGTTGATCTCGTTGACAAGCGGCTTGAGTTTCTTGATCTCACGCTCGTGCGAAGTGCCGAGAATCTTTTTGAGTGTCCACGTTAGCATAGTAAAATGTGCCTGAACCTTTCGCGCGCGTTATAGCCAGCCGTTGTCTTCGTACCATGTTGCTGTGAGGCGCGCGCCCTCGCGGAAGGTCACCTCGGGCTTCCATCTGAGATCGGCACGCGCGCTTGCGCTGTCGCATACCCAGTGGTGGCTAAGCATGGTCACCTTTTCGCGTGTGAGCATGACTGCTTTGCCGCGTAGCTTGCCGTACGCCTCAACGCCGGCGGAAGCAACCTTCAGCACGGCGAGCGGTACGCCAAAGCGCACGAACGGCTTTCTGCCAACCGCGTCTGGCAAGATCTCACCCATGGCGTGTGCCATGCTCAAAGGCTTGCCATCGTCCACGAAGTAGATGCTTCCGCTCGCCACGGTTGCTTCGATGGCTTTGATGCATGCCGCCGCACAGTCGGGGCCATAGATGTAACACGCGAGCATTTTCCCGTCTCCGATGACGGGGTACTGGCGACGGCGCACGGCCCGAAAGGCCTCGAAGATTTCAACGTCACGCGGGCCGTAAATCGCGCCAGGTCGCAAGACGATGATCGGAAGCTTGTCTTTGCGACTCGTGCATTCTTTCTCGGCGGCGAGCTTCGAGCGCCCGTAAGCCGTGACAGGCTTCTGTTGATCGACGGCCACGGGTTTTCCATCGAACGACGGACCGCACGCCTCGAGGCTCGAGATGTGAACGAAGCGCTTGAGGTTCGGCGCATGAGCGATGGCGGCGTTGAGCAAGTTTGCAGTGCCTTCGGTGTTGCACGCGAAAAACTCGGCTTCGCTTCGCGCTTTGACGAGCCCGGCCGAGTGCACGACCGCGTCGACGCCCTTCATGGCTTGTTCCACGCTTGCACGGTTTTCCACGCTGCCTTCGGCGAACTCAATGCCGGCAAGTGTACTTAGAAACGTACGATTCGAGCTCTTTCGAACGAGCGCCCGCACAGAGTGACCCTCCCTCGTAAGCTGCTCGGCCACGTGACTACCCAGAAAACCGCTGCCTCCGGTGACAAGAACTTTCATGCGAAGAAGCTATTGCCAGAATTGGGGCGCAAATCAAATGAGCCTTCAGCGCTTTGCACGAAGGACATCGCGGAGTGCAAGGACGGCCTCATGCTGTGTTGGATGCTTCAAGAAGCCTGCAAGCCACGCCACGTCGAGTTTTGGTAGAACGCGACTTTCCTTTACAGGCACATAGTGCGCTTTTTCGAGCGCGTAGATCTCGACCGTTCCATCGCGATTCATCATCCACAATTCGTGAACGCCCAATCGCTCGTAGATTTCGAGTTTGTGCAATCCACCGCGCGACCAGGCAACCTCGATCGCAAAATCAGGCACGTCCTTCAATTGAGGATCGCCGATGATGTAGCACTCGTCAGGCTCGGCGCCGGCTTCTTTTGCCTCTTCCTTGAGTGTCCATGAGCCGAACCCTTCGAGCTCTGCACCCGTTTCGATGGCCCAATGCTCCAACAACCGCGCCAGCAATGTTTTGTTTCCTTCGTGTCCGCGCGAGGGGCTCATGAGTTCGATCTCACCGTCGAGATAGTACATGCGTACGCCCGCGGTATCGCCGCGCACCGCAAGGACAATCTCAAAGTCTTTCCACGTCATTCCGTGGAGAATGACGCGGTCGTCGCGGTCGAGTCGTTCTTCGATAGGTGTCAGCGAGGTTGCGTACACTCGGACAACGTAACACAGCTAGCCCAGGGATCTCCCCAGGCGCGGCGCGGCCCCCCGTGCGGCTTGCAGTTCACCTGTGGCTGTATGGGCAGGATGCGCGGAGCGATGCTCCTTCCAGTAGCGGTGGTGGGCCAGATCGTCGTCGAGCCAATAGGCCGTGTCTTCGGTGACGACGAGAAGCTCCTCCCACTTCGCGCCAACATCGCCTTTGCCAATGTGGGGCTCCACGGCCCACAACCCGGGTTCACACGGTACGTTGGAATGCATATTCCAAATCGGCATGGCATTCGCTTTGGGGTGAAGGGCTTTGTGTGCGACGTGGTTGCCGAGATAAACAAGAGCTTGTGGGCCGAAACCAAGAACCCGCGGCAACTGCAGCATAGGCATTGGATACCTGCCTACTTTGTGGCCGAGCACGGCATTTGGGTAGAAGCTGTGCGCGGCTTCGTAGCCCTGTTCGGCGATGAGTCGGTCGACCGCGGCATAAATATCTCTCTGCGTTTTGCCAGCCTTCACCATACTTAGGATTAATTCGCGATGCGGCTCGAGGGCCATTCTGGCGTCGTGAAGTGCTTCGGACTCGCCGAGGCTACAAGCATATCCCATATCGACCGCGATGTCGCCAATGGCTGGAGCCACATCGAGAATGACGGAATCGCCTTTGCGCAGCTTCCGATTCGAAGGCTGAAACTGTTTGCCGAAATGAGGAATGAGGTTGGTGAAAATCGCATTGTCGGCGAGCCGCATGAACCCTCGAAACGCCGCACGCTCACCAAACCAAGCAAAACCATAATGGAAGAAATTCGTGACGCCGTGGTCGCGCAGCCAGCGCTCGATCTTTGCGGCAGCCTCTTTCTCCGTGATGCCCTCGTAAAGCTCCTTTTCTACATGCGTGACGGCATCGTAGGCGAGCCGCTGCGCCTGTTTGAAGCGCGCCAGATCATGATCGCTGAATTGTTCCTTCGACATGGGAATTTCCTTTCTTATCGAATTGAGCTTATTCTTTCACAATCGGCTTTTCGTACACGCGATACGTCTTGTACTTCTTTGCCCCCATCATTTTGATCCCTGTATTGACCGCCGCGTTGTCTTCGAGCGTCCAACCAAGTTCGCCCCAGGTCATGCCAACCTGCTTGCCGCCGTTGTTCATGGCGCCATACAAATAAACCGACAGCGGCGCATACTTGCGATGCATGCGAAACTTCTTTTTGATGCCAAGAATGATGAGTCGCCCGCTTTTTACGCCTTCGACCTTCAGGCGCCAGAGCAGCTTGACGATTCCAAGCGGGAAAAGTTTGCCGCGCAAGTCTCCAATTATCTCGTTGACGTTGGGCAGCGCAATGGCCACGGCCGCGGGCTCGCCATCGATGGTCACGATTTTCGTGATCTCGGGTACCATGAACATTTTGAGATCGGCGGCCATCTTGTCGGCTTCCTTCGTTGTCATGGGAACGAAGCCCCAATTCTCACTCCACGCGTCATTGAAGAGTTCCAACGCAATGGCTACATCGCTCGCCAGCGTTTTCTTGGAGAACGACCGCACTGCGATTTCTGGCATTGCCTCGATGTCTTGCAATGCTTTGCGCACGCGCGGATTGAGCTCGCCAACTTCGTAGCGCCAGCCGAAAAAGTCTTTGGCCTTTTCGTAGCCGGCCTTCTCGATGAGCCCGCCTTGGTAAGGCCGGTGGTGCGGATTCATTAAAACCGGCGGCGAATCGAAACCGTCCACGAGGCATCCGAGCTCCTCGTTGATGTTGAGCGACAGCGGCCCGCGAATGCGCTTCATGCTCCGATCGCGGAGCCAAGTTTCGGCATGCTCGAGTAGGGCACGCGCGACGTGTTCGTCGTCGACGGTGTCGAAAAAGCCAAAGAAGCCAACGTTGTCTTTGTATCGACGCTGGTGCTCGCGGTCGATTTGCGCGGTAATACGACCGACGCAAAGGCCATTTTGGTGCGCGGTATAAAGGGTGCCTTCGCCGTGTTCGAAAAACGGATTCTTTTTCGGATTCAGCCTATCGCTGATATCCATGTCGAGCGGGCGAATGTAACGAGGGTCGTCTCGGTAAATCGTATCAACAACATTCAAAAAATGATGGATATTGCCGCCCATGGGCGACTGTCGAATATCAAGCATGAGAATTTTTCCTTTTCCCGCGTGCTACTTTTTCATGGTTGCGTAAAAGCTCTGGTCGCGGCGTCGCACGAGAAGCAAAAGCTGCCCGCCTTTGGCTGCTTCCACGAGCTGCGCCGAGTTCGGCTCGGCGATGCCGTTGGCCTCGATGATGACATCGCCTGGTTTGAGCCCAGCGCGATCGGCTGACGAGCCCGGATTGATCGACGTAACGACCGCAATCGGCTTGCCGCTGAGCCCAGACTGCGAAGTTTGCTGAGGGGAAAGATCGCGAACACTGAGGCCGAGGCCGGCCTGCGGGACGCCTTGCTGTTGCACGGGCAGCGGTGGCACTGCAGGCTCCGGCTTTGCGCCCAAAACGGCGGATGCGCCGTAATGCTTGCCGTCGCGGACAATTTCGAGCACCACGGTTTGCCCGACCTCGTGGGCAATCGTATTGCGAACGAGTTCGCGCGTGTCGGTCACTCTTTTGCCGCCAATGCTCGCGATGATGTCACCAGGCTTGACGTTTGCCTTCTTCGCAGGGCCGTTGTCGACGACCGAGTTGACGAGCACGCCGGCGCGCACGTCGACTTTCTTGGCAGCGGCAAGTTCGGGTGACAGGTCTTGCACACCCACGCCGATCCATGCGCGTTGCACACGACCGGTCTTGATGAGTTGGTCGGCCACGCGCCTGGCGAGGTTTGACGGGACGGCGAAGCCAATGCCGGTGCCATGCCCGACGATCATCGTGTTGATGCCGAGCACGTTGCCATTGAGATCACAGAGCGGGCCGCCCGAGTTGCCTGGGTTGATGCTTGCGTCGGTTTGCAGATAGTCTTCGATGAGGTTCATGCCGAGCGCGCCGCGGCCTTTCGCGCTAAGCACCCCTGTGGTGACGGTGTAACCGAGTCCAAAGGGCGAACCAATGGCAACCGTCCACTCGCCAACGCGGGCGGCGTCGGAGTCGGCGAACTTCGCGGCAGTCAGTCCCGCGGCGTCGATTTTGACCACGGCGAGATCGGTACCAGGATCGCGGCCAAGAAGCTTGGCGGGAAAGATGCGCCCGTCGCGAAGGCGCACGCTGATGGTGAGCGAGTGATCGATGACGTGGTTGTTCGTGAGGATCGCGCCGTCGGTCGAGAACACGACACCCGAGCCCGTGCCCCGCGCCACAGGTGAGTCTTGGTTGCGATTGAAAAGGTTAGGAACCGTTTCTTGCTCGTCGCGTGCGGTAATGTCGATTTGCACGACGCTTGGGCTGACGTGCTCGGCAACGGCAACAAACGCGTCAGAGAGCCTGCGCGCTTCGGCTGCACCCGGCGTGGCGGCAGAGGGCGGCGGCCGCGTTGCTACGGCAGGCGGCGGATCGGCGAAGGCCGATGACGGCGCGAATGCCAAGGAGGCAAGGGACGCAGAGGCAAGCAGGAATGCAAACTGGATAGACTGGATAGAAAGGCGACGAATCATAAACCACCCAATGGCGCGACAAGACGCGGCAAGATGAAACAAAAATTCTAGACCTCTCGAAAGTGCCTTGCCAGGTTACAGACGACTTTCTCGAGAGCACGCCCTTTTAGGCATAGCGTTCGACGAGGCGCGACCACGGCACGCCGCCTGCGAGGCGCATCGCCTCGTAGAGTGGATTGCCTGGCGGATCGAGATCGACCAGCTCCAACATGCAAGCCCCGCGTGCGCTGGCTACGCGCCGTGCGAAGCGGATGAGGGGAGCGACGAGCAGCGGGGCAGGGAGTGCTGGGTCGAGTGCAAAGCGTCCGAGTAACGCACGGCGAGTTGGCAAAAAAGGCGGATCGAGCGACATTGTCAAGAGGGTTGCGTTGGCGCGCACACGCATCTTCTGGTCAACGACTACGATGTCGTATGGGTCTTGAGAGCCTCGCGGTCGGGCCAAGTGCGAGGCGAGCGCGCCAACGAAGGTCGCGTCGACGGCGCGTGGGCGGTCGAAGCGAACGTCGCCCTGCAATCTTCGGCGTGCTGCGAGCGTTGGATCGAGAAACGCAATGGACAGGGCATCGGCTGGTAAGGCTCTGCGAGCTACGTACGGACCGGTCGGGGGCACATCGCGTGCGCTTGCCGTGCTGACGCGCGCGGCCCACGAGACAGGCACGTAGCCAGCTTTCGCGTAGAAAGTATGTGCCGGGTTCGGTTCAAGGACTTCGGCGGCCATCACCACGGCGCTGCCTCGGCTCATCTGAAGGGCAAAGCGACCGAGCTCTCGCAAGAGGGCGCGGCCAGCGCCTCGCGTGCGGGCGCGCGACGAGACGATGAGCGAGCGGACCTCGCACGTGTACGGCGTGGTTTCGTCGACGCCATGCCGATCGAACCAGCCCTCGACCTGACCAATGATCCCTTCGGATGTTGCGGCAACGAGATGCACGTGACGACCAAGCACCGGTTGGCCCGATCGGGTGCGAAAATCGTTGGACAGGCGCTCGGCGAGCTGTTCGTAAACACGCGGATCGCGACTGCCGATGTAGCCGCCCCAAGTTTCGTGAATGTCCCACAGCTCGCGCCAAAGCCCCGCAACGGCCGGCCCTTCGCTTGGGTTGGCCGCGCGCACCACGACGCTTGCAAACTTGCTCACGGCGGCCATGACTCGCCGACTTGCCCGGGCAGATCCACGTCGATGTGTTCGAGAACCAGGCCGTGCGCCGGTGCCGTTTGCCCGGCAAGCGCACGATTTTTCCCGTGCAAGGCGCGCGCGATCGTACCCTTGGGCAGGTGCCCGCGCCCAACGTCGACGAGCGTGCCGGTGAGGATGCGCACCATGTTGTAGAGAAATGCCGTGCCCTCGTACGCGATCGTCCACACACGCGAGTCGGACGGCGACGGGGCGACCGTGACCGCCATGAGGGTGCGTGTCGTTGTCGCGCGCGTGTCGCCAGCCGCGCGGAATGCAGCGAAATCGTGCGTGCCAACGATGGCCGAGGCTTCGCGAGTCATCGCCTCGATGTCCACCTCGTACCCAATGCGCCAATGACTGTGGCGTAGGCTAGGATCGCGCACTTTGTCGAAGACAAGCGAATAGCGATAGCGCTTCATTCGGCTCATCAAGCGCGGGTTATACCCTGCGGACACGATTCGCGCGGCGCGAATGCACGCGTCGTCAGGCATGTGCTGGTTTAGCGCGAGAACCCAGCCGCGAGCCGGCAGCTCGAGGGTCGTGTCGAATGCAGCAAGTTGGCCTTGCGCGTGGACGCCGGCATCGGTGCGACTGGCGCCGCGAGGCCCTCGGGCATTTCGATCGAGCGACTGGATTGCGCCGCGGAGCACATCTTCGACGGTGCGCACGGTGCGTGCACTTTTTTGCGACGCCCAGCCCGAGAAGGCCGTTCCTTCGTAGGCAACGGTGAGCAGCACGCCACGATATTGACGCGGACTCGTCATAAAGGCGGTCTCGAGACGCATTCGCCGGCGTGACGGTACACCGAGAGGGTCGTGTCACCGTAGCGTCGGCTGCGATCGAGCGTGAGCCTCGCAACGGCAGGTGCTTGGTCGCTCGACGCGTGCTCGAGAACGAACGCACCCGAAGCTGCGAGAAGCTTGGGCGTGGCTTCGAGAACCGCTTGAAACGACAACGTATGGATGTGCGCGTAGGGAGGGTCAGCAACGATGACATCGAAGGGTCCTGCCACGGCTATGACCGCGTGCTCGACGCGCCCATGCACAATGGTGATGCGTCCCTCTGTCCCGAGTGAGCGCGCATTGTCGCGAATCGTGGCGAGCGCATCGCGGGCTTGTTCGACCAAGACCGCACTTTTTGCGCCGCGTGAAAGAGCCTCGAACGCCAAAGCCCCGCTTCCAGCATAAAGATCGAGAACGCGCTCGCCTTCGCTGCGGCCGCCAAGGTGAGCGTCGGCTTCAAGCATCGAAAAAAGCGCTTCGCGCACACGGTCGGATGTGGGTCTGGTCGTTCGGCCCTTTGGGGCTTTGATGGAGCGGGAACGCCACATTCCGCCCGTGATGCGCACGGGTCTGAGGGTAGCCCTTTGATTCGGTGGGTGAAAGCGCGATACGCTCTTGGGTGATGCTGCGTTCCTGGCTCGCTTTTGCCCTTGCTCTCACGCTTCCCTTGCTTTGCGTGCTCTGCGTGCCACGCCAGGCCCGCGCCGACCAGGGGCCCCACACTGTAACTGTGGCAGTTCTCGGGTTCGATAGCGAAGATGCCGACGAGCAGGCCATCGCGCTTTCCGGAGCCATGCGTTCGCGTGTTCGCGCGGCAGAAGGATGGTCGCTGCTCGAAACGGCGCGTTCGCTCGGTATGCTCACCGCAGCGCTCAAGTGCCCGCCGCGGCCCCCCGCGGACTGCCAGCAGAAGATCAGCGAACAGATACGAGCCGACCGTTACATCTGGGGTTTCGTATCAAAGGGGCCGTCGCCTGGCGAAGTGATTGCCGAAATCCATCTCTATCAGAAGGACAAGGACGACACGGTTATCAAAGAGAGTTACGCCGAAAACCTCAAAGATGCCAACGACGACACGCTCCGCAAAGTCGCCGCGCACATCGTCGATCGTTTGAGCGCATCGGTCATCGGCACGGTGGTCGTGCGCGCCGGAAAGCTAAACGGTGAAATCGTTCTCGACGGCGACAAGCGTATTCCCCTGCGTGCCGGCACTGCGCGCGCCCAGCTAGCGGCGGGCAGCCACTCGGTCGAAATCGTTGCCCCGGGCGTTCCAACGACAAAGCGCAACGTGCTCGTCAGTGCTGGCAAAGAGAGTCTCGTCGACTTGCCAACCTTGCACAACTCGACCTCGCCTTTTCTCACGCGCAAGGTAATTGGCGGTGCCACGATTGGTGCGGGCGTCATTCTTGGTGGCGTGGCTGTAGAGCAGGCGCTCCTTTACTCGTCGTTGCAGAATCGCGGCCGAGACAGGGCCGAAGGCGTTGCTGCTGGGACCAAGCCATGCGCACCCAATAGTGATCCTGAGTTTTGCACGATCGACAAGCGCTCCAAGCAAGCCTCGACCATCGCCATCGCGGCTGGCGCGCTTGGTGCGGTCGGCGTGGGCGCGGGTCTCTACCTGCTTCTCACGGGCGATCGATCGAACGAGAAGTCTTTGCCGCTATTGACCGGGCGCACGCGTGTGCTTCCAACTGTTGGCGCGGGCAGTAGCGGCGCCGTAGTCGACGGCATTTTTTAGGCGATCAAGCCGGATTGTTGGTACTTCGTTGGCGGGTGGATTGACGGCGCCGCGTTGTCGTCCGTTGGACTTGTCGGCGAGATGCATTGCTCTTGTGCGGCGTTGTGCGTGCCACGGTGCGCGACATCGTTTTTGTTACGGTCCTGCGACGCGGGTTACTGCGAGCCTGACCACGCTTTGCCGGGCGAGTCGTCGTGCGCGGCGCTAAGGTAGCTTTTGGGATCATCGTGCCGGATGCTCGGGCGCGCGCCGCGGCCGCTCTGCGAGGACGTTTCGATGCAGCGCGCCTTTTGGCGCGCGAATTACTAGTCGTCGGTGCGGCCTTTGCGCGCTTGCCCGCGGGCTCTTTCTTGGCGCTGGCAGTGTTGGCACTGCCCCGAACCTGTTGCACCTGTCGTGAATGTTTTCGATCGCGCGTTTCGGCGTGGGGAGCGCGCGCAGCGGTTGTGGCTTGCTCCTTCTTTGCGCGCCCGGTCGTCGTCGGTGTCCTCGGCATGATGTTCCTCTCTCTCGCTCTCGCCACCGTGCCAAAGCAAGAGCCTCGCCACTTGTGCAGAGTGCACGGGAAACACTTGCTCATTTCAAGATTTCACATTCGATTCGCCGCCGCTCCGCGCGCGCACGGGTCGTGTCGCAAGGGCGCAGCGCACCTGACGTGGTCGCATCATGCCACGCGAAACGTGCCTGAATCGCACGTCATGACAACGCGACTCGTGGGCCTACGTTCGCGTAGAAGAGTGCGGCGCTTGACGACTACCCAAATTCGTCGGAATCTCAGTACTCGAGCATGCGCTATTACGTGAATCTTGACCCAGCTCCCGGCACTTCCCCAACCATCGTCGACGTTACCGAGCTCCCTTCTGGTGAGCTCGCCGTGCATGTCGGTGAAAAGGCAGTGCCTGTCGACGTCGTGGCCCTCGACGCAACGCTTTCGGTTCGCGTCGGCAATCGCATTGTCGATCTCACAACCGAAGGGGCCCCACCAGAACTTGGCGCCATTGCAAGCGGTCAGCGCTCGTACGTGCGCGTTGAGTCCGAGCGCCAGCGCGCCGCGGCTGCCGCGAAAAAGGGCTCAACCAGCGGTGGCGACAAGATCATCAAAACGCCAATGGCCGGGCGCATCGTCCGCGTTCTTGTGGCGCCGAAGGATCAAGTCACGCCCGGGCAAACCCTTTGCGTCGTGGAAGCCATGAAAATGGAAAACGAGGTCAAGGCAAAAGCCGCGTGCACCGTGCTCGAAGTCCACGTGGCCGAAGGCGCAACCATCGAGGCCAGCGGCAGGCTTTTCACGCTCGGGTGATGTCTCGACGCGCAGCAAAACACGTCCGCGTTCACAATCAGCACTCGCAAGAAGAAAAAGAGCCTCCGGCGCGTAGCACGCTTACGCAATGGGCCGTTGTCGCGTGGGGCCTTGTTGCTTATGCGGCCACGCACCTTGCCGGCATGCTGCTAGAGAGCGCATCGCTCGCATCGGCCATGGCGCAAGCTGTCATCGCGGAGTGGGCAGGGGCGCGCATGGGCATTTTGTGGACGAGCCCTTCGCATGCCAAAAGGTTTCCTCATGCAGCAAAGCCATGGCGGCGGATTGCGATCGGCGCGGCATTCGGTGCGGGCGCTGCCATGCTTGCTGTTGGCTTTCTCGTCGTTGGTCGCGCCACGATCCTTGTGCGTGAGAAACCAACGGTCGCAGCGGTTGCCTTGACCCTGGCAACGAGCGGGCTTGAAGCCGTTCGGGCCGAGTTCTTGCTCCGAGGTGTTGTTTTGCGCGCATTGCAAAGTGCACGCATTTCGGCCTTGGGGAAAGTGCTTGCATGTGGCGCCATTGGGGCCATCGCGGCTGTCGGCGCCTCCGACGCCACGTTGCCGTCTGTCCTCTTCAATTGCGTTCTCGGCCTTGGGTTCGGCGCACTTTGGGTCCACGACCGAGGGGTTTGGATGGCCTGGAGCGCTCACACGGTATGGGTTTTCGCAACGAGTCTGTTTCTGGGCGCGCCTCCGTTGTACGCTGGCGCCCCGATGAGTAGGCCGCTTGACGTGTCCGTTCATGCTTCGGGTGCTGCCATTGTGCGCGCAGACGCTCCTGGCTTTGCTGTCCGCCTCAACGCCATCCGCGCGGTGACGAGCGGGCTTGCCGTCAAGAAGCTTGACCAAGCGCAAGGCAAGGAAAAGGAAGCGAGCGAGCTTTTCGAGGGCGGCCCCATCGTTCATGTGATGGGCGACGGCGAACTCGCACTTGTCGCACGCCAAGGCTACAAACTCATGCCTTTCGTGCTTCGCGACGAGCTTTGCTTCGTGCGCGACGACGTTCTTGTTGGATGGGATTGTCGCCTTACGTCCGAAAATGGTCGTATCGCAACGGGCGGAGGCGAATCCTGGGCAATCGTGCAGCTCCGTGGCAGCGGCGCCGTCCTTGTCGAAACCCGCGGCGAAGTGCTTTCGGTCGACGTGGTACCAAGTCGTGGCGTCAGCGTTCGGCGCGAAGCCGTGCTCTGGTGGTTTGGTAGGCTCGTTGCGCGCGCGCTCGGACCAAGCGAGGCTCCGTGCGGGCAGCGTGGTCTCATCGCATTTGCTGGTGAGGGGCGCGTTGTCGTGATGGGGTCGTAGCCCGCCGAATACGATTCATCGCGCCCTCGGAATCGGCCAATGGTGCGGATTCCAAAATGCCGCGGTCGGACGCCATGAATGGTGCCCCTACGCGATTTATGTGTATTATACACTTTGATGGGGCTGCCGATGCATCCGTCAAGAAATTCATGTATTTCGCAATCGCGCAATGAATCGTCTGGGCTAGATTATGAAATCAAAAAGGTGCTCATGAAACAACGAAGCCTTGACCAACGAGTGTGACTTGCATTGTGAGACGCATTTGAGGCACGGCCGAGTAGGCCGCTTCTTTCGCTTTCTTTTCTCTCCGCAGGGTCGCCGTCGCGGTGCGTCATCCACCTTCCTACTTTACCTCGGAATCGCCATGGCCTTACGGTCCGTGCCTCATTCGTTTTCTTGATAATCAATATTTTCGAATGTCGTGCTGATTGATTTTTACAGATAGATTCGTAGGAGGCATTTCCGTGCAAACAACCCAATCGAAGGTGCAAGTGCTCGGCATCGATGCAGGAGGCACCATGACCGATACCTTTTTCGTCCGCGAAGACGGGCGTTTCGTCGTCGGCAAAGCGCAAAGCAATCCTGACGACGAATCGTTAGCCATCTACAATTCTTCGCAAGACGCGCTGGCGCATTGGCAGCGCGACGTGGACGGCGTTTATCCCGAGCTCGTTACCTGCGTTTACAGCGGTACCGCCATGCTCAACCGTGTGCTGCAGCGCAAAGGACTCGATGTCGGCCTGCTCTGCAACAAAGGCTTTGAACACGTGCACGGAATGGGTCGGGCGGTGCAAAGCTATCTTGGCTATGCGCTCGAGGAGCGCATCCACCTGAACGCTCATAAGTACGACGATCCGCTGGTGCCCTTGCAGCGCATCCGCGGTGTGACCGAGCGCACCGACGTCCAAGGCCAAGTGGTGATTCCGGTGCGCGAAGCCGAAGTGCGGGAGGCCGTGCGCGAGCTTGTAGGCGCCGGAGCCAAAGCGATCGTGATCTGCCTGCTTCAGTCGCACAAAAACGGCGCGAGCGAGCGCAAGGTGCGCGACATCACGAAGAGCGAGCTGCAGAAGCTTGACCAGGATCTGCCCGTGTTCGCCTCGGTCGATTACTACCCGGCGCGCAAGGAAAGCCACCGCATGAACACCACCATCTTGGAGGCCTATGCGGCGGAACCGTCACGCCAAACGCTCAAGAAGGTGAGCGATCGTTTCAAGAAGCATGGCGGCAAGTTCGACCTGCGGGTGATGGCCACGCACGGCGGTACCATTTCATGGAAGGCGTCGGAGTTGGCGCGCACGATCGTTTCGGGCCCGATCGGCGGCGTGATCGGCTCCAAGCTTCTCGGCGAAGCGCTTGGCTACGACAACATCGCGTGCAGCGACATTGGCGGCACCTCGTTCGACATGGCCCTCATTACGAAAGGCAGTTTTGCCATTGCATCGGACCCGAACATGGCGCGCCTAGTGCTGTCGTTGCCGCTGGTGACGATGGACTCCGTGGGCGCGGGCGCGGGCAGTTTCGTGCGTATCGACCCGTACAGCAATGCCATCAAACTTGGGCCGGATTCCGCTGGCTACCGCGTGGGTACGTGCTGGCCGGAAAGTGGTCTTGATACCGTAACTGTATCCGACTGCCATGTGGTGTTGGGTTATTTGAATCCCGATAACTTCCTTGGCGGCCACATCAAGCTCGATGTGGAGCGCGCCCGTAGGCATATTCAGCAGCAAGTGGCCGAACCCATGGGGTTGAGCGTGGAAGACGCCGCGGCGGGTGTGATCGAATTGCTTGATTTGCACTTGCACGAATATCTACGCTCGAATGTAGCGGCCAAAGGCTACAGTCCGACCGATTTCGTGTGTTTCTCTTACGGCGGTGCCGGGCCGGTACATACGTACGGCTACACGGCAGGCCTGGGCTTCAAAGACGTGGTGGTTCCCGCGTGGGCGGCAGGCTTTTCGGCTTTTGGTTGCGCCTGCGCCGACTTCGAATACCGCTACGACAAATCGGTCGACTTGGCGGTGCCGCAAAACAGCTCGCCGGACGACAAGCGCAAAGCCGCGCGCGCCATTCAGCAGGCATGGGAAGAACTGACTGCCAAGGTGGTCGAGGAATTCCGCATCAATGGCTTCGAAGCCAAAGACGTCATCCTGCGCCCTGGTTTCCGCATGCAATACATGGGTCAGCTGAACGACCTCGAAATCATCTCTCCGATTCATCGGGCGGCCAGCGAAGGTGATTGGGACGCGATGGCCGACGCTTTTGAAGCCACGTATGCCCGAGTTTATGCAAGCGCCGCGCGTTCGCCGGAACTCGGGTTCTCCGTCACCGGCGTCATCATGCGCGGCACCGTCGCCACGCAAAAACCGGTGCTGCCCGAAGACCCAGACGGCGGCCCCACTCCACCCGCCGAGGCGCACCTCGGTACCCGTAAGTTCTACCGCCATAAGAAATGGCTTGATGCAGTGATTTGGAAAATGGAGGCGCTCAAACCTGGCAACGAGATCTTCGGCCCCGCCATCATCGAATCGGACGCGACCACGTTCGTTGTGCCTGATGGTTTCGCGACCACCTTGGACAAGCACCGCTTGTTCCACCTGCGCGAGACGCAAGGAAAATCCACGCACTGATTTCAATGAGATTCAAGGAGATAAAATCATGAGCCCATTTCAGAAAAACCCGAATACGCCCTTTGCCGATTTGCTTGGAAACGGCCAGACCTTGCGGGAGTTCCGCCAAAGCATCCTTTCACGTACGGCCAACACCGGTCATTACAATGGTCTGCAGAAACTGGCGCTGCGTGAGTCCGACCCGATTCGTTACGAGAAGCTGTTTTCCAAGCTGCGTGGTGGCCTCGTGCACGCCCGTGAAACAGCGAAGAAAATCGCTGCCAGCCCGATCGTGGAGCAGGAAGGAGAATTGTGCTTCACGCTTTACAACGCAGCAGGCGACTGCGTGCTCACGTCCACCGGCATCATCATTCACGTCGGAACGATGGGTGCAGCTATCAAGTACATGATCGAAAATGACTGGGAAACGAACCCCGGCATCCACCCTGGTGACATGTTCACCAACAACGATTGCTCGATTGGCAATGTCCATCCGTGCGACATCGCCACGATCGTGCCGATCTTCATTGACGGACGGCTCATCGGCTGGGTCGGAGGCGTCACGCACGTCATCGACACCGGCGCTGTCACGCCAGGCTCGATGTCCACGGGACAGACCCAACGCTTTGGCGACGGCTACATGATTACCTGTCGCAAAACGGGCGCGAACGACAAGCCTTATCGCGATTGGTTGCACGAATCGCAGCGCTCGGTGCGCACGCCGAAGTATTGGATTCTCGATGAAAAAACCCGCATTGCAGGCTGCCATATGATTCGCACCTTGGTGGAAGAAGTGGTGGCCGAAGAGGGAATGGAGGCGTACGAAAAATTTGCCTTCGAGGTTATCGAGGAAGGCCGGCGTGGTCTGCAATCGCGCATCAAGGCCATGACGATTCCTGGCAAGTACCGCAAGGTGGCCTTTGTTGATGTGCCATACAACCATCCAGACGTGCAGACGAGCAACGCCTTTGCCAAGCTCGATTCCATCATGCACGCGCCGGTGGAGGTGGAGATCCGCGCCGACGCATCTTGGCGGCTCGACTTCGAAGGCGCGAGCCGATGGGGTTGGCACAGTTACAATGCGCATCAGGTGGCCTTCACCAGCGGCATTTGGGTGATGATGACGCAAACTCTGGTGCCCACCCAGCGCATCAACGACGGCGCTTACTACGGCACGGAATTTCACATGCCCAAAGGTTCGTGGAACAACCCCGACGACCGGCGCACCGGCCATGCCTATGCCTGGCACTTCCTGGTCAGCGCATGGACGACCATGTGGCGTAGCCTTAGCCACGCCTATTTCAGCCGCGGCTATCTCGAAGAAGTCAACGCTGGCAATGCGAATACGAGCAATTGGCTACAAGGTGGAGGCATCAACCAGGAAGGCGAAATCCACGCGGTCAATAGCTTTGAGTCGTCGAGTTGCGGCACGGGCGCTTGCGCCATGAAAGACGGCCTGAATCACGCGGCCGCCATTTGGAACCCAGAAGGCGACATGGGTGATATCGAGATCTGGGAAATGGCGGAGCCGCTCCTTTTTTTGGGTCGGAACATCAAAATCAACTCGGCGGGTTACGGCAAATACCGCGGCGGCGCCGGATTCGAATCGCTGCGCATGGTTTGGAAAGCCCAGGATTGGACGATGTTCTTCATGGGCAATGGTTACATGAACAGCGATTGGGGTATCATGGGCGGCTATCCTTCGGCTGCCGGCTACCGCTTCGAAGCGCACAAAACAGGTTTGAAGGATCGCATCGCCAAGGGGCAAAGTTTACCGCTGGGCAGCGATGGCAATCCGGACGACGGCAACTACGAAAAGCACATTAGCCGCGGCTCCGTGGTGAAACGCGATCAACAGTGCATGACCACGGAAGACTGCTACGACAACTACGACCTGTATTTGAATTATCTTCGTGGTGGTCCCGGCTTCGGCGATCCCATCGACCGCGAGGTGGAGGCCATCGAAAAGGATTTGAATGGGCAGATCCTTCTCGAGGAATATGCAGAAAAGGTTTACGGTGCCGTCTGCAATCGGGACGAAAAAGGCATATGGCATGTGGATGCGGAAGCCACGGCGAAACGCCGCGCCGAGATCCGAGGGGAACGTATCAACCGCGCGAAGCCCACGCGGGATTGGATGAAAGCCGAGCGCGAACGTATTTTGCGCAAGGATGCGTCGGTGCAAGTACGTCACATGTACGCCACCAGCTTTAGTCTTTCGCCCAAGTTCCTCGACAATTTCCGCAAATTCTGGGCGCTGCCGCCGGAATGGGTCGTGGACGAAACCGAGCTCGGCGTGCCCAGCTATGGCGCCAAGTTCCGCATGGACCTCTCGAAGCTGCCAGACGTGCACACCGTGGTTCTGGTGGAGGAATAGTAGCCAGCCGGCCGCGATTCCTTTTTTCCCATGGGGCTGGCCCGTCGTGGACGGGCCCGTCCCAATTGACCAAGATTCAATGACTTTGGAGACGAAGATGAGTACGTATACCCAAGAACAAATCAATCATATGATCGAAGGCCGGTTGGACTGGGATACCACCTTGCGCATGCTGTCCATGCCCAAGGATGGCGAGCGCTTCAAAATGTATATCAAAGCGCTGCAGGCCAAAACCGGCATGAAAGACACCATTGTGCTGCCCCTTGGTCCCCACCTGTATATTGTCAGCGATCACCACACCAAGAAATGGGAAACGAAGTGCGATTGCGGACACAGCTTTGGCGATTATCGCGAAAACTGGAAACTCAATGCCTTGGTTTACGTGCGTGAAACCGAAGACGCAATGAACGAGGTTTATCCGGAGCTGATGTCGCCCGATACTCATTGGCAGGTGTATCGCGAATACTACTGCCCGCGGTGCGGCTGCATGCACGACGTCGAGGCACCAACACCGTGGTACCCGGTGTTGCACGATTTCGAGCCCGACATCGAAACGTTTTACAACGAATGGGTTAAGCTGCCGCTTCCAGAACGATCATACTCGCAACACTAGACCGCGGCGGCTGCGGGTAGGGGGCGCCATTCATGGCGCCCGACCGCGGCATTTCGGGCGTGACGCGTGGCCCACAACCGTCTACACCCATCCATCGTGGAAGAGGACGAGGCTTCTGCGCAGTTCGACCCCCGGCAACGCCGCAAAGAGGTGCGGCGAACGCTTGCGCACGACGCCGTCAACATTCCCAATCTTCTTACGTTTGGGCGGATCGTGATGATCCCGCTCTGCCTGTGGCTGCTCGACCAAGACACGCCTCGATCGGGCGTGTGGTCGGCGCTCGTGTTCACCGCAGCCGCGCTGACCGACGTGCTCGACGGCTACCTGGCGCGCCGGCTCGGTGTCGAGAGCGTTCTCGGAAAATTGCTCGATCCGCTTGCTGACAAGCTCATTGTCATGGCGTGCCTCATCTGGATGGTGCCGATGGGGCGCATTCCAGCTTGGATTGTCATCGTTCTTTTGTCGCGCGAAATCAGCATCACGGGGTTGCGAGGCGTTGCTGCAAGCGAAGGCGTTGTCATCTCGGCTGGTCAAGAAGGCAAAACGAAAACCGCGCTGCAAATGATTGGCATCATCGCCCTCCTTGCGGGCTACCCGTACCATCTCTCGCTTTTTGGTTTTGATCTCGGGGTTGTCGATTTTGTTCACGTTGGACGCGTGCTCGTCTACTTGTCCCTCGTGTTTTCGATGGCGAGCGCGGCCCAGTACGTTACGATTTTCGCTCAGGCCGTGGAGGCCAAGGGCGAAAAACGCAAGAGCGAGTGAGTGCCGCTTGCACACCGGTTCCATTCCGTGCCATCAAAGGCTCAATGAAACGTGGTGGCCGCCTTAGAGGATGTTTACCAGCCTGCTGCGCGCCGCGAATGCCTTCGTTGGTCCCTGCGGTGCCTGCGCACGTACCACAACGTACGCTTACGCGGGCTCCTCGGGACCGCCTTGGCCTCACGTCGCTCGCAACGGCTGGTAAACATCCTCTTAGAGCATGGGTAACGAGTGGTGTTGTCGCCGCGTCGATCATCATGGTCGCAATCGCTGCGTGTTCGAACGGCGGCGAAGGTGCTCGTTGCGAAACGGCAAACGGCAACTCCGATTGCCAAAGTGGTCTCGTATGCCTGCCTGGCAAACAGGCCGCGCCCAGTTGGAACAATGCCGACTGGTGCTGCCCGTCGGATCGCTCAACGGCCACGGCAGCTCCGTGCGTCCAAGGCCAGGGAACCGTCATTGGGGCCGACGACGCTGCTCCATCGCAAACACTACCTGACACCTCGGTGCCCGAAGCTTCGGTCGATTCTGATGATTCCGCTGCCGACGCCAGCGCCAGCGACGACGCCAACGGAAGCTAATGCCTCCAGCAACTTTGCTCGAGCAAGCGCAGAACGCGCTTTTGCTATCGGCCTCGGTCGCGTTGCCCGTGCTCGGTGTTGCTGCGATCGTTGGTCTTGTAGTGGCTGCATTCCAAGCCGCCTCGCAGATTCAAGATCCAACCATTGCGCACTTGCCAAGGCTCATTGCCGTTGTGGCTGCGCTCGCGCTCATTGGCCCGTGGATGGGTTCCCAAATCGGCGCATTTGCTGAACGTATGATGTCAATGGCAATCCGGTAGGTCATGTCTGCTAGACCGGTTTCAGGTTGAGGTGATTTCATCGTTAGCAAACGCATTCGTAGGGGCGCAGCATGCTGCGCCCCTACGATGAACTCGCGTCAACTTGAAAGCGGGCTAGGAATTTACTGTTGCAAGGCGGTTGTTTGCATGGGCGGGATTTGGATGGCATGCCCAGCCATGTCGCGGACAGCTTCGCTCCACAGGACACGCGCGCTGGTGCTATTGAGGATGGAATCGTCTTTGAAGTCGACCCAAACTGGGTGCGACGCATGCGCCGCTATAACGTACGGCTCATGACGCGTGGTGCTTCCCGACGACCGCCGAAGAACTTGCCCGGTGTAGAGCTGCAGGGTCACCGCATCGCGATCCACGACGAGCATATTCGACGTAAGATTCGTGAACGTAACGCGTACAAAGATGCGATTTTTCTGGCGAAAAATTTGTTGAGGATCGATGCGCACGTGCGGCGTTGCTACGGGTGTGGGTGACCAAGCGTGCTTTGCGCCCATGCAACCGCACAAGGCCTGCAGCAACACTGCTAAACCGATTAGTGTGAGCCAACGTTTCATGGCCTACTTCTGACATGTCCCTTTCGTTCGTCAAGTCGCTATCGACATGTGCTTCGGTTGACCCAGGGTTCGCGGTTTGGTAGCTCGACTACTGTAATGAGTGAATCCTCACTCAGTTTGAGTGAGCGTTATGGCTAAAAAAGTGGCCTCTGGGCAACGGCTCGCGCGCCCGTCCGATGCGCGCAGCCTCCGCAAGCGTAGGCGCCCGGGCGACAAGCGTGATCGCATTCTCGATGCGGCCGTGCGCGTTTTTGCCACCAATGGTTTTCATGCAACGCGCGTGAGCGACGTGGCCAAGGCAGCCGGCGTTGCCGATGGAACCATCTACCTTTACTTCCGCTCAAAGGAAGATGTGCTTATTTCGCTATTCGAAGATCGCGTCGAGAGCCTTCTTGCGTACATGAAGAGCGAGCTGCCAAAGCTGCAAACGGCGCCTGAGCGGCTGCGCGCGGTCATCAGCATGCAGCTCGGCCTGCTCGAAGGCGAGCGCGAGATGGCGGAAATTATCACGGTTATTATTCGCCAATCGACCCAACTACTCAAAGAGCTCGCTGCACCGAAATTCATTGCCTACCTCGATGCGATCGCACGCATCGTTTCGGCTGGTCAAGCTGCCGGCGATTTTCGGACGGACATCTCCCCCCACGTTGCGGCGCGCGCGATCTTCGGCGCGCTCGACGGCATCACGATTACATGGGCCCTTGGCAGTGCCGAGCGGGGCGCACTTGCTCGCGCCGCAACGCAGCTCGCTGATGTCCTTCTTCGAGGGCTCGCTCCGTGAAGCTTTTGGCAGCGCGGGCGCGCATTCTCGCCGATGTTCGCGCGTTTTTTGCGTCACGCGGCTACATCGAGGTCGATACGCCACTTATGGTTCCGTCGCCCGGGCTCGATCTGCACTTGGACGCATTCGAAGTCGTTCCAACAGGCGTTGTTGCATCCAAGGCAGCGCCCGCACGCTTTCTCATCACATCGCCAGAATACCAGATGAAACGCCTTCTCGCGGAGGGGCACGGGCGCATTTTCCAGATTACGCGAGCTTTCCGGGCTGGCGAGTGCGGCGAGCGCCACAACCCCGAGTTTACCCTTATCGAATTTTACCTGCCGCACGCTCGGGTGGAAGCGATCATGCGCGACACCGAGCAGCTCGTGGCGCGCGTCACTGGCGGCTTCGTCGAGCTTGGTCGCCGGCACATCGACGTGCGCCCACCTTTTGCGCGCATCACCATTTTCGAGGCTTTCGAGCGATGGGCGAAGACAAGCTCCGAAGAAGTATCGTGGCTCGCCAAGCACGATGAAAATCGCTTTTTTCAAATGCTTGTCGAAACGATCGAGCCCCAACTCGAGAAACTCGAATATGCCGTTTTTTTGACTGACTACCCGATCGAGCAGGCGTCGCTCGCGCGAAAAAAACCAAGCATGCCGACCGTTGCCGAACGATTCGAGCTTTATGTCGCGGGTGTTGAGCTATGCAACGGTTTCGGCGAGCTCACCGACGAGGGCGAGCAGCGCGCGCGCTTAAAGAACGATCAGGAAAAAAGGCGCCGGCAAAAAAAGACCGTTTACCCAATTGACGAGCGCTTCCTGGGTGCGCTCGCGCAAGGCATGCCAGAAAGCGCTGGCAACGCGATTGGTTTCGACCGTCTCGTGGCGCTAGCGTGTGGTACCACAAAGATTCGCGACGTAATGTCCTTTGCCGACGACGAACTTTAACCCGCTTTCGATTTGACGCGATTTCTGCGTTGGCGGCTGCGGTGCGGTCCTCAAAGCCGCAGCAGGCTGTTCCGGTCCGCTCCTCGCCGCCGCCTTGAACTCGCGTCAACTTGAAAGCGGTCTCCCTACGACGATGATTGGTTTTGAAGAGGCCCGCTCCCGCGTTCTTTTGCTCGGTACTCCGTCGCTTTTGTCCGAGGTCGTCGACCTCGATGACGCCGACGGGCGCGTGCTCGCCGAAGACGTGTGCATAAAAGCCGATCTTCCGCCATTCGACTACGCCGCGATGGATGGCTACGCGGTAGAGCCCGGTGACTTCGACGCGGGTTTGCCATTGCAGCTGCCGGTGCGTGGCGAGGTCCGCGCCGGCAGTGTGCCTGGCCCGCTAGCCGCTGGTTCCACCATGCGGATCTTCACCGGCGCGCCCATGCCCGAAGGCGCCCGTGCGGTTGTCATGCAAGAGCACGTGACGCGCGAAGGCGATGTGGCCACGTTCATGCAGGCGCCCAAGCCAGGCGAAAACGTAAGACGCCGCGGTGCCGATCTTGCTGCTGGCGCGGTCGCGATCGAAAAGGGCACCCGGCTCAGGCCTGCGCACCTCGCGCTCGCAGCTGCGGCCGATTGCGCAAAGCTTGTAGTATACAGACAACCGAAGGTCGCAGTCATTGCAACGGGCGACGAGCTTCGCCGTCCCGGTACCGAAGCGGTTTACGGAACCATTGCCGAGTCGAATACAGTCATGCTGCGCGCGATGGCCGTGCGGGCCGGTGCAGTTGCACGCGTTTTGCCGTGCGTGCGAGACGACCATTTTGCCCTTGTGCAAGCGTTCGACGAAGCCTTCAACGAAGCCGACGTCGTGTTCACCGTGGGTGGCGTGAGCGTCGGCGATCACGATCTGGTGCGATCCGCCCTTGTAGCCGTGGGCGTGAGTTTGGACTTCTGGCGCGTGGCAATCAAACCTGGCAAACCCATCGCTGTTGGACAACTCATGCGCCCCGGGCGTCGCAACGCGATTGCCATGGGTCTGCCAGGCAACCCCGCGGCTGCAATGGTAACCTTCACACTTTTTGGGATCCCTTTGCTTCGCACCCTGCAGGGGGACGCGCGTGCACTACCCCACGTCGTCCGCGCACGCATGACGCACGCTTACGCGCGCAAGGCGCACGCAAATCGGACAGAGTTCGCGCGAGCCTTGTTGATTCCCTCGCGCGAGGGCTTATTCGTCACGATTTTTGGCAATCAAGCGAGCGGTGCCATGACAACCATGGCCGAGGCCAATGCCCTGGTTTGCGTTCCCAATCAAACCACAGACATTCGGGTGGGCGACGAGGTGGATGTGCTGCCCTCCTTATCGGACTTCAGCGACTTTTTTCTGTAAGTCATGGGAGGCGATTGTCACGCTGGCTCCTAGTGTGCGGTGCGTCCGTGAGCGATATTGACCGCGTGACCAAGGATGGGTGCGATGAGCGCGCGGGCGCCTAGACGCGCGGCCTTTTCGCTTCCTGGCAACGAGAAAACAAGGCAGCTTCCCACGGTGCCGGCGGTTGCGCGCGAGAGAATGGCTCGCGGTCCGACTTCATCCCATGAAAGGCAACGGAAGGCCTCGCCGAAGCCGTCGAGTTTCTTGTCGAACAGGCGCTCGAGCGCCTCGACGGTTTGGTCGCGCGCGGAGATGCCCGTTCCGCCAGAAAAAACGATGGCGTCGGCTTCGTTGTGCTCTACGGCATCCTCGACGAGCGCCGCGATGCGTGCAGGATCGTCGGGCACGATGACATGACGGACAAGCGTGAACGCCGCGAGCTCTTCGATGAGAGCGCGCCCTGACGCGTCACTTTGTGCAGAGCGCGTATCGCTTACCGTGACAGTAATGACGCGAGGCGGAGGCGATGCCCCGAAGCGTTCGGTTTGCACACTTCTGACGCTCATCGATTTTGCACGTGGCTTCATTACCGGCACCACGGACATTTGCCAGGGTTGCGTCAGCGAGGGCGCTTTGCGGACCGGAAATCGCGTTCCACGATGAGCTCACCGATCTTCTTGAGCAGCAGCTCTTCGCGCTCGCTGCTGCTGGTGTCAATCGTGATGACTGGTTGTGGTACCGCCGAAAACAAGCGGGCCGCGTTGTCGACGAGCTGGCGCTTCCACTTGTAGATAAGGTTTGGATGAACCTCGAACTGCTTCGCTAGGTCTGGCAGGTTTATGTTTTCACGCAAGGCTGCCAAAGCTACTTTTGCTTTAAATTCCGCCGTGTGCTTTCGCATAGGTTTCATGCGTCCTATTTCTTTTTTACCTTTAGCAAACTCTCCAGAACCACCTAACATTACTGTGCCGGGACTTCGTCCCGCGCTGGCCGCGTTTCCGCTTCGCGGAAAGCAGTCATGTTAGACTTGTCTCGAGGGGGCGCGGAGCCCCCTTTTGCCCGCTTTGCGGGCAATTCACCCCTCCGCGAAGTCGCTCCCGCGACTTCGTTAGCACTACTGCCGGGCAATTCCGGCAGTAGTGCTAAACAATACCTTGCTACAGTGCACTTTCATGCCGACTCAGTCTGCGCTGTACAAGGCGCCATTCGGTCCCGGTGGGGCAAGCGAAATCGATCGTGAGCTTTCCGGCAAGCTTCTTACCGTCGCGCTGTCGAAAGGTGCAGACTACGCCGATCTCTTTTTCGAGTATCGGGCGGCCGGCAGTTTGGTCTACGACGAACGGATCCTGAAAAGCGCCTCGCGCGGCGTTTCGATGGGGCTTGGTGTTCGTGCCCAGAAAAGCGACCAAACGGGTTACGCGTACACCGAAAGACTCGATTGGAATGCCATGGTCCGCGCGGCTCACACCGCCGCATCGATTGCATCGGGTGGCGTGAGCTCTTGCCCGCAGCACATTTCCGTTCGCACGTTGCCGAGCCGCTACGAACTTGGTGCGGTGACGCTCGACGTGCCAGGCACCGAGAAACGGACAATTCTCGAGCGCGCAGCGGCCGCTGCCCACGCGCACGATCCGCGTGTCGTGAAAGTCGAGTGCTCGTTCGCCGAGGAAATCCGCGAGATCCTCATTGTTACCAGCGACGGAAAACTCGCGCGTGATGTGCAGCCGCTCATGCGCTTTGGCGTGCGAGTCATTGCCGAGCATGGTGGCAAGCGCCAGGAAGGCAGCTCGGGCGGTGGAGGACGAACGACACTAGGCTACTTTGACGGCAAGTCGCCCGAGTGGCACGCCGCTCGTGCCGCCGCGCAAGCGATTCTCATGCTTGATGCGCGCGAAGCGCCCGCAGGTCCGATGCAAGTCGTGCTCGCGCCCGGCGACAGCGGCATTCTTTTGCACGAGGCTGTTGGCCACGGGCTCGAGGCCGATTTCAACCGCAAGGGCACGAGCCACTACACCGGGCAGTTGGGTCACATGGTTGCGAGCGAGCTGTGCACCGTGATCGACGACGCAACGCTTCTTCAGGCACGCGGATCGCTCAACGTGGACGACGAAGGCAACGAGCCACGTTCGAGCATCCTCATCGAAAACGGAAAACTTGTAAAATACATGCATGATCGGCTGAGCGCGCGCCACTACGCGTGCGAGCCGAGCGGCAACGGCCGGCGCGAGAGCTTCGCATGCGCACCCATGCCGCGGATGACGAACACGATTCTCGTCGCGGGCCCCCACGATCCAGCCGAAATTCTCGAAAGCGTCAAAAAAGGGATTTTTGCTGTGAAGTTCGGTGGCGGGCAAGTCGACATTTCGAATGGCGATTTCGTTTTCTCACTTACGGAAAGCTATCTTGTTGAAGATGGCAAGATTACCTATCCGCTCAAAGGCGTAAACCTTATTGGTAACGGCCCCGACGTTCTTCGTAAAGTCACGATGCTCGGCCATGATGTGGAAGTGTCCGACGGCATTTGGACCTGCGGGAAAGACGGTCAAAGCGTGCCCGTAGGTGTGGGCTGCCCAACCATCAAGATTGACTCGATTACGGTTGGCGGAACGAAAGCGTAGTGAACAAGTGCGCGCCATGAAACGCTCCGAAGTGCGCCTCGCGGTCAGCATGGGTTGCCCTTCGGGAATTGGACCGGAGGTGAGCGTCGCCGCTGCCGCGCGGCTTTTGGATCGCGCGCGCGACCATGTGCGTGTGCTGCTCGTTGGCGATCTCGGTGCGCTCCGCGCGGCTGCAGGCATCGTTGGCGTCGATCGCGCGCGTCTGGTCAAAGTGCCCCATGCACCCAAGGCCTTTACGCTTGCATCATGCATGATCCCCGTGCTCGAACCTGGTGCGGCTCTCGCGGCGCGCGACCGAATGCCAGGCGCGCCCTCACGCCGAGCAGGTCGCGCGCAGCTCGAGTACATTGACGTTGCAACCGATCTGGTGGCAGGAGAGCATGCCGACGCCCTTGTCACCGGACCGGTCAGCAAAGACGCCATTTCTCGCTCTGGTGCTCCTGGCGCGCGCGGGTTTCTTGGACACACCGAGTACCTTGCTGCGCGCCTTGGCGCAAAAGAGGTCGTCATGGCCTTCTGGTCCGAGGCGCTCACAACGTCGCTCGTCACGACGCATTTGCCGTTGTCGGCCGTGCCAAAGGCAATCACCAAAGAAGGCGTGGCGTGTGCAACGTACTGGACCGCGTGGTTGATTCGCCGACTGGTAGCACCCGGCACAAGGCCCGTGGTTGCCGTTGCGGCGCTAAACCCGCATGCAGGGGAACACGGTCTAATCGGTTGCGAAGAGACTGCCGCCATTGGCAGTGGCATCGTGCTGGCGCGAAAGCGTCTTGCACGAGCGAGCATCGACGTCGTGATACGCGGACCCGTGGCCGCCGAGAGCGCATTTCGGCTCGGCGCGAGCGGCGTGTACAACGCAGTGGTTGCGATGTACCACGATCAAGCGACCATCCCGATGAAGCTTCTCAGCTTTGGTGAGGCCGTCAATGTGTCGCTCGGTTTGCCCATTGTACGAACGAGCGTTGACCACGGCACCGCATACGATCGCGCAGGAAAGGGAACGGCCGATCCGCGTGGAATGCTACAAGCCATGCGCCTTGCCGCGCGTTTGGTTCGCGCTGGCAAGCAGTCATAAGCGTGGCAAGATACAATTCGAGTAGCTCATTGGAAGCGCGCATCGATCTATCGAGGAGATGATGAATCTGAACAATCCTTACGCACCGCCTGCTGCGCCTCAAACCCCGTTCGCAGGGCCGCCTGCCGGCGGGCCATGGTCACCGGGCGCGTGGACGCCAACCCAAGTGCTCGAGCAAGCGTGGGAGCGGTTCAAAGTCTACTGGGGAGTCTTGATTGGCTCGGTCCTCATTGCAGGCTTGATCGTTATCTTGCTGCAGAGTGCCATCATGGTCCCAATTAGCATGTTGGGTGTTTTGACCCCCCAGAGGGGCCAGCACGATCTTCCTGCTGCTTCGATCCCTATCCTCTTTGGTGCGTATTTCTTTGCCTTTCTATGCTTCGTGTTCTTTCAGGGTGGGTTCATCGCGATGTGCGTGAAGGTGGCGCGCGGCGATTCACCAAGCATTGGCGATCTGTTTTCCGGTGGCCGCTGGCTTTTTAGGATGCTCGGCGCTCAAATCCTGACCATGCTCATCGTGTGGCTAGGCTCCATCCTTTTCGTCGTGCCTGGCCTCATTGCGGCGTTCCTGTTATTTTTCACGCCCTATTTTATCGTTGATCAAAACATGGGGCCGATTCAAGCGATGGGGGCAAGCTTTCGAGCCACCTCGGCCAATGTTGGCAATCTTCTGGTGCTGGCGCTGCTCTCTTGGCTCATCAACCTCGCGGGTGTCTTGGCGTGTGGCGTCGGGATGTTTGTCTCAATGTCGGTCGTGTATATCGCGGCATCGTTAGCCTATCTGTATATTAGCGGCCGCATGGGCCCGGGCAGCACTCCCGGTTTCGGCGGTCCCCCCGGTGGTGGCTATGCCCCGCCTGGTCCTTACGGTGGTCCTCCACCCGGTCCACCTGGTGGCTATGGCGGCCCCCCCGCTGGTGGCTATGTCCCGCCTGGTCCTTATGGTGGCCCTCCTGCTGGTGGCTATGGCGGTGGTTATGGCGGCCCCGCTGGTGGCGGCTATGGTCCTACTGGCGGGCGATAAAAGCGAATAAGAGCATGTTTACCGGCCGTTAAACTCAATCGTGTGACGGCTGGTAAATCCCTCGAAAGGCAGCTCAATCAAGCCTTCGCGCTGGTACACCGCCGCAAGTGTGACAACATGCCTCACACGAGAGATCAATAAAAGCGCGTATTGATTCGTCAAGGAGATGATGAATCTGCACAACTCCCCATCTGCACCGCCTGCTGCGCCTCCGACCCCGTTCGTGGAGCCGCCTGCTGTGCCTCGAATACCAGGCGGGTGGACGCCAACCCAGCTGATTCGGCAAGCGTGGGAGCTTTTCAAAGTTCGCTGGGGAACCTTGGTTGTCTCGCTCTTTATTGTGAGCCCGACGGTTATCATGCCGGTGAATGCCGTCATGGGCCCATCCGATTTTTTTTTGGATGCTTTGACGAACGAGTGGCATCAGGGTTCTTTTTTTTCTATTGGGAATCTTTTCATCTTTGGTTTTTCTTTCTTTATGTATCTAGTTGCTGCGTTTTTTCATTGTGGGCTCATCGCGATGTACTTGAAGATTGCGCGCCGCGATTCACCACGCCTTTACCTTTACGATTTGTTTTCCGGTCGCCGCTGGGTTTTCAAGATGTTCGGCTTTTACATCCTGATAATGCCCATCATGATGCTCATCATGTGGAAAGGCACCCTCCTTCTCATTGTGCCTGGCCTCATTGCGGGGTTCATTCTGTCGTTTGCACCCTATTTCATCGTTGATCAAAACATGGGACCAATCAAAGCGATCGTGGCAAGCTTTCGAGCCGCCAAGGACAACTTCGTCAATCTTTTGGCGCTGGCGCTGCTCTCTGGGCTCATCGGTGCCGCGGGTATCTTGCCGTTCGGCGTCGGAATGTTGATCGCACTGCCGCTGATACAGCTCGCGGTAACTTTAGCGTATCTTCATATCAGCGGCCGTTTGGACCGGCGGAGTCCCGCGAATTGCTGAGCGGCGCCACCGGTTGTGGCGTGCCCGCTGTCAATCCAGATCGTTACCGGGCCATCGTTGAGGCTCATAACTTTCATGCTTGCCCGGAATTTCCCGGTTTCTACACGAATGCCGTGCGCGCGCGCCGCAACGACGAATGCATTGTAAGCCTCTTCGGCTTGTTCGGGTGGCATGGCAGAATCGAAGCTTGGTCGCCGCCCGCGGCGCACGTCACCGTAAAGCGTAAACTGGCTCACCACGAGCAAAGCTCCTGCAATGTCAACGACGCTTTTGTCCATTTTGCCATTTTCGTTATCGAAAATGCGAAGCCCGATGATCTTCGAAAGCACGTAGGCGCGTGCCTCGGCGTTGTCTCCCAAGCCTGCACCCAGGTAGACGAGAAGTCCGCGATCGATAGCGCCTACGACTTCGCCATCGACTTCGACTTTTGCCCAGGCCACTCGCTGAATGACTGCACGCATTAGGAGGATCCAAGTACGCGGCGGAGTTCGTCGACTTTTGTAAAGTACACCTTTCGGTCGTAGGGCTCATTCAGGATGTGAAAGTCTTTCTGCGAGAGGCCCACACATCCAAAGCAGTAGGTACACCCGCTCATGGCGATGGAGCGAACGAGGTACGCGCTGTGTGTGCAGCGCTCGCAGCGCTCGCAGTGCGAGCATGCCACGCAAGAAGAACATGATGCCAAGTGCGAACACCCTGAACAATCGGTGCACTCTTCGCAGTAATGCGAGCGAGTAACGCTCTGGCAGTCGCGGAGAAAAGTCGAGTCGGTGCAGCGCTCGCAGCGCTCGCACGCAAGGCAGCCTACGTTGCCGTGGTCGTCGCCGTTTTTGCCCGCATGCTCGGCAACAAGACGTTGGAAGCGGGAGTTGAATTCAGATGGTGTCATGGAAGAGCCTTCTAGACCGCTTTCGATTTGACGCGATTTCGTCGTTGGCGGCTCCGGTGCGGTCCTCAAAGCCAAAGCAGGCTGTTCCGGTCCGCTCCTCGCCGGCCGCCTTGAACTCGCGTCAACTTGAAAGCGGTCTTAGGGGCTTCTGAAAAAAAGAAACGCTACAAAGTTGGCCAATGTCGCACAATGTAGGACTTTGCCCTTCACGCGCCGGGACTTTCCCCGGACGAGGAGGACTGATGAAGCCCGTCGTTTCTTCGATCGTTGCATTCGCGATCGCCATGGCACCCCTGACCGCGATGGCAGACGAAACGTCTTCACACAAGCCGGCCGTTGCCAAGGTCGTCAAGAGCAAGAAGGACGACAAGCACAACAAGCAGGCTCTTTCCCGCGTGCATCATGTGACGAAAGACAAGCCCGTGCATCATGCACATGGTGTGCAAGTCGGCGGTGTGGGCCACGCCGAGCCGAACCCCGATTGCGCGCTCACTCGCACCGCCCTTGCAACCAAGGCGGTGAGAGTAGAAAAGCCCGCCATTTCCACACGGTTGGTGGACTCAAACGCCAGCAAAGCAAGTGCAAGCAAGAGCCATAGCGAGAAGGGAGCGCGCAAGCCTGCCGCTTCAAAAAAGTCAGACATCGACGATGGCAGAATCGAGCGCGACGAGGACTTCGCCGATCTCGTCGCGCGCATCACCGGCCATCCTGTCGAGATAGCCCGCGTGCTTCTCGACGCAAAGAACGACAAGGGTGCGCCGAAGCTCGATTCGCGTAATTCACATGAGCCGGCATGCATGAAAGATCCGGTCGAGATGATTCGCGGTCCGGAGATCGACACCTTCGAGCTTGCAACTTGTGCGGGCGCGGTGGCGCCGCTTGCCGTCGAGCGCGTTTCCGTGCTCATACGCCCCGGCAGCGCCGCACGCCCAACGGCGAGTGCCGCCGAACTCGCCAGGAAGAAAGGCTCGCAGCTCGCGCCTGGCATTCGTCGCGTCGACCCGCGCCTCGTGCTTCGTCTGCAGTCGATTGTCGATCATTTCACGACGCTCGAAAGGCCTGCAAAACTTAATATTATTTCAGGCTTCCGACCGACGTCCGTGGGAAGTATGCACGCAAGCGGGCGGGCGATTGACTTCCGCCTCGAGGGTATACAAAACAATGACGTATTTGCATTCTGCAAAACCTTGAGCGATACCGGTTGCGGCTACTATCCGAATAGCTCGTTCGTACATGTTGATGTGCGCGATGCGGGTAAGGGGCGTGTCACGTGGATTGACGCGAGCGGTCCTGGCGAGGCGCCGCGCTACGTCGAAAGCTGGCCTTTGCCAGCTCTAACGAACGAACGCAACGAACGCGGTGATGTCGAGAACGCTGCGGTCACCGAGCCTGCGAGCGAACCTTCGCGCGTGGACCATCGACCCCAGTAGGGGCGTATGGCCATACGCCCCTACGAACGCGTTTGGTTGGTCGTAGGGGCGCGATTCATCGCGCCCTTTAATAGTCGACGTAGCTCGTGATGGTTTTGTTTGGGCCGCACACCGAGCAGTTTGGATCGCGACGCAGTTTGAGCTCGCGAAACTTTGCGCGCAAGCTGTCGTAGGTAAGAAGCCTGCCGACCAAGAGCTCACCGAGACCGAGTAGCAGTTTGATGGTTTCCGTGGCTTCGAGCACACCGATGACACCAGGCAGAATGCCAAGCAAGCCCGCTTCTTTGCCGCCCCCTGGCGCGAGGGCTGGCGGCGGCGGTTCGGGGTAGAGGCACCGGTAGCAGGGGCCTGGCTCGATGCCGAGTTTCTTCGCGGCGCTTTCGGGCACGAACGTCGTTACCTGCCCATCGAAGCGGAAGACCGAACCATGAACAACGGGCTTTGCGTGAAAAACGCTCGCGTCGTTGATGAGATAACGCGTTTGGAAGTTGTCGGTGCCATCCACGATGACTTCGTAATCGGCGACGATCTGGTCGACATTCTTGACCGTGATGCGATCGTTGTACCCTACAATTTTGACGTCGGGGTTCAGATCGGAAAGCACTTTTTGTGCGCTTTGGACCTTTGGCTGACCAATGCGACTCGTGGAGTGCAAAAGCTGCCGCTGAAGGTTCGAGGCATCGACCGTGTCGGCGTCGACGATGCCGAGCGTTCCAACGCCCGCGGCAGCAAGATAAAGGCTTATGGGGGACCCGAGCCCGCCGACGCCGATGAGCAACACTTTGCTTTTGAGAAGCTTTGATTGACCGGCCTCGCCGATTTCGGGCAAGAGCAAATGCCTTCTATATCGATTGCGCTGCACATCGGTGAGCTGCGGGGGCATTTCGAACGGGTAGCCGAGCTCTTTCCAATGAACGAAGCCAGGGTTGGCTGCCTCAACGTTCGTGTAACCAAGCTCGGCGAGCGCTTTCGCCGCGAGTGCTGCGCGTACGCCACCCGCGCAAAATGTGATGATCTTGGTCGACTTATCGGGGATACACCCCTCGATCTGGATTTCTAGAAAGCCGCGCGGAATCGAGATGGCACCGGGAATGAAGCCCGCGCGATATTCGTCTTTTTCACGGACATCGAGCAAGACATAAGGCTCTTTCGCGTCGAGCCTTCGCTTGAGTTCTTTGAGCGAGATTTCTTTGATTTCGCGGCGAACGCTGGCGATAAGATCGGTGTACGTAGTAGGCATGACAGATTGGTCGTTATATCACGACCGCCAGAAGTCCTCGCGCTCCTAACGGAGCTGTGCGAGCACTTCACGCGCATCCGCGGGGCGAGATTCATCGGGGCCCGTGCACGCACTCGCAAGAGCGCGAAAACGTTTTTTTTGCGCGCTGGCTATTGTGTTAGGCGCGTTGAGCGCGTTGAGCACCTCTTCGAGGATGCGGCCAAAGCCGTAAACGTCGTCGCGCGGATCGCTTGCTCGACCTGCCAAGCGCTCGGGCGATAGATAGCCAAGGCTGCCGGGAGGGCTTGGCTGGCCGATGCGCGCAGCAGTGCCGAAGTCTGCGATGAGAACATCGCCGCTTTTTGTGACGAGCACGTTCCCTGGCTTGACGTCGTGATGGACCCAGCCTTTGGTGTGGACGCGCGCGAGAGCTTGTGCAAGGCCGATTGCCAAGCGGTCGACAGGCAAGAGCAGGCTTGCGTTGCGGCTTCGGATGTGTTCGCGCAGCGTGCCGAGGGCGGCCCACTCGAGCGCGATCCAGCCGTGCTCTGGATCGATATCGAACACACGTACGATGCCCGGGCCTGCGAGCGCCACCGCCACGGTGGCTTCGTGGGTGAGCTGCACGCGATCGCGCTCGGGCTGGTGGTAAATTTTGAGCGCGACGTGCCGACCAAGCTCGCGATCGACAGCTTCGTAGACAGCGCCGGCGCCACCGCGGCCCACTTCTCGTAACAAATCGAACGGTGCGTCGGGTTCGCGTGTGACGATTGTGGCTCCTTGGGCTTCGCTTTTCGCTTCGCCTGCGTAGCCTAATTGGATGCGATAGCGGCGAAGGCGTTCGCGTGCTCCGTAATGATCGAAATCGATCAGCAGCGCGCGCTCGATTAATGACAAAGCGCTTGGCACTTCGCCGCGCATCTCGGCAAGATCCGCGCGAAAGACGAGAGCGGGTGCGCTCGTCGTGTTTTGAAGGACGAATGCGGCGGCGTCGATTTCCCCGCGATCGATCAACGCCGTGGCGAGTGCGAGCAGAATCGGCTCGGCAAGTGCACGCAGCGCGGCTTCGCGAGTGAGCTCGGCTACCGCGCGCGCCTCGGCCGGAGTTTTTCGCAGGGCAGCGAAGAGAGCGAGCGCTTCGTTCACCGTGGGCCCTTCCGCGAGGCCGACCTTGATGAGACGATCGACATCGCTGTTGCCACTCACGCTCACCGTGGGCTCGAGCAAGGGCGCCGGTGCGACGGTGTTTGGCACTGAATCGGCAGCTTCAACGCTCGGTTTGTTTCGCGAAAAAGGCCAGAATCCCATCGATTGAATCGCCTATGAATCGCCTACAGAATTGCGCCGTCTGCCTTCCGCGACAAGACCGCGTTGCTGCAGCGCGACCAAAGCGCGGTAGACTCCGCGTGCCGTGGCGGACGCGTCCCAAAATGCCGAAACTCCAAAGTCGCGAAACGCACTTGCCAGCGTACTTGCCATTGTCGACTATGTGCTCGACCCCGTACTCGACATTCTTGACGATCTCGGCGCGACAGTGCTGCTTTTCGGGCGCACGATGGTTTGGCTTTTCCGGCCGCCTTTTCGTATTGCGCAGGTGCTGATTGCCGTGGAATTCATTGGCACTGGCTCGCTTTTCATCGCGGGCCTCGTGGGCTTGTTCACCGGAATGGCGTTTACGGTAAGCACAATCCTCGGGTTTCGGCAGTTCTCGGCGGAAGGCATGGTGGGTGGCGTCGTGGCCCTCGCTTTGGCGCGCGAGCTTGCCCCCGTTCTTGCTGCGGTCGTAGTCACCGCCCGCGCGGGTAGCACCATGGCGAGCGAGCTTGGGACCATGCGTGTGACCGAGCAAATCGACGCCATCACCACGATGGGAGTTAGCCCAATTCAATATCTTGTTGTGCCGCGCGTGTTGGCAACGACCCTTGTGCTGCCGCTTCTGGCGCTCGTGTTCGGCCTTGCGGGCATGTTTGGCTGCTGGCTCGTTGCAGTGGTTTGGCAGGCCATTGACCCAGGCATTTTCTTCGACCGCGTGCAAGCGTTCGTGAAGTTTGCTGACATTCGCATGCTGCTCGTCAAAAGTGCCATTTTTGGAGGCCTTGTCAGCACCATCTGCTGCAAGAAAGGCTTCTTCGCTTCGGGCGGTGCCCGCGGCGTTGGCGAGGCCACCGCGAAAGCAGTGGTTTCTAGCATTGTCGCGATTTTTGCTGCCGATTACATCGCCACAACCTTGATGACAGAAATCTAGTGTGTCTGCGGTTATGACAATGCCAGCATGCGGTCGATCGGTACCCGCGCGGCGTTGCGTAGCGCCTCGTTCATTTCGAGCCGGGGCTCGAGGTTGAGAAGCGAGAGGTAAACCTTTTCGAGCGTATTTTTCCTCATGTGCGGGCACTCGTTGCACGCGCAGTTCGCTTCTGGTGGGGCAGGGACGAATGTTTTGTTCGGCGCCGCTTTTGCCAATTGGTGCAAAATCCCCGGTTCGGTGGCGACAAGGAATTCGGTTTTGTCGCTTTTCGTGGCGTAATTGATAATGCCCGTGGTCGACCCAACATAGTCGGCCATACGCAGCACCACGTCTTCGCATTCCGGATGGGCAAGAAGCAGTGCCTTTGGGTGTCGAAGCTTCAGTCCCTCGATTTTTCGCTCGCTGAAGGTGTCGTGCACAATGCACGTTCCTTGCCAAAGAATCATGCTTCGACCAAGTTTCTTATTGAGATACTGCCCGAGGTTTTTGTCGGGCGCGAACAGGACGGTGGTTTCGGACGGAATTCGCGCGACAATTTTCTCTGCATTCGAAGACGTGACGATGAAGTCGGAGAGAGCTTTCACGTCGGCCGAGCAATTGATGTAACTTACAAGAATAGATCCGGGGTGGCGCGCCTTCCACGCGGCCACTTTGTCGGCCGGGGCGCCGGAAGCGAGCGAGCAACCTGCTTCGAGATCGGGAACCACGACCACGCGATTGGGGTTCAGAATTTTCGCCGTTTCGGCCATGAAGTGAACACCCGCAAAGCAGATGACATCCGCGTTTGTTTTTGCGGCTGCCTGCGCAAGCTGCAGCGAGTCACCAATGAAATCGGCAATGTCTTGGATTTCGCTGTCTTGGTAGTAGTGCGCGAGAACGATCGCATTGCGATCTTTCTTCAGCCTGGCAATTTCTTCCTCGAGATCGAGCGACGGATCGACCGGATCTGCCAAAGTGCGCCCAGCGATGGGCAGCGAACGAATCATCATAGCCTTCAACCTACAGGCTGCTGAAAAAGTTTTCAGCAGAGTCTCTTATAGGCTTCCGGGTGGGCTCACACCGAGCAGCCTCTGCGTGAGATGTGGACCAAGCGTGTCGTGCATGAGGCCGGAAACGATCGACCGAACTCGTTGCCGGTCCTTCTCGTCGGCGAAAACAAACTGAATGCCCATGCCGGCGGGCCGTTCTGACGAAGCTTCACTAGCTTGCACGACCCACTTGACAACACCGGTAAGCTCGAGCTGCACGGTATCTTGTGTTGGCTGTGTTGGCGCGGTTTCCGACCGAGCCGCCGACGGTACGGAGAGAATGAAGACGAATTCGGTGCCAATCTCGAGCGGGCGTGTCGTGCGGATGAACGTGCCCCCCCTCGAAATGTTTTTCGTGTAGTCGGCAAAAAATGTATTAAGGCGCTTATAGTCGACACGCAGCGTGATTGGGGCGCGCTCATCGTCACACCGCCCGCCGCTTTCCTTGTGTTCTGCCTCGGACATCGACCTCAAGGATACCTGATACAGAGGAAGCCATGTGGAATGTCCTGCTCAAACGCAGTCGTTTGTTGATTGACACATTACGCAACGCGCCAGAGCGCGTCGCAACAACTGCCCGCCTCGCGGTCGGCACTGGTATTTTGTGGGAGCTCACTGTGCCCGGCACGCGCGAGCTTGTGCGAATCCTATGGAGGGGTTCGCAAAACCCAGCGCAAATCTACCGGCTACACGGGATAAATTCGCCGGATAAGATCGCGCTCATCTATCACGACCGCGCGCTCACCTGGGGCGAGGTTGACGCGCGCATCGACCGCCTTGCCGCGGGGCTCACAAAACGGGGCATTACCAAAGGCAAAAGCTTGCTCGTCATGATGCGCAACAGCATCGAATTCGTCGAGATTGGCGCTGCTGCCTCCCGCCTCGGTGCATCGGCTGTGACCATTTCGTGGCGCTCCACCGCCAAAGAGCTTGCTTACCTTGCAAGTGATTCGGGTGCGGTCGGCCTTGTCATTGACGAGGCGCTTCTTCCGGTCATCGAGCATGCGAAGGGCGAGCTCCCTGACGCCCTCATTGCGAACCTCATCGTTGTTTCCACGGGTCGGGCGCTTGCGGAGCCGGCGGGATACGTCGCCTACGAGTCGCTTCTCGATAACGCATCGACTCGCGTTGGGCGTAACGAGCCTGACGCGATAGTCGACGACGATGCGTCGCTCGTCATCTACACCTCGGGCACGACAGGTAAACCAAAAGGTGCTGTTCGCAAGTTCCCGAAAGACACGATGAACGCCGCGTTTCGCTTCATCAACGAAACGCCCTTTCGCGTTGACGACATTCACCTCGTCGCCTGCCCGCTTTACCACACGACAGCGTTTGGCTTTATGTCGTTCTCGCTTTTGCTTGGCAACACCGTGGTGCTCATGGACGACTTCAAGCCCGAGGCGTTCCTTCAAACCGTCCAGCGCCATCGCATCACGACAACCGCTGTTGTGCCGACAATGCTTCACCGCGTGCTCGAGTTGCCGCAGGAAGTACGCATGAAATACTCGGCGCGTTCGCTTCGCACCGTCATTGTGGGCGGTGCACCTTTGCCTACGCCGCAAGCTTTGTCGTTCATGGACGAATTTGGAGATGTGCTTTATCAATTCTACGGCGCGACCGAAACCGGCCTCGTGACGCTCGCTTCGCCCGCTGACATGCGGGCCGCGCCGGGCACCATCGGCAAGGCCTTGCCTGGCAACTCAATCCGGCTCCTTGACGACGACGGGCGCGATGTCCCCGCGGGAAAAGTTGGCGAGCTCTATGTGAAAAACCAGCTTCTCGTCGCTGGCTATCATGGCAACGAAGCGGAAACGCGAGCGAGCATGCGCGATGGCTACTTCAGTGTTGGCGATCTTGCGCGATGCGACGATCGGGGGCGATACTTTCTCGAAGGGCGCAAACGCGACATGGTGATCTCGGGTGGCGTCAACGTTTACCCCGCCGAGGTCGAAGGCGTTCTCGAACACCACCCCGACATCGCCGAAGTCGCCATTGTCGGCATGCCCGATGCCGAGTGGGGCGAGCGCGTTTGTGCTTTCGTCGTTCTCAAGCCTGGGCGCAGCGTCGACGCCGGGGCGCTCAAGGCTTTCACCCGCGAAAAGCTCGCCGGTCCTAAGGTCCCGCGCGATTTCATCTTCCTCGATACCCTTCCGCGAAACCCCACCGGTAAGGTGCTTAAGCGCCAATTGCACGACGTCTACGCGAAAAAATAGGGGCGATTGCGTGTAGGGGCGTATGGCCATACGCCCCTACCGCCAATCGCGTTATTTGCGTTTTTCGGTTGTAGGGGCGCGATTCATCGCGCCCTCGGGATCGGCCGCCGCGCCCGGGCGCCATAAATGGCGCCCCTACAGACAAAACGCATGTTCGTAATCGAAAGCGGTCACCCGACGACGTGAACACGAATCGTGTTGGTGCTACCCGCAACGCCAATGGGCGCTCCGAATACGATAACGACGCGTTCGCCTGGTGAAGCCAGGCCACTTGCCATCAAGTCGCCCGTTACCCAATCTACCAACGTGTCGCTGTTGTTGTTGGCAGGCACCTCGCGTGGAATCACGCCCCAAAGAAGTGCCATGCGCCGACGCGTTTGCGGGTTGGGTGAGAACGCGACAACGGGCACAGACGGACGGGCGAGGCTTACGTTCCTCGCGCTCATTCCCGTTTCGGTGAATGCTACGAGGAACTTCGCGCCGATCTCGCGCGCCGTGTTGACCGCGCCGCGTGCCACGGCTTCCGGCACGTTCATGGCGCGCGTTGCATAGGGCGCAGATTCAAAAAATGGGCTCGACTCGGCTTCCACTGCGATGGCGCTCATCATCGCGGTGGCTTCCGTTGGGTAGTCGCCATTGGCCGTTTCACCCGAGAGCATGACGCAGTCGGCGCCTGCAAGCACGGAGTGTGCAACGTCGCTAGCTTCGGCGCGCGTGGGGCGCGAGTTCTTCGTCATCGACTGAAGCATTTCGGTCGCGATGATCACCGGCCGGCGCACGCGGCGCGCCACAGCGAGGATCTGATGTTGAATGACTGGCACGCGCTCCGGTGGAAACTCGACGCCGAGATCGCCGCGAGCGACCATGACCGCATCGGATGCGGCAACGACGCTTTCGATGTTTTCGACGGCTTCCGGCGTTTCGATTTTCGCAACAACGGGCGTGGGCTTGCCCCACTCTTGGCAGATTTCTCGCACGAGGCGTATGTCGTCGGCCCGGCGCACGAATGAAAGCGCGACGTAATCGATGCCGATCGACAAACCAAAGGCAAGATCGGATTTGTCTTTCTCGGTGAGCGCACCGATGCGCAAAGTGCGCGTGGGCAAGTGAACACCAACGCGGCTTCGCATGCTACCGCCTTGCGTAACCACGACGCGAACCTTGTCTCCCTCGATGCTTTTGACGGCAAGCACGATGCGCCCATCATCGAACATGATGCGGTCGCCAACGCGAACGTCGACCGCCAGACCTTCGTACGAGATCGGGATCATGACTTCGCTTCCCATGTCGGAGTCGTTGCCGTCGGTGAGCAAAAGCTCTGCGCCTGTTTTCAGGTCGAAGGGGGAAGCGAACTTGCCCGTGCGGATCTTCGGACCGCACAAATCCTGCAAGACGGCGATCGGCTTTCGCTTCTCGTCGCTTGCGGCGCGCAGTTTGTTGAGGCGCGCTGCGTGCTCTTCATGCGAGCCGTGCGAGAAGTTGAAGCGAGCGACGTCCATTCCGGCGTCGATGAGGCTCTTCAACTTTTCGACGGAATCGGAAGCAGGGCCAAGAGTACATATGAGCTTCGAACGGCGGATCGACATGGTGTTGGCTGCGTGAGAAAGTCCGGGGTAGCAGGCCGCGCGAGAATCAGACATGCAGGCGTGCTTGGCAAGGGTGGCTTGCGGATTTTCCGAAACTGTAACCTACGAAGTGCGCTAGACCGCTTTGCAAGTTGAACAGACCCCTTGAGTTTAGCCTTGAGTATGGCGGCCTTCGTCTTTCGGACATCGTTGCCGATCGTCGCATTGGCACGCCGTCGTATGTCTACGACGTCGATGCCATGGCGAACGAGGCCCGCTGTCTCGAGGCGTCTTTTGGCGGTGCTCCGCATCTCGTCGCATACGCCGTGAAAGCTAACTCGGCGCCGCCCATCGTTCGCGCGCTTGCGGCAGAAGGGTGCGGCGCTGATGTGGTCAGCGGTGGCGAGCTAGCCCTCGCACTGCGTTTGGGGATCGCTCCAAGCAAAATCGTGTACAGCGGTGTTGCCAAGCAAAATGATGAAATCGACAGAGCCATCGCTGCCGGCCCAGAAGGCATTGGCGCGATCCATGTCGAGAGCGTCGAGGAAATCACACGCATTGGTGCACGTGCAAAAGAGGCCGGCCGCGTGGCGCGCATTTCGATTCGCGTGAACCCTGCCGTCCACGTCGAAGACATCGACACGCATGCCCACATTGCTACAGGCCATGACGAGGCGAAGTTCGGTGTTCCTCTTTCCCGCATCGCCAATGCGCTCGACATGATCGCGCAAACTCCCTGGATGCGTTTGGTAGGGGTAAGCGCGCACGTTGGCTCGCAGATCACGAGTGTCGACACGTATCTCTTGTCTGCTCGCACACTTTTCCAACTGGCACGCGAAATCATGCCACGCTTTGCCTTGTCGTACGTCGACACGGGCGGCGGCTTCGGCATCGACTACGGCGATGGTTGTCCCCCGCGCCCAGCTGATTTCATCCGCGCCGCGCTCGCTCTCGAGGCAAAATGTGGCCTGCGTGATCTGGCTCTTTATTGCGAGCCAGGCCGGTCACTCGTTGGCGCTCACGGCGTTCTTATCGCGCGCGTTACACAACGCAAAATCGGCGATGCAGGGCGCCGCTGGATCATCCTCGACGCGGGCATGAACGATCTCATTCGCCCTGCTCTCTATCAGGCGCGGCATCGCATTGTGCCGCTTCGTAGTGTGCCAGGCCCTGTCGGCATGTTCCGCGTTGTCGGTCCTGTTTGCGAGAGCTCCGACGACTTTGGCGTGCACGAGCTGCCCGAAGGCCCATTGCACGAAGTTGCCATCCTCGACGCAGGTGCGTACGGCTTCTCGATGGCGAGTCAATACAACGGCCGCACATTGCCCGCCGAGGTTTTCGTTCGAGGTGGACGCATTGAAGCCATTTCACCGCGGCGCACGATGGATGCGTGGGTTGACGAACGCCTTGCCATGGTGTCTACGTAGTCGTTGCGCGCAGGGGCTCCAATGCTGCGCCCCTACGAAATCTTACGGTTCGACATCGAGCGCCCGCGAAGCACCTGCCCCTCGAGCACGATCTCGATGCCAACGGTTCGGCACCGGCGCACGAGGCGATCGAGATCGACCTGAGGTGCAACGAGCAAACCCGCTGGTGGAGAAGGATCGACAAAGAGTTCGGCGGTGGATCTGCGCGTGCGCAATAGCTCGCGGATGTTCGGGTCGTCGACCCACAAAAAACCGCTTGCCAACGCGAACAATCCGCGCCCAATGACAATGCTTGCCTGCGTCAGAGTGTGTGACAGGCCTTCGGGCACTGGCGCAACAGCCTCAATGCGTTGGCGAAGAGTGTCGGCTTCGTAGCCTGCCGAAATCGCCCGCACGATCGAATGGGGCGCAATGACGAGATCGAGCGTTTCCGAAGCGCGATCGACGTCGGCAAAGCCGAACAAGCTTAGAATCGCGCCAACGGTTGTGCCGCCGCCAATTCTGAGTACCTGCGTGCCCACGAATTGCGACTTGGTCGTGTCGAACGCGGGGATCTCGCCCGTAACGAGCCAGCGTCCGATCTTCGTCAGTCGAAGCGCGATCTCGGGTTTGCCGTTGTCGTCGTTCTCTTCGCCGAGATCGAGGATGCCGAGTGTTGGAAGGCTTTCGAGCACGATGCGGCGTGCCACTTCCATCGGTGTAGTAGTGGGCACCGAAGCGCGTTCTGCCCATCGGCGTAGCAGGCGCTCGATGCCCGCAATGTGACGGTCAGCGCTCAAGTATCCTTCAAGGCTTGTCCACGGAATCCAGCGGCTCTCGCCGAGATCACGCAAAGCTTCGAGCACCAGCTCGCGCACGACGCCGCTTGCGCTGCAGTCGCGTTGATCGGGTGGCAAGCGGAGCATCTCGGGCTCGCTGCGAGCCTCGTCCCACGCACCACCGCGCTGCCATGCGAGAAACAGATGTCGAGCGAGGTCGCGGAGGTCGAGTGAGCCTGGTGGCGCGCTTGCACTGATTGCTGAAGTGTCCCAGAGCCCGATGGCGCGTGAGAGCGAGGCAACGAGCGCGACCTCGTGGGAATCACGCCCGAAGCGCGTGGCAAGCTTTGATACGAGCGACTTTGGCGTGCCAATTCCGGAGCGGACCTCGTTTCCGGTCTCGCGGACCGCCAGGGCGAGCCCCATCGCGAAGAGGGCAGCATGGGTCGAGAAGCGCGCGCGGCGGGGTGCGTGATCGCCTTCGAGCACGAATGTGCGTATTTGCTCGCGGCGCCGTTCGCGCGCGGCATTGCGCCTGGCGCCGACGATTTGAGCGACCTCGGTGGGTACGATGTGCCTGTTCGGATAAACGGGAATGAGCATGCCTTTGCGTTCGAGCGAGAAGCCAACACCGCGTCGTGATGGGGTTGCGCCCGCCGCCGTTCGCATGCGCAACGGCTCGCGTTCGAGGTCGAGCAGTTCTTCGGTGTCGACCTCGCCACCGAGCTCTTCGATGACTTCGAGCACGCGCCGTTCGCCGAGCGAGAGCTTTCCAATCTCTTCGCGCAAGCCATCGTGGCTGCCGAGCACCTGCCATGCGGTCTCGAGCGACAAGGCAATGGGCGGTGTTGCAGGCCTTCCAAGGTAGTGCGCGGCGATTGCGCTCATCGTTTCGAACGAAGCCTGCGCCACGAGCGCACGCATGCCTTTCGGGTCTTCGCCCTCCCACGAGCGCAATTGGACGAGGTACGCTGCAGGCAGCAGCAATTGAAGCTTTCCAGTGTCCGTTGTGCGCGCGAAAAGAATTCCGCGCTCGACAAGGGGCTGCACCGACGTTGGCATGGTCGCAATGACGAGCGCGCCGCCTGCTTCGGCGATGCGGTGTACGAGCTCGACGCTCGTTTGCGGCAGGCGACTTGGATCACGCAAGTCCGCAAGCGCCACGAGTGCGCGTGCCACTTGCTGCGGCGGACCCAAGCGCTTGGCGGGGTCAAGGCGAATGCCAAGGCGTGCGACGAGCGAATTCAGCTCGGATGCAGGCAACGCGTTCAGAATGTCAACCAAACTTAGTAGCAACAGGGTATGCCTTTTTGCGCGATGAATGCCCGCCGTGCAAGGCATAAGGCTCCGTCATGATCTTGCGCGATGCGGTGCACGGGCTCGTGTCGTTCGAGGCCGACGAAGAGCGCGTGATCCCCCAGCTCATCGACACGCCGGAGGTCCAGCGCCTGCGCCGCATTCGTCAGCTCGGTGTTGCGTCGTACGCGTTCCCAGGAGGCGAGCACACCCGGTTTGCCCACGCGATTGGCACATCTCACGTGATGAAATTGCTCATTTCGCGTTTGCGCCAAATCCATGGCGAGCTGCCGTTCTGGCAGCAGGTTACGAGCGACCGAGCGCAAGACGCGCTCGCAGCGGCTCTTCTTCACGACGTGGGGCACGGACCGCTGTCGCATCTGTTCGAAGACGCTATTTTGGGTACAAAACACCATGAGGACTGGACCGAGAAGATCATTGTTGATCCGTCCACTTCGGTTCACCAAAAACTCGCAAGCATTGACTCTCACATGCCCGAGCGCGTAGCAGCGCTCATTCGTGGCGAGCACCCTTTGCCGTACCTCGCGCGCGCCGTCAGCGGCACGCTCGATGTCGATCGCTGCGACTACCTTTTGCGTGACGCGCACGCAACCGGCGTACGTTACGGAAATTTCGATCTCGATTGGCTCTTTCGCAGCCTTCGCTTTGCGCCCGCTCTCGACGGCCAAGCGCCGGGGCTTGCCATTGACGGTGCGAAGGGCTTGCCCGCGATCGAAGCGTTTATCCTTGGCCGCCTTTCCATGTTTCAACAGGTCTACCTCCATAAGGCAACTCGCTCGGCCGAGTGGATGATCCGCACGGTGCTCAAGCGGGTAAGCTCGCTCATCGCGAGCGGCGTGCGCCTCGTTGGTACGCCGCGGGCGATCGTCCACGCAGCGCACGGCGAGCCCCCTCTGCTTGCCGACTATCTCGAGCTCGACGACGCCGTGCTGACGGTGGCAATGCACGCGTGGGCATCCGGCCCTGACGCCGATCTCGCAAATTTGTCAATGCGTGTGCGCGAGCGCCAGCTATTCAAAACTTTCGAACTCTTCGGCGAACAAGCACTTGCAGAAGGTCGGGCAAAGGCGCTCGAGATGGCGCGCAAGGTGGCGCGCGACCGAGGCATGAACCCAGATGTTTTCGTCGGGCTCGACGTAGCGAGTGACACGCCATTCGGCGATGGGCTTGGTGAGTCGCTTCTCGTCGTTTTCTCCAAAGGCCCGGCGCGCCAACTCCGCGATGTGTCGTTCCTTCTTGGCCGCCTTGCTGGCCAAGAAATATCACGTGTGCGCATCATCTTTTCTCCCGAACTCCGCGAAGACATCACGCGCGTGCTGGGCTCATGAAGCGTGCGCGCATGGCAGCCATCGCCGTCGGCGCAGCGCTGGCTCCGGCCTTCGCATCATCGAACGCACGCAATGCGCGCGCCGATGAACACTCTGTCCCAGTGCTCGAGGCTGCGAGGAAAATCGACACGGCCTATGGTCGTATCGACGGCGACATGGCTGCTCTGGCCGGCGTTGGCGTAACGTTTGGTCCACGATCTCCTCGCGCCGCCGCCGATCTTCGCCTCCGATACTTGCAAACTGCAGGAATTTTCGCAACCTACGAAGACGGGCCGCTGGCCAGTGCAAAGTCCGACCCTCGCCGCATCGTGGCATTCGGCGTCGAGTTGCGTCCGCTTTTTTTTGCGCGCTGGCTCGAGGGCATGGAGCTCGGTGTGCCGCGCATCGATCTTGCTATCGACTCGTTCGGGCTCGAACTCGGTGCCGTTTTCATGCAACCAGAAGGTAGCGCTTTCGGAGCCCGCCCCGGGCTACAAGCCGGCATTGGGTTTGATCTTCCCATCTTCTCAAAGGCCACCGGCCCCATGCTGAGCGTGCATGCCGGGTGCCGCTTCAGCGATCACGCCCTTGCTGGCGACGAACTCACGGGGCCGAGCGATCGTTCGCTTTATTTCAATGTGCTCGCCTCGTGGCAGCAGATCTTCGGCGCTCACGTGGTCGATTTGGGCGACCGCCCACCACGTTAGTTTGTACGAGGCGTCGCACTGGCGCGAGACCGCGTTCAAGTTGAGGCGAGTTTGAGCCGAGGTCGAGGCGGCGGCGAGGAGCCCGCGTAAGCGTACGTTGTGGTACGTGCGCAGGCACCGCAGCCGCCAACGAAGAGATCGGCCAAAATCGCCTCAAGGTGAAGCCGGTCGAATGGCCGACCACACTTCGTTTGCTAGCGCGCAGTTGTTCACCTGGCGACGCACGGCTTCGCGCACCTCTGTGTCCAGCAAAGCCCTGTCTCCGATCATGCGGACGTCGGCGTTGCCGACTCTGCGCAAGCGCACGACCTCGGAGCCGGTTTTGAGATTCATGACAAGCACGCGCGCGGGGTGGGGCACTTGCAGATCGCCTGGTGCCCCCGAGTTTTCATTCACGGTGCTGTCATTCACGGCGGAATCCTTGGCAGGCATGTTTTCGTCGAGCACGAGCAAGTAGAACTCGGCCTTCGTGGTGATGTCGACGAGTATTGGAAGATCGACTTTCTTCGCCTTGTCGTACTCTTGCTCAAAGATCAAAAGGCGCATCTTGTTGTCGGCTTCGCGCACTTCACCCGCCCAATCGTCCGTTAGCACGCGCGCGGCACTGTACGCTTTGCGCAGATTCCACGGTGCCGCGGGCGCCGCGCTCGCATCAGGCGTATCAGGATCGCCGTGAACGATGGCGGGGGTCGTTTCTCGCAAGAGGCAGCCGGTGAATGCGTCTTTCACCGAGTTTTGTATGGCTTTGCGAAGCTCAGAGACATTCGCCGCGTCTTCGATGCGTAGGCGCAAGTAAATGCCAGGCGAGAAGCGAAAATCCCATTTCACCACGCTGGGATCGACGTCATCACCCTTGTAAGGGCCAGCTGCTTCGAGTGTGAATTTCTCGATTTTTTCCCGAAGCAAGTCCCACTTGGTGCCTACGGTGCTGATTGCCGCGTGCTGCTCAGCAAGCAGCTTTTCTTTGTCGTGTGCAAGCGCGCGGTTGGATACGAGCCAACCCGCGAGCAGCGCCAACGCCACGCCCACGCCCGCAACAGCCAAAAAGAGGCCAGAGATTCGACCAATCTTGGAGCGTGCCCGTTCAGCGCGAGCCGCTTCAATAGCCTTCAGACCAATCTTTCGATTTTCGTTTGCCACAAAATCAAGCGGAGCGCTCGCGTAGGGTGGGGACCCCAAAAAACCGCGCTTTTTTGGGGCGGGGAGGCGCGTGCCTCCCCGAGATGACTAGGGAGACTTCGGAATGACGTCCACCATGAAACTGACGTTTGGATAGCCCGCGAATGCGGCTGTCTGAAAGACGCTTTTTACAACAATGGCGGGCACATCTTGGTCGATCTGCAAAATGACGACACCCGGGAACTCTTTGCCTGGGGCGCGTTCCTTCCAGGTTTCGCGTTTGACCTTAAGTTTGGCGAACAGTTCGTCGATGCGCTGCAGGCGTCGGCTGTCTTGGATTGCCAGCGTGTTGCCGGCAGATTCGCCGTCGACGAGAATGGCGCTGCCCGACACCGCCACAACGGGCGCCAGGACGACGTCCATCGTGTTTTCGGCTCTGGGAAGCCTGACGTTCCTGTCAACAGGCGTTTCACCCGACGCGTTGAACGTCATCAGGAGGAAAACGACCGTAACCACCAAAAAGTCGATCATGCTCGTCAGCGAAAGACTGGCATTGGTGGAACGGCGGCCGCTGCCGCTAACTCGTTTCTGAACGAACTTCAGAGGGATCGCATGCATCAGTCTGCGACCGGGCTCGTGGACCGCCATGGTTCAGTTCCTCAGTTGATTGCGAAGGTAACGTTAAAAGCTGGGACCTGCTCGGTTTTACCGTCTTTCGTGACGGGCCGATGCGCGGCGTAAATTGCGTCGATGACGCCGATTAAGTAGACGTACGCAGTTTCGTTGTCGGTGTGAAGAACTGCCGTATCAAACTTCCTGTCCGATGCATCGCGATGCAAGCCAGCGCTTCTCCACTCGGATTCGATCTTCTGAGCAAGCTCTGGGAAGCGAATCTCTTTGATGCCATTTTGCGTGACAACAAGGTTGTCTTTGCGGGGAACGTCGAAACTGCTGATGACTGTGGCGCCTTGCTTCCATTCAAGGACGAACTTGTCGGAAGCGCGCATCTCGACGTGAAGCTGCTTTTCTGGCTCGATTTTGTCTGTTGGCTCGACCTCGCGTGGGGGGCCGGGCACTTGGGCGTCCGCATCGAGGCGAGCCATGTGTGACCACACCGCCGTGATGAGGAGGAACGAGATGGTCACCATGAGAAGGTCGATAAACGGGATCATGTTGATCTCGGAATCGAGCGGCCTTCGACCTTTGTTGTCACCACCACCGACGTCAATGCCACCCATGAGAAACTCCGACTCCGAAGGAGCGAGGCCCATGATGGAGCCTCGCTTGGTTCGCCTGGTTCACTTGCTTCGCTTGGCTTGGTTCACTTAGCTCGCTGTAGGTCACGTGGGCCCGCTCTATGCTGCGCGCATTACTCATATGAGAGGCGCACGCGCGTGATTCAGGCTCAGGCTGCGATGGCCGACAGATTTACTTTCTGGCGGTTGTTGACGACCAGATTGAGCACCTGGACGCTTGCTTCGTTGATGTCGTCTTCGAGGCTTTGGGTTTTGCCGTTGAGCCAGGCGTAGGCGACAAGCGAAATGATGGCGACAAAAAGCCCAAACCAAGTGCAGTTCATGGCCTCGCTAATGCCTTGAGCAAGCACGCGCGCCTTGTGGCTTGGGTCGACCGACTCGCCCGAAACGGCGCCGAAGCTCGTGATGAGACCCGTAACAGTGCCAAGCAGACCCGAAAGCATCGCGAGGTTGGCGAGCAGGGCTAGGTAGCCCGTGCGCGATGCAATTTTCGGAATCTCGCGCAAAGCGGCTTCGTCCATCGCGGCCTGCACTTCTTCGTCAGGGCGATTTACCTTCACCAAGCCCGCCTGAACGATGCGCGCGAGAGGTGCGTTTTCCGCCGAACACTGTTTCACAGCCTTCGACACATCGCCCGCGAGGATGCACTTTTGCATCGTTGCGAGGAAGGCTTCCTTATTAATGGATGAGCCATAGAGATAGTAAATTCGCTCGAGGATGACCCCAATCGAGATGACGAGCCAAAAAGCGATGAAGCTCATCATCACAGGGCCGCCGGCTTTGTAGTGCGTCCAAAGAGTACCCATTTCTGCTCCGTTCCCTTCAAGTGGTCGGGCTCAGAGGGCCGACCACCTCAAATTCATCCCAGTGTCGCGCAATGCATAACGAGAGTACGTTTCACAACGGCTCCGGACGATATCGTTCCGGGCGTGAATGATGCAAGCCTTCTGACGATGTCCTTCCATGGCGTGGACCGGCGGCTCACGGGATGGAAGTCTGACGGTTCATACCAACAGGCGTCAATAGGGTTGGGGATAAAAGTGACCCTTTTACGTGGCATAAATGCTTGCATTTTCGTGTGTTTACGGATTATTCCGCCGTGGCTGTAAACTTCGTTTTCTACTTGCTTTTAGATGAGAAGAGGGAGCAAAAATCATCAATTTGTGGACAGCCCAGTGCCATGCGCTGGCGAAACATAGAAACGGCGCATCGATACGTTCATCAAAAGGCCGATGCCGAGCATGATCGTGACCACGCTCGAACCCCCTGCCGAAAAGAGGGGCAGCGTCACGCCGACCACGGGGAGGATGCCCGTGACCATGCCAAGGTTGAAGAACGCATGCCAGAAAACCAAGGCGCCAACGCCAATGGCGAGCACGGCTCCGAAGCGATCTTTCGCAGTTGCCGCAATGCGCACGGCCCAGAGCACCAAGAAAGTGTAAAGCGCAACTAAAATCAAGCACCCGAGAAAACCCCAGTCCTGTGCGAAAACGGCGAAGGGGAAATCGGAGTGCTGATCGGGCACGAAGAGAAACTGGTTTTGCGTTCCGCGCATGAAACCCTCGCCGGAAACGCCGCCGGCCCCGATGGCAACGCGCGCATGATGAGCGTGCCAGCCCGAGCCAAGAAGGTTGGACTCGGGGTTCAGGAATACGAGGATTCGCTGCTTTTGATAGTCGTGAAACACGTAGGTCCAAAGCAGCGGCATGGCGATGCCAACGGCAACGGCAAGTGTGACAAGGCTTTTCCAGCGGATTTTCGTAAGCAACGCGATGGTTGCGAAGATGAACGCGAGAATGACAGCGGTGCCGAGATCGGGTTGCTTGAGAATGAGCAGCGTGGGAATTGCCGCCAAAGCCGCGGGAATGAGCAAGTCTTTGAGGCTTCGCGAATCGGTTTTCGGATCGTCGTGCAGGTACTTCGCCAGGGCGATGATCATCAGGAGCTTCATGAACTCACTTGGCTGAAAGCTGAAACTGCCAATCTGAATCCAGCGAGAGCTACCGCGGATGTCTTTGCCGAGAATGAACACGAGTACGAGCAGAACGATGCCAATGCCGTAAAGCACATAGCCAAGGCGCTCGTAGTGACGATAGTCGATCATCGCGACCACGGCGGCCAGGATGCCCCCGAGCACAAGCCAGTAAACCTGCTGAATGTAGATGTCGGAGAGCGCCGCGCGCGACACGCTCGTTGCCGAGTAAAGGTTTATCACGCCGATGACTGCGAGCGCGCTCGCGGTGAGAAAAAGCGCCCAGTCGAATTGGTCGCGCGGCAGCCCAAACAAGCGCGCATGGTCGCGAAGGTTTCTCATTCTCGTGGGCGCTCTTGATGGGATGCCTTGATCGCGGTGGCGCTTGGGCCGCTTTGGTGCCCGTCTTTGGCGCCCGCGGCTTTGGTAGCGTGTGGTTGCGCAAGGCGGCGATAGTCTCGAATGATTTGCATGGCAATCGGAGCGGCAATCGTCGGACCCGAGCCGCCATGTTCGACAAGGACGACCACGGCGATCTCGGGTGACTTCGCCGGGAAGTACGAGGCAAACCACGCGTGATCACGCGACATGTACCAGGCCTTTTTCGGCTCGTCGCCGCTCGTATTCACGTAACCGGTTTGCGCGGTGCCGGTTTTCCCAGCCACTTCGAGGGTTGCGTCGCGCACCGGAAACGCTGTGCCCTTTTCGTCGTTGACGACGGCGTAGAGCGCGTCGTTCACTCGCGCGAGGTTTTCTGGCGAGACCTGCGCCTTCTGGCGCACGCGCGGCGGGAAGTCTTGCACCACGGCGCCGTCGCTCGTTTCGACAGCGCGGACGATCTGGGGCGAATACACGGTGCCGCCATTGGCAATCGCGCCGTACGCAAGCGCGAGTTGCAGCGGCGTTACGGTCGTTGCGCCCTGGCCGATGGCCGTGTTGAGTGTGAAGCCAATGCGGAATTGGCCTTTGTACCGCAACGCGTACCACGAGCGCGTTGGAATGCGTCCAGGCGACTCCGGGTTGACGCCGAGACCCGTTTTCTGCCCGAGACCAAACTCGCTCGCAAGGCGCGCGATGCGATCGACGCCAACGGCTTCGGCGAGCTTGAAAAAGTAGATGTTGCAAGACTGCGCGATGGCGTCATGCATGTTGACCTTGCCGTGCACGTGCGTGCAATGGAAGGCTCGGCGGCCGAAGTACAAGTAGCCATCGCATCGTTCGCGTTCGGCCGGGTTGACGAGTTTGTCTTGGAGCGCGGCGAGAGCGCTGAATGGCTTGAACGTCGAGCCTGGCGCGAACGCACCGCTCATCGTCTTGTCGAGCATGGGGCGGAGCGGATCAGAGTAAAGTTTGTTGAAGCTTTCGCGGATGCGGTCCCTTCCTGATCCGCCGGACAAATCGTTCGGATCGAACTCGGGTTTCGAGTACACGGCGAGGAGCCGCCCAGAGCGAACGTCGACAACGACCGCAGCGCCCGCCGTGTACGGACGCAGGGCGCGCTCGACGGCTTGTTCGAGATCGACGTCAATCGTCAGACGCAGATCGCGCCCTGGCAGCGGCTCCTGCCGCGAAGGAGCATCGAGCAGGCGCTCGGCCTCGGGACCGGACCGATAGCGCCCCCGCGCATCGACGACGCGCTTTTCCCAGCCGCGCTGGCCGCGCAAATAGCTCTCCCACGTGCGCTCGACTCCGGTTGCGCCAATCATGTCGCCCGGCTCGTAACCGAGGGGATTGGACTGTTGGCGCTCTTCGGCGCTCAGCGTTTCCCAATTCGTTGGGCGGAACTTCGAGAGCGTGTCGGCGTCGATTTCGGCTGTGTAGCCAATGACGTGTGCGCCAAGCTCTTTGTATGGGTAATAGCGAACGGGTTGGCTTACGACCTCGACCCCCGGCACTTCGGTTGCGTGCTGTTTGAGCTCGGCGACGATGTCGCGCGAAAGATCTTCGCGAACCAAGATGGGCCGCCAGCACGGCGATCTGTCTTCGTCGGTTACGCATGCATCTCGGATGCGTGCCGTTAGCCGCGTGCGCTCGTCGGGGTTCAATCGCAAGGTGTCGGCGACGCGCGACCAGCTTTCCGGCTCGTCGGCCGAGCGGCTACTTCGCGATGGCCGCGCGCTCGGCATGACTCGGCCCGGAACGACAAGGACATTGAACGACGGGCGGCTCGAAGCAAGGATTCTGCCTTGCGCATCGCGGATGATGCCGCGAGTCGTTGGCACGGCAACGCGCCTTATGACGTTTTCGTGTGCGATTTGCGAGTATTTCGCGCCTTGAATGATTTGCAGGTGGAAGAGGCGGAGGACCACGGCCGCGAAGCCGACAAACGCGAAAAGGGCGAGCCACCGATAGCGTTTTCGGAACTCGCTGACGTCGGAGCGGGGGACGAGAAGGTTGGTCATACGCGCACACTTCCCGCCGTCTCTTTTGACGAGCCCGACATGGTTGCCGCGTGGATGCGCGATGCAATGCGGAAGACGAGTGGCGCAACTGCTCCCGTTGCAAGCACGTGCGGGATGGCCATTGGGTATAGCTTGCGCGGAACCCAGGCATTGCCGCCGAAGATGGCGAGCAGGACGAGGAGCATCACGCTGTGCACGAGCGTGAAAGCCACGACGAGCCCGGCCTGCATGGGCGTCGTCTGCGCTGCAAGGCGGACGCCTGCGGCGCGTGCAAGCACGTAAATCGCCACGTACGTCGAGGTGTAGAGGCCGATGGGTGCGACTCCGATCAGATCGGTCAAGTAGCCGAGCAAGAAGGCCACGCCAGCGCCGCGCAGCAGGGAATATTCGTGCACGCCCATGAACAGGATGAGCGGCAATACGAGCGACGGAAGAAGCCCTGGAACGACCAAGTCTTCCTGCAGCCCGACGATGACACCAGCGAGACGGAGCAACGGATCGATGACGCGGAACAGGTTCGATTGCACGAGCAGCAAAACGATGCCGGCAACGAAGAACGCGGTGTTCCTCACCGGTTGCCTCCGGGTGCGGCTTTCGTGGTGGGCGAGGCGGGCGGCGAAGTGGCGGGCTTCGGCGTGGCATCCTCGTCTTGTGGAGGCGTTACGAGAATGAGCACGGCATCGAGGCGCGAGAAATTGACAGTGGGCGTTGCCTCGATGTCTTGGTCGCGTCCGGGCTCGCGTTTAATGACTTTGGTGACGCGCGCAACAGGCAGGCCTTTCGGGAACCATTTGCCTTTGCCGCTGGTAACGAGCAAATCTCCGATTTCGACTTCGTCGCGCGAGTCGACATTTTCCACTTTGCATGCGTAGCGCGAGGGGTTGCCCGTGCCGCGCACGAAGCCGCGAGCTTGGGTGCGTTCGTCTTCCACGTCGATGCCGAACGCGGCATCGACCGATAGTTGTACGTCCACTTCGTCGCCGGCGACCCGCAGCACCTTGCCAACGACACCGTCGGGGGAAACCACGGGCATGTTCGGGCGGATGTTGCGCGAGCCGCGGTCGAGCACGACGCGTGTGACACGGAAAAACTCGGTGAAGTCTTTGCCAATGACTTGCGCGCTCACCTGATCGCCAGGCAGCGACTCGCGCAGCTGCAGCAAGCGCCTAAGCTCGCGGTTTTCGACTTCGTTCTTCTCGAGGCGGTGAGCCTGCTCGCGCAAACGCGCATTGTCGTATGCGAGCCGCTCGTTGTCGGCTTTCACATCGACCAGGTACACGTAACTTTCCCAGATGTTCGACATGCCGCGGCCAAGGCTCGAAGCGGCGAACTCGATGGGGGCGCTGATGCGAAGCACCGCGCGGTCGAGCGCGTTGAGGTTCGACGGCGCCTTCATGTTGGCGCGCAAGAAGAAGAAGGGGACCGCTAGCAGAACGATGACCACCCCCAGGTCGCGGTACTTCTTGAACGCCGACACGGTCAAACACTCTTCTAGGGAAGTACGATCTGGATGCCAAAGCCGCGAGCATTCGCGCTCAGCCGATCGTGACCTCCTTCAAGAGCTCCATGTGGTCGAGCGTTTTGCCGCTACCAAGGACGACCGCGCTGATGGGATCGTCGCACACCATGACCGGCAGGCCGGTCTCTTCGCGAAGTAGAACATCGAGATTGGCGAGCAACGCGCCACCGCCTGTGAGCACCACACCTTTGTCGACGATGTCGGCAGCGAGCTCGGGAGGGGTTTTTTCGAGGGCGAGCAGCACCGCTTCCACGATGGCGTTGGTTGCTTCGGAGAGCGCTTCGCGAATTTCGTCGGAATTGACTACGACGGTTTTTGGAATGCCAGCAACGAGGTCGCGGCCTTTGACCTCGGTTGTGCGCTGCTGCTCGAGAGGATAGGCGTTGCCGACCTCCATTTTGACGCGCTCGGCTGTTTGCTCGCCGATGGCAAGGTTGTACTTGCGTTTGAGGTAAGCCTGAATCGCGTCGTCCATCTTGTCGCCGCCCACGCGCACCGATTGCGAGTAGACGATTCCAGCAAGAGAGATGACGGCGACTTCGCTCGTGCCGCCGCCGATGTCGATCACCATGTTGCCGGAGGGCTCGGTGATGGGCAGGCCAGCGCCAATGGCCGCGGCCATTGGCTCTTCGATAAGGTACACTTCGCGCGCGCCAGCACCTTCGGCGCTTTCTTTGACCGCGCGTTTCTCGACCTCGGTAATGCCAAAAGGCACGCAGATGATAATGCGCGGTTTTACGAGGGTGCGGCGATTGTGCGCCCGCGCAATGAAGTAACGGAGCATCGCCTCGGTGATTTCGAAGTCGGCGATGACGCCGTCGCGCAACGGACGCACGGCTCTGATGTTGCCCGGCGTGCGGCCGAGCATTTCTTTCGCCTCGCGGCCGACAGCGAGAACTTTGTTGCCACCGCGGGCGTCGCGCTGAACAGCCACGACCGATGGCTCGCACGACACAATGCCCTTGCCCTTGACGTAAATGAGTGTGTTTGCTGTTCCGAGGTCGATCGCCAGATCGTTCGAGAATAGGCCGTGAAGCCAGTCGAAGATCATGGTTTAGCTCCGGGGTTTAGTCATCACACGTAGCCAAGTGGCCAGGTGGCAGGTTCGGGGGATCGAGTGCGAGCTGCCGGCTTTGAGTATATCGGCGGTGTACCGCGGTATGCCGCGTTTGGATGTGGGAGAGGGCATGCCTCAACTTTAGCCGCGGCGCAACACCTCTTTCGAGCCGCTCCTCGCCGCCGCCTCGATCTCGCGTCAACTTGAAAGCGGCCCAGATAGTGAAACAATCTCAGCCTTTCGAGATCTTGCCTTCTTTGTGCGGGTAGTGAGCCCGGCATGCGGAGCAGAATTTTCTAATTTCGAACTTCTCCGCCATTGTGCGCTTATTTTTCGTTGTGACGTAATTTGCGCGATTGCAGTTTGCGCAGGTCATTTTGATGATGTCACGCATTGAAAAGGCTCCGCTTTATCGATTTGACCGATAAGGAACACACAAGGCTATTCGCCACACGATTCTTGTCAAGCTCGACGAACCAAAGACCGCTTGAAAGCGGGCCTGTCTTCTACTGGGCGGCCTCTTCGTGAGACTCGTGGGACTCGTCGCTGGCAATTTCGCGAGCTTGATGGGTAGCAGTGGCAAGGTCGACGCTATTGCTCGTCGTGCTCGGCGAGACGGCCGTGTTCGTTGTCCAAGGCCAGGCGAACATTGAGTAGATTGGCGGTAAGCCAAGCTTTTCGCGCCGCTCGGTTTCCCACACGATAATCCGATGGCTCAAAAGAGCCGCTGCAGTCGCGAGCGACAGGCCTGCAACGATGTCGACGAGGTAATGCCACCTCAGAAACATGGTTGCGATGATGATCTGCGTCGCAGCAAAAGCGAGAACTGGCCAGGTGTACCGGAATGGTTTCGCGTCCCGGTGCATAAACGAAAAGATCGCGAAATAGGTGGGAAGCGCCGTGTGCAGGCTTGGGAAAATGTCTTTTTGCGCGCCGCCGGCGTCCACCGTGGCTTTCACGAGGTTCCAGAAAAAGCCGCCGACGAGCGGATGCTCGAATCGCCCTGCAAGCGCGTGGTACGGACCCCAGCCCGGCACCAGCATGTAACCCACATGGCCTAGGCAAACGACAATGAACATACCAAAAGCGAAGTGCGCGAGACGCATGCCGTTCGATGCGCTGAACATCATGGGGATGACGTGCACGGTCAAAAGAAAGAAGTAGCTGAAATAGAAGAACGCAAACCACTCGGTGGTGTGTGCGGTCACGAAATGATCCCACGCAAGGGCGGGCTCGATACCGAAGACGCGCAGGTCGAGCGCGACGAGGCTTGCGTCGACCGAGTGCGGGGCAACTGCGGGTAGGATGTGCCGGAGCTGGAAGTACGAGAGAAAGACGGGAAGAAACCCGCACACTCGGTAAACGAGTGCGTGGGCAATGGAACCTTCGCGAAGAATGCCGCCGCGCGTGAGCACGATGCCCATGCCGAAGAAGGACAGATCACCAACCACCGTGCGTGTGCACGCTTCGCGGCCAGGTCCTGTACCCACAGCAAGCGCGAAGAGCAGCACAAGGAAGTAGACGGCAATGAAGTAGTCTTGCACGGCAAGATTCGTAAGAACGCGCGAGAAAAGGTTCGACCTCGTTACAGACGTTCGCAACCGCGGCTGCGGGATGTTAGCGACCTGGGCGGTCGTTCGTTCGGGGCCGAGGTAATGCGTCATCCGCAAAGGCTTCCTTGCACGTTTCCCGCCACTCGCTCGTTGCGCGAATATTGCGCGAACGTCAATGTTCGCCACTTCGAAATTCGTAGGCCGTGAGACCCTATTCCGTCAACCGAATGACCCCGAAATTTAACGCAAATTTAACGCGAAAATGGCTTCGCGAAGCGCGAATATCGCTACGCTATTCTTCATTCTGTGCGCGAATCCTAACCGTGCCCCCGCCCGGCTTAATTTTCGCGCAGCAAGCAAGCCGGTAGCGCGGTGGTTCAGCGCTGATTGCCTCGAGCACGTCGAGCTCCTCGTCTTCAGGAGGCAGGAGCGAGGCTCCGCCCTCGAGCACCTCGACCTGGCACGTTGCGCAGCTTGCACTTCGGCACGAGAACGGAATCGGCGCATCGTGATCGTCGCAGAGATCAGCGAGAGAGCCGCCTTTGGGAGCGTCGATGGTTTTCTTGATGGAACCGCTAGGCGACTCGAACGTGACAGTAGGCATGGTGGGCTCATTGCCTACCATTTTTCCCGCGCTCCGTCAGTCGTCGCTCGGTTGCCGAGGGCTGGGCACTACACGCAGCGGAGTAGCAGCGCGTGCTCCATGCGCGGACGATCGCGAAACGCGCGAGACGTTGGGCTATGGTAGTGTGCTCGCACTTGCGATGCGCGCGCAACAGGCACGAGCGATTGCAGGTGGGCAGCGACGTCTGCAACCAGCTCGTCGGCGCGAAGTGCCAGAGGCTCTTCGTCGCGCGGGCCACGTCCGGTTGCCGAGTCGGCAAGAAGCACGATGACGTTGGCTCCTTTGCGCGTCACGCGAACAATGGCGCTCAAAAACTCGCCGAGCTCACGAGCCCACGCTTTTTTCGCGCCGCTGGGTGTGAGCTCTGCGTAGTGTCTGCGCGAACCAAGCTCGCCTTTGGCCAACTGGTGCGCGCTCAGGCCAAGCCAGCGCATGCGCATGGCGTGGTGCTCGATGTAGTTGTAGGTTGCAACGTAAGGCGGAGATGTGATGACCGTGTCGACCGACGCTGTATCGAGCTTGCGAAGCGTGCGGGCGTCGTCGAGCATGACACGCGCGGCCGGCATGTTTGGGTCAGAAAGCGCAGAGGCAGCCTTGGCAAGTTCGCCAAACTCGCTGAGCCTGCGTGCGAATTCTTCGGTTTTATGGACGAAAAGGCGCGCGGGATAACCTTGGCCAATGCGCTTGTCGACTGCATCGTTCGAAGTGTCGCCGCGCTTCTGACTAAGCTTCACGAGGATCGACGATAGAACGAGCTGCAAGTCGGGGCGCGCTGCGGGGGGCGCAAGCTCGATGCCCGTGCGCAGGCTATCGAGTTCGAGCAGCACGTGCGGCGCGAACACGGCAACGTCTTCGCGCGCAAGTCGTCGCGATGCTCCGCTTTTTCTTTTGCGGCATGCATCGGCAAAGGCACTAACGTCTTTCGCTGCAAAGACGAGCGCGGAGATTTGTTCGGGACTGCGGACATGCGTTTTCGATCGTGCGAGCATCACGGCCAGTGGGTTGAGATCGGTGCCAATGGCCCGGCGCCCCGCGAGCATGGCCTCGACGAGAACCGTGCCCGATCCGCAGAATGGGTCGAAAACGATGTCGCCTTTGGAAGAGAAAGATTCGATGAGTCTCTTTGCTGTAACCGGGTGAAGTCGCGCAGGGTAGGCGTGAAAGCCGTGCACGTGCGCTCGATCGGGCGCATTGGCGCTTGTGGTTGGCACGACATCGATGGCGTGCGCAAGGGCACGGCTCACATCGCGATTGCCTCCTTCGTCGATGTTGCCGCCCACGTTGGATAGCGAACGACGCCAGCTTGCGATCATTGGAGGGGTCGCTTGGTCTGCTTGTTCTGCGCGCTGCCGCCATCGTTTTCTTTGGCGTTGTCTTCGGGCGAAGGCTCTTCAAAAAGTGAGCTGTCGTCAACGCGAAGGCCGGGCATCAATTCTGGGCGCGTGCTGTAGCGCAACTCGGCGTCGTCGCCGACATCGATGCGCGTGCGCTCGACTTTTGCCAGCCTTGTGAGCAAGTCGTCGGCACGCTGCGGGTCGATGTGCAAGCGTGCGGCGAGTTCGTGCGCGGTGATTCCGGCTGCAGACTTCGCGGCTACGTCTTCGGCTGCGGCGAGCCATGCTTCGTCGCGCGCGCCATCGACTTTGCGGCGCAGATGGGTTGCCCTTGCCCTTGCTTTCCATGCAATTGTGGCGAGAACCACGGTGCATGCAAGAACAATGAGCTTGGCAACGAGCCCCGCCGACACCGATGCAGCGAGCGCAACGAGTACCAGCGCGCCAATCGCTGCTGCCATTGCGAGAATCGCGCTGAGGGCCCGCGCGCGCATGGCTTGCCCGTTGATAACCTTGCTTTGGCGCAGCGCAGAGGCGGCCGCTTCGCCGCCGAGACCTTCGGGAATTCGTGGTCCACCGCACATGGCGCAGACGAGCTGTTCCTGTCCGCCCGCAACGCGCACTTCGGGGCGCGCTACGATTCCGCAAAGAGGGCAGCGGTGTGCTTCGCCAAAGGCATAACCGCAGCGCGCGCAAACATCGTTCTTGACCTCGCTCGCACCGCAAGCGGGGCAAACGGGGCTGACGGGATTGGCGGGACGATCGGTGGGAGTCAGGGCTTGATTACTCAGGGCTTGATTAGGGCTTGATTATTTGGGTGCCCGAAGGAGGCGTGAATGTGAATTGCTCGGGCTTCACGGTAAGGTTGACGCGCGGGTTTTCGAAGTCGAAGCGGTTTCGATTGTTTTGCCCGTCGACGATGAGTACGCGCCGCACCTGGGCGGTTTGCGCGTCAACGTAGAAGAAAACTTTCTGGTAGGCAGGCGATGGCTGTTTCGGAGTGCCAACGAGCACTTGACCACCAGGGAAGTTCATGGCCCCGCCGTCGTACAGGTCGAAGTTGAATGCGTCCGATAGCTTCGCGCCACCAATAAGGAACGACAAAGCCGCAGGGTATTGCGATTTGTCGACGGTCTGCTCGAACATTTGCTTGTTCGCGGCTTCGTAAACTTTGAGGATCGTGCCGTCGGACACGACCACGTTGCCCGCAGGTGTGGCGTAGTCCCAGCGCATTTTGCCGGGCTTGGCAAAGACGACCGTGCCGCTCGACGTTTTGCGAACGTTGTGCGCCTGAATGAAGAATTCTTGCTTGAAGTCGCTCGTGAAAGTGACTGTTTTGTCGTAAAAAGCTTGGACTTTTTGCGCAACTTCGGCCGCTTTTGCTGCGGGAAGGGCTTGTGGGCTAGTTTGCCCAGTTTGCGCCGACACTGGCGTTGCCACCAGTGGCGTGAACGACAAGATGGCGAGCGCAACGAATGCTGCTTTGGTAAAAAAGGCGGGGCAAAAGCGCATGGCGAAGTGTTCTCTAAATCGAAAGCGGTTTGGCTGCCACCTTGGCTGCCAAGAATGCGCGCCCTTGTAGGTGTGTCACTGCGACTGCCAGGGCGTCGGCGGCATCAGGACGCGGGACATCTGGTAGGCCAAGCAGCACGCGGATCATTTGTGCGACTTGTGCTTTGTCGGCACGCCCGATTCCAACGATTGTGCGCTTGACTCGCGTGGGGGCAACCTCGAACGCGGTGAGCCCAGCGCGCGCGCACACCAGAAGCGCGACGCCGCGTGCATGCCCGAGCTTTGCGGCAGCCTGCGCGTCTTTCGCGAAAAATAGGGACTCGATGCTTGCTTCGTCCGGCGCGTGCGTTGTCACAATTTCGTTTAGCGCTTGCTCGATGGCGACGAGCCGCTTGCCAAGAGAAGTCTCGCTGCCAACGGCAATCGTGCCATGTGCAACGTGCACGAGGCGTGTGCCAACGCGTTTGACGACGCCCCAACCGAAGTTGCGCGTACCAGGATCGAGCCCAAGGACCTTGATGCCGTGATCATGCGTGGGCGATGCGATGCGCACGCGGTTCACGCGAGTGCTGCCAAGTCTTCGTCCGACACGTCGAAATCTGCGTAGACGTTTTGCACGTCGTCGTGATCATCGAGCACTTCGGCGAGGTCGATGCACACTTCGGCGTCGCGCCCGCGGATGGATTTTTTGTTCTTCGGAACGAAGCCAAGCTGCGAAGCTTTGACGGCAACTTTCGATTGTTCGAGCGCGTCGAGCACGACCTGTAGGGCATCGGGCGGGGTTGTGACCGTCCACTCTTCGCCGTCGTCAGCGTAGTCTTCTGCGCCGGCGCCCACGGCAATGTCCATGAGCTTGTCTTCGGTGGCGGCCGCCTTTTCGATGGTGACGAGGCCGCGGCGATCAAAGGCCCACGCGGCAGCTCCTGCGCCGCCAAGGTTGCCGTGATGCTTTTCGAAGACTTTGCGGATCTCGGCAACCGTGCGGTTGCGATTGTCGGTGGTTGCCTCGACGAGAAAGAGCGTGCCGGCAGGCCCGGTGCCTTCGTAGAGCACCTCTTCGTACGTTGCGCCTTCGATTTCGCCGGTGCCGCGCTTGATGGCGTTTTTGATGGTGTCACCCGGCATCGACTGACCCTTGGCGTCAGCAATGGCTTTGCGAAGACGGGGATTGTTGGAGGGCTCGCCGCCGCCCATGCGAGCCGCAACCGTGAGCTCTTTGATTAGCTTCGTGAAGAGCTTGCCACGCTTGGCGTCGACAACGCCTTTCTTATGCTTGATTGTCGCCCACTTCGAATGGCCGCTCATCGTAGCTGCATGTTTTAGTCAACGAGGTCGCAGAATGTCGAGCAAGATAGGTGCGCGCTCGGCGCCTTCGTAACTGGCGGCAACCGGCGGTCACTGGCGTCACTGGCGTTACCTGCCCGGTGCGATGAGCCGATAAACCTGCTCGTACGCGGTAATTCTTCTGTCCCAGCCAAAGCGTCCGCGCATACCGTTGCGCTGCAGCATGCGCCATCGCTCGCGATCCTCGCCATCGCCCGAGCCCCAGGTGCGTAGTGCCTGATTGAGGCCAAAGCGCAGGCCGTCCTCGTCGAAGTGCTCGAAGACAAAGCCGTTGCCCGTGCCGCGCTGCGCATCAAAGGGCGAAACCGTGTCGGCCAGGCCTCCGGTGTGATGCACGATCGGCGGCGTGCCGTAGCGGAGACTATACATTTGGTTTAGGCCGCATGGCTCGTAGCGCGAAGGCATGAGGAACATGTCGGAGCCTGCTTCGATGAGGTGCGCGAGTGGCTCGCTGAAAGACTTGTTGAAGGCCACCTGCTTTGGGAAGCGGCGGGCGAGCGACGCGAAGAAATTTTCGTACTTGGGTTCGCCCATGCCGAGCACCACGAGCTCGGCGCCGCTGCGCGCGAGCAGCTTCGGGAGCACGCTTACGCAGAGATCGAAGCCCTTCTGCCAAGCAAGGCGAGACACCACGCCAATGACCGGAACGCGCTCGGCGTACGGAAGCTGCATTGTTTCGAGCAAAACTTGCTTGTTTTTCTCTTTGCCGTCGAAGTTGCTTGCCGAATACGCATGCAAAATTTTGGGGTCGTCCTCTGGGTTCCACTCGACCTCGTCGATGCCGTTGAGAATGCCGAACAGCACGTCTTCGCGTTGGCGCAGGAAAGCTTCGAGCCCTGCGCCATGCTCCGCGGTTTGCACTTCGCGCGCGTAGGTTGGGCTCACTGTGGTGAGAGCATTCGCGTACAAGACGCCTGTGAGCAAGTAGTTGATGTGACCTGCGTGAAGCTGTTCTTGGTGGAAGTGGTGGGCCGCGTCGCCAAGGCCCGTTTCAGCAAGAATGTGCGCGTCAAAAACGCCCTGGTAGCCAATGTTGTGGATGGTAAGCACCGAGCGCGTGGCTGAAAAAAGCCTGTCCCACGCGAACATGGTGCGCAGGAGCAGCGGCACGAGCCCGGTTTGCCAGTCGTTGGCGTGGACAATGTCCGGACGAAAGGCAATGTGCTGCGCGATAACGAGTGACGCCCACGAAAGCACGGCAAAGCGAAGGTGTTCGTCGTTGTCGGTCGTGTATATCGATGGCCGATCGAACAGGCGCGGGCAGCGAACGAAGTAGACCGGAATCGAAGTGCCGGGGATAGGCGCTTCAAAGACGGAAAAGGTGATTCTCGTGCCACCGAGAATGAGCACGACGTCGTCGAAGACAGCCTCGAAATCTCGGCCGGGGGCATGCACGCGTGCGTACATCGGCATGACGACGCGGACATCGTGCCCGCATGCAGCAAGAGCCTTTGGAAGAGCCGAAGCAACGTCGCCGAGGCCCCCAGACTTGGCGAACGGCGTCATCTCGGACGCGACAAAAAGGACATTCACAATGGCGGCACGCTAGCAGAGTCGACGATCGACATGCTCTAAACCACAAACGCATGCTCGGGCCGCCGCCGCTCCCACGCAATCTCGATGCTGCTTTGCGCGATCTTGACAGCGCGCGGCCGGAGGTGCGCGCGTCAGCCGTTGAAGATCTGGTGCGTCATGCCCAAGCCAACGATGACATCAAAGCGCGCGCCGTGGCATGCGTTGTGAGGCTTCTCGACGATAGCGTAGCCGGCGTGCGCTCGGCAGCAGCGGTGGCGCTCGGCGACTTGCGGGCCATTGATGCGGTGCCGGCGCTTCTGCATGCGGTGGACGACGTTGACGGCCATGTTCGGCAAATGGCAATCAACGCGCTCGGTGAAATTGGCGATACTTCGACACTTCCGCGCTTGCGCCGAGCGCTCGGCGACCGGCGACCCGAGATGCGCTACCAGGCGATTATCGCTTTTGCGCGCGCATGCAAAGATCACGGCGAGGTTCGTCACGCACTGTTTTTTGCGACGAACGACGACGACGATGCCGTGGTTCACATTGCACTGCGGCTTGCTGAAGAGCGCCTTGACGCAGCGCGTGCTGCTGCTGCCGAGGGCGACGCGGTTGATGTCGACGCGCGCATGATCGCGCGCGCCCGTGCACTACTTTCATCGAGCTCGCCGCACATTGCACTCGTTGCGTCGATTTACCTTGGCAAAGCCGGCGACGATGCCGGCCACGGCGTGATTCGCGAAGTGGTGCGAACTGGCAAAGTTTTCGGCCAGCTGCCCGACAAAGAAGAAGAGCGCGCGGCTGTGGAACTTGCTGGCGAGCTTGGGCTGGCTGATCTTACGCTCGATTTGGAGCGCCGCGTGTGGGGGTTGCGACGCATGGTGAGCGATACATGTGCTTTCCACGCGAAAATTGCGCTGGCGCGAATGGGTCACCGTCGTGCATGTGACGAGATTTTGCGAGACATGTCATCGGCGCGCCGTGCCGATCGCGAAGCGGCGGTCATAGCTGCCGGCCGTGCGCGCTTGCTCGACCGCTTTTGATTTGACGCGATTTCTGCGTTAGCGGCTGCGGTGCGGTCCTCAAAGCCGAAGCAGGCTGTTCCGGTCCGCTCCTCGCCGCCGCCTTGAACTCGCGTCAACTTAAAAGCGGTCTAGTGCATGCTTCAATCGTGCGATTCGTCCGGCTCGGGCGGGAAGTCCCACAGAGCAGCAAGTTCGAGCTCGATGGCGTCGAAAGGCTCCGCGCGCACCACGGCGTCGTCGCGATAGGTGGCTACGCGAACCCATAAGCCACGTTCAAGCCTGTAGACTTCGAGCGTGCGCTCAATTGGATCGACGAACCAGAGGTGGCGCACGCCTTCGCGCGCATACACATCCATTTTGCCGGAGCGATCGAGCGCTTGAGTGCTCGGGGAAAGCACTTCGCAAACCCAATCGGGAGCGAGCCTTGTGAAGGCCGTTACCGGAAGTTCCGGCATGCGCTCGCGCCGCCATCCGGCAATGTCTGGAACAACCACGTCGTCGCCAAAGTGAAGCTCGGGTTCATCATAAATGACCCATCCGCCGGGGCCACTGCCGCCCCAGTCGAACGGGGTACCGATATTGCTGCCAAGCACGGACGAGACACGCGCGTGCGGGAAAGCGGGGCGTGGATGAGTGTAAAGTACACCATCGACGATTTCGGCGACGAGCGGCTCGGGCACGCGCACCAGATCGTCGTAGGTTGCTCTGGGTCTTGCTACTGCGACCATGAGTTTTCAATCATGCGGTTGGTCCCAAAGAGCCGCAAGTTTGAGCTCGATGGCGTCGAAAGGTTCGGCTCGCACCACGGCGTCGTCGCAAAAGGTGGCCACGCGAAGCCACAAGCCGCGCTCGAGCCTGTAGACTTCAAGCGTGCGCTCAATGGGTTCGACAAACCAAAGGTGGCGCACGCCTTCGCGCGCGTACACATCCATTTTGCCGGAGCGATCGAGCGCTCGGGTACTCGGGGAATGCACTTCGCATACCCAATCTGGAGCGAGCTTGAAAAAGGCAGTTGTCGGACGTTTGGGCATGCGTTCGCGCCGCCACCCGGCAATGTCTGGAACAACCACGTCGTCACTGAAGTGAAGCTCGGGTTCGAAATAAATGACCCAGCCGCCGGGCCCACCAGAGCCGAGATAAAAAGGGTTGCCGAGGCTGATCCCTAGCACCGACGAGGTATGTGTATGCGGGCCAGCAGGCCGTGGATGTGTGTAAAGTACACCATTGACGATTTCGGCGACGAGCGGCTCGGGCACGCGCACCAGATCGTCGTAGGTTGCTCTGGGTCTTGCTACTGCGGCCATGCTGATTCACCCATGCGTTCAATCATGCGGTTGGTCCCACAGAGCGGCAAGTTCGAGCTCGATGGCGTCGAAGGGCTCGGCGCGCACCACAGCGTCGTCGCAAAAGGCTGCCACGCGAAGCCACATGCCGTGTTCAAGCCTGTAGACTTCGAGCGTGCGCTCAATTGGATCAACGAACCAAAGGTGGCGCACGCCTTCGCGCGCGTACACATCCATTTTGCCGGAGCGATCGAGGGCTTGGGTGCTCGGGGAAAGCACTTCGCACACCCAATCTGGAGCGAGCCTTGTGAACGCCGTTGTCGGACGTTCGGGCATGCGCTCGCGCCGCCACCCAGCCAGATCGGGAACCACCACGTCGTCGCCGAGGTGAAGCTCGGGTTCGAAATAGATGACCCAGCCGCCTGGCCCACCGCGCCCGCGATGAAAGGGGCCGCTGAGATCGCCTCCCAGTATCGATGAGGCGTGTGTATGCGGGAAGGCAGGGCGTGGATGGGTGTAAAGTACACCATTGACGATCTCGGCGACGAGCGGCTCGGGCACGCGCACCAGATCGTCGTAGGTTGCTCTGGGTCTTGCTACTGCGACCATGCTTGCTGATTAGCACGCGGTCTATATCGATGCGGCGGCGAAGGCTGAGCTGGTTTACGACGCGTCTGCGGCAAGCGATCACTCGTATGGGGTTGCATGTCGCATTTTTTGTGGCAGAAGTACTACCTCAATGCATTTCGATGCAATGAATTGGCGGCGATAGGCCCGCGATCTCTTCGGAGGAGTACATGTTCAAAAAGTTCTTGACACTTGTGAGTCTTACAACCTTTGCCAGCGTGGCTCTTGCCGGCATGGCAGCAGGCTGCTCGAGCAGCAGCAACAACAACCCCATCACGCCAACGGCCGACGCCGGCGACGATAGCGGCGGGAATGTCGATACCGGTACGGACAGCGGGTCTGGTAATACTGGTGGGCCGGCTGCTTGTTATAGCGCCAGCGATGCCTTGTTCATAACCGAAAGTATGTATACGACCATATACCCTGGAGGGAAGTGCACTTCGGGCGAAGTTGTTACGTTCTACAATGCTTGTCTTGACCCGAATGCAACCAACGATACGTGCGATGCCGTGCAGGTAACTCCGGACTGCCTTACGTGTCTCGAGATCCCCAATTCGTCAACATCTGATTCGCCAAGAGATTTTCCCGCTGTTTATGCGGATGTTGGTTATTGGCGAGTAGCCGCGGGCGTCTGCCTTGCTATGCAGCTAAATATGCCTCAATGTGCGTTACCTTGGCAGAATCAACAATTCGTTTGCCCGGTCCACGCATGTCAGTCGTGTACGGATGATGATTCGCGTTCTACCTGTGAAGATCAGGCAGTAGATGACATATGTACTACAGGCTCCCAGGTCCCTGCAGAGTGTCAGTCCGCTCTTGATGCACTGGACGGTACCGAGCCGGAATTCACGGCGTGCTTTGGTAGCGGTGACTTTGCTTCGATATACCAAGCCACCGCAACTGCACTTTGCGTCACTGGTGCTCCGTAACGAGCGGCACCTAACCTCCGCATAACCGCTAAACCTACGCTGCTGGCGCGCCGAGCCCATCTCGGCGGCTAACACTTGGCGGCCGGCCATCTCACCACGGGCGAGCGCGAAACCCATCGCGTTCGCCCGTGTGTTGCTGACATCCCAGCGAGGTGGCCGCGGTACCGTGGAGGCCTGGTGCGAGTCAGGCCCCGGAGACGGGGATCCGATGCCTGTCGCTCAGCACGGCGACGAGTTCGAGCTCACCGCCGATGGCTTCAAGGTATCGACGAAGAGTTTCAACGCGGACGCCGCTAAGATCTTTGCGCGCTTCAAGTCGTGACACGTGGCTTTGCGGGATGCCGCAGGCTTCGGCGACATCTGCCTGCGTGAGGCCTTTGGCCTTGCGCATGACGGCGAGCGGCATGGCCGGCGGGACAAAGCCACGCGGCCGACGCTTTGCACGCCTTAGTTCCTCCGCGGAAAGCCCATCTTCGATCTTTCGTGCCGTGTTGCTCATGGCTTCACCCTTCCTCGTAAGCTCGGCGCTCGGCCGGGGTTGCGTCAAGGGCTCCACGCGATGCGCTGCCTCCTCTCCGCCAAAGGGGGCGGATGAACAAGCCGGAGCCGCACCCCGGGCGCGCGAACAAGAAATCCATCGCGTTCGCTCGGGCCGTATCTGCAGCACAATTCCGCAGTCGATTTTTTTCAAATTGACGCAACTGGAAGCCGAAATGGACGAATGGGGAATTACGCGAATACAATCTTGTTGAAGGCGGCGTTCTCGGTGCAGGGTGAATCGTCGTGATCCGCAAGAAGACCAGCCTCACTCATCCCGCGCAGGGCTAAGACGTTGTGTTGGCCGACGTCGTAGCTCTCATCGAGGCTGGGCAGCGCGCGGCGGTGCGCACGTCGAACGTGATCATGACCGCGACCTACTGGGGCGTGGGCCGCCGCATCGTCGAAGAGGAGCAGCATGGCGCCGCGCGCGCCGACTACGGCGAGGAGTTGATTCCACGGCTCTCCGACGACCTTCAGGCGCGGTTCGGCCGGGGTTACGGCAAAGTGAACCTGTGGCAGATGCGCGCCTTCTACGTGGAGCACCGAGAGATTCTTCAGACGCTGTCTGAAGAATCTCAATCAAGCCTCACGCACCAGAAAGAAAGGATTTTGCAGACAGCGTCTGCAAAATCCTCGACAGTCGCTACGCTCAAAAAAGTCCAGACAGCATCTGGACAATTTTTCGGCCACGATGAGCTGGCCCGCGTCGCCAGGCATTTCCAACTACCTTGGTCTTGTTACGTGAGGCTCCTCTCTGTCCGCAATCCAGCGGCGCGCCGCTTCTACGAGTCCGAGGCGCTGCGCGGAGGGTGGACCGTTCGACAGCTCAATCGGCAAATCGACAGCCAGTTT
>WQZB01000007.1 GCA_009780955.1 Polyangiaceae bacterium | reverse complement strand
GAGCTCCGGGTAGCTAGCGCCCGCACGGAGCTGAGAGCTATAGGCTTTGGCCACGTTGTACACGACGCGCTTCTCGAAACCCTCCACATTGAGAACCTGCATCTCGACCACGTAGCGAACGCCTTTGGCGTCCATGCACTTCACGTCGACGATGGAGTACTTCAGCTCCTGTACGAAGGGGCGCTGCTCCGGCGTCAGAAGCGTCACATCGACGATGCGGTGCGCCTCGTCGAGCTCCAACAGCCCGTTGAGCAAGCCCACGAGAATCGGCTTGTGCTCTTCGGTGCCGAAAATGCGCTTGAACACGAAGTCCGTCTTGGGATCGGCGAATGCCGGCCGGGCCATGACTCAACACCTAGCACACAAACGTTCGGTCCCTGGCTGGCCAGGCAGGAAATTATCCGCGTCACTTGCGAGACGGAGTACTAGCTTCAAGCGATCGTGAAAGTGTGCCTCACTGATCCGAAGAAGGATCCGGCTGCGTGGGCTGCGTCCCTCGGGATCTCGCGCGAAGCCATAGAAATTTACCTCGCAAGCGATGTCGTCGATCTGCATATCGACTCTTTCATTTGGACGCGAATCTTTGGTTATGATCTCACACGCCGGCATGACCGTGGCCTGTTCGGCGCACGCTTTTATAGCCAAGTCGATATCCCGCGCATTCGCGAAACGGAAATCACCGGCGGCGTCTGGATCATCACCACGAACCCACTTCGCTCTGGCTCGAGTCGCGCGCGCACCTTCACCAAAAACCTCGCGCGCCTCAAAGCGATCTTCGAACAATGCCCGAGCGATGTCGCGTTCGTCCGCACAGCGAGCGAATACCGCGACGCACGCGAAAAGAAATTGCACGCCGCCTTCGTTGGTATCCAAGGTGGCAATGCCGTTGACGCCGACGTTGGGCTGCTCACTTCGGACATCGTGCTCGTTACCCTCGTTCACCTGTCGAGCTCGCGCCTCGGCGCCTCGAGCGCGCCAAACGCGATATCCGCACTGGGCGGCGGCAAAGGCGGGTTGACGGCCGCGGGCAAAGATTACGTGCGCGCACTCAACGACAAGCGCATTTTCGTCGATCTCGCACACATCAGCAGGCGCGGTTTTTTCGACGCGCTCCGCGTGCACGATCGCTCACAGCCCGTGATTGTCTCACACACTGGCGTTTCTGGTGTGTATCGCCACTGGCGAAACCTCGACGATGATCAGCTTCGCGCCGTTGCCGACACTGGCGGCACAATCGGAATCATGTTCCACTGGCCGTTCCTTGGAGGCGGCTTCTGTGGCTGCTCTGCCGAGCGCGTGGTCATGCACCTCGAGCATATCGTGTCCACGGTGGGCGAAGACTTTGCATCGCTTGGCAGCGACTGGGACGGAGCCATTCTAACGCCATGCGATATGGCAACATGCCGCGAGCTGCCGCGCCTTGTGCAGCATATGCTTGATCGTAGATGGTCCGAAGAACGAATCCACAAAGTTCTTGGCGGAAATTGGCTTCGCACGCTTGCAGAATTAAGACCGTGAGAGAAGAATTGTACCGTAAGCCGAGAGGGTAGAGTTGCGATGATACCCATAAGGTCGTCTGATCGTGCGGGTGGGTCCGATCGATTAGGCTGCGAGAACTGCGGCGGGCGCATTGAAATCGAAACCGTTGCCGGCACACGTCGTAGGGTGCTTCGCTGCACGTCGTGCGACGCCACTGAAGAAGTGTGGATTGTGCCGGCACGAAGAGACGCGTGGACTGCCATCAGCCCCTTGGGCCTTGTCACACGGCACGCAAGCTGGTTCGACCTCACCGTCGCGCCCGAACCCACGCACGAGGCAGAAATGCCGAGCAACGGAGCCACCAACGACGAAGGAGAAGAAGTTACCGAGCTATTGTCGCTGCGCGATGTCGTCCAAGTCATCAAGATTTCGCCGAACCCCAAGACAAGCGCGCTGCCCTCCGCTTTGCCGCGTGAGCCCTTGCAGTCTACAAACTTTCAGCCAAGCTTCCGTCTGTCGCCGCCCATCGCAGCGCCGCGCCCCTTGCCGCGCGCGAAAGTTGCGGCTGCGCCGCAGCCGCCGCCTCCGCTGCCCATCGCGCGAGTCTTCACTCCGCCGCCGAAGCCTCTAGAGCGCATCTCACCGTTGCCGCCGCCACCACCACCGGCAATCGACGGATCTTCGTTCGTGCGGCAAACAAGGCAAGCGATCGCCAATCGAGTGCCGCCCTTCGCCCCGCCGCCGCCAAGCATTACGGTCGACGACGAACCGGCACCGGCGCCGGCACCCGTGATCGCGCAAGCATCCGTGCGATCGTCTGTGCACTCCGAGTTCGACAGGCCGCCTACGCGTAGGCCGTGGCTTATTCCCGTGCTCGCCATGGGCGGCGCTGTATGTGCATTTTATATCCTTCGTGGCGTTGGAGAAACGTCAGTTGGAGAAACGTCGGATCACGCGAACATAGCGAACGTTGCGATCGCGGCCTCTACCCCATCTCCCGCCTCGCCCGAGCAGAATGCCAATCCGATTTCAAGCGCGATCGCGCCGATCACGTTGCCAACGCAAGACACGCCGCCGCAAGTCGCTGACGCGGCACCCCGCACAGCGGCGAGCGGCACCGCGTTGCCAGCCAATGACGTCCCTCGAGCAGCTGCAGCCAAAGAAAAGCCCGAAACTCCGAGCTACTCGCTTCCCGAGCTTCTCGACCGAGCTCGCGCTGCACGCAAAGCGGGCGATCTGTCGCGCGCACGTGATCTCTACAAGCGCACGTTGGCCGCATACCCTGGCAATGCGGAAGCCTACACTGGGCTTGGTGACATCGCCCGCCAAGAGGGCAATCTTGCCCTCGCAAAAACCGAGTACGAAAAGGCGGTAAGCACCGCACCAAAATACAAGCCAGCGCTCCTTGGTGTTGCCGATGCCGAGTGGGACCTTGGCGAGCGCGAGGCTGCGCAGAAACACTATGCCGCGATTCTCGAACTATCCGCCGCTACGGCACCGGAGAGGGTCAGAACGCGCGCCGGCAATGCGGAAAACGGCGCGGAGAGCGGCGAGCCAGGCAACGTTGCGGCCGAAGCCGACGAAGTACCCCAAACCACGCAGGCACCATCCATGCAAAGCATACCGGTGGAAGACGCCTCGTCTGATTAGCCCGCTATTACCAACCGAGCTGCGCGCGCAATGCGACAACGAGCTGGTCGCTCATTCTTTGGTGCGCTGCCTTGTTCGGGTGGTAATCGCAACCATAGTCGGCGTCTTGGAGTGCATCGAATTCGATCATCGAGACATTCGCGTCACCCGCTTCTTGTCGCGCCGTTATAACCTCATTGAGGTAATCTTGGAGTGTATCGCGAGCCCCCTTGATATCCATATCAGGATCAGGATCCCAAGGATAGTTGTTGGTAACCATCGGCGAAAGCGCCACCATGATGTGCGCCGCCGGATACTTCGAGCGCACGGTTGCCATGAAATCGACATAGGTCGATACAAACTCGGGGCCGGGATCGGATACGCTGAAATCATTCGTTCCAAGATTGATAATGACCGCGTCAGGCACATCGCGAAAGTCCCATTGGCTATTGAGGTCGTCTGCGAGTGTGCGCACGTAAAGCTGGGGCATCGATTGTGGATCGGGGTCGGACGAGCCGGATGACCGAATAATGCCTTTTCCAGAATAAGCAATGGTTGTGTGTGACGAGTTGAGAGCCACTGCCGTAAGAGCCGGATACGCCAGGGGCTCACTTTCGGTATCAGGACTGAACGAGCAAGATGCATCTGCACCAAGAACACCATAACCGCACGAAATGGAATCGCCGATGAACTCGATTCGGTGCGAAAAAGACAGCGTGGTTTCGACCAAATCGCCGCCCTCGGGCGTTATACCAAGAAGCTGCGCCACGCCAACGCTCGATTCGGTGCGCTTGGCCACGATGAGATCGTGCTCGCCGTCAGCAAGGCCCGTCGCAAGGACATAGTCGCCAGACTCCGACGTGGTGAAAACGAGCGGGGCGAGCGCAACACCGTCAACGGTCACATCGAACCAGTCGCACCCATTGAACCAACCCGTGCACATTTCGTTCAGCGATAGGGTCACGCCAGTGCCGGAAAACCTCGCGCGGATTTGCGTGCCCGGCCACGAGAAACGATTGCTGTCGTCGTAACGGCCAAGGATGTGAATCGTGGCCGCTGGTTCGACTTCTTGCTCGGCATCGCTGTCAGAGCCGGCATCAACAACACCCGGCGCGCCGTTATCGCCTCCGTTGCCGTTGTCGCCGCCACCGCCGGCATCAACAACACCTGGCGTGCCGTTGCCGTTATTGCCGCCGCCGTTGCCAACGCCACCTGCATTACCATTCGAATCGCTGCTACTGCTCGAACACGACGCGACAACAAGAAACCCAACGCATGCCGCAAATGTTAAAAGCCTCATGCACGCATCTTAACACTACTGCCGGCGGATGCCTGGTGGCGATGCCCGTGTCGAGGACGACGCTGCGAGGTGGCGCGACAAATTGGGATCAATTGCAGGTAATGGTGATCCCATCGCTTGACGAGCCGCTGCACGTCTCACGCAAGCCAGTCATGCAACCGGCCACGCTCTGGGCCTGCTCCACGCTGGGGCACGCGCTCTCCGAGGCGCCGGGGATGTTCCTACACCCAACGTTCCCCGGCTGTACCAGACAGACCTGAGTCGCCTTGAGGCAGAAACCATGAATGCCGGAATTCTCGCAGGTGAATGTGCCGGAGCAGGGACCGGAATTGGTTTTGCACGAAGTCGGATCGGTATCGATGTTACAACCTGCGAAGCAGAGGAAACCGGCACCGACCAGCATGAGGACGAGACGACGAGCCATGACGAAGCCTCCTTGAGGGAGTAATCTGAATATCTTACCTCTTACTGATAGCCGACTCCAATCAAAAACAATAGGGCACTACGCGGCTCTGCCCTCCGATTAAAGACAGAGCCGGTTTAGTGCAGGAGCGACGAAGGAGCCTGCCGTAAGGATCTGCTAGGTACGAGATTCACTAGACATTTTGGAAGAGCGATCGCCAGCTCCATCCGCAAGCCCTTTCGCCTTATCGCCCTCAGCCTCGTGGGCTTTGGAGAGCTGCTTAGCAGCGGCGACAATTGAGACGCTACTCACAATCCCTTTCGCAATGTCACCCACGGCCTCGTGGACTCCGGATTGGTACTGCTTACCCGCGCGGCGTTTGCTTCTTTTTTTTTTTTGACCGTTGAAACGGTGTTGTGGGCTCCTTCTTCAGCTTGGTTAAGGTTGAAGGAGTCACGAGGACGGGTTGAAATACCTTCTGTAGCCATAAAAGCCCTGTCGACCATTTTCGGTCGCAGGTTGCGTCGATGCGCGAAGAAAGAATAAAAAATGGGGACAGCAGCGAGGCTGTAAAATTCTAGATCACTCTCAAGTTGCTTCGCGCGTCATCTCCAGCATGGTCGTGCGAAAGCCAAGACGAGCAAACATCTTCTGCGCCGCCGCATTACCCTCGGCCGTGAGCAGCACAACGCGCGGAGCCCCCAACGCCTCTAGCCTTGCCACGGCTTCGCGCACAAGCCCACTGCCCACCCCGCGGCCACGCCAAGCTTCGTCGACATAAACATCATGGAGCTTGCCACACGCATCGAGTAGCTCGTTGTAACTACGCGGTTCGAGCCGCGCGTACGCGTAACCTACGATCGCCTGCACCGCCTTTTCGGCACCTGCCAACGACTTGGCAACAGCAACAAGCAAAACGACTTCGTTGCGATCGATTTCCGACGCGAAGTACCGAGCGTAACCGGCTTCGGGATTGGCGAGATCCAAAAACCGCTTTGCATCGAACTCGTGATGCATGCGCACGAGCCGCCCTGCAAGCACACCCACCGCCTCGAGATCGGCGCGCCTCATTTTCCGAACTTCATAGCTTGTCACGCTTGCCACAACGCGAGCTTAGACTGATGCGTGAGCCGAGCCATGAAAGAAAGCGGCACCAACAGAACCGACTGATTAGGTAGGATAACTGGAAGATTGTTCCGCAGCATGCGTTATGCTTCCTAAGAAGTGAGGAAACCGGTCATGAAGACGCTCGTACCGCAGATCGTGCTCGCGCTAAGCTTCTTGGTTCCGGCCTCTGCCTTCGCACAAGACGACATAACCGTAGAAGAGCAGCAGCCCGCGGAACCGCCGCCCGCTCCCCAGGCACAAGCGCCAGCTGCGCAAGCAGCTCCGGTGCAGCAGGGGCAGTGGGTTTACACAGATTCGTACGGATGGATTTGGGTGCCTGACGGCACAAGCACGTACGAGGTTGCGTCCCAGCCGTATGTCTATGTTTACACTCCTTCGTACGGTTGGACTTGGTACGCATCGCCATGGGGGTGGGGACCGTTCTTTGTCGGGCCGTGGGTCCATCGTCCGTGGGGCGCTCCGCGGGTGTGGGCGGGCGCGCGCTGGGTTAGTGGTCCTCACATCTACCGCGGGCCGCGCTATGTTGGGCCACGCTATGGTGGTCGCGGTTACGTGGGCGGCGCATACCGCGGCGGTCCACGTGGTGGCGTCGTAGTTCGCGGCGGTGGTCCACGAGGCGGCGGCGTGGTTCGCGGCGGTGGTGTAGTCCGTGGTGGCGGCCCGGTTCGCGGCGGCGGTCCACGTGGTGGTGGCTCGGTTCGCGGTGGCGGTGGCGGCCGAGGCGGTGGTGGTCACGGACACCGCTAAGAGCCTCTGAGAACCTGCATGAGTGTACCGCTCGTCATCAACAGCAAGATCACGTTGCCCAGCAGCGACGTCGAGTGGGTTGCCGTGCGCGCCTCAGGACCAGGCGGTCAGAACGTGAACAAGGTTGCCTCGAAAATCGAGCTTTCGTTCGATTTCGAGTCAACCGTTGCACTTCCTGATGCAGCAAAAAAACGACTTCGCACGCTTGCCCGAAACTTGCTCGACAGCGAAGGCCGGGTTTGCATTACAAGCCAGAAAACGCGTGATCAGACGCAAAATCTTGCCGATGCACGCAGCAAGCTACGCACAATCATCCAACAGGCGCTCGTCGTGCCGAAAATGCGCAAGCCCACCAAGCCCACATTAGGCTCGAAGCGCCGGCGCATCGCCGCAAAAAAAATTGTGGGCGAGAAGAAAGCAGGACGGCGCGCCGTAGATGCCCTTCAAAGCGAGTAAAGGGCGGCCACAGGGGGCCGCCCCTACAAGAATGCGTTTGGTTGGTAATTACGAATACGCGTTTGGTTGGCGATTGCGTGTAGGGGCAGACCCCCGTGTCTGCCCCACCTCGAAGCTCACACTCACGTCACCTGAAACCGCTCTAGAATAACATTCGCGTTCGGATGGAGGTATCCAACACCGCGATGGCGTTGCGAACGTCACCCGCGACCTCCTTGTCGAGGTCCATAATGAGGTAGCCAATCGTCGGATCGGTTGCGAGCTGTTGTGCGATCACGTTCGCGTTTCGGTCCGACACAAGCTTGAGAATGTCGCGCAAAACACCAGGCACGTTGCGATGCACATTGAGCACGCGGTGCGCGCCCTCGGCCATAGGCAAGTCGACAGCGGGGAAGTTCACCGCGCCCGTGGTGGCGCCCGTGTTCGTGAAGCGAGCCAAAACATTCGCCACTTCGCGGCCAATGGCTTCTTGCGCTTCGGACGTCGACCCGCCAATGTGCGGCGTAAGCACCAGGTTGGGTAACCCGCGCAAAATGCTTTTGAAGTCGTCGGAGTTTTTTTCTGGCTCTTCGGGATAGACATCGAGCGCGGCGCCGCCGAGTTTTTTGTTCTTGATTGCTTGTGCGAGCGCTTCCACATCGACCACGGTGCCCCGGCTCAAGTTGAGCAGGCAGGCGCCTTCTTTCATTTTCCCGAGTTCGCTTTCACCCATCATATTTTTCGTTTGCGGCGTTTCCGGGACATGCAGCGTGACGAAATCGCTCGTGCGAAGCAGGGCCTCGAGCGAATTGACCGACTTGTTGTTGCCCATCGGCAAGGTTGGGCGAATGTCATACGATATCACGCGCATTCCCATGGCCTCGGCAAGCACACCGACCTGCGAACCGATATGGCCATAGCCAATGATGCCGAGTGTTTTCCCGCGAACCTCGAATGAGTTCGTCGCAATCTTACGCCACTTGCCTTCGTGCACCTCGCGTGAGCGATCGCCAAGCTGCCGGGAAAGCATGACAATCTCGCCAATGACCAGCTCGGCAACGCTGCGCGTGTTGCTGAATGGTGCATTGAAAACTGGCACGCCGCGAACCTTGGCCGCCTCGAGATCGATCTGGTTCGTACCAATGCAGAATGCACCAATCGACAAGAGGCGTTTGCCCGCCGCAAGGGCGCGCTCGGTGACGCGTGTTTTGCTGCGAATGCCAAGAAGGTGCACGCCGCTTTCGAGCTTGGCAACGAGCTCGTCTTCGGACAACGCACCGCCAATGGCCTCGATCTGGAAACCCTCATGTCGGAAAATCTCATGTGCGCTTTGGTGCACATTCTCAAGCAAAAGAATCTTGATGTCGCTTTTTGGGAAAGATGTAGGTTGCGCAGAGCCTGGCATAATGTGCTGACCCTAGCATGATGCGGCAAGCAGCATGCTCGGACGTTACCCTGCTGCTAAGCTAAGGAAAAATAGCCACATGCGCTCGGCGCAACTCTGTACGAGTGGTGCATTGCGCGGCATGCTGTGGCGTCCATGGAGGGTCTTTCAACTAAGCTCGTCAGGGGCGGGCTCGCTCCCAATTCGTCTTTTCTACGCGTCTTTCTAGATAATTTGCGCACTGCCGTTGCGCGCATCGCAAAGCTCGATCGCCGTTTCGTCCTTGCGGTCGCGGCGATATGGTTTCTTTGGGGATCGACGTATCTTGCCATGCGCGTAGCGGTCACCGAGATGCCACCTTTCGGGCTAGCTGGCGCACGTTTCGTCGTCGCCGGCATTGCGATTCTCGGCTTTGCAAGATTGCGAGGTGAGCCGGGGCCGAGCCGGCGCTCCTGGCTGATTGCCATTCCCGCCGGCATACTCCTTTTTCTTGGTGGCAATGGATTTATCGTATTCGCCGAAGAAAAAATGCCCTCGAGCGTGGCCGCCACCATTTGCGCGACAACTCCGCTCGTGGTGGCCATCGTTTCCGCATTTCGTGGAGAGAAACCTCATCGCGGCGAAGTCATCGGCATGGTGCTCGGCATTCTCGGTGTCGTCGTGCTTGGCGCCGGCTCCTCCTTCGTAGGCGTGGGCGCCCGGGGTTTGCTCATCGTGCTGTCGCCGGTAACGTTCGCACTTGGCTCGCTGCTCGTTACGGCCGAAGGCAAAGAGGCAGGTCTCGCGAGTTCCGGCGCGCAAATGCTGACCGGCGGCGTTTCCATGCTCGGCGTAAGTGCCCTCGTTGGCGAGTCGCTGCCTTTGCACATTGGTCCTGGCGCCATTTTTGCGTGGCTCTGGCTCGTTATTTTCGGCTCGCTCATCGGCTTTTCTGCGTACGTGTGGCTGCTCCGTAATGCGCGGCCCTCGGTGGCGATGAGCCACGCCTACGTCAACCCCGTGGTTGCCGTGTTGCTCGGAGCCCTTGTCGGCGGCGAGCCGCTTGGTTTTGGCACAATCTGCGCGACCGCCCTCATCGCTGCAGGTGTTATGAGCGCGGCGGTTCTTGGTCCAAGCAGGGTCGAGCCAGCAGCCGATCGCACGCCTTGTCGTGAGCCCCGACGAAAACAACTACCGGAAGGACATTCAGTCGTTCTTGCCGAAGTATGCAGCGGCGACTTTGGCGACTGCGGAAATGACTTTGCGTGGTCAGTGGTGTCGAAGCGCCGCGATCACTTCGGCGAGAATGAGGAAGATGACGATCAGCTCGAGGAACTGGGCGCGCGAAGTATCCACGTCGCCCTTGAGTAGCTGGTAGACGCGCGCCACAAGCCGGAGTTTCGTTTCTACGCTTTCGCGCCAGTCGGGTACGCGGAATCGCCCGATGGCGGAGAGGTAGACACGTGCGAGGTAAAAGTCGCCAACCACCTTGATGGTATTGTCGATGCGTTCGGTAAATTCGGTAATCTCGAGGAATCGCTTCATCACATTGCGTGTCAAAGACCGATATGGGCTGCGTAACAACGAAGGACCGCGTTTCCCGACATGCTCGTAAAGGCGCGCAAGTTCGATATCGAGCAACTTGTCGTAATAGCGAAATTCGAGCAGCTGCGATGTCGCGAGTTCGAGAATGAATGGCACGATGCGTGAGCCGTTCGGCTCGATGACCAGGGCACTGTTCCAATCGACCACGACGACGTCGTCGTGCAGATACGAAAACGTGTTTCGCACGACGTCTTCGCGCTCGGCATTTCCAAGCCGCGTTTTGCTCGTCTCGCCGAGCAAAAGCTTGGCGACGATTTCCGATCGGGCGAGCTTGTCGAGCGACAGCTGCTGCCCTGGCTCTCGTTCGCGGAGTGTTTCGACGAAGATCACCGTATACGTTTCGGCCTCGGACCAGTCGTGAGGTTTCTCGACGCTGTCGCCGATCCTCCGGAGCAGATCGCTCCGGTGCTCAGAGCCATGCTCGTCGAGCTCGCCCGCTTCGTACAAGGCATCGCACAACGGCACGAGGTCTTCGAACGATGTGCCCGCTTCAATAGGGATCTCGTAGACGAACGACACGACACCGAAGTCGAACACATGCGCCTTCAAGTCCCCCCGGAGGCGCGCACCGAGAAATGGCACAACGATTTCGCAATCGCCGAGAGCGATCTCGAGCGGGCGAACCGGGATGACGAGACCGATGGGACCGCTCTTTTCGAATCGCCTGGTCGACGACACGCGCTTCTCGACGGCGTCGAGCACAATGGTCGCGCCGACGTCGAAAATTCGGTAGGCGAGAATGCTACCGCGCTCGATAACCACCTGTTGGGGATCGTTTTGCATCGGCTCGTCCGTCATCGCGTGATATTCTAGACTGCCGTGGCGTGTCGGTAGTTGTGCTAATTGAAAGACCAACCGAGGTTGTTACGTGTGCCCCCGCTGCCGCCAAAATGCTCCCATCATCTACCGCGGTGTGAATGCCTTTTGCTCAGCATGTGGTGCGCCGCGCATGCCGCTTGCGTCAAACTCGCTCAACATGGCAGGTAAATCGTCCAAGGTAGGCGGCACCGTCGCACGCGTGTTCGGTTGGATCATCCTCTGCGGTGGCCTGGTCGCCGGGTTCGGGGCGTTTGCGACGTGCGGTGCGATTGTCGGCTTTGCTGAGGCGGCGCCGTACGTCTTTGGGGTCCCCATTTTGGCGGTGTCGACTATCGTCGGGTATCTCCTGCTCAAAAGTGGCAAAGAGCTAAACTACGAAGGCGAACAAACCGAAAAAGCGGCTCGCGCGAACGCGCTTTTTGCTCTTGCGAACACACGTGGCGGGGTTCTCACGCCGATGGATGTTGCACGAGCGCACAACGTCTCGCTCGAGCAAGCCGACGCCACGCTCACGGAACTCGCCAAGAAGAGTCCTGACTACGTAGCCGTCGACATCGACGACCATGGCAACGTGCTCTATCGCTTCCTCGCGGCCGCGACATCACAATGGGGTGCGGCTGCATCCGACGATCGGAGTGGCGGTGACTGGCGCCCCCGCGTCGCCGCAACCCCCAGCAACGTACGCGTTGGTGAGCCCACACCCCTCGACGACGACGAGCTGCCCCCTGAATCGACTAGCACGAACACGAAACGCAAAGCCCGTTAGAGCGTGTTCGATTTGACGCGCCCGCTTTCGTGTTGGCCGTTGGCTCGTTGGCGGCTGCAGTCCTCAAAAAACGGTCTAGCTTTTAGCGTGTTGGCCAGTCCTTCAAGCGGCCAACGATGATATGCCCCTCCACGTCAGCCACGCAGGCTGCCTCGAGCCCAGTCCAAAAGGCGGCGCTGTAGTTTGTGACTGTTCCTGGGTATTTTTCTGGTTTACCGAGGTTTGGTTCACCAAGCTTGGGGCACGAAAAGACTTCGCCTGTTATTGGATCGAACGCCGTCCCGGCGTAGAACCACCCATCATGCTTGCGAATGGGCTTGAGATCTGCCGTGAATTCTTCGTAGCCTTCCTGGTCACCTGTGAGGATGAGATGTCCGGCTGCAGATTGCAGTCTCAGTGGGTAATATGAATCTTTTTTACTTTTGTAGATGCCTACAATCTCGAGCGAAGGAAGGCTCATCGCAAACACGCGGACGAAAGGCAGGTTATGTGAGGCGCCATTGCTGAAAGCTGACGGAACTTCAGGAGGTTTCGTGAACGACGGAACGCCAGCAACGTAAAGCTGATCGCCAAAGAACTCGAGCGCGTCACCGGGTCTTTCCATTATATCGTCCAGGATCAAATCAGCGGAACCGACCGAGCTTGTTGCCACGGTGGTGAGATGGTTTGCGTCTAAGAGTTCTATCTTGAGTGGGTAAAACTTATCACCATGAGGTCTATAGGAAACAGCGAGATATTTTTCGTTTGCCTCGAGCGAAACGCTTATGCTGAAAGTGAGTGAGTGTGTTTCGCGAGGGCGCAAGTCGGTATCGAGTGCAACCAGTTGCGTTTCACTCATGCCTTCCGTCGGAATTGATGCAATATACACGTTATCGTTGAACGTTTTGACGTGCATCATCGCTGTCAAAGGCAAGTCTACGGATCGCAAAACACGACCTCGCGCAACATCCCATTCGATGATCGTGGGTATGCCCTCCCCATGATAGTCGCTCGACAGAGGGACTGTGGCGCACCCAAGGTAGACTGAGCCTGCCGGAAGCGACGGAGATGCTGGTTTTCCGGGCGCGACGTCGACGACATGGATGCACCTGGACCTGCCCGAAGCGACGAGCGAAGTGCCGGGCGGTGCATTGAAAGGTGGTTCTGCGGCTGCATTAGGCTGTGCCTGCTGAGTACTCGCGACCGCCAGCGACTCGGTCGAAGGCGATGGTGGTATGGGCGCAACACCGGCGGGAGGTGGAGTTGACGTTGCGGCCGTGGATGTCGATTCAGCACGACGCGAGCACGCGCCGAGCGTGATGGCCGTAATAACGAGATAAGCGATAATGAAATAACTTTTCATTTTTCACTCGCTGGGCGAAACGCATCCTTGAAGACGTGATTATACGGGCCAGTTTGGCTTGTAATAAATACCGGTTGGTCCGGAGAAACCGGTCTACCCGGGAGGAAAGTGCCCCATTTCCCCGTGCTCTCGTCATAGACCCACATGTCCCGCCGAAAGCCGCCGTGTTCCACCCCAGCAGGGTCCACGCCCCACGACGAATCGACGTTCAGCACATGAAAAGGACCTTTGCCACAGAAGAAGCCATCGACATCAGTACCGGTGACCAAATTAGTGAGCAAATCAGTGGAGCGCTTGGCGCGATCCCAAAGCTCGTCGCGCCTCGAATCGGTAGCGACCTCGTGGCTGTGGACGATCGCATTGTGACCGACCCCTTTAGGATTCTTAGAATCGAGATGGATGATGTCACCTGTGCGAATGTCGCGAATGTTGTGAACTCTAGGATCCGCGTCTTCTTTAAACGCGACTTTTTTGAACGCGGGAGTTTGTAATATGCTGTGAATGGCGCCAGAACGATTCGCGCCGTTGACCAGAGGCTGCGCGCCGTTGCCGTGCACGGCAACGGCAGCTTCCCTGACGTAACCGGCGCAGTCCACACCAATACCCCAGTCGAACTGCATTTGACGAATGCGCTTTTCCACGGTGTTGAGAGTCGCGTCCGCGTCTGGCAGCTTTCCGGCGTCGATGAGAGCCTGGGTAACCTTCACGAGCTCTTGGGGTGTTGGGCGCCCCACGCGTGCATTGTTTATGACGTTGCCGGGGATCCCAGCTTTTTTGCATATCTTCACGAGCTCGTTCTTATGGTCTTCGGCGTTCTTCGCGCTAAGGGTGTCCGGCACATTCATTCTGAACATGGGGCGGGCGGGCACCGGGGCTTGTTCGCCTTTGACTTTATAAGGTCCTGAAAAACGGTCATGCACGGCGTCGAGCTTCGCTTGTACCTTTGCATCGGTCGCGCGTTTGACCTCCGCGATACGCTCCGCCTGTGGATCCATTGCTGGCAGATGAGAGCCCGATGACCAATCGATGTCCCTGTCAGGCAGATCATCCCAAGCGCGTTGCCAGTCTGCGTCGGAAGGGTATGGTAGTGGCCGATTCCCTCCCACGGCGGGCGCAGGAGTGTTTGCCGTGGGAAGCGAGGCGTTGGCGGAGTTGTTGAGGTTACTGGTTTGTCGTGGCCATGAGGTTTGAATGCTGTTGTTACCCATGAGGGCTTAAGTCGACCGGCTTCCCTCGAAGTTGCGTCGACGGGGACTTGCCTTCACTTTTTTTGGGACGTGCTTTTTGGCTGACTTTTTTGGGCGTTGCGTCGGGAGTGCATCTTTACGCCTCGAGCCGAAAGCCTGTCTCCTCGGCCCTGCCTCGACGTCGCGTCAAATCGAAAACGGTCCCTAACACTACTGCCGGGACTTCATCCCGCGCTGCGCGTTTCCGCTTCGCGGAAAGCAGTCATGTTAGATGTCTCTGAGGGGGCGCGGCGCCCCCTCTTGCCCGCTTTCGCGGGCAATTCACCCCTCCGCGAAGTCGCTCCCGCGACTTCGTTAGCACTACTGCCGGGCAATTCCCGGCAGTAGTGCTAATTCTGAATGTCAGCGGTGAGGCGATCGACCTTGCGCAACTCGGGAAACTTGATGGCCCACGTCACGACGACGAGGCACGTGCCGATGCCGCCAACAACGACGGCGAGCTCGGGCCCGAGGAATTTCGCTGTGACACCCGACTCGAACTCACCGAGCTCGTTCGATGCGCCGATAAAGACTTGGTTCACGGCGCCAACGCGGCCTCGCATCTCGTCGGGCGTGCGAATTTGGATGAGCGACGAGCGGATGACGACGCTAACCATGTCAGACGCACCAAGAACGAATAGCGCGACGAGCGACAACCTGAAGTTTGTCGACACACCGAAAACGATTGTGGCAATGCCGAAAAGAGCCACGCCCCCGAGCATGACGCTTCCCGCGTGGCGGCGAAGCGGAACATAAGCAAGCAAAAAAGCCATGGTGGCGGCGCCCACGGCCGGCGCGCTTCGCAGCATGCCAAACCCCTCCGCACCGACGTGAAGGATGTCACGCGCGTAGATTGGCAAAAGGGCCACGGCCCCTCCGAGCAAAACGGCAAAGAGGTCGAGCGAGATGGCACCAAGGATAGGTTTGTTCGACCAGATGTAGCGGATGCCAGCGAGAACCGTTGCGAATGAAGCGGGGGGTCGCGCGGCGGCGCGTTTCGCCAGACCGCTTTCAAGTTGACGCGAGTTCGAGGCAGCGGGAGGTGCGTGTGCTGGTAGCACACGCACACGCCGTCGCACGGCTCCGTCAGAGGACCGCACCGCAGCCGCCAACGAAGAAATCGCGTCAAATCGAAAGTGGCCAATGGCAAACATGGTCGCAAAGGCAATGAGAGCCATCGCGGTGCATGCAAAATACACGAAGGTAGCGCCCTTGGTTCTTGCGTAAAGCACGCCCGCGAGCGCCGGACCGACGATCATCGCGAGCTGCCACGCCGACGAGCTCAGTGCAACGCCGCGTTCGAGCTCGTTTCGGTGAACGAGGTTCGGCATGAGCGCCTGGCTCGCCGGCGCGCTGAAGGCACGAATGGCTCCGATCACCACGAGCACGGCATAGATGGGTGCGACGCGACGGATGTTTGCGTAGGCCATCAAGCCAAGCAACACAGCCGCTGTGGCAAAACCAAGAAGACAAACAAGTAAGATTTTGCGCCGATCACGTAAGTCTGCGACGTGGCCACCGGGCAGCGTGAGCAGGACAATAGGGAGAAATTGCGCCAAGCCCGAGACACCGAGCCGTAGGGGATCGTGAGTGATCTCATAGATTTGCAGGCCGACTGCGACCGACAGCATTTGCGTTGCGATGACGAGTGAGAGTCGCGACGCCAGATAGAGCACGTACCGCCGGTTCGAGAGCAGCGCGTGCAGGGAAGAAGAAGGCACCCAACGGTTCTAGTGCCGCCCGGCACAAGTTCCACGGGATTTTGAGAGGAACCATGAGACGGCACTAGGAGGAGCCGCGGGATAGCGACCGTCGCACGGGCCATTTCGTGTTCCGCAATGTGTCGGTAACCTGACCAATTGCTGACGACCGCGCTCGTAAAGTGCCCGACCATGGGACTGAAGAGACGCTTCGGGTGGTTCGTGAGTGTGCCATTTTTCGGCGTTCAACTCGGCGCCATCATCGGCGTCGCCATGCTCGGCTTTTCGTGGAAGGGGGTTGGTCTTGCGGCCGCACTCTTCTTCGGCCGCCTGTTCTTCGTAACGGCTGGTTACCATCGATATTTTTCGCACAGAACTTACAAAACGAGCCGCCCTTTCGCGTTTCTTCTTGCGCTTGGTGCGCAAACCAGCCTGCAGAAGGGCGTGCTCTGGTGGTCGGCGCACCACAGGGCGCACCACAAGTATTCCGACACTCCGAACGATCCGCACTCGTACCGCGACTACGGCTTTTGGTATTCGCACATGGGCTGGATTATCAATCGCGAAACGGAGAACACCGACACGCGGTGGATTGGCGATCTTACGCGCTGGCCCGAACTTCGCTGGCTCAACAGGTTTCACGTCGTGCCGGGCATCGTGCTCGCCATCGTGCTTTACTTGGTTGGTGGCTGGTTTTCCTTCGTTTGGGGCTTTCTCGTTTCCACCACATTTCTGTGGCACGGCACGTTTACGATTAACTCGCTTTCGCACCATTGGGGTTACCGCCGTTACAACACAACAGACGAAAGCAAAAACAATCCACTTCTTGCTCTCCTTACATTAGGCGAAGGTTGGCACAACAACCACCATTACTACCAGCGATCGGTCCGCCAGGGATTCCTTTGGTGGCAATACGATATTACGTATTATATTCTTCGTTTGCTTGCGGCCGTAGGTCTCGTGTGGGATCTGCACATGCCTTCCGCCAATGTCATTGCCGGCAACTACAGCGAACCGCAAAGAAAGCCTCGGGCTGCTGCCATACCTGCCGCCGGCGTTGCGCCAACCGACCAGCCGCCAGTGCCGGCACTCGACGCAAACGCTGAATAAAGCACCCGGGAAAAAAACATCGAAATCGCGTCAAATCGAAAGCGGGCTATGCTGCGTTGCCATGCAAGAACGTACCATCGTCATTACGGGAGCAAGCAGCGGCATTGGAGCCGCGTTGGCCGAACTCGTGGGCACGCGGGGCGCAAACCCCGTGCTCGTGGCGAGACGCGAGCGTGAGCTCGCCGAGGTCGCGGCGCGGTCGGGGCCGCACGCGCTCGCTGTCGTTGCCGACGTCACGCGCCGCTCTGACGTGAACCAAGCTTTCGACGCCGCCATCGCGCGCTTTGGTCACGTTGACGTGTGGGTGAACAACGCGGGACGCGCCATGTCGCGCAACGTGTCGGAGCTCACCGGTGAAGACATCGACGAGATGATCTCGGTCAACGTCAAGTCTGTCCTGTACGGCGTGCAGACCGTGCTCCCGCATTTTCGTGCGCGCGGTCGCGGCCACATCATCAACGTTTCGTCAATGCTCGGGCGGTTGCCGCTCACACCTTTGCGCTCGGCCTATGCAGCCGCGAAGCACGCGATGAACGCGCTCACGGCGAACCTTCGCATGGAGATGCGTGCACAATACCCAAATATCCACGTTTCGTGCGTGCACCCCGGTGTTGTCGCAACCGACTTTGGTCTCCATGCCAAGTACGGCGGCGTGGATTCACGCGCGCTGCCAGGAGGGCAGTCACAAGAAGAAGTCGCCGAGATCATCGCAGACGTCATCGAACACCCGCGCGCAGACGTTTACACGCGCCAAGGCGCGCGTGAGATGGTGGTCGCGTATTACACTGCAGACGACATGGACGCAGCCGAGCAAAGGCCGCCCTTTTTCGCGATGCCACCGCAACGTTAGAACGTTAGGTCGAGCTCGCCGCCGTGTGCGGCAATGCGCGCAGTGCGTGCGTCAAATCGAAAACGGCCTAAGTTTCGCACACATAGTGCGATCTGCGTGCGGTTGCTACATCACAACGGCGCCGCACATGCGTACCCATCTACGCTACGCCAGACTACTCTAGAAAGGCTCGACGAGTCACTCGCTAGCCATATACTTTCACTCGAGGGCGGAATTTTGTAGTACCGCACTCCTCGCTGTCATCACATGTGTCGCTTACTTGGAATCGTTGCTTCAGAGTCCACGGAATTTGGATTGGTTCTTACCGAGGCCCCGCGGTGCCTTGCCACCCTTTCGCGCGAGCACCCCGACGGTTGGGGAATCGCCATTCATGACGCGGACGGGTCGGCGTCGACCTCGCGTTCGTCGGCAAAGGTCGCGGGCGACACCTGGCGCTTGTACAAAGGTGTCGAACGCGCAGGGGAAGATCGCCGCTTTCACGAGATTGCCGCACGGTGCCACGGGCGCGTGCTCGTGGCCCACATCCGTCAGAAAACAGTGGGGCCCACGCGCCTCGAAAACACACATCCCTTTGCGCGCGACGGGTGGGTGTTCGCGCACAATGGAACCGTGCAAAATACACAAATCTTACACACAAGATGCTCCAAAGCTCGTCTCGACGAGATCCAAGGTGACACGGACAGCGAGCTATTGTTCGCATACCTGCTCACGCGGCTCGATGAGCGCAGTCTTCTGAGGCTCCACGGCGAAGCGTCACGCGCGTCGGCAATGGCGCTCATCGAAGAGGTGACCAAAGAGCTGAGGGCTGAGGCCATTGGTGCGTTCAACTTCTTGCTTTCCGATGGCGTCACATCGTTTGCACACCGCACGGGTCGATCGCTGTTTCTCCTCGAGCGCGACCCTCGCGATCCGGTACGCGCGCGGCGTTCGGTTGCACCAGGAACCGACCTCGTAACGAAATGGACCACGCGTCGCCACGCGGTGTTCATCGCATCCGAAAAGATCACCGACGAGCCGTGGCGCGAATTGCCCGATGGCACGCTTTTGCGAATCGATCGGCTGCCTGTTCCGCACATCGTGTCCACGAACAGATCGCACCGCGCTGCATAGGCGTGAGCACCTAGCCACGTAGGGGCGCCATTCATGGCGCTCGACCGCGCCATTTTGGAATCCATACCATTGGCCGATCCGGGGGCGCGATGAATCGCGCCCCTGCGCGCGACCCGACACAATCCACGCTTGACGACAAGGCACAATTCGCTATGAGCGAATCGAACGCGAATGGCAATTAAATCCATAATTTGTCACTTGCTCATTCGATGAATCGATTCCTCAATTTCGCCAATCCACACAATCCATGAAGGTTCGTCATCCACGCCATCGCGTTGCCCGACCGCTCGTTGCCATGGTGCTTGGGATTTGCGCCGCACTGATCGGCGGGCAGGCGCGCGCGCAAGGCGATGCGCCCGCTCAGATCACGCCGCCGTCGGTCATCACGCACGTCGATGCCGTGTACCCACGCGCGGCCCTTGCCACTCGCAAGCACGCCGATGTCGTCCTCGCGCTCACGGTCGATATCGATGGTCATGTGTCAAAGGTCGACGTCATCGAATCGGGTGGCAAAGACCTTGACGAAGCCGCCATCGTTGCGGCTCGCCAGTGGACCTTCGTTCCAGCTGAACGCGCCGGCAAGCCCGTTGCAAGTCGCATTCGCGTACCGTTTCATTTCGCACCACCGGCTCCACCGCCCGAACTCGTGCCGCCAACACCTGCGCCCGAGCCCGAGTTGCCCACGCACGGTGCCGTGCCGGAAGAGCAGGCACAACAAGCGCCTCGAGCACCTGTGGCCGCAAGCGAGCCTGCCGAAGTCCAAATCACAGGCAAACCGAATCCGCCAAGCCGCGGACCGTCCGACTTCCGGCTTTCAGGAGAAACGCTCGCCGCCGCACCGCACGCCACGGGCGCCGATTTGCTCTCCACGGCACCCGGAGTCTTCATCGCGCATCCCGAAGGCGAGGCCATTGCCCAGCGCATCTACCTTCGCGGGTTCGACGCCGAGCATGGGCAAGACGTCGAATTCAAAGTCTCGGGCATCCCCATGAATCAGCCCTCGCACATTCATGGGCAGGGTTATGCGGATTTAAATCTCATTATCCCTGAAACCGTGCGATCGATTCGCGTTGTCGAAGGCGTCTACGATCCGCGCCAAGGCGACTTCGCTGTTGCGGGCAGCATCGATTACGACCTTGGCGTCGAAGAGCGGCGCTCGCGCGTCAAGGCAACCTTTGGCTCGTTCAACACGCAGCGCGTGCTCGGCATCTGGGCACCCGAGGGGGAGGCACAAGAAACCTTTGGCGCCGCCGTGCTGCGTCGAACCAATGGCTTCGGCGACGGCACGCGAGGCGCAACCTCCGGAGGCGCGGTTGGGCAGTACAAAATCGCGCTACCTTCGGATGTCACCGCATTGCTTCATATTGGCGCGTACGCAGCGCGTGCAAATCTCGCTGGCGTGCTTCGTCGCGACGACATCGACGCGGGGCGCGTGGGCTTCTACGACGCCTATTCCGATCCGTCGGCACGTGCGCAATCGGCAGGCACGTCGCGCACGCAAATTGGTATTTCCCTCGAAAAAAAGACGAGTGACGGCGCGCGCGTCGAGGCTGGCACTTGGCTGTATATTGCAACATTTCGAGCTCGCACGAACTTCACGGGATACACGGAGCGCTCCGTCGTCGAGCCGACGTGGGTTGGTCGCGGAGATCTCGTCGAGCAGTCGAACGACGACCTCGGAATTGGCGGGCAAATCAGTTACAGAAGCCAGCGCTTTCATGCAATCGAAAATACTAGTTTGCAATATGAACTAGGCGCCAGCGTTCAGACGCACAACATCGCGCAAGCGCAGAACCTTCTCATGATGCCGCAGAACGAGACGTGGGATCAGCGCGTCGACGCCAACGTGAAACAGACCGACATCGGAACGTATGCCGACGTCGACATCGCGGCCACGCGCTACGTGCGGGTGCGCGGCGGCGCACGCGCGGATTTGCTCTTTTTCGATGTGGACGACAAACTCGGAAATTTTATCCCAGCCTTCTCAGAGAAAACGCACATCGAAGGCTTCAGGCGCACAGCAAGCGGCATCGCGGCAGGCCCGCGCGCAACCGTCGAAGCGCTGCCAGCTCCGTGGCTCAAGCTCTCGGCATCGTACGGCGAGGGCTACCGCTCACCGGATGCGCGCACGCTCGAGGAAGGCGAACAAGCGCCCTTCGCGAAGGTAAGAAGCTACGAAGCAGGCATGACGATCAAAGACAAGGATCGCATGTCGCTGACAGCCGCCGCATACGAAACCGATTTGTCGTACGATCTCGCGTTCGATCCCACGACCGCACGCCTCGAGCGCATTGGTCCAACGACCCGGCGCGGGTTCGTTGGCTACTTCGTGGCAAAACCAGCACCATGGCTGAATACGGCATTCAGCGCCACGTACGTGCACGCAACGCTCGACTCGCCACCCGTACCAACGCCCGACAACCCAACACCCGCGTTCGTGCAGGGGCAGGCCTTGCCTTATGTGCCACCGCTCTTGGTGCGCGCCGATGTTGGCTTTGCCAAAAAGGCTGGAATCGTCATGGGCAAAGAGCTCGCGTGGCGTGTCGGTTATGCAACGACATTCCTGTCGGCGCGGCCGCTGCCGTATAGCCAAAGCTCGCCGGCCGTGTTCCTGGTTGACGCCACAGCGTCGGTGCGGCGCGACTTCCTCGAGCTTTCGCTCGACGTGCTGAATCTCCTCGATGCCCAGTACGCGGACACCGAATACGCGTTTGTATCAAACTGGCAAACAACGCCCATTCCCTCGCGGTTGCCCGCGCGCCATATCACGGCTGGCGCGCCACGCACCATCCTTGCAAGCATTACGGTGTACTTGTGATGGCTCGCAGACACGTTTCCATGATTGCTTCCATGGGTGCTTGCTTGGCGCTTGCCGGGACGCTGGTTGCAGCATGCATCGAGTCGCCGCAAACCCTCGTTGCGTACGACGCGGTGGTGGTCCCGCAAGGCACTGGTTCGGCCACCCTTCGTGGCTGGAACGTGACGCTCACGCGAGCCGATGTGGCGCTCGGGCCGTTCTATTTCTGTGCGTCGGCTTCAGGCTCGTCGACACTCTGCGAGCAGGCCGTCGACGAAATCACGAGCGTCGCGCTCATAGACGGCCTCGCATTCATGCAACAAGCCCTGCTTGGCCGCGTGCACGGCTTGTCGGGAAGCGTGCAAAGCGCAGCCTACGACTTTGGAATCTCGTGGTTCGCCACGCAAGAATCCCCAACGCCCGCGCCGAACACGCCTGGCCCAGGGCACTCCATGCGCATCGAGGGATATGCACAGAAGGGCACGGGTGCATTTGCATTCACGGCCGACGTTGACGTGGTTCCGCAATACCAAGGGCAGAATGCCTTTCCCACAGCCACGGCCGAGGGAAACATCACGAGCAGCTTCTATCGGCTCGAAGTACGATTTGACCCAACAGGTTGGCTAAAACAACTCGACTTCGACGACATGGCCGCCCAGCTTGCCGCAAGTGGCGACACTGTGTTCCACATTGAACCTGGTACCAGAGAGCATTCCGCCATTATCGTTGGAATCAAAAACCTTGCACCCATGGATTTCGTTTGGATACCGCTTTCAAATCCATAATAAGATGAAACCTTGTCGCGTTGCCCCCGTTGCGCTTGCTGCCCCTGCCCTTTTCGCCTTACTCCTCGCGTTTGCCCCTGCATGTGAGGGCACCGGCAAGGGCACCGTGCAAATTTTCGTGGTTCCGGAAGACACCATCACGCAGGGCCTCGACCCCGGCACAGACATGGAAAGCGTGCAGGACGGCTGGACAATCCGATACAGCCGTTTCCTCGTCGCCATTGGCAACTTTCGCGCAACGCGCACCGACACCCAGGCAACGATTGGCGATAGCACGGTATTCATCTTGGATTTACGAAACGCACCAACAAGTGGCTACGTCACCAACACATTCACGAACGTCGATGCGGTGCGCTGGGACAAGTTCGGGTTCGACATGCCCAATGCAAAACCCAGCAACCAAGGACTCGCGCCCACACGCCAAGAAGACGTCGACTTCATGATTCAAAATGGCTTTTCCGTATACTTCGAGGGTTCGGGCCAAAAAGACGACACAACCATCACTTTCAAGTGGGGCTTTGCGGCAGGCACATCATTTTCCGATTGTGCAAGCCCCGACGGTCTTGCGGGTTTTGCAGTCCCCGCCTCGGGCACCATTCAAATCAAGCCGACCATTCACGGCGACCACGAGTTTTTCGACAATGTCACGCAGGGCGTCGAAATCACCACGCGCCTCGCGCAGTGGCTCGAAATCTGCGACGCCGACCAAAATGGAGATTTAACCATCGCCGAGCTCAAAGCGTGCGATGTGACTGTCGCCTTGCCTGAGTCACCGTACGATCTCACATCGGTTCGCGACGAGGACGGCGACGGCCTTATCACCGTGTTTGATTACGTTGTCAGCGAAATGAGATCGATTGGCCATTATCAGGGCGACGGCGATTGCCCAACGCGATTGCCACTGCCGTAAACGAGCCACCCGCTATGCTTATTTCCGCTATGCTCATCCGGGTAATGTCATCATCGCATCGCGCGCTCTCCTGTTTTGTTCTCGTGTCCGTGATCCTTGTCGCCGGCGTCGGCTGCGGCCAATCCAAAGCCAGGTCGCCTTATGATGAGCAGGTCCCGGCGAACTCCGCATCCGAGGCGCGCCTTCACGGCGATACACGCCTTCAAAGCGATACGACTGGCGGCGCAGGCGCAGTAGCAGCGGAAAGCACCCCAAAACCAACTGCACCAACTGCCACGCACGACAGCAACGCCAAAGCAACCGGCAAAATTTCGAAAGCCGAGTGCAACAAAGTGTTTGATAAGTACCTGGATCTGGAAATCAGCAAAAACCCGATGCTCCAGGGCATCGATCCCGCAGATCTCGCGCAGATCAAGGCTCAAACACGCGCCCAGGGGGCTGCGGAGCACGGCGATCACTGCAGCACCCACGAGATTTCACGTGCGGCGTACAACTGCGCCATGGCAGCGCAAACGCCGCAAGCATGGCAGGCGTGCATGAAATAGTCGAGATCGCGTCAAATCGAAAGCGGGCCACCTCAACGGTTGTCTCGCCCACGTGTTGCACGAGCGAAGGCATGCTCGACGTGACTCATCGCGATGGCGCACCTTGCCCACTCGCTCGACCTGCTACCCAATACCCTCTTTTCAAAGGCTTCTTTCTCGGCGGATTCGAATGCTCATGCCACGTCATCAGCAAAGGCGGGAGAAGGCTCGACCTGCATGCGAGCACGCGCCACCTCCAGTTCGTTGATGCTGACTACCAACGTCTCGCGAACCTAGGCATGACGGCATGCCGCGACGGCGTGTCGTGGGTGCGCGCCGCACGCCGTGGTGACACATACGATTTTTCATTCGTGGCGCCGATGCTGCGCGCGGCACAACGTCATGGTCTCGATGTCGTTTGGGATCTCATGCACTTTGGCTGGCCGGACAACGTCGACCCTTTTGCAGCTTCGTTCCCGTCGCGCTTCGCACGCTATGCACGTGCCTTTGCCACCTGGCTCACGTCCGAAACCGATCGCGCCGTGATGCTGTCGCCCATCAACGAAATGTCATTTCTTTCCTGGGCCGGCGGCGACGTTCGCTACATGAATCCATTTGAAGAAGGCCGCGGCGTGGAGCTCAAAGTGCAGCTCGTGCGCGCAACGATCGAAGCCATCGAGGCTATACGCTCGGTCGACAAGGGGGCGCGTTTTCTCGCAGCCGATCCCATCATTTATGGAGTCCCAAGGTCCGACGATCCGGCAGAGCGCGCAGCGGCAGAAGCTCTCAGCCGCTCGCAATACCAAGCATGGGACATGCTCACGGGCCGCGCGTGGCCATCGATTGGCGGCCAGGCGCACTACCTCGATGTCGTTGGTGTCAACTTCTACCCGCACAACCAGTTCACCGTGGATCGCAAAACGGTATTCCAAGGCGAAACAGGCTACCGTCCGCTGTCGTCCATGCTGCTCGAGGTCTGGGAACGCTATCGCCGACCCATGATCATTTCCGAGACTGGCACCGAGGGCGACGCGCGCGCGTCGTGGTTTGCCTACGTGGCTGACGAATGCGAACGCGCCATCGAGCAAGGATGCGAACTGCACGGAGTCACGCTCTACCCGGTCCTCAACCACCCGGGTTGGCTCGACGACCGGCACTGCCATAACGGCCTATGGGACTACGCCGACAGCCACGGGAATCGGGAAGTCCACGCGCCGCTCGAGCGCGAGATTGCGCGCCAACGAGGACGCCTCGAAGCTGCAAGGGCGCGCATGCTCCAAGTCGCGCATCCAACGCTCGCGCGTGCATCATGAGGAGATCGCGTGGTCCGTCCACTCTTACAGCTTCTGCGCTACGTCCGGCCGCACGCACGGTACGCGGTGCTAACGATCTCTTTCGGCATTGCGGGCTTCGTGCTGTCGTTTGCGTACCCGTGGATCACCGGCTCGGCGGTCGATGTGCTTGCAGCGCCCGATGACGCACTTCCCTTCGCAGTTCGTCGCGACAGGCTCACACACCTGACCGAGTTCGCGGCTCTCGTTGCCGTTGCGCATGCTGCCGTTGTCTACGGGCGCGGCCACTTCAACGTGCACCTCGGCCACGGAGTCGTTGTCGACATTCGCCGGGCCCTGTTCGAACACTTGCAGAAAATGAGTCTTCTGTTTTTCACCAAGGAGCGCACAGGCTCAATTCTTTCGCGCTTTTTGAATGACGTGAACGAAGCAACCTCGCTCGTCTACACGGGGCTCATCGTCGTGGGGCTCGATGTCGTTCAGCTCGCGATCGCCGTCGTGCTCCTCGCATCCATCAGCCCCAAGCTCACCGTCGCATGTCTTAGCCTATTTCCCATCTACGCCGCCGTCTTCGCGTTCATGAATCCGCGCGTGCAGCGGGCGAGCGAGCGCATGAACGGCAAGCTTACGCGCATCTCTGGCAACGTTGCCGAACGACTCGCCGGCCAGGCACTCGTCAAAACATACACCGCCGAACGCCGCGAAGCCGAGCTTCTCCGTCGCGATGTCATCGACCACCACGGCCTGGTGCTCGCGCAAAGCCGGGAGGGTCACCTCGTTGCCGCCGCAGGCGAAGTGCTCGTGAACATCGGCACGACGATTGTGATCGGCTACGGCAGCTACCTCGCCTTGACACGCGCCATCACGGTCGGTCAGCTCACACGGTTTCTCGGATACGTGCTCATCATGTTCGGGCCCGTGCGAAGGTTCGCCGAGCTCAACATCGTTTATCAAACGAGCGTGAGCGCGATGCGCCGCGTTTTCTGGCTTCTTGGCATTCAACCTTCGGTCATAGACCCACCCAATCCATACCGCGTCGTGCCGAGTCGCGGCGAGGTTCGATTCGAAAACGTGCGCTTCCGTTACTCGGACGACAGTGCCGAAGCGCGCGCGCGCCTCGACGACGATGTCCCCGACGCGATCGATGAGGTTCCTGCAAGCGTGCAGCCATGGGTGCTGAGCGGTGTCACGCTCGCGGCGGAACCAGGACAACGCATTGCGGTCGTAGGTGCCTCGGGCGCCGGAAAAACCACACTGCTCTCGCTGTTGCCAAGGCTATTCGACGTGACCGAAGGGCGAATTCTGGTCGACGGCGTTGACGTCAGAGACTATGCGCTGGAAACGCTCCGCTCGGCGATCGCCATTGTCCAACAAGACGCATTCGTCTTCACCGGCACCATCCGCGACAACATCGCCTACGGCAAGCCCAATGCCTCGGACGACGACGTGCGCCGCGCCGCCATCGCGGCTTACGCGCACGAGTTCATCATGCAGCTCGATGGCGCCTACGAAAGCCGTATTGGCGAGCGTGGCGTCAACCTTTCAGGCGGCCAGCGCCAACGCATCTCGATCGCCAGAGCGCTACTCAAAAATCCTCGCATTCTCATCCTCGACGAAGCAACCAGCTCCCTCGACGTGGAAAGCGAAGCCGCGGTGCAGCGCGCCCTGGACGAACTCATGCAATCACGAACCTGCATCATCATCGCGCACCGCCTAAGCACTGTGCGCCGCGCCGACTGCATTCACGTGCTCGGCAACGGCCGCATCCTCGAAAGCGGCACGCACGACGAATTGCTCGCGCGACGAGGGGCGTACGCGCGGCTGGTGCGCATCCAAAACGTCGCTTAACCGCTTTCGATAGCGTCAGTCTTCTCACGATGCCCGATCGCGACGTCGACGAAGCAGACCCGCGATCGCAATTGCCATGAAGCCGAATGCCGGGCCGATGCCGACGCGACGCTCAATGCCCGCGTTCACCACCGCACACGATAGGATGCCGCCGCCAGCGGGGGAAATGCCCGACGGCAACGAGCCGTTGTTATTGTTGATAGGCACACACGTGTCATCCGCCTGGCACTGCCCCGACCGACATACCGTCGTAGCGTCGTCTGTCGTGCACAAGCCACCGCTTGCAAACCCGCACTTGTTGTCAGAAACGTCGCAAACCCCACTCTGACAAACCAGGGCGGCCGCATTCGTCGTGCAGACGCCATTCAAGGTCGGATTCTTATGCGAAGGATCCATTGGTATTGAACTGCCGTTGCCAAGCTTCGGAGAGCACGCGGATTTCGATTGATTGCACCACATACCTTGGTCGCAATCCGTGTCGACGGTGCAGGTGGTTGGAGCTACACACTTGCCGTCGCTATTGCACTGTTTGGACCGGCATACGGTTGTGCCGTTCTCCGCCGTGCATGGGCCACTACCGCCCGCGAACCCGCACCTGTTGTCAGAAACGTCGCAAACTCCGCTCTCGCATGTCAGAGCAGCAGCGGCATCCGAGCATGTCCCGTTGAGCGTCGGGGAGGTATGCGCGGAATCCGTTGGTATATAACCGCCATTGACGACTTTTGGGGTGCAGGAGTGAGCCGTTTGGTTGCACCACATGTTCCCGCTGCAATCTTGGTCGACGTTGCAGCCACCGGCCGCCATGCATGTACCGTTGGTGCTGCATGCCCCCGAGCGACAAACGGTGTTTGCATTCGAGGCAGTGCATGGGCCAGTACCGTTGGTGAACCCACACTTATTGTCCGCCGTATCGCACACGCCTGACACGCATATCGCAGTACCCACGTCCTCGGTACAGGTGCCGTCGAGCGTTGGGGTGTGGCCGGGGAGTGCGGGGATGGGCGCGCTGTTGGCGAGCTTCGGCGTGCAGGCGGGGACGGCCGTATTGCACCACGAGTTGGCGTCGCAATCCTCGTCGCCTCCACAAGGGACTATCGCCATACACGTGCCGGCGCCCTCATCGCAAGCACCCGAGCGACAGACCGTGGCCCCATTTTCAGCCGTGCATGGTCCGACGCCTTCATTGAAGCCGCATTGGTCGTCGTTCGTATCGCACACGCCACTCACGCACACGGCCGTTCCAACGTCTTCCGTGCATGTTCCATCGAGATTCGGTGTGTGCCCCGTAATGGTGGGAACCGGGACGCCGTTGACAATCTGAGCTACGCACACCTCTGTTTCGGTGTTGCAGAAGGTGCCCGTACTGCAGTCGCTATCGACCGCGCAACCTGCACTTGCGTTGATCGACACAATTTGGAGTCCTTGGTTGCCAGGCTCATTGTGGACAACAAACTGGAGATCGTTGATTCCAGTCTGGAAGGACATTGAGCCTGCCGGAATCACGAAAGTGGAAGGGGCTATGGGGTTTGAGGCTCTGAAGTTTGGTTTCTGGCTCACAACCCCCGTATCTTGGCCGTTCACCGAGATAGAACAGTAATCGTCGCACGCCCACGAACCGCTAATCGTCACTGTTGATGGAGGCACGCCGGCAGGCAGCGTGAACGTAGTCGCGTACGTATAGTCTGTGTTCGCCTCGCCATTCGCATTGAGCACACAGCTGATCCACCTTGCTGGTGCCATGTTCGCAATCCAGGCGGTATTGACCTGGCCCGGACCAGTAGCAAGCGCGTTTGTGCTTTCGCACCGTGCATCATTACTTAACACCTTGTAGTGGGGATCGGTGGCCCCGAGGGCAAGCTGCGCTCCCTGATCATCCACGCCGGTCGGGAACAACCCCGTGATGGTGAGCGCAGCGGACGTTGTTGCTGTCTGTTCATTCGATGCAGGCGGCGCGGCAGCGCATGCAATCACACCGCTTGCGACCAAGATGGACGCGAGTGAAGTTCGATAACAGAGTGCTCGGACGGTAGACGATGAATTCATGACCTTTTTTCCCTTACAAGTGTGGAAACCATCGTATTTGAGTCAGATTGTCGGAAGCCCTTCGACCTGTACCTTCACCTCCTGCCTACAACTTCATTTCTCTGCATCGAACTCGATATTCACAGTGCAATCTACACTCGATTTATAGTTGCCATTGCAAAGACCAAACCGACACACTTATGGTGGCGCTCACTTGCGTTGAGTCCGAAATCCGTGGCTCACGCTCCGCTTCTATTCGAGAGCCACGGCCTTCGGGCTCAACGGAGCGCGACGTGTGCGCATCGCCTTGGATTTTCAAATTCAGCGCAACTGAGTTGCGCTGTATGTCCCATTGTTGATGCGGCACGAACATGGTTATCTGCAAATCCGCACTGGTCATCTGTAATGTCACAGACACCGCTCTCACAGAGTCCGCCTTTTCTAGCCGCAACTTTCGAGGGGTTCGATACCTCGCGTCAACTTGAAAGCGATCTAATGTACTCTTTTATGGAGTACAACTAGCCACACCTATTCAGGAATGGCGAGTTTGTAGCCAAAGCCATAGACCGTAAGGATATGCACGGGCTTGTCTGGGTGCTTTTCGATCTTCTTGCGAAGCTTCACAATGAAGTTGTCGACCGTGCGGTTCGTTGGGGCGGCCTCGAGGCCCCAAATCTTTTGTAGAATTTCTTCGCGGCTGACAGGTTGTCCAACACGCTCGACAAGCAGCCGCAGAAGCTCCACTTCATAGAACGAAAGCGCGTGCTCGGTCGTACCAACTTTGAGCGTGTGCGACGAGAAGCTTACCCGTGCATCGCCAATGTCGACGAGTTCGGGTGCAGCGCTGGGTCTTGCGGCCCGCCGAAGAATGGCGCGCATGCGCGCAATGAGCTCGTTCACGCTGAATGGCTTGGTGACGTAATCGTCGGCACCCGCGTCGAGGCCGCGAATTTTGTCGGTCTCTTGAGAGCGCGCCGTGAGCATGATGATGGGCAAGAGCGGACAACTGCGACGTAGTTCTTCGCAAACCGCGTAGCCATTCATGTCCGGCAGCATCAGGTCGAGAATGACCGCGTTGGGGCTCTCGGCTCTCGCGAGCGCAATGCCGTCTTTTCCCTTGCCTGCTGAAATGGCGCCAAAGCCCTCAAACTCGAGTGCATCGCGTAGCCCCATCACGATGTGGGGCTCGTCTTCGATGATGAGGATTGTTCTTCTTGGCCCCGCCATTTCACTTTCAAGTTGACGCAATCAAGACCGCTTTCAAGTTGACGCGAGGTCGAGGCGGCGGCGAGGAGCGGACCGGAACAGCCTCTTTGCGCTTTGGTGCGTGTGTTTGTATAGCACACGCACACGTCGTCGCACAGCTCCGTCAGAGGACCGCACCGCAGCCGCCAACGAAGAGATCGCGTCAAATCGAAAGCGGTCTATTGGCTAGCGTCTGTGTCGCCTGCGGCCTCGCCCGGGCTGAACTGCTGAATGCACTGCAGGAAGAACGTTGCACCGGCGATTTCGGCGCTGCCCGCCGAAAAGAGCAGTGCCTGCGTGCAGCGACCCGCCGGCGTTCCGGCATTGGAGTTCTCGACGTAGCACCACCCGATGTCTGCATTGGCCTTGCAGCTGGCTCCTTGTGCAACGGTGATCTGCGGGACCTGACAGACTGCGAGCGTCGAAAGATCGATACCGCCATTTGATGTGTCGCCGGACAGCTGTTTTTGCTGCTCAAGGAATGTCGAGAGAATTGCCGGATCGGGCAAACCAAGGCCTTTTTCTTTGTACTTGTCGCATGTATCGCCCTCGGCAAGCCGCGCGAGAACAAGACAAGGAACATTCCCCGATTGATCGCGCGTGAGCTGCCGCGGCAAACATTGCTGCGTCAGTGCATTCTTGAGACGGTTGATGATTGACGTGACTGCCGGGTTGTAGCCGTACGTCGGATCGGTCGGATCTACAGTGAGCGAGATTGGGCAGAGCGACGCGATGATGCCTTGATCGCCAAGGGCTCGAACCACGGAGAACTCGCGAATGGTCGGATAAGCCTTTGCCTTGATTTGCTGTTGCCGCCCACTACAAAGCGGCGGACTCACGTCCTTAAAATCGCAATCGCAATCGGTAACGCCCGAGCAGCTGCGGTATTGATTCCCGGCTGTAAAGGCCGACGAGGGAAGATCGAACGTGCACGCGTATTGTAGGTCGGTGCCCTGCGTCTGGTAGTCGCGACCAACAATGTAGTCAGCAGGCTGATCCGGAACGTCGTTTGTGCCAAGCACGTCGGCGGTCTCCGACCACGGAATGCCGTCACGCGGTGTGGTCGACTGCACCATGTGAGGGTCGATACCGGTGTAGTTGAAGTTCACCGGATCTTGGCCAAGGATCTTCACCCAATCTGGGGGGGAGAGGAGGCTTGCGTCGGCGTTGGTTTTTGGGTCTTTGTTGTAGAGGGATTGATACGGAACACCACCAATCACCGCGAAAAAGACGAGATCGGAAGTGCGAGAACCCGGCGTGAGACTGCACACTTCCTCGCTCGGACTGGCAGGGAGCTTGGCCGCGAAAAGAGGATTCGTGCACGTCGACGCATATGTGTAAGGTGCAACATTGCGGGTGCCATCGGCGTTCATGGTGATGACGTGCTCGGTAGCGCGATCAGGAACGCGGGCCTTTGTGAAGCCGTCGATGTAGCGCTGAAGCGGGTACTGCGGGTCGACGCCGAAGCGCTGCTTCATGTGAAAGAAGCGGACATTGAGATCGTCGTCCTTTGGCCCGTAGTAGGGGCCGTAGACGGGATCGTTACACTCCGGAGCGGACGCGGCCTTGGGGTCGAGACACGACATGCAGTTCGGGCTAGCCGGATCCGTCGCGCAAGCGTTCGTTGCGCGAGGCGCCGTTGTACCGGTCGTTGTGGCGCTCGGATCACGCGTCACAGTGGACCCAGCGAAGTTGAAATTCATAAACTGAAAGCCGGTGCCACCGAATGAGAGCGGGTCGACCGATGAGTCGTCTTCATCGGTCAACATGATGACGGCAACGAGCGAATCAGAACGGAGAAAATCGGAACGCTGCTTTAGCAGTATTGCGTCGATGTTTTCTGGACCACCAAGGTCTGCTTGGAGACTGCCACCGAAGTTGGTGGTGATGATGGTTGTCCACGGGTCAGGCTGAACAAGAAAGTGATAAACACTTTCAATCTGAGATTCAAAGGCGCATCCGGCTTGCCCATCGGCTGCAACAATGCTTTGAAAATCGCTTTGCAGAGTATCAAAATTAGCAATTGCAGGGACCGGTGGCGCAGGGTGGCGCGCTGGATCTCCCTGGTTCGACGGGAACCAGGCTAGAAAATGCGACGGATTCGCATTGGCAAGGTCGCCCGGATTGAGAAGCCGGCCACGATCATTGAGCCGCGGATTATTGGTCGTCGCGATGCGTGCGTCGTCGCACAAATCACCGCCGAAGCTGCCGAGCGATGAGCTGACAACGCCGATGTGCATGTCGGTAATCGGCTTGAATTCCGGCTGCGACCCCTGAGGGCACCCGTAGTTGTTGTCTGCAGTGCCCGTTGGATCCGCAAATTGCGCGGGGGTGATTGGCGTGGTGCCGTCCGACATTACACACTGCGGATAGACCAAACCGTGAAGCAAGTTTGGAACGGCTTCTGACAGGATGTTCTGCTTGTCGGCCATTGACGGCGAGTTGTCGATCGCGAAAAGCAGATCGACCTTGTCGACCTGCTGCTGCGCAACCTGCGACGTGAAATTCACCTTCGTGGTCGGAGGCTGCGTTCCGACGGGACGCGTGAGGCAGCCTGCGCCGCCCGCACCTGTGGCCATCAACACCGCCCCGGCGATGAGCGCTTTACTCGCCCAACCTGCCCATTCTGCCCGGTTGATCCACTTCATTCGCGTTCCTCCTTCATAAGCCACAAGCTGATACGCGCGCTACTGCCCTAAACGAACGCCATACGCCCAAGAAGACTCTCGTTACAGTTACCTATCGAATGGCTGATGCCTGTGTCAACGACCGCGAGAGCAAGCGACATGCCCGTACCGAAACCGTCATGGGCTCTTGACTGGCGCTGGGTAGACAGCGCGCAGGGCTTTCACGTGCCTTGCGGTCACGCCGGGCACAGCGAGCAGCGCAGCGTCGTCGGCTGCCGCGATGGCCTTTACGCTGCCAAGGTGGCGCAGAAGAAGCGCCTTGGTTTTCGGGCCAATGCCAGGAACATCGTCGAGAGTCGACTTGAAGCGCTTCTTCTTCCCAAGCCGCTCGCGGGCGCGATTCGAGAAGCGATGCGCCTCGTCACGGGCGCGCGCCAGAAAAAACAGGCTAGCCGAGTGCGTGCGAAGCGGAATGGGATTTTTCTGACCTGGAAGATACACGCGATCGACCATAGTTTCGCCGATAATGTTCTCTTTCTCTTTCGCAAGCGCAACAACCGGCAAATCGTGCAGGCCGAGATCGTGCGCAGCCGCGAGCGCAACCGCGAGCTGACCCTTGCCGCCGTCGACCACGAAAAGATCGGGCAAATCCCACTCGGCGCCGTCGTCGTCGCTGACCACAGGCTGCGAGCTTGGCACCATCGCAGCCTCGTCGTTGCCAGCGGCTGCAATCTCGCCTTGGGAAGCGGCGCGCGCATCGAGCTTGCGAAGGCCACGCCGAAATCGGCGCGCAAGCACTTCGTACATGGCGCGGTAGTCGTCGCCGCCAAGCGCAACGTCGCCGTCGTTGTTTTGCGCGCCTCCGGGCACTGGCGATGCGTCGGTTGTTTTTGCGCCGTCTGCAGTACCGCGAACGTGAAACGTGCGGTAACGCTTTTTGTCGGGCTCGCCATCGAGCAGCGCAACAATGGCACCCACGGTGTCTTTTCCACCAAGATGAGAGATGTCGCAGCATTCGATTCGCCTTGGAACCGTTGGCAACCGAAGGCGCTCTTTCAACTGCTCGAGGCGCTGCTCTACGTCGTCGGAAGCACGCCGCTTTTCAGCAAAAGCGTGGCGCGCATTGTCGCTCGCGAGTGCGAGCAGCTCAACGCGACTTCCGCGTTGCGGCAAGACGAGCACCACCTTGTGCCGAGCCTGCTCGCCGAGCCACTCGGCAATGCCCGAATCAGCGTCCGGCAAGACAGGAACGATGATTTCGTGCGGCATGGGTAACGCCCGATCGTCGCCATCGCCGTTCGATTCGCCAGCGCTCGTGCTGTGGGCGTTGTGTGTGCCGGCCGACAGGTAGTGCTGCGTGAGAAACGCGCCGATCACTTCTTCGTCGGGAACATCGGCACTCTTGACAGAGAATGTGGCTACATTTGCGAGCTTGCCGCGGCGCACATGCAACAAGGCAATTTCCACCAGATCGCCCTCGCGATGCAGGCCGATGACGTCGCGATCGACGTCGTCGACAGCCACGACACGCTGCTCTTGCCGAACTTTCTCGATGGCCGAAAGCTGATCGCGATAAACCGCCGCGAGCTCGAAATGCATGCTGTGCGCGGCGTTGGTCATTCGCACTTCGAGCTCGGTGGATAGCTCGTCGTGACGACCATCGAGGAACATCGCAACAGCACGAACCTGCTCGTCGTACCAGCCCTTGTCGACTTCGAGCACGCACGGAGCTGGACATCGCTTGATTTGATGTTGCAAGCATGGCCGCTTGCGATTTCGCATTTCGGTGTTCGTGCACGTTCGAAGCTGGAAATGCTTGTTGACGAGATGAAGCGTGCGCCGCGCGGCGGTTGCCGAGTGATACGGACCAAAATAGCGGGCATGATCGGAAGGCTTTGCGCTTGGTCGACGCACGACCCAAAGGCGCGGCCATGGTTCGGTAGGATCGAGCTTGAGTGAGATGTAGTCCTTGTCGTCGCGCAGCTTGACGTTGTAGCGAGGCCGATGCTGCTTGATGAGATTGTTTTCGAGGATCGTCGCTTCCTTCTCCGAAGCAGTAACGATGGTTTCGAAGTCGCCAATGGTGCGCAGCAAAATCGGAATGAAATAGCGGCTGTCACCCGAGCCCTCTTGAAAGTAGCTCCGCACGCGTGAGCGCAGGCTCTTGGCCTTGCCCACGTAAACGACGTTGCCTTTCTTATCTTTAAAAAGATAAACGCCAGGGGTGGCAGGCAAAACGTCGAGCTTTTCCGTCACGAGCGCAGGCAGCATTCAGTCATCTATGTCTACTGGTGTGCCGTCCGGCACCATGCGCGACACTTCGTCAATCTCGGCATTCTCGAGCACGACGCAGCCATGGCTGCCGTAGTCGAACTTGTTGAAAGGCTTGACCTCGGGCGGTTCACCGTGAATGCCGATCTCACCCCCGATGGTGGCATTTTTCGGCAGTTCTCCGTGCCTTTTGAGTTCTTCGAAGCGCGCGCGGTCGTCCGCGTTGGGGTAATCGAGCCGCATGAAAACGCGCAGATGCGAAGGCACGCGCGTGACAACGTGGTAATGGCCGACCGGCGTGACGTTGTCGCCTTCCATTTTTTTGTGTCCGGCGCCGCCACGACCCACCGCCACGGCATAAGTCGCAACCAAAGTGGAGCCGTCGTATAGGTCCATGGTGCGATCGCCTTTGCTCACGTGAATGCGCGTGACGATGATCGCCTTCACGCGACCGCGAAGAGGTGGAGGCGAGGATGCCACAAGCATGAGCGAGCAGAGCGCGCCAACGCCAAGGTGGCCAAGGTGTGTGAGGTTCGAAAGACGCCGCGGCATCAAGAACAAGGCTACAAAACAATGGCGTCGCGCGCCACATTGTGCCAGCGCGCATCCGGGCCGCTTATGGAATTATGGATTGGGTGCGAAAGCGCAACGTGCGGTCGGCGGTGCCAATTTGCCGAAGGAAAAGCCCCACGAACGAGCCAAAAAGCGCATCGCCAGGGCCAATGCCCGTGGAACCGGCAGGGCGCGATACCCACCTGCGCATCTGCTCGAGCATCTGCGGACTCACTGGGTTCACCTCCACGATCGCGCCAATGAAATACGGCTGTGCACGGGCAAGCATCGCGCGGTCGGCAAGGACGAAATCGCGCACTTCGGCGCATTGACGAACGACGCCTTCGAGGTTGAACGCGGCGCTGTCACGTTCGCCGCCGGGCCCTGAAATTTTCAAGCGGTAAACTTCGTCCCAAAGATCGTAGGCGACGCGGCAGGTGCGAACCGCGAGAGCGACAGGATTCGCGTCGCCTTCGCGAAGCAGGTAGGCGCGCAAGGCGATCACCGTTGTGAGGCCGCTTGCAAGCTTGTCGGCAACGCCCTTGTCGATAACGTCCCTGTACGAGAAGCTCGCAAGCAAGAGCGAGTTTCCCTTGTCCGTCTTCTGCCAGGTGAAGTTGGCTTGGCGGCGCGGCAACTCTTCTTGCTTTGGAGCATCGTCGGCTGCGCGCGCGTCACGCCCACAAGTTGCCAAAACGCCGAGCACCACGAGCGCCATTGCTAACCGGGCTAGCAGCCGCGTTTTCATGGCCCCTCCGATCGGATCGGAATGAAGCCAATGAGGTTGGCAATGCCGACCGCGAAGCCGCCTACCGCGGTGTCGGCGCGCAGACCGAGGTTGAACGTTAGGTCGACAGGTACGCGCGACAAGCCGCTGTAGCCGCGCGCCGGATTGGTAAGATCACGCAGATTGGCAACGCCATAAACCCCCACCGACGAGACGAAGTCGACGCCGTAGATGCTTTTCGTTCCGCGGTACATTGGGATGCGATACTCGGCGCCAATGCGCGTGGCGTAGTCGCCGTAGCGAATCTCGGCGATCGTTGTGCCGAAAAAGTTCGGCGCAGCACGGCGGTCGAAGGCGAGATCGAGCGCGCGATGGGGCCGCAAATCGGTGTAGTCGCCGACGTAGAACTTCTCGAAGAGCGGCGCTCGGCCGAAAATGGTACCGAAAACGCCTTCGATGCGAAGAACGTGACCCCAGGGCAGAGGGATCCACCGCGAACCACGCAAACCAAGCTTCGCGTACGGATAGTCGCTTCCCAACGGTGAGAGCGAGACCTCGGCACGACCAAGCACGTGCCATCCGCGCGTTGGCAAGAAAGGCTCATCGCGTGTATCATGCACAATGGTAGCGCTGAGGGTCGAAAGAACGCTCGAACCGCCGATGAGATAAAAGTCGATGGGCTCGATGTCGAGACCGCGACGCTGGCTCGCGGCGAGAGGCAAGGTCGCGTCAATTTTCTCGAGCCGGTAATCGAAGAAAACGCGTGTGGCTACGCCGCCGATTTCGTGACCGGCACCAACCAAGCCGCCAAAGCGACGATACGAAACAACGGCATAGTCCTGCGAAACGGTTTGTGTGGGATCGTCCACCAGCACGTCGCGAGTGCCAAAGAAGTCTTTCGCGTTGTTGTAGAGAAGCTGTGTTTCGGCCGACCACGAGGAGCCAAGAAACTGCGGCACGCCGAGGCGCATGCGCAGACCGAGCTGCCCGTCTGCGATGGCCATCGCGCCACCGAGCGCGATTCCGGTGCCGGCGAGGTTCAACTCCGAAACGTCAATGCCACCGTAGGCGGTAAGAGGTCGCGCCTTGCCATTGGGTTCGGCGTCGGCAGACAGGCCAAGCCACGTGTCGTTTACAACGATGGTGTTGCGCTCGACGACGTGAACGACGAGAACCACGTAACCGCGCTTGGTGCCTCGCCGGAGCGAGAGCTCGACGTCGCGAAAGAAGCCGGTGCCCAGAAGCCGAAAGCGCGTTAAAAGAAGTTCTTTGTCGTCGACATCAAGGACGTCGCCTGCACGAAATGGCACGTAGCGAAGCACGACGCGCGCAAGAGTCGACGTGTTGCCGCGAACCTCAACGCCTTCGAGAGTGTAGCGAAGGCCCGCCTTTGCAGCAGGAGGCGCTGGCTCGGGTGAAGGTTCCGGCGGCTCGGGCGTGGTGAGGTGGCCGCCCGTCCCGTCCGCAGGCAGCGCGCCGTCTTGTGGTCGATCCGTCGGTCGATCCGATGGCGGTGGCGGCGGCGGCACCTGGCTCGTTGTTGCTTGAGAGGGTTCGGGCTTTGCTGTTCCCCATGTTTTTAGCGGCTCACCCGTGGCATGACAGGGCCAGCTTGCGACCGCGAACACCGTCGCGACAAAACAAAGGCTGCGCCGTGTGGTCAATCGTACCCCCGGCAAGAGTCGAACTTGCGACCAACGCTTTAGGAAAGCGCTGCTCTATCCACTGAGCTACGAGGGCGAATGCCGCCAACCATAGAGAAAAAGGGCTAATGCGGCAACCTTGGGCTAGGGTTCGATCGTAAGCGGATCGTTGCCAAGTCGATCGGCGATACGATTCTTTCGCCATCGCGCAGCCCAAGCTCGATGCGCACCGACGGACAGAAGACCTGTTGCCAACCGTCGATGTTGCCCATAAGGGCTTCGATGACTTCCGAGACCTTCACGCCGCCTTCGGGTGTGATGTCCACATCGATGAGCAGCGTGACGAAATCCCCGTGCACGCCGGCGTCTCTCAGTAGCGCGGTGGCACGCGGATCGCCCGCCGTGATTCGGCGCAAAAACTTCTTTACGTTCACGGTTTTTGGCACAGCGTTTGGCAGACTGCTCCGTTCGAACCGGCGAATCACCAAATGCTCGCTTGCTTCTGCCAGGCGCTGAATTTCGGCAGCAAGTCGTGTTTCGCCGCCCATTGCATGGAGCTCCTTTCGCGCGATCGCCACCGCGTAGCGCGCGGCATCCACGAGGCGTGCAACGGATGAATCATGCGGGCCAAGACGCACACAAGCCTTCCACACGAGGCCTTGCGCCGAGGCGCCAGACAACGCCGAAGCGAGCTCGGTTGGATCGACATCGATGGCGAGCTTTGCATCGACGACTTCTGCAAGGCTTGAAACACCGAGCGACAGCGCCGGCGAAAATGTCATTTCGGGTTTCGGGTGGAAACCCGACGAGTAAAAAATAGGGATTTGTAGCCGTCGAAACGATCGCGGCAGGGCGCGAAGAACATCGAGGTGCGAAAGAAAGGCTGCCGGACCTATTTTCTCGTACACGAAACGATAGCGGCGCGCCTCGCCTTGCACGATGCGTGGCGGCTGCCTTGGGCCTTTTGGCTTCGGTGCTTGTGCCAAAGCGTTTGGCAATTGGCTGGCTTTCGTGTCGAGCGAATCAAGCGAATCGAGACGGTCAAGGTACGTCTGCCTCGTTTTTTGCATCGCTGACAGATCACACGCAATGCCACAATTGTAACATACAAGTTTTTCGTTATCTTTTTCTGACTCCGCGTTCTCAATATTTGTATGGCGCACAATTGTGCTGGCAGCCTTGCCGCCTTTGCTACAGGGCGGGCTCAAACGGTTTTTCAATGCCTTGCGATATTCGCGGTTCAGAAAGCCATCTTCGAGCCCTACATCGATGTGATCCCACGGCAGGCGCGTGCCGACCGGAATGGTTCCAAGGTAGTTTTCTGGCTCAATGCCCTCGGCGCGGAAGGCGCTCATCCAGAGATCGATGTCCATTTGGTCTTCCCACGAGTCGAAGCGGCAGCCCGCGTGCTGCGCGCGCTCGAGCACGCGACCCAGCTTGCGATCGCCACGCGCGAACACGCCCTCGAGCCAGCTTGTTGCTGCATGATGCAAGCGAATCTCGACGCTCTTGGCATGGCGCCCTTCGTCTTTGAGCCATGCTTGCTTTTCGAGTATGCGCTCTTGCCGATCCATGGCGCACCACTGAAACGGCGTGTGCGGTTTTGGCACGAACGTGGACACGCTCACGGTGATCTTTGGCGGTCCGCCCTGGTTCGTTTCGCGGCGCACTTTGCCGCCGATCTCGCGAACGCGCTTGCCAACCTGGACGATCTCGCGAACGTCGCACTCGTTTTCGGTGGGCAAGCCGATCATGAAATAAAGCTTCATCTTGTCCCAGCCACGAGCGCAAACGCGCTCCGCGGTCGTCATCAAATTGTCTAGGCTGATGTTCTTGTTGATGACATCGCGCATGCGCTGGCTGCCAGCCTCGGGTGCGAACGTGATCCCGGAGGCGCGAACGCGGCGCATGTCGTCGAGCACGGCTTCTTCGAGCCCGTACGCACGCAGTGACGAAACGCCGAGCGACACGTTCTTGGCGCTGAGCTTTTCGGTTACCTGCCTGACGAGCGGAGCAAGGCACGAGTAGTCGGCAGTTGAAAGTGAGGTAAGGCTCACTTCATCGTAGCCCGAGCGGTTCACCGCCTTAACGACGGTGTCGACGATCTCGGCCGGATCGCGCTCGCGCACCGGGCGGTAAATCATGCCAGCCTGGCAGAAGCGGCAGCCCTGGGTGCAGCCGCGCGCGATCTCGATGGACATTCGATCGAAGATGGCTTCGGGACCGCCCACAGGCCCGTTGTCGGGGAACGGGAACTCGTTGATGTCGCCCACGACGTTGCGCACGATGGGAAACGGCAAGTCTTTTTCGGGCCCATCGACCACTTCTAGACCTAATTGCGGCTCAGTGCGCACGCTGTAAAGCGACGGCACATACACGCCGCGAAGCTTGCCAATCGCTCTCAATCGATCTGTGCGGGATACACCTTTTTCGCGAAGCTCCGTCCACAGCAGCGCAAGCTCGGTGGTGCGCTCTTCGCCATCGCCAACGACGAATGCGTCAATGAACATGGCGAGGGGTTCGGGGTGTGTTGCCGCCGGGCCGCCCGCAATAATGAGCGGATCGCTCTCGCCGCGTGCCGAACCGCGCAGCGGAATACGCCCAAGATCGAGCATCGTCAGAATGTTTGTGTATGTGAGCTCGAACTGCAGAGAGAAACCCACGACATCGAAGTCGGCAAGCTTGTGCGCGCTTTCGAGCGAAACGAGCGGAAGATTTCGCGCGATAAGTTCCCTTTCCATGTCAACCCAGGGTGCAAAGCACCGTTCCGCAAGCGTGCGTGGGTCATGATTCAAAATGTTGTAGAGAATCTTCAAGCCAAGATGGCTCATGCCAATGTCGTAAACGTCTGGAAATGCGAGGCACACGCGCGCCTTGGCAGAGTCCCACGCCCGAGTCGACGAACCGTACTCACCGCCAAGGTAACGTGCGGGTTTGTCGACTCGGTGCACGAACTCGGCATAAGGATGCGGCGGCCATGAGGCCGGAGTGACAGTCGCCATGGCACAGGCGACTTAGCACTCCTGCCCGGACTTCGTTTCGGGCTGGCACGAAAGGCGCTACGCTTGCTCGTTGTGCCACGTGCAAAGGCGAGGAAGTTGCCCGCGACGCCGGAGCCGCCGCGCATTCCGTTTGCCGCGCTCTTTCGCATGTTCGTTATCGGCAGCGTGGCGATCGCGGCTGCGGCCTACGCGATTTGGAGACACTACACTGTGCCGTTGGCACCAATGCTCGGTCCCGCGCCGTCAGCAACGGAGATCCCGGCACCCGAACTCGAACCGGTACCGCCTTCGCCATGATCTGCTAAAAATCAAGAGATTTGGCCAAAGCAGACTCACTCGTCATTCACGAGATTTACGCAAGCATCCAGGGGGAATCGACGTTTGCTGGGCTGCCGTGCACGTTCGTGCGAACCACGGGGTGCAACCTGCGTTGCCAGTGGTGCGACACCACGCAAGCTTTTTATGGCGGCCGTCGCATGGCCCGCGCCGAGGTGCTTGCGAGGGCGCTCGCCATGGGCCTCGAGCTCGTCGAGCTCACCGGCGGCGAGCCACTCCTTCAGCCAGGAGCCTTTGTGCTCATGACAGAGTTATGCGATGCTGGGCGAACGGTTCTTGTCGAGACGAACGGCGAGGTCGATGTCTCGCGCGTCGATCGTCGCGTGCACAAAATCATGGATCTCAAAACGCCGAGCTCGGGCGAGATGCACCGAATGCGCTGGTCGAATCTCGGCTACATCACGCCACGAGACGAGATCAAGTTCGTGATCGAAAATCGCGCAGACTACCTATGGATGCGCGACATCCTACGCGGGCGCTCGCTGAGCATGCTCACACCGAACCTGCTCGTAAGCACGGTGTTTGGCAAGCTTGCCATGCGCGACGTCGTTCGCTGGGTGCTCGAAGACGCACTGCCGGTGCGCGTTCAGATGCAAATGCACAAGTACATTTGGCCCCCGAACACGCAAGGCGTCTGACCGCTTTCTATATAGGGCGGCCACAGGGGGCCGCCCCTACGGATTTGCGTTTTCGATACGTGTTCTGGCGGCGGTTGTGTGTAGGGGCAGACCCCCGTGTCTGACCCACCTACCCGTTTACGTTGGCGAGCCGTCGACAAACTGCTGGAACGCCGTGACATCGTCTTTCGAACCGAGCACGAGCGGAGTGCGCTGGTGCAGCGCGGTTGGCACGATGTCGAGAATGCGATCTTTGCCGGTTGTGGCAAGCCCGCCTGCCTGCTCGAAGAGGAAGGCCATGGGGTTTGCTTCGTAGAGCAGACGAAGTTTGCCGCCCGTGTGTTGCGTGTCGGCTGGATACGCGAAAATACCGCCTTTGATGAGCGTGCGGTGCGCGTCGGCGACAAGCGATCCAACGTAGCGCGACGAATATGGCACCTTGAATGGCTCGGCGCTTGCGATAGGCGGTGCAGCCGCGCCCTTTTCGGCTTTGACCCACCGCGCCCAGGCTTGTACCTCGGGCGACCAACGTGAAAAGTAGCCTTCGTTCACCGAAAAGCAGGTGCCACGCCTCGGGCAGCGAATGTCGGGCTGCGAGAGGAAAAACTCGCCAATCGACGGGTCGAGCGTGAAGGCGTGGGCGCCATGCCCCGTCGACAAAACGAACACAGTGGAAGGCCCATAAAGCACATAACCTGCAGCCAAGATCTGGCGACCCGGGCGCAACGCGTCGTCGAGGCTTGGGCGCGAAAGCTTCGGCTCGGTGCGGCGAAGAACGGCAAAGATGGTACCGATGCCAACATTTGTGTCGATGTTGCTCGAGCCGTCGAGCGGGTCGAAGAGCACGACGTACTTGGCGTGGGTTTCCGCGATCTGCGCCTCGTCGAGTTCTTCGCTTCCGACAACGCCGCAAAAACCGCTTCGATCGAGCACGTTGAGGAGCACTTCGTTTGCGAAGGCGTCGAGCTTTTGCACTTCTTCGCCTTGAATGTTCGTTTCGCCCGTGTAGCCGAGCATGTCTGCGAGCCCAACGGCGCGCACACGCGTGTTGATGATGCGGATCGCAAGCGAAATGTGATTGAGAAGCGACGTGAAGTCGCCGGTGGCACCAGGTGCGGCATGCATTCCAGCAAGGACATGCTCGCGAAGCGTGGTGCCAACCACGGGGGCAGGACGGCGCACCGGAATGCTGCTGTTACTTTCAGCCATGGTTACCTCCGACTTCAGAATGTTGTTCGATGGCGCGAGCTTGCGCAAGCGATACTTTTCGTGGGTTGATCTGCCAGATGCGGGCGGCTACCTTGCGCCCCGGGTTCGCACCGTTTTTCACCCGCCCCGTGCGGATTAACCGAGGAGCAAAGAGACCATGCCTGCCACCGACCGCGTGAAAGAGATCCTGTCCCATTACGGTTCGGACAACCCCGGAGTGAAGGCCAACCTCGCGCGCATGCTGAACCACGGCACGCTTGGCGGCACTGGCAAAATGGTGATTTTGCCGGTCGATCAAGGCTTTGAGCATGGCCCTGCTCGGTCTTTCGCGCCGAACTCTGGAGGCTACGACCCTGACTACCATGTGCAGCTTGCCGTTGATGCTGGTTGCAATGCGTATGCCGCGCCGCTCGGCTTCATCGAGGCCGTTGCAGACAAATATGCGGGTCAGGTTCCACTCATTCTCAAGCTCAATAACTCCGACACGCTTGCGAAAATCGAGCAGCCTTGCAGCGCGCAAACGGGCTCTGTGAAAGACGCACTTCGCCTTGGCTGCGCGGCCATCGGCTACACGATTTACCCCGGCTCGGGCTTGCGCAACCCAATGTACGAGAACCTTCGCCAACTGATTCTCGACGCGAAAGAAGTTGGACTGCCCACCGTGGTTTGGTCTTATCCGCGTGGCGCTGGGCTGTCGAAAGAGGGCGAAACGGCCGTTGACGTGGCCGCGTATGCCGCGCAAATCGCGGCACAACTTGGTGCACACGTCATCAAAATCAAGCCGCCAAAAGAGCACATCGAGCAGCCTGAAGCCAAAAAGGTTTTCGAAAAGTATCACATTCCAACCAAAACGCTGGCGGACCGCGTTCGCCATTGCGTGCAAAGCGCATTCAACGGTAAGCGCATCGTGATCTTCTCGGGCGGCGAAGCGAAAGACACGCCCGCCGTGCTCGAGGAAGTGCGAGGTCTGGCCGAGGGCGGTGCGTTCGGCTCAATCATGGGACGCAATGCGTTCCAAAGGCCGAAGGCCGAAGCCATCAAGCTTCTGCAAGACGTGATGGAGATCTTCCGCAAAGCGAAGTAGGCGAACGCATTCGCATTCGTAGGGGCACCCCTTGTGGGTGCCCAACACAGGGCAGGCACAGGGGCCTGCCCCTACGACCAACAGAACGCATCTTCGTAGGGGCGGCCCCCTGTGGCCGCCCAAATCGCTATGATCCCACGCTACACGCCCGCTGATTTCGCCACGCTCTGGTCTTCCGAACATCGCTACGAGGTCTGGCTCGACGTCGAGCTTGCCGCATGCGAAGCCATGGAAGAAGCCAATGTTGTCCCGCAGGGCACTGCCGCGCGCATTCGTGCAAAAAATCTCGTGCTCAGCGCTGCGCGCATCGAAGAAATCGAGCGCACGGTCAAACACGATGTCATTGCATTCCTCACGCATGTGGAGCAGCTCGCGGGCGCCGATGCAAGGTGGCTTCATCGCGGCATGACATCGAGCGATGTGCTCGACACGTCGTTTGCCATTTTGCTTCGCGACGCGACCGACGCGATGCTCAAACGCGCCGATGCACTGGTTTCCGCGCTCGCCAAGCGTGCTCGCGAGCACAAAAAAACGCCGATGATGGGCCGCAGTCACGGCATTTTCGCCGAACCGGTTACTTTCGGCATCGTCCTTGCCGGTCACCACGCCGAAATCGCGCGCGGCCGTGCGCGTCTCGCGCAGGCACGCGTGCATATTGCATATGGAAAAATCGCCGGCGCTGTTGGCACCTATGCGCACGTAACCCCTGCGATCGAGCAAAGGGCTCTCGCGGCGCTCGGCCTTCAGCCGGAAGTCGTGAGCACGCAGGTGGTCCCGCGCGATCGCCACGCCGAACTTTTTTGCGCGATGGCCCTGCTCTCGGCTGGCATTGAACGCCTAGCCACGAACGTTCGTCATTGGCAACGCTCCGAAGTTGGCGAAGCCGAAGAGGCATTCACGGTCGGGCAGAAGGGGTCGAGCGCGATGCCTCACAAGCGAAACCCTATCTCGAGCGAGAACCTCTGTGGGCTTGCGCGCGTTGTGCGTGCAGCATGCATCCCTGCGCTCGAGAACGTTGCCCTCTGGCACGAACGCGACATCTCGCACTCATCGGTCGAGCGCATGATCGCCCCCGATGCCACAACCACGCTCGCTTTCATGCTCGACCGCGCGTGCAGCCTGGTGGAAGGTCTCGTTGTCTACCCGGAGCGCATGAAGCAGAATCTCGATCGCGCGGCCGAACTCTTCTTCTCCGAAGCGGTTCTTCTTGCGCTTGTCGAAGCGGGTTTGCCGCGCCAAGAGGCCTATGTTCTCGTGCAGCGCAACGCCATGCGCGCGTGGCACGGCGACGGCACGTTTCGCGAAAACCTCGCAAGTGATGCTGACGTAAAGCTCTCGCACCAGCAGCTCGCCGAGCTATTCGATCTCGATCATGCTTTGAAGTGGGCCGACACGATCGTCGATCGCGCGCTTTCAAATTAACGCAAGTTCAAAGCGGGGCAGGCACGGAGGCCTGCCCCTACAACCTAACAAACACACATTCGTAGGGGCGGCCCCCTGTGGCCGCCCTTCATCGCGTTCGCGTCAAATCGAAAGCGGTCTACATCACGACAAGGGCTATGCCTATGACGGTCACAAGCCCCATCATGAGCGCCGTCATTCCTGTGAGCGCCCAGCGCGCGTCCGAATCGTAGTGCCGGCTGCTCCACACGAGGGATAGTCCAACAGGCGGTAGGGCGATGAGCAGGACGCCAACCACGAGGGGCCCTTCCCACCATGCGCATGCAGCACTTGCCCTACTCACCCCGCCACTTGCGCGAACACCTGCCATGGCGTCCGCCTGCGTTGCGGATCTCATGTCAAGCGTCCGAGAAGCGTTCGTCATGTACGCGTGCGCGTTAAAAGCGGGGAACTGGCGCACGAACTTGCGCGAATCGCGCCTCGGCGGCATTGGCGCTTGGGCACGCGGAGGGCCCGCTGCCCGCGCGCGCAGCGGGCCCTGCGGCGGCGCGAGACGCGTGATCTCGGGCGGTACTTGCAGGTACACACGCTTTTTCATCGCGGATTTGCTCAGGCGGATGTCCCAAAGCAAGGGGAACCGGTTGCGCAGCGATTCCAACAAAAATCCGTTGCCAATCAGAGTGCTTCGATGCGGCCTAGCCAAACGTCGTGTATGCGCCATCTGACTCATCTTCATAAGATGATACACTCGATTCCCTTTGCAAGCTTGCGCTATTGCGATTCATTTCGCGTGCCAAGCCGGCGCGCAGCGGCACGCGCAACGAGATAGAAAATCGGGGGCAGGTGTCGGAGTCTTAGCTTGCTTTGCTCGGTGCCGTAGATGGGCATCACGGGCACCTCACGAATGCGAAGGCGTTTTGCTGCAAGCTGGCCAAGAATGTCGTTTGGATAGCCAAAACTAGGCCAGAGCCCTACAAGGTCGAGCTGCATCGCAGCGGCGCGCGACAAGGCAGTGAACCCGCATTGGCTGTCGGAGATCGCCTGGCCAATGGCGAGCGACGTGAGAAACGAGAAAAGCATCCCGCCCACCCATCGAGGCCAGCCCATCGCCCTGCGGACGCCTTCGATGCGGAATCGATCGCCTTTGACGTAATCGGCTTCCCCGAGAACGATTGGCAGCACCACGCTGCGTAAATCATTCGGGTGCATTTGGCCGTCACCGGCCATGATGCAGAGTGCATCGGTTGGGCGTCCGTGTGCGCCCCGCGCGAGCGCCTCTTGGTAGCCGGTTTTAATGGCCGCTCCAACGCCGCGGCGCTTTTCGTGTTTCATGAGCACGGTGCGCGCGTCTGCTGCACGGCGCGCGCGCTCCGTCGTTTCGTCCCGGCTTCCGTCATCGACCACCACGATCATGTCGACGAACTCGGGCATTGTCTCGACCACGCGAGCGATTCGCTGCTGCTCTTGAAAGGCCGGGACAATGACGATGACCGAAGAGCCCTCGAGCATACCTAGCCGGATAGTACAGCGCGGAGCCCGCGCACGTCGTTCGTTACAATCCCATCGGCCCCCATGGCAAAGAGCCACTTGGCTCGTTCAGGATCGTCGATCGTCCAAAAGTCGACGCGAAGACCGCATGCGTGAAGCCGATCGATCGCGCTTTGGCTCGCGAACGTCATGCCCCATGCGCGCTCCGGCACCTGGGCGGCGTCACCGGCAATGGGCAAGCGCCGCGCAAACAGCCTTGGAAGCAGCATCACCTTCGCAAGGTCGCTCGAGGCCATGCCAAGAGCGCCGTCGTAGCCGAGCGCACGTGCCCGACGGAGATTTCGCGCAGAGAAGCTTGCAATCCGCACACGATTGGTAGCATGCGCCGCACGAATGCTTCGAAGCAAAGCTTGGATCATGTCGGGCGACGTTTGCTTCACGTCGATATTGAAGAACGCATTTGGAAATGCTTCGAGGGTCTCGTCGAGCGTTGGCATTCGGTAGGCACGACGCTCACCTCCCGAGGCAATGGTGAACCCAGCCCCCACATTCCAGGTGCGCACGTCGTTGAGCGTTGCATCGCGAATCGCCATGGGCACGCCCGCCATGCGCTCGCCGGTCGAATCGTGGGAAAGCACGACGCGCCCGTCGCGCGTCATGTGCGCATCGGTTTCGATGGCGTTCGCGCCAAGGTCGAAAGCACGAGCAAACGCTTCGAGAGTGTTCTCGGGCAACTCGAGGCTCGCGCCTCGGTGGGCATACAGGATCGGACTTTCACCGCGCACGCCCACGACTATAGTTGATGAATTGCTCGGGCTAGCGCCTTGAACACATTGCGGCATCGCAAACTCGTCGCCGCTCTCGCGATCTGCGTTGCAGCCGCCGTGGTCATGCTCGCGCGAGTCTGCCATGCCATGAGCGACCCATCGCTTGCATGGTACACAATCGAAACTCCGCACTTTCGCGTGACCTACCATTCCGGCATCGAAGAAGTCGCAAACCATCTTGCGAGTGTCGCCGAAAACATCCATTCCAACATGGCAGAGCACGTCGGCTGGGAGCCCAAAGAGCCCGTGGACATCCTGCTCCTCGATTCGAGCGAAGATGCGAACGGTTTCTCCACGGCGCTGCCTTACAACGCGATCCAGCTTTGGGTAACGGCGCCTGACGATCTTTCCCCGCTCGGCGATGTCGACGACTGGTACCTCGAGCTCGTCACGCACGAGTACACGCACATCCTGCACACCGACCAAATTCGGGGCCTTCCCGCCATCGTCAACGCGGTGCTTGGAAAAACGCTTGCACCGAACCAGGCGCAGCCGCGGTGGATCCTCGAAGGTCTCGCCGTTTACCAAGAAAGCGCACGCACAAGTGCCGGGCGGCTGCGCGCCTCGCAGTGGGACATGTGGATGCGCGCCGACGTTCTGTCCGACAACATTGCGCCCATCGATCAAATCTCGAATTCTGTGCGGCGCTGGCCGCAGGGCAACATTTGGTATCTCTACGGCTCGTACTTCACTCAGTGGATCGCCTCCACCTACGGCGAACAAGCCCTTCGCAAAGCCGCCGCCGATTACGGTAGCCAAATCATTCCTTATGGCTTCAATCGGTCCATCCGCCGCGCCACGGGAAGTTCGTACGTTGAATTGTATCCTACATGGATCTCCGACATGCAGCAGAAGTACCGCGCACAAGCTGCCCAGGTGAAAGCCACGGGGCCGCGGGAAGGCGTGCGCATCACGCACCATGGCCAGATTGCGCGCAACCCGCGATGGATCCCAAAAGGCGCGTGGCCTGAGCACGAAGGCGGGCTCCTTTACTACCGCGACGACGAACACTTGCAAACAGGGCTCTGGGCGCTGCCGATTCGGCGCAACGCACGTGGCGAGCGAGACGCGCGAAACGCGATGACCGCCTTCGACGAATCGCGTGCCGCCCTCATCGCGCGAACGAGCGGCGAGTCGCAGGCAAGCTTTGCCCCGGACGGCGGCGTCGTTTTCAGCTCGCAAAACTTCGACAAGAACGTTTTTCTTTACGCCAATCTCGAACACTTGCCGCCGGGCGAAAAATCTACGTTTGGCACGCAGGATCGCGGCCGCACAGTCCTGACCGATCCGTCCCTTCGTGCCAGCGATCCTGCCGTGTCGCCGGACGGACGGCGCATCGTTTACGTCAGAAACAGCCACGGAACGCGCTCGATCATGATTGCCGATCTTGAACGCAATCACCTGGGCCACGAGCGGCCACTCGTGCCTACGGCAAAGTTCGAGCAGGCCTACACGCCTCGCTGGTCACCCGACGGAAAGCATGTATCTTACAGTATTTGGAAGAATGGAGGCTTCCGCGACATCCGCTACGTCGACGTAGAGGACGGCAGCTTCGTCGACGTCACAGCCGATCGCGCGATTGACGGAGGCCCTAGCTTCTCGCCCGATGGGCGCTTTGTTTATTTTCATTCCGACAGATCGGGCATCTCGAACATCTATGCCTGGGAAATCAACACGAACCGAATCTTGCAAGTTACAAATGTCATTCTGGGCGCCTACAGCCCCGAGCCATCGCCCGACGGCAAAACACTCGCCTACGTTGGCTATACGAAAGACGGCTTCGACCTGTTTGCGATGCCCATCGACGAGTCGACTTGGACGCCGGCACCGGCCTACGTCGACAACCATCCTGCCGCGCACGCTGTGCCAGATCAAAAATGGAAAAGCGTGCCCTACAGCCCGTGGCGCACGCTTTGGCCGCGGCGCTACGGCGTGCAAATCACCCCGGGCAATTTCGGCCAGCAAGTGATCATCACGGCGAGCGGCACCGACATTTCTGGCTTCCACACGATTGCCGCAAGCACAACGACCGAGATTGAAAAACCCGGGCTTCAAGGCTCGCTTGCCTACACGTACGCGCGCTTGCCGTTCGACTTCAGCATGTCACTTTTTCGCACGGTCACCCCTCGTGGCGGCTTTTCGATCGGCAGCTACCAGCCCGAGATCATGCAAGAAGTAGCCGGCTTTGCATCGTCCATCGCGTATACGCGAAACAGTCCGTACGACAGCAACTGGTTCGTTGTCACACACTCGCTTGCGCGCGTCGGCATCGATCGGTCATTTCCCATCGATAAAATCGATCCGTACGAAACGCCTACGGTGCCGCGCGGCGGCCTCGCAAGCACGCTGCACCTTGGCTACGCGTACACCAACGCCGAGCGTTATCTCTACAGCGCGGGAGCCGAGCGCGGGTTGTCGTTCTCCACCAGCCTCGACATTTCCGATCCATCGCTTGGCAGCGATTTCTCCGGGTTCGCCGTGCAGGGCAACTTCTCGACGTACTTTCTCATGCCTTGGTTTCGCCATCACTCGCTCGCCCTGCACGCTGGCGGCGGCACGAGCGGCGGCTCGTTCCCAGGACAAGGTGCATTTTACATCGGTGGCTTTGTCGACCTGCCCGTCGTTGACATCGTTCGCAACGTGCTCATCCAGGGCGGCATCACGCTGCGCGGCTACCCGCCTGTCATCGAAGCAGGGCGCAGCTACGTGCTTAGCAACGCCGAATACCGCTTTCCGATTATCAACGTCGATCGCGGCCCCGAGACCTTGCCAATTTTCCTAAACCGCATCACCGGCGCGGTTTTCCTGGATTACGGAAGCGCCTTCGATGAATTCAACTCGGCGAAGTTCAAAACGGGCGCAGGCGGCGAACTCTGGTTCGACGCAACGCTTGGCTACATTGAAGCTTTCACATTCCGCCTTGGTTACGCCAAAGGCCTTGCAAGCGGCGGCGTGAACAAGATCTACTTCGTTGCTGCCGTACCGTACTGAGGCAAACCTGCTGCGCGCCACGATCTCTTCGTTTTTTCCTGCGGTGCGTGCTCACGTACTTCAAGTACGCTCCGCGCGCTCCTCGGAAAAAGCCTCGACCGTCGTGTTGCTCGCGACGGTTTGCATCTGCATCGTTAAGCCTTGGCTTGAGCGGATTTCTTTAAAGACGCCTTTTTCGGCGCGGAAGACGGCTTGGCTTCGCTTGCTGCGCGCGTTCGCTTGAGGCGAATTTTCTTTTTCACCTGCCCCTTGCGGCGCTTCATTTTTCTCGACTTGCGACGATCAAATTTACCCATAGTCGCCCGGAGACAACGCTAATTCTGGCATGCCGTCAAGTCCTCAGAGCATGTTTGCCAGCCTGCTGCGCGCCGCGATGCACGCAACGCATTTGCTGGGCCCTGCCAAATCGAAAAATCGAAAGCGTCAGCCGGCGCTTTCGGCAACCGCATCTTCGCGACTGCGCACTTCGAGGCGGTAGCGGCTGTTGACCGTTTCGATGTAGAAGACCTCGCGCCCGGCAATTCGAAGCACGCGCTTGACCGGTGTAGTTACATATTCGTGCATGCCGTCCGGAAATTCGATCACAACGACCGACCCTTTCCGCGGTGCCCTCACCAGACGACCAGCAACGGCGCGGGACCCCTTCCCGAGCTTGCGGAGAACAACTTCCACAGAGTGTAATCTAGCATTCTTCAGCGACCCGTCTATGGCCCCAAACGGACACAAAAGGGTTCTCACGGGGTGAAACGCCCCACGCACGGACGGGTGAGAGCACGGAACACGTCAAAAGCCTTATACTTTTCCCAACTAGTATCGGCTGCCGTCGCCCTCCGCCCTGCAGCGCGCTTCCAGCGCATTGACAATGGCTATGGGCATGCCGCTTGCGCGAGCCGAACGTGCCCGAGCGCACACGGCTGGCTCACCGTATGGCGCTGGACCAGCCTGCGGCGCTGGAACGCCCCGCGGCGTTGGGGTTGGCGTGGGCGCTGACACGTACGGCGGCGTGGGCGTCGGGGTTGGGGTTGGCGCGGGAGCCGACACGTACGGCGGCGTTGACACCCAAGGGGGCAGCGTTGATGAAGTTTCCGATGGCGTCTGAGCAGACGGCGGCGTGGGTGTGGCTGGCGTGGCCGATGCGTGCTGCGAAGCCGGCGTGCCGGGTGCATGGTGCGACGCAGGTGTTGCAGCACGCTGCGGCGGTGCAGCCGCCAGCGTTGCCGTAGCGCGCGTAGCGCGCGCGGCGCCTGGCAGCGGCGGTGCTTCAGTAAGCGGTGCTGACGTACCGAGCGGCGCATGCGCAGTTGACGCCGCAACCGTTGGCGTTGGCGTTGGCGTTGTGGCGGCTGCATCGAAGGCTATGGGCATTGCCGGCCCGGACGACGTGCCGCCGCCAATTGCGCCAGTGCTGGCGAGATATACGCCCACTGCAGCAATGGCCGCTCCGATGCCGAGCATGGTCACGAGCAACGCGAAGCGCCCCTTGCCTTTCCTGCCGGAGGCCACGAGCGGTGGTGCATACGGCACGCTGGAGTGCACACCGTAAGCCATTGCACTCGGTTGCATGCCGTACGACGGCGCAAGCGATGCACCACCGAAACCTGCCTCTGGCAACGATATTGGCTCGCCGATTTGCGTTCCGCCTTTGAGAGAATCATCGCCCGATGGTGCGATCACGGCCGGCCGCTCATTCCCACGAGCGCCAGAAGCAACCGCCGGCACGGTTGCAGGACGATCGATTGCCGTTGGCGTACGCTCGAACGTCGAGCGATCGCGCGGCGCACCGCAAAAGCTACCGAAGAACCCCTGCACGCTCGAAAAACGCTGCTCTTTGGCCTTCGAGAGCGCACACATGATCGCGCTACGCACCGACTCAGGAAGCGCCGCACCGCGTGACGTCGTTTCTATTGGCTTCGGCGCGGACGTCATGTGAAGTGTCGCCCACTCCCACGAACTCTTCGCCGTGAAAGGAAGCTCGCCGGTGAGCATTTCGTAGGCCATTACGCCGAGCGAATAGATGTCGGCGCGCCGGTCGAGCGGCTGTCCGGTGAATTGCTCAGGGCTCATGTACGGCGGCGTGCCAAGCACCATGCCTTGCTGTGTGAGCTTCGCTTCGTTGCGATCTTCCTCGTCGTTGCGCTTGGCAATGCCAAAGTCGAGGACTTTCACGAAGTCTTTCTGCCCAGCGCGCTCGGTGAGGATCACGTTGTCCGGTTTGAGATCGCGATGGATGATTCCTTTGTCGTGCGCTTCACCAAGCGATCCACAAATCTGCTCGAGAATTTTCTTTGCACGCCCGAGCGGCAAGGGGCCGATTTTCTCGAGGGCCGCGGCAATGCTTTCGCCCTGCACGAACTCCATGACGATGTACAGAACGCCATCGTCGGTGGTTCCGAAGTCGAAAACCTGTACGGTGTTGGGGTGCTCGAGCCCGGCAAGCGTGCCCGCCTCGCGATAAAATCTTTCGCGAATCTGGGGATCGTTCGACAAATGTCGATGCAGCGTCTTGATGGCAACCCTTCGCGTGGTGTGCCCAAGTGCTTGCTCACCGGCATACACCGCGCCCATGCCGCCCTCGCCGAGCAGGCGTGCGATCTTGTATTTCCCTTGAATTACGCAACCAATCAGCGGGTCGGCGTCTTGACGGGGAAGCGGTGCGCCGCACGCCGAGCAGAACGGCCGGGTGCCGTCAACGGTCGCGTAGCACGAGGGACATTGCATCACCATTTCCGAGTGCTTCCGACGGCTTCAACTGCCGCGAGAGCGTAGCCCTTTCGACTTTATGGCGTGCCGCCCGCGCTACGACACCTGTTTTCGAGCGACGCGATGATCGCTGCCGGCATGCGGTTCGAGCGAGCCGAGCGGGCCTGCGCGCATGCCGGAGGGTCACTCCGATCGCCCCGATCGCGATAATAATCGCCTCTTGACGACCCCCATCCCTGGTGAGGAATTGGCGTGGGAATCGAGGCCGCCGGCTTCGGCGTAGGCGTGGCCGCCTTCGGTGTAGGCGTGGCCGCCTTTGGCGTCTCTTTGCTTCCACCCGCAGGCGGCGTGGCGACGGCCTTTTGCGCAGAAGCAGACTGTTGCGCAGGCGAATCGAGCGCTGGAACCGATGTTGTTTGCGGCTCTTCTACCGGTGGTACTGGCGGCGGCGGTGCGCTCGCAGTGGTGGTTGGCTCAGGATGCGCCGTGGTACTCGGCACTGCGCTGGGACTGGTCTGCGCGCTCGACGCACCGGTCGACGGTTTCTTCGATGACAGCAAGGCATAGCTACCGCCACCAAGAAGCACGACGGCGGCCACTGCGGCCATCGCGATCGCAAAGTAACGCCCTTTGCCCTTGCGTGCAGGCACGCCGGCAAAGGCTTGCTGGTATGGCGCAACGCCAGGACCGAAACCTCCCGCGGCTGGAGGCGGCCCATACGCTGCCATGGCAGGAGGCGTGTAGACTGCACCCACTGCAGGCTGCGCCATTTCTGTTCTTCCATGCCCGCCCATTTGGGCTTGTTGGCCTGGTTGTCCCGGCACAGCGCCAAAACCGGGAGGAGTGCCCATCGCGGCAGTGGCGCCGACGCCTGGTGCGCCGCCACTCGCTGCACTTGCCACGCTCACCGCTGGCGCGCCCATGCCAAGCGTGCCCTGCGCACTTTGCGTACCCGTGAACGCGTCGATGAACTCGTGTGCCGTGGCGAAGCGATCGTCACGGTTTTTTGAGAGCGCCTTCATGATCGCCGCACGCATGGCCTCGGGCACCTGCGCGCCGAGCGGCTGGCGTTCGAGCGGTGTTGGAAGCTCGGTCATGTGCTTCGACGCCCACTCCCACGCGGTGTTGGCCTGGAATGGCAAGTTCGCGGTGAGCATTTCGTACGCCATCACGCCGATCGCGTAGATGTCGGAGCGCGAATCAATGGGCTGCCCGGTGAATTGCTCGGGACTCATGTACGGTGGCGTACCAAGCACCATGCCCTGTTGCGTGAGTTTCGCCTCGTTCGGATCGTGCTCGTTCGATCGCTTTGCGATGCCGAAGTCGAGCACCTCGACCCAATCTTTTTGACCTGCGCGATCACAGAGAACCACGTTGTCTGGTTTCAAGTCGCGGTGAATGATGCCAGCTATGTGCGCCTCTTCGAGCGAGCCGCACACCTGCCTCATGATGTGCTCGACACGCGCGGGCGGCATTGGCCCGTCCTTCTCGAGGATGTCGGCAACGCTCCTGCCCTGAACGAACTCCATAACGATGTAGAGCGTGCCGTCATCCATCTTGCCGTAGTCGAACACCTGAATCGTGTTCGGGTGCTGCAGGGCCGCGACGGTGCCGGCCTCGCGATCGAAGCGCGCTTGGATGCTTGCGTCGTGCGACAAATGCTTGTGCAGCGTTTTGAGCGCGACTTTCCTGGCGGCCGAACCGAGTTGCTGTTCGGCGAGATACACGCAACCCATGCCGCCTTCGCCGAGCAGACGAATCACCTTGTACTTGCCGGCTATCGTTTGCCCAACCAGCGGAACCTCCGCGCTTATGCCCTGCGTCATCGTCATCGGAACAAGGGTCGCACAAACTTTGTCCTTTTGCCGAGAATATGCATTCATGACGATCTTTGGCTTTTACGGCCGTGCAGCGCGGACGATCTTCGGATCACACGGCAGCGTTGTCTGAACCCGCTTCAATCAGATCCAGCGTCGAGGCGGTAGGCCGTGGCTAGCCCTTCTTTCGGTGGCCAAGGCAGTACCCAACGCATGTCACGCGCGCGGTCCCACAGCTCGAGCCGTGTTCCCCGCTTTGTGGCTGGAAACAATACGCCGATCCGCGTTTTTAGCTTGGGCTCGAACCGCGGTGGAGTTTTCATTCCTGCGTCTGGGGCCTCGGTTACGCCAAGCATTGGAAAATCGAAACGGACACGCTCGATCAAGGTCGGCCCTTCAAAAAGCTCGAGTGCGAAGCGCCCCATCACCCTGGGTGTGAGCACTGGCTCCCCCATGTCGCGCTTCTGAATCGCTACGAGGTAGATGTCACCTCGGTCGTAGCGCAGGTCGAAAACCCATTGCTCGCGCTCCTTCATCGCAGGAGGATCCGGCGCAATCTTCGCAATTTTCGAATTCGACGCATCGGCATCGCGTCTGGCGCCCGCATCGCCTGCATCACTCCACGGCGCTCGGCTGCCAGCATCTGCTGCATCGGCGAACACCGCAGCCCCGGCATTGACCTCTGCGCCGAATGCGAGCGTCGCCAAAAGCCCGCCACCAAAGCCTGCGAGCACGACGCAACCACATCGAAGGCTCACGCGGGCAGCGAAGAATCGAGCACGCACGATCTAGCCGTATCCCACGCTTCGGCCGCACCGCCAAGCTCGGTCCATATGCGTGCGAGATCAGCAGGAATTGGAGCCTCGGCCACGAGCCCATCGCCGCTATCAAACGAAACGGTCACGCGAGCCGCATGAAGCGCAATGCGAAAAAGCGCGATCACGCGCCCGTTGGAAAGGGTGATCCGACGCGCACCGCCGTAGTCGGAATCTCCAACGAGGGGCATACCCGCATGGCTCGCGTGAACGCGGATCTGGTGCGTTCGGCCGGTCACGGGCTCAATGGCGAGTAGCGCAAAAGGCGCTTTTGCGCCGGCGAACGCGACGACTTTCCAGTGCGTTTGGGCGGGCTTGGCGTCCGGGCCAAAAACGGCTCGGTGACGCGCGGTTTTCCCGCGCCCGATAGGGCCTGTCCACGAGCCTTTGCCTTGCGCAACATCGGCGAGATCACCAAGAGCTGCAATGGCAACGTACCTTCGTACGTAATGGCCGGATGTACGTGCATTATGCAATCGCATGGCAGCTCGTGGATCGGTGGCGAAAAGGACGACGCCGCTCACATCGCGGTCGAGACGCGATGTCACGCGCAGATTGGAAGCGCACACGAAAGCATTTTTTGCGGCTGTTGCGGTCGTCGCGGTCGTCGCGGCTTTCTCGATGAGCGCCACGAGCGAATGAGAGGCGCCCACGTGATCGGGCACTGTGGGGATCCCTGCGGGCTTGTTGCATGCAACCACGCCGTCTTTCACGAAAAGAATTGGCGCTCGCAGCGCATCGCGATCGCCGCGATCGCCCACAGCGTTGTTCGCACCACCGGGCTTTTCGCCAATGCGCACCTCGTCACCAGGCCGCGTCCTTGCGTCCATTGTCGTGATTCGTTTGGCGCCAAGAAAAACTCGCCCCTCGGCGATGGCACTTCGGTGCTCGCCGACTTTCGCAAGGATGTCGACAACGCGCCCGCCGTCTTCTGGCCGAACGATCCAGCGCTTGAAACGAGCCGTCATGTCGCGTTCGCCGCGATCGCCGCGAGCCGTTCGACAATGCCTCGATCGCCGTCGACCCGCACACGATCGCCCGTTTTGAGAACCCGCGTCACGCCGTCGACGTTGACAACGCTCGGAACACCGAGTTCACGCGCCACCACGGCGGCATGGCTCAGCGGACCGCCGAGTTCGGTCACGACGCCCGCTGCAAGGCAAAAAAGCGGCGTCCAGCCAACATCGGTGGTGTGCACGACGAGCACCTCGCCAGGTTCGAGCTCGCTCGTGTGCGACACCGACAACAGAACACGCGCACGTCCTTCGACGACGCCCGAACTTGCACCAATGCCATGCAAAACATCGCCACCCAACGGCGGCAGCTGAACGGACGGCGGCGCACCAACGAAGGTTGCCGGCGGATCGGGCCGTGCGCAATCGCGCGCGAACTCGGCGCGACGCGCACGAACGAGTGGCGCGAGATCGGTCCGCGACCAGCGCAATGCCGTGACAACTTCGTCAATGGTGAGAAAAAACACAGTGTGGATTGCCGCTCGGCGCGCGCCTTGCTCCCGAATGCCTGCCCAGTCGCGCGCCAGATCGGGCACAAGACGCAAAATGCGCCTGTCGGCGTCAAGGGCAACCTCGCGGAGCATGCCGAGCACGCGCGTCACCCACGTACGCATTTGCTCACGCCGACGCGCTGCTGTCTGAGCACGCGTCACCAGGTGACGCACGAGCGTTTGCTCGACCAAGCTAAGGCGCGGGAGCAAAGCCTGCATCGACGCATGCGCCTCTTCCTTTGCGCGAGCAATCTTCAACTCGACTTGGCGCTCTTGGCCACGAAGTGCAACGCGGATCATCGCGAGCACCGGCCGCGGATCTTCCTGCCAGCGCGGTGTCGACAACTCGGCCTCGCGAACGACCCTATCGCCGTAAAGATCGAGAAACGCGAGCAGCGCGCGCTTGGTCGGGCCGTCGGGCAAAGCGGCGACCGTGGCAGCGTCGCTCTCGAGCACGGCGGCGGCCTCGGGCTCGCGACGCGCAAGGTTGACGATGCGAGCCACACCAATCGCCGGCCGTGCGCTCTCGAGATCGCGGATGCCGCGCGTGAGGTCGTGCACGAGACGCTCTCCCTCGTTTGGCGAGACACGCGCTGCGAGCACGCTCTTCAAGACGATGTGCGTACCAAGCGAGCTCGATGCGCAAGTCAGCATCACGTCGCCCGTACGCTCGAGCAGCTTTTGCACGTCGCGGATTTTCTTGGCTACGCCCTCGTCAGGAAGGATTGCGAGGTCGAGCGCGCTGTGCAGGCGGAAGGCCCGTTCGGCTTCGGCTTCGAAGCGAAGCACATGCTGCTCGAGCCGGAGCTGCTCGCGCAAAAGCCGTGTGGCGGTCAATGGAAGCCGCGCGTAAAACCCTTTGTGAGACGTGCCGACTTGGCTTGCGATCTCGTGGCCACCAGCGGCTCCGCCAAGCTCGACGAGCGTTTGAGGATCGAGCCATGGAACCTGGGCCGCGATGCGCATGAACTCGGTGAGATTCAGATAAAAGCGCCCATAAACGTTGCCAACGAGACGCGTGTGTTTCGGCACCGAACAGCCAAGCGTTCCGAATGCCTTGCGGAAGCCCGATTCGCTGTACGCACCAGCAACCGACCACGTGAATGGCGTGGCTACGCCTGGCAGCGCCTCGCCAACGTTTGCATGGCTCCACACCGTGTGCGCGTCGCCGCCATCGGGATATCCGCGCCCGGTGACGTGCCGTACCTGGACAAGCCACACGCGGCCCTGCCCACCCTCTGCCGGCGCCTCGCATGCAAATTCGACATCCCACGGCACGTCTTCGATTGCCTCGAGGCGCCTGGCAATGTCGGCAAGCTCGGCGATCGTGGCTTGCTCGAGCGCGGGAGCGTCAGGGTTTGGTGCCTCGCACTCGACGAGGCCGCTGTCACCAACCACGATCGTCCGCTGCTTGCGCGCAATCGTTTGCTTGAGCACGCGGCCGTCGGCGGCGACGCGGAGCATGTCGGGCGTGGTCACGCCATCGACAACGGGCGAGCCGAGGCCGAAGCCCGCGTTGATGATGCGCTCGCGCGGGCCGCCATGCTTGCGCGTGAACATGACGCCTGCAGCCGACGCCGGCACCATGGGCTGAATAACGACGGCCATGCCGACATCGCGAATGCCGTGCGCCGCGAGGTAGCCGAGCGCACGGCCCGAGGCGATGGACGCCCAGACGCACCGCACTGCCTGAATGAGATCTTCGTCGCCACGCACGCCAAGAATGGATTCGGCGAGGCCTGCCATGGATACGATAGCGCCGTCTTCGCACGTGGCGCTCGAGCGCACGGCAAGTCCCCACGGTGCAGCGGCTGCCAGCGCGCGCCAGAGATCCGCGAGCTCGATCTCGAGCTGCCGTGGAAGCTTGGCCCCAAGGATCTGCTCGCGAGCCTCGGCCGCGCGGGCGTAGACGGTTTTCCCGGTGGCTGCGCGCAAAAGCGATCGCGGCTCGCACGACGGCGGAAGCTCACGCAAAGCCGCCGCAAAAGCCTTCTCAGCAATGACCCATGTGTCGGGCACGTGGAAACCATGGCGCTTGAGCCACGCAAGCCGCGAAGCTTTCCCGCCAACATTTTTTCTATCGGCAAGAGCAGGATCGCGCGCCAGGACGTCGAGCGGCAGAACCCATGCGCCGGGTAGGCCGAAAGCTCCCTTCGTGAGACCGGCATCGGCCATAGATTTTTTGTATGTTAGCAAAGTTCTACGCGCCGACGGGAGCCCCGCCGAGAAGAGATCGCGTCCAATCGAAAGCGGTCAGTCATGGGTAAGCATGCGATCATGCCACAGAAGCATTTCGATCGCGCCCGGACCGCGGTTGAATGGGTAGTCATGCGGACCCGGCACATCGGCAAAGTCATGGCCAATGCCGCGAGCCTGAAGCGCGCGCGACATTTTCGTGATGGCAACGCGGAAATAATCTTCTTTGCTCGTCAAAAGCCTGAGAGCTACCTTCGGGTTTTGGGTGCGTGCGCTCGCCACGAGCTGCAATAGCTCACTGATTTGATCTTCGCTGATGGCCGCCTGCAGCGTGCCAACGGCCCCAAACAAGGACGCCCACTCGAGCCCAACACGCAGCGCAACTGCGCCACCGAGTGAAACGCCATCGATTCCTGTTGACGCTGGCGCGGTAAGGACTGGTAGCTCGCGCTGCACACGCGGCATGACGCTTTTCCAAAGGTATTCGCCGTAGTCGTGGACGCGCGCGGGCTTGCGGATATCGATGTCGGGCAAGTACGGACAGACAACAACGAGGCCGCGAAATGGCCGCGACTCAAGTGCCTTGTTCGTGTCGTTCAGATGGCGCGCTTCGACGAAACCCTCGAAGTCGTCCGACGTCAAAGGAGGCGTGCAAACCCGCTCGATGGCGCGAAGCAGCGCGTAATCGTGAGGCCAACCCATAACGCCGAGCTCAGGTCCTTTGAGCGCTTCGCCGCGACCATGTAGCGCAACAAGCACTGGGAGCCTTTCGGACGATTTTACCCACGCCGGGACCACGACGATCGCGCGACCGCCCCCGTCGAAAATCCAGGTTTGCGTGCCGACCTTACCGCGCGCGAGCGGCGGAGTGCCGGCTTCAGGCATTGGCGGAAGAGACAACGACGCGGCAATCGCGGGCTCATCAGCGCCCGCTCGATTGCGCCGCGAGCACGCCGCGAGCCCGAGACCCGCGAGAAATGAACGTCGAGGCATCGCGACTTGCACGCGATGCAAGCTATCATGCTGGTTTGGGCATTTGTCCCGTTGCCATGTGGGTCAGATCGGCAAGCCCGGGATCGGTTACCGTCTGGTCGCGCAACACGCCTTTGATGAAGGCAAGTTCGTCCGCGGAAAGCCCTTTGAGCCCAGATGTCGCTTCCTCAACCTTGAGATCGACGTAGCCATTTACGTCGATCTCGCCTGAACGTAGCCTTGCGAGCGGTGAGTTAGCGCTGGCAGCGCCAACGTTGCCTGCACTGCCTGTACTCGCTGCGCCCGTGGTTTCGGAGGTCTCGCCAGTGCGTTCGGCTTGGAACGCCTGCGACGGAGCGTGGGTCGAGCTAACAGCGCCCGTGCCCACGCCTGCCGTCGGCGGCAACCCCGGATTTTTTCCAACACCGTCGATACCCATTGGGATCTCCATTACGTCGCAAGAAAGACACCAAGGCGTGCGCGAGGTTTTCACGATACAGGACACGCCGGGGTTGAAAACGAAGCGTTCAGCGCAGATTGCCGATCGCGTTCTTCACCGTGTCGTGTTCGGTCTTGAGGACGTTCGAAACGGTCGTAAACGACCGATTCTGTTGGTTTACGGTTTCTTGGATCTGCAGATAATAGAGGTTCATCTCTTGGCTCTGCTGAAGAGACGACTCGATGCTGCCAGAGCCGGTGGTGCTCGTGTTTGTTGCACCGGTTGCACTCGAGAGCGAACCGGTAAGAGTGGAACCTACGCTGCTGCCCGTTGTGGTTGCTGACGCGTTGGTCAGGGAGACCGGTCCTTCGGGAGTTGCGCTACGAACCGACATGGAACTGCCGGTTCCGGAGAGTGGTACGCCAATTGAGGGAGCTGCGCCGCTGGCGCCGCGCAATGCCACCGCCATGAGCGGTGCGCCTGGAAGCACTTTCATGGCCGTTTCGGCGCTGCGCACGAGCGACTGAGAAAGCACCTCTTTAAACTGCGTTCGCGGTTGGGTGGGCGTAACGCGAGGGGTGGTAGTGGCAATGCTGACGTCGGGGCGAGCTGAAATTGAGTTACTGTTGTCCATAATTCACCAGTCGACCGAATTTGGCAGCAGTTGCGTGAAAAGAACAGAATCTACAAAAAATCTTGAATGCCCGCGAAAACGCCACCGTCAACGCCACTTTAGCGTTGCCATACGGACGCGACCGGCGGTTTTGTTGGCTTTGCTGGCGTTGGCGGCGCCGGACGGCCCGCTGTCGTTGAAGTAGATGACATTGCCATCAAGGACTAACGCGACGTCGAGCGAGGGCGGGCCATCAAGCGTAACCATTGGAAAGCCTTGCGGAACCGAGGATGATAAGTCAACGGAATCAAGGGCGACGGTGTCTTGCGTGCTTCTGGCAATGATAGCGTGCAATGAGGATGTGCTTGTGTCGATAGCGACAGCCGTTGCTGCGCCGTCACCATCGCCGCCGAATGGCAGCTTGGTTGGGTTACGCATGAGCTTGCCATCCCCATCGAGTGTTGTCCACATAGCGCCATAACCGCTAGAGCTTGGTGTCTCGACACCAAGGGGTGCTTCTTCGATCCACGCGATGTGAACGCCATTACCAGGAGGACCAGCAAGTGCGAGCTTGGGCGTGCGCGAATGTGCCACTGTCGCAAGAAGGCGCTGCTCGGCGACGGCGCGCTTGGCGTCGCTCGCTCGAATTGCACACGCGTAGATGTCCGCCATGCCGCGATTCGGACTCTCGCGAGAGTCCGCCCAAGCAAGCCAAACGAGATCCCCTCGCGCAACGATAGCGAGATCGCTTGCGTCGCCGGGCGCGCTCGTGATCCGCTCGTCGCGCGCAATACGACGAAGGCTAGGACCGACCTTCGTGGCGTACACTTCGGCGTTGCCATCGCGACTGTCAACCCAGGCAACAATCCACCCCGAGCTGACCTTCGCAATCGCCACGTTGCTTGCATCGGTCTTCGTTGTCGTGAGCTTGACATCGCGGGTGCGCTTGCCGCGCGCATCGATGCGTGCAATATGCACGGAAGAATTGCCACTTTCGCGTGCCACCCATGCCACGACGCCACCGTCGCCGGCTGCCGGCGCAATCGCGACGCCACCCGCAGCCGTCGCGCGCGGCGACAGCACAACGGGCGCACTTGTGACACCGGCGGCGTCAAGGATGCGCGTTGCGAGCGTGAGCGTGGGCGACCGCTCCTCGTCACGATCGCCACGAGAACCTTTGACCGATTGCGCGCCATGCGCGCCGCGTGTTTCAGGGCGCACCGCAAGGGTTGCGATCATGGTCGCATCGCCGATACGCATCGTCGCGAAGTCGACCACCGTCTCACCGGTTACGACCGCCGTAAGATCCACCAGGCGTGGACCGTCCAGAGGGTGTGCTTGCTTGCGCACGGGCTCGGGCTGCAGATTCACGCGCGAACGGACCGAGGCCACGCGAACGCGCACATCGGGCGCACTTCCCGAAGCAGCAAGAGCAAGGCAACGGTCGTTGTCACACGTGACACCCCAGCTCATGGACGCAGGGTCCGAGCCGAACGTCAGCGGCTCGCGCTGCACGGCACGCCCATTGTCGTCAATGCGAACGAGCGTTGGAACGAAGGATGCGTCGGCACACGCCGGCGAAGTAGCGTTGCAATCGCGCGCTGTAGCGAGAACCGCGAACCCCGAGCCGGCAGCTACGATTTCAGGTGGTGCTCGGCCCTGGGTTTCGAGCGACAAGGACTTTGTTTCGAGCTCGTCGAGCTGCTCGAGTTCCCCTCGCCCATTGATGCGTGCAATATGCACATGACGCGAATCAGCGATGCGGCGCGTTGGCGATTCCCACATGAGAGCCGCGCCCGAAGGACCCGACGCAAGCCCGACGAGTGACGCACCCCCGCGCGCTTCAACAATCTTGCCTAGTGGAGCGACCGCACCATGCTCATCGACGAAAGCTGCGGCGACGAATGGCTCGTCGGTCGTGCGACAGGTCCACGCAAACAGAAGCCGATCGCCAATGCGAACGACCTCCATGTCGCCGCTCACCGTGGGACTGTCGGCAATCGTGACTGGCGCACCGACCGCGCGCGCGTCGGCATCGAGTCTTACGAACGAGAGCATACCGCCGCGCCCGTCAGCCGCGTGGCCCGCGTGGTTCGTCTGGTCACCCGAGCTGCTCGTCCGCGTTGGCGGTGCGGAAACCGTAGAAAGCCCAAGACCGCCAGGCAGCTCGACGGCGTGCCATCCGGTAACTCCGCGAGCAACACGCGCAGGCGCGCCGCGAACTTTGCCGTCGGTGTCGAGCGCCGCTGCCATGACGTTCGCATCGCCGGCGTGTGTTTCTTCTGCCCATAAGCATGTTGCGCCCGCATCGGTCGGGACAACATCGACCCAAACGATGGTGTCGCTGGTGCGTGCGAGCTCCACCGGCTTGCCGCGCGCCGCGCCGTCGCTACTGACCGATAGGGCCCACAACGCTTCGCCTCGATCGGTGAGTGTTGTCCACGCCACCACAAACCCGGGTGACGGCCCGCGCGACGGGCGGACGATCAGCATGTTCGTTTCGATGCCTGCGTTGGCAAGCACTGTTTCTGGACCACGCGGCTCGCCATTCGGTTCAAGGAGAGTCGCAAGGATGCGCCGGCTGCGTCCTTCCGCTGCCGTCACCCATGCAACGAGAGCGACCCCATCGGACTTTCGCGCCAAAAAAGGCCCAATTGTGCGCTCGCCGATGGAGGCGATAAGGTAATCGGTGACAGGTTCCGGTAAAGTAGGAGTCTTGCGCGGCGGCGAAGTGCCCGCGACTTGTGGCGTTTGAGCAGTGGGTTTGCCGCCGCTGCACGCGATGCTGAACGCAATCGCCACCACCAGCGCACTTTGTCTTTGAGTCAGCCGACGCATTGGATCAGGATGCGCGCAAAAGCCGACCAATGTGGCGACGCTCCCAGGCAAGTGCGCGATCGTGGTTGCGAAACTCGCGCTCACGTTCAAGAAACTCGGGTGGGTGCAGCACACGCCGAGCGATCCGCGGCTTGAGCGAACGCAGCGAACGCGCCGACGCCATGTTCGAGCTCGAGCTGCGCACACTGCCGCGCGAATGCAGAATCATGTGGTGGAGCATCTCGTGATAAACGATGTAGGCAACGAAATACCGGGGGATCCACGGCTTGTCGAGCACCGGGTGAATGCGTATGAGCCGCTCGAGGCTGCCGTAGCTTCCGAGCCGAATGGCCTTGCGCGGTGCGCCCCGCTTGCGGGTCGTTTTGCGGCCCCACGTGATGAGGGCATGGCAGGCGCCGCCGAAGTAACGCGCGTTGATGTCGTTGAAGATTGCACGCAGATCGTGGCATTGCCCCTTGGCCACGAGAGGGATGGCATGGGGACGACGCCGCGCAAGCCGGGCCCCGCTCGCTTCGATGTATTCGCCAACCAGCAAGCTTGCCTGACGATCACCATGCGTGACGTAGCGCACAAGCGCCTCGACAATGCGCGAAGGTGCGTCGAGGAACATGTGGTGAATGCGGGCATGGAGCACGCCATCTTTCGTCGAATGCGAGATGATCGAGTGTCGGTTATCAGTGATTGAAAGCACGACTGAGCGGCCCGGACACGCTGCCTTCAGCCGCCGCTCGAGCGCCTGGCGCGCCCCTTCGTGGACAAATAGCTGGGGGGACTGCGGTGTGAAAACGAGCGCGAGCTGCGCACTCACCCGCTCGGGGATGCGGATAGCAGCCCGCATGGTTAGCCCGGATGATGCACGACGACTCCACTCAGACGTGCCGACAAGCCCAGGATGCCCGCGGCTGCGAGTTGAAGGTACAGCACCAACGAGCACAGCGCTGCCGCGCGACCATCGCGGCGCAATGATGTTCGAAACCCCGGGTCGAGCAGCCATGGATGTGTCTCTGTTGGGGGTAAGGGAGGGGTGAGTTATTGTCAAGAAATGGTAAATTTATTATTATTTTCAATAAGTTAGACATGCACGCAGCATCTACGATTTCGCATCTAGCACTATTGCCGGAAGTATTCCGGCAGTAGCGCTAAGCTAGCCAGGCGAGCGTTTTGGGGTGCAAAACGAAGCGAAACTTCGATGTAAAGCCCACGCCGCTCGCTTTGGCTGTTGGGGTGAGCTTGATGCCAATGACCATGGCTTTGAGCAGGCCGCTTTCGATGTGCGCGATGTGCGACTCGCCGACAAGACGCGTGACAAGCATGCCGAGATCGGGTTCGTGGCCAACGATCATCACGCGCTTTCTCTCAGCGCGCACAAGATCGGAAACGAGACCGATGGCATCGAGACCCGGACCGAGCTCGGGGCACATTTCGACCGAACTCGTTACGCTCGCTGCCACAGAGGATTGCGAATTGTTTTCGGCACGGACGCGCGCCGCAAACTCGATCACCGCGGAAACGACTTGCGCGGTTTGAAAAGCCCGCACGAGCGGGCTTGATAGAATGGCGAGCGGCGCTTCGTCGTGATCGACCAGAGATTGGGCCACGGCATGAACGCGAGCACGGCCTGACTTGGTTAGTGCCCGATTGGCGTCGCGCCCTGTCGGGGAATCGTCTTCGGCAGGACCATGCCGCATGATGTAAAGCTTCATCAGAGCATGTTTACCAGCCTGCTGCGCGCCGCGATGCGCGATTACGTTTGGCGGGCCCTGCGGTGCCTGCGCACGTACCACACCGTACGCTTACGCGGGCTCCTCGGGCCTGCCTTGGCCTCACGTCGCTCGCGACGGCTGGTAAACATGCTCTCCTCAGTTCTTGATTGCTGCTCGCTTTGGTTCCTCTTCCTTCGACGGCGCTGCGCCGTTTTTCCCTGACGGGATGCGGACAACTGGCTTGCCGTCGGGCGCAAGCTCGGACGGCTTTGCCTCGGCCTTGGCTGTCGCGTTTGTGTTGGGCGCGTTTGCTGCCGACACTGCTGGCGTCGCCGAAGCCGCCGTAGAACCACGCTTGATGTTGTGCCTTGCAAGGATTTGCGCTTCGAGCTTGTCCATCAATTGAGGATGCTGCTCAATGTAGGACTTCGCGTTCTCACGCCCTTGACCAATGCGGTCACTGCCATAAGAGAACCACGCGCCGCTTTTTTCGATAATGCCAAGATCGGTTGCAAGATCGACGATGTCGCCCGAGCGGCTAATGCCCTGTCCAAAAAGGATGTCGAATTCGACCTCACGAAAGGGTGGCGCAAGCTTATTTTTCACCACTCGCACGCGTGTGCGATTGCCGATTGATACGGCTTCTTTCTTGTCGCTCGATGTCGTTTCTTTTTCTTTGATTTGACCAATGCGGCGGATGTCGAGACGCTGCGAGGCGTAAAACTTGAGTGCATTGCCGCCCGTCGTGGTTTCTGGCGAACCGAATATAACGCCTATTTTCATGCGGATTTGGTTGATGAAAACGAGCAGGCAGTTCGAACGGGCTACAGTGCCCGTAAGCTTGCGCAACGCCTGGCTCATGAGCCGAGCCTGAAGGCCGACGTGGCTGTCGCCCATGTCGCCCTCGATTTCTGCTTTTGGGACCAGCGCCGCAACGGAGTCGATAACAATGATGTCGACGGCATTCGATCGGACAAGCATGTCGGCGATTTCAAGTGCCTGCTCGCCGTAGTCTGGCTGCGCGACAAGCATTTCGTCAGTTTTCACCCCGAGCTTGCGCGCGTAGGCAGGATCGAGTGCGTGCTCGGCATCGATGAACGCCGCAACGCCACCCGCTTTCTGCACCTCCGCAATGGCGTGGAGTGTAAGCGTGGTTTTGCCACTCGACTCGGGGCCAAAAATCTCGATGATGCGGCCCTTCGGATAGCCACCAATGCCGAGCGCTATGTCGAGACCAATGGAGCCAGACGAGACAACCTGAATGTCATCGGCGAGCGATGCACCTTCTTTGAGGCGCATGATGGCACCCTTGCCAAATTCTTTTTCGATGCCGGCAAGGGTGAGATCGAGCGACTTCTGGCGTGTTTTGTCGTCCATTTTGATGGCTCCAGGCAATTCGGACTGAGACAAGCTGAGACCAAGGGGCGCTAGCAGTATTTACAAAGCGACTTTATACTGATTTTTTGTTCAGTTCAACCGATGTGTGCAACTAGAGCAACGTTGGTCGGCATTGCGACACATATCCGCATATCGTGCACTCAAATGACTTTTGCATGAGACGAGATCGGGCAGTCCTGGCTCGCCGTGTGTATTAGAATGACTGCGTCCAGGATGACGAACGGACCACGCAGCCCCCGTACTTTCCTGTGCCGCGAGCACCTTTGGGTCACGCTCGAAAGCACGGCAAGCGAGCTTGGCATCCCAATGGACGACGTGATCGAAAAAGCAATGATCGCATACGCGAAGACGCGCAAGCCAACAAGCGACGAGCCTGCGCCAAACGAGGCAGACGAGGCCAATGAGGCAGACGTGAAGGAAGCGAAAACGGCACCTTCGCCGCCGCAGCGTCCGCGCCTGCCGGCACAAAACCCCAGTTCTGTCGGCCCCCCCAGCCCACCCACACGCACCCCGTTGCCGCCGATCGCGCATACCACGCGGCCAGTGCCGCCGCCGCCAAGGCGACCACCAGTTGTGGCTCCGCCACCGCGCAAGACAACAACACCTACAAGCACTCCCACGCCAGGCGTACCAGCTACGTCAGCGTCAGCGCCTCATCGTGCGATAACCCCGGTTCCGGCGCCGCGCGCCGTTCCGCGAGCCACTCGCCTCGTGCTCACTCACCGCGGGCAAACTTACGAGGTTGACAAAGATCGCTTCGTCCTCGGCCGCTCAAAGGCCAACGCCGATCTGCGCCTTCCCGACGCGAACGTGTCGCGTCAGCACGCTGCCATCGAACGCGACGGCGCGTCCTGGTTCCTCGTCGATCTCGGCTCCACCAACGGCGTCACGCTCAGCGGCGAACGCGTCTCGCGCCATGCCATCACCGACGGCGACATCATCGCAATCACAACGCACGAGATTCATTGCTCAATCCGGTAAGCCACGTAGGGGCGCCATGAATGGCGCCCGACCGTAGGCGATACCGAGGGCGCGATGAATCGCGCCCCTACAACCACGCATTCGTAGGGGCGTATGGCCATATGCCCTACGCGGACAAGTCAGACGCCAATGAACAGGCGATGGGCAAAATTGCGCTCGAGCCGGGCGCGAAGGACTTTGTCGGCCGCAAGCTCAATATCGTATTCGATTCGCTTGAATTCGAAACGCTTTGCCACCGAATCGAACACTGTAAAGCTCGCGCGGTTGTCAAAGTCGCGCGGCTGCCCCACCGACCCAACCGACACGATGTATTTCTTATCGGGTGCAAGTTCGAAATCGACCGCGGGCAACTCTTCAACGCTCGAGCGGGTAAGCGCAAATACCTTGCAGAGGTGTGAGTGCCCAATAAACGTAATGTGCCCAAGCTTGTCCCAAAGCGGCACGCACTCGCGCGCTTGCTCGGGGGCGAAGATGTACTCGAACTCTTCGAGGCGAACGGGGGATCCGTGGCAGAACAGCACGTCCGCCTCGTCGAGTTTGTGCTGATAGGGCAAGCCTTTCAGCCACTGCATGTTCTCGGCAGAGACCATGGCGGCGTGCACATCGAGCGCATGGCGCGCCGCCTCATAATAATAGGAATAGTCCATACGCCCTGACACGGCAGCGTCGTGGTTGCCAAGGATGGTGACTTGGGCAAAGTCGCGCACCAGATCGGCGCACTCGTTTGGCGAACCGCCGTAGCCCACGGTGTCTCCGAGGCAGTAGTAAACGTCGATGTTTTCCCTCCGATACGCCTCGAGCGCTGCCGAAAGGGCCTCGAAATTCGCATGGATATCGCTGAAAACACCAAGTCGCATGGATCTCCATAGGTTACGCGGCCTCTCGTTCTGACGAAAGGGGTTTGCGCTCATTGCCTTCGAAACCCTGGTATTAAGCCTCACGTGACAGCCGAGCCCCAAACGACCCTACCGACGATCCCCCCGCCACCAAGCGCGATCGCCGAGCTATGTGCAGCATGCATGCGTTTCGTCGCAAGCAAATACAAGGTCGCCCTGGATGGCACACCCGATACGTTGAGCCTTGTCGACCAATATGTTCGCGATGCGCGCGAAGCCGTTCACGAGCGGCCCGAAAGCATCGATCTCGTGGCCCCGGCCATTGGCGCTTACCTTGGCGAAGTCATGCGCCGCGAGTTCGGCGCCGAGTGGAACGTTAGCGAATCGTATGAGTCGTATCGGCTCTATTTCACGAATGTGTACCTCTCGTTCAACCCAATCGGCGTAGCGCGCGAAGCTCTCACGCAAGAAGAACAAGACGGGTGGCACGCGCACTTCGCGCTCGACCCGGGCGACAGCGAAGTTATCGAAGCGCGCCTGTCGATCATGCCGCTCGAGAGCGAAGACGAGTACTACCTACCCACGACGCGCTTCGACGTCGTTGCGGTCATCGTCTCAACACTCCGCGCCAAAGCCGAACAAACCGGGCTTGGAGACGTGAGCTTCACGTCCGACGATTATGAGTGAGGGCGCAGCATGCTGCGCCCCTACAATCAACACAACGCACATTCGTAGGGGCGTATGGCCATACGCCCCTCACGCAACCGCCATCAAAACGCATCAAAACGCACATTCGTAGGGGCGCCATTCATGGCGCCCGACCGCGGCGGCCGATACCGAGGGCGCGATGAATCGCGGCCCCTACGAAAGCGGTCAGCAGGCCTTCATCATCCTTTAGGTCGTTGCAATGGGTGCCGCATCCTCCGCGGAGGCTTCGGCGTCCTCGATGCGCAACTCGGGCGACGGCAAATCGAGCTCTTCGCACGCAAGAATGGCTTCGAGCTTGATTGGATTCGCAATGGAAGGCTTCTGCCCCGTGGTGAGAACGGCAACGACAACGCCAACAGTCCACCGCGCAAGTGACGTCACTGTGAGCTCGTCGTCTTCGACAACGAGCGTTTCATGAAGCGGCTGGTAAGCAAGCAAGCGAGGCTCGACGTCTTCGCCGAAGATCATGTTTGCCGTGTTCACCACCCGATGCAAAACGCTGTTCCAAGCCACGAGCATGTCAACGCCCTGCTCGGCGTCTTCCATGACGTCGAGGCCGACAGGCAAGTGCTCGAGCCGGTCGAGGAAGGTGTCGACAAGGCCGCCGCGGATGACTCGCCCGTGTTGAGGCGCAATGATTTCGACCGGTGGATCCAACTTTCGGATTGCGCTCACGGCATTGGCGAGAGCCCGTTGCGTGGGCATGTACATCTGGTGAAACGCTCGCATGCCTGGCCAGTCGGACTCGTCGGCCCACAAGCCTTCGACACCCTCAGTGGTCACGCCGCCAAAAAGATCGCCCGAAAACAGGACGCGCGTGGCGTGATCGTAAAGCATGGTCGAGCCGCGGAAGTGACAGAACGGAGTCGGCACCGGAATCATCGTGTGCCCCGTTGGCAGCTTGAAGCCCTGCGCAAACTTATCGAGATCGACATAGCGCTCGCGCGGAAGGTTGAAGTGCACGATGAGCCGCCACGTGGCCTCGGACGAGAGAATCAGCGCCCTCGGTGCGAAGCGCATCGAAATCACGAACGCCGAAGAACCAACGTCGGGATCTTGATGGTTGATGTGCAGAGCCGACAGCTTGTCGAGCGAGCCGATCAACGACGAGACTTTCGCCGAGACCACAGCGAAATCGGAACTCGACCCTGGATCGGCGAGCAAGTTGAACTGCACAGGACGACCGTCGGGCCCTTGCCCGCGGAAGATCCGCAAGTATGGGTTTGAGTGAAAAATCGCCTTGGGGTCGCGCTTGCCGACCCAAAATGTGTCGGGAGCTATCTCGACCGGACTAATCATTTCCATGGCGGTGTTGCGGGTCGGTGGCGCAGTGGACAAGGCAACCTCCGGAATGGTGACAACACGAGAGCCTACACGTGACGATACCCGTGGTGCAAAGTCGTCGCGAACATGACGAAGTGCAACGCGCATGCTCGCCGCGGATTGAAAGCGCTCGCGCGGGTCAAACGCAAGCGCGCGATCGACCAGCCGCGTAAGTGACGACGGGAGCGCAGGCGCAACCGTCGCAAGCGAAGGTGCGGGGCGTGTAGCCGCACGCACAACACTTTCTTGAGGGTTTTCCGAGTCGTGCACGATGCGACCCGACAGCAGCGAGAACATGGACGCACCAAGGGCCCACAAATCGCTGCGCGCGTCGACGGCGGCCCAATCACCACGTGCTTGCTCGGGCGACATGTAGCCCGGTGTGCCCATGGACCAGCCAACCCGAGTCGTGCGGATTGACGATGAGAGCTTTTCGTCGACACTTGCAAGCCCAAAATCGAGCACCTTCATAACCCCGTCGCGGGTCAGAAATAGATTGTCGGGCTTGAGATCGCGATGAATCACGTTGCGATCGTGCGCGGCGGCAAGAATGTCGAGAACTGCGTCGGTGTGCTCGAGAACCTCGCTTGCACCAAGCCGGCCGCCCAAAGAAAGCGCCCGTCGCTCGAGCGTTTCGCCTTCGAGCAGATCCATCACGAGAAAGGCGAGACCGTCTTCAGTAACGTCATCGTCGAGCACGCGCACGACGCCAGGATGCTCAATCGCGTTGGCTGCATACCCCTCGCGCTGGAAGCGGGCGCGAACGGCCGCGTTGCCTGCAAGCTCGGGATGCAAAATTTTGACGGCCGCTCGGCTGCCATTGCGATGCGTTGCCGAATAAACGGCAGCCATACCCCCCACACCAATGAGCGCGTTGAGCACCCACTTGTTCTTGAGCACCGACCCCACGCGCGCAGCGCTAAGGCGCGCCGATTCATCAAGCGAAATCACGATGGCGCTCCCACATCAAGAAATATGCATTCTGCATGTGTTAGCATGCCACATGGTTCACAACCATACTCCTCGATGACCGGAACTGCGAAGGAATCGTCAAGCATATGCATTGATTTACGTGAAGGCCTACACGTTCTGCATGAGTAAGACATAAACAAGCATGACTGCTAGGACGGCTACTTTCCACCGTCGACACCGCCGATTTGGGAAGTTCCCGGCACAACGACGAGCGACGATGGCGCTAGCATATCTCCGAGGAACGTGCGCCACTGAACATTGTAACGACCATGAGGAAGGCCGACAACGACATCGCGCGCGCCCGGTGCTGCCCACGCCACGGTCACGCCGTCGATCGATACGATGCGAAGTTCATCGGTCGCATTGATGATTGTGAGCCCTTCCGATGCCTGGCCAGCCGCAATGGGGACATCGACGGGCAGTGTGCGGAACGCCGCGAGCTCTTGCGGGCCGAGCTCGATCTGGGTCGTCTTAACGTTTGCACCGCCAATGGGGGTCTCGGCGAACACAGCCGTAGGCGGTGGAACGAGAAGCGTAGCAGTTGCGATGTCGTTCTTCTTCAACACCTGAGTCAACTCAAAGCCGAACGAGCCCTGGTTCGCCCACCGGAGCTCGGCACGCATTGGCAACTCGTCGAGACCGCACATCGGCGTGGTCGGCGGTGCATTGACGAGATCGAGCAGCGTACGGCAAAGCAAAATACCGCTGTCGCCAAGATCTGGAAGATGACCGATTTCGAAAAGCGCGCGCGCCGCGCGTGTTGTTACTTCGACCCTCCGCACGCGAATGCCGATTCGTTTGCTGCCCTCACCTTTCGAGACAACGTCTGCCGACGTGAGCGGCGCCACATCGAACCGTCGCTCGCCAAGCAGCGCTCGCAAGGCTCCAGGTCCAAACGGCCTGTACGTTGCGTCGGGCCACACAACGATGTGACCGAACCTATCCGATCGCGCACGGATTTCGGTGTCCGACGGCAGAACGAAGCCTTGACCGACAAGCACCATGCGCATGCGCGAGATGCCGAGATCGATGGCGAGGCGAAGCTCGGTCTTCCGGCGCGCGGCATCGATGCCCAATGCATTGACCTCCGGAGCGCGCGGCGGCCCAATGAGCTCGCCCTGCCGAAAGACCGCTGAAAGGGCGTAGCCCGTAGCCATGTCGCGCACGTCGTGCGGTGGCGTGTCGGGCGGCAGAGGAACATCGCTTCGCATCGGTATGGGAAGCGGGCCGCCCTCGGGCATGGCGATCGCCGGTGTGGCGCTCGGTGAGGTGGTGACGTTGGCGAGGGGTGCGGGCATTGCACTCGCTTGCGGACTCGCCGTTGCGTCCGCCGTGTCCGCCATCGTCGAGATCGACGATGACGGACAGCCGAGCGCCAATGCCGACGTGAATGCGAACGCTGCGATCGATGCTAGGTGAGTGCCCATCGCGGAGTTTGGCAAGAACGAGAAAGAGCAAAGACCTTGTAGCATGCAATTCTATTGTCGGGACTGCCACCGCCGGCGCCCGCGTGCTACGTGAAGAAGCCGATGTCGCCTCGCGACCACTATGAAGTCCTCGGCATTGCTCGCACGGCAACCCAGGAAGAAATCAAGACCGCGTTCCGCAAGCAAGCGGCCACTCATCATCCCGACAAGAACCCGGACGATCCAAAGGCTGCCGCTCGCTTCAAAGAGTTGAATGCAGCCTACCAAGTGCTTGGCGATCCCCAACGGCGCGCAATGTACGACCGCTTCGGGCACCGCGCGGAAGAACCAGGGTCGCCCTTTGCGAGCGGCGGTCCCTTCGCCGGTGGCGTCGTTGACTTCAGCGACATTGCCATCGACGGAATCCTTGGTGATCTGCTCGGTGTTTTCGGCGTTGGACGCGGTGACAAAGGCGCTCTGAAACGCGAGCTCGAAATCTCCTTCGAAGAAGCAGCATTCGGTGTGACGAAAACCATGCGCTACGACCGCGTCGTTGCATGTGGCAACTGCCATGGTTCGGGGTCGGCGCCGGGGTTTGTGCCCGACACGTGCAGCTCGTGCAACGGGCGCGGACGCGTCCGGATGCAGCAAGGCATTTTTCCCATTGCGGTCGAGCGCACCTGCCAGCATTGCAAAGGTCGCGGCACGGTGATCGCCCAGGCATGCGATCGGTGCCATGGCACCGGGCTCATCACCAGCCAGAATCGGATCGAAGTGACCATCCCCGCAGGCGTTGAGCATGGCGCCACCCGCGTTGTCAGCGGGGCGGGCAATTGCCCTCGTGCCGACCGCCCCGCAGGCGATCTCGAGCTCGAGATCCACGTTGCGCCGCATCCGCTCTTTCGCCGGCATGGCGACGACGTTGCTTGCACCATCCCTATCACCTTTACGCAAGCTGCGCTCGGCGCCGAAATCAGTGTTCCTACACTCGATGGCAAGGGCAAGCTGCGCGTGCCGGCCGGAACGCAACCCGGCACGACACTGCGCATCAAAGGCAAGGGTATGCCGAGGCGCGCTGGCATTGGCCGCGGGGATCAGCGCGTCGATGTCAACATCGACGTGCCAACGTCACTCACCGATCGTCAGCGCGAGCTGCTCGCGGAGCTCGCGAAGGAGCTTGGCGAAGACGTCACCCCGCAGCAGAAGTCTTTCATGGACAAGTTGAAAGACTTGTTCGGTTAGAGCCTGACGGGAACGAATGCCAATCGCGGCAATCGATCGGCACCAAGCTGCCGCGGCTCGCGCATCACTCGTGCCTCTTTTCAACTTCGCGGCAGGCGCCTATGGTCGCTTGAATTCCACGCAAGACCGCTTTCAAGTTAACAAGGAGATCGAAACCATGGCATTCACGCTTCCGAACCTGCCGTACGCGAAAGACGCCCTTGCCCCGTACATGTCGGCCGAAACGCTCGAATACCACCACGGCAAACACCACGCGGCCTACGTGAACAACCTCAATAAGCTGCTCGAGGGCAAGCCTGAGGCGAACCAAAGCCTCGAGGGCATCATCAAAGTTGCCGAGGGTGGTATTTTCAATAACGCCGCGCAAATATGGAATCACACATTCTTTTGGAATTGCATGAAGCCCAAAGGCGGCGGACAGCCAACAGGCAATCTCGCGGCGGCCATCACACGAGACTTTGGCTCCTTCGACAAATTCAAGGAGGAATTCTCGAATGCGGCGGCCACGCAGTTTGGTTCAGGCTGGGCATGGCTTGCCCTCGACGGTGGCAAGCTCTCGATCATGAAAACGGCGAATGCTGATTTGCCCATGAAGCACGGCAAAAAAGCATTGCTCACGATCGACGTATGGGAACACGCATATTACATTGACCACCGAAATCTCCGGCCCAAATACATCGAAACGTTCCTAACGAATCTCGTGAATTGGGACTTTGCGAGCGAGAATCTCAAATAAAGCCATGTAGGGGCGTATGGCCATACGCCCCTACGAATTGAGAATTGACAAAACCGCATATTCGTAGGGGCGCCATTCATGGCGCCCGACCGCGGTATTTTGGAATCCATACCATTGGCCGATACCGAGGGCGCGATGAATCGCGCCCCTACAACCAAACCAATGCACATTCGTCGGGGCACCCCTTGTGGGTGCCCCCTCAACGGCGGTGCCAGCGATAGAGCTGCCTCGACGGCCTTGCGGCCGGCTTGTGCGTTGCAGGAACGACGAGCCCGCGGTCGACGAGGTTTCTGCGTACCGACGGCGCCGTGAGCGGACGGCCAAAAACGATCTCGAAAGTTTGCCGAAATTCAGCAAGCGTGAAACGCGGCGGCATGAGATCGAAGGCGACGTCACGCAGCAAAGGATCGAGGTTCTGACAGAGCCGGCGATAGGCCGCCACAATGATTCTTTCGTGATCGAAGGCGAGACGAACGCGGCCTTTGTTGCCGGTGGCGCGCCCAGAGCCCCTGCCCGACGCAGAGGCTGGCTTGGCGGCAAGCTGTGGGATTTGCTCGATGCCGAGCGAACGCAGAGGATACCACTCGGCTCGCTCGGCGTCGTCGCCAGCCACGATGCCCACCTCGGCAACGAGGTATGTCATCCAGGCGACCGTCACCGTATGGCCCCGTGGATCGCGCCCCGGATCGCCAAACGCCGAGATTTGGTCAAGCTTCACTCCGCTCACGCCAGTCTCTTCGTAGAGCTCGCGCGCGGCAGCACGGTCGAGCGCCTCGTTCTCGTTGACGAAGCCACCGGGCAACGCCCAGCTGCCGCGAAAGGGATCTTTTTTTCGGCGGATCAAAAGCACGGCAAGGTCGTCGTAGCGTATGGTGAACACGACGACATCGCACGTTACCGAGGGCCGCGGGAACGAATAGTCAAACGACACGTCGCGAGAGATATCCTGAAGGCGTGCGCCGTCAATCAATACCGTGTGAAAGGTCAGAAGAGACGGTTGGCAAGCTTGCGTATGGCTTCCGGCGTCGCGGCGTCTTCGAATAACTGGGGAAGAAACGACGGCGAGATGGGCAGCTCGGCAGACAGGCGCGCGAGACTTTCGGCTTGCAGGCGTTCGCGAATCGCGCGGGTGCGCGCGGCCGCGAAAGCGACGTCGGAGGGTAAGATCTGGCGGGCAGGTGCGCCGGCGTTTTCGAGGGCCTTTCGCTCGTCTTTTGAAAAGAGCGGAGGCAAAATGCCGTTGACGACCACTTTGCCAATGGGCAACTCGAGCTCCACGTGGATCGCGTGTGCAAGCTCGATGGTCTCCGACGTCGGCATTTCCTCGGGAAGCGTGACAAGAATGACCGCGCAACATTCAGGATCTCGAAAGAGCTGCCACGCGCGCTCGGCGTCGCGACGCAGAATGCCCGGCGGAACCACGTCGAGAATCACCTTCGGCACACGGAGCATATCGAGGCCGTGCCCTGTTGCCGGTGCGTCGAGAATGACAACGTCGTAAACTGGGCTCTCGTCAGGGCACATTTCGGTGGTGTGCCACCATGCCTTGCCGAGCATCGTCCATTCTTGCATGCCGGGCACGGCGCGGAAAAACGCGCGCACGTATTTGTTGCCGAAAAGCAGCTTATAAAGCGTCTCGGAGCGCAAGGCCATGGTGCCGTATTCGTGTAGCGCGCTTTCCGGATCCATATTGACGGCCCACACGTTTGGCGCAACCGAGGCGACGGTTGCACCAATGGGACCGGACCCAAGCATGGTCGACAAGCGCTCTTTCGCATTGCACATGCAAACGAGCACACGTTTGCCTTTGTGGGCGAGCGCCAGAGCCGAGGCCGCGCACACCGTGGTTTTGCCGACGCCGCCCTTGCCCGTAACGATAAGAAAGCGCTTTGTTTCAAGCCTGCCTAAGTTGCGAGGCTCCGAAACCGACATAGGAAGCCCTCATAGCATGGTCGCCGCGTGCCGCATGCCATGGCCGCCATCACCCGTGCCCAGCTCGGATCCGCCCCATGTCATGCTAAAGCCATACCGTGCTGCGCGTTCTCCCTCTCGGCGGCCTCGGCGAGGTCGGCATGAATTGCATGGCGATCGAGCAGCGCGGGGAAGTGCTGCTCATCGATTGCGGCGTCATGTTCGATAGCCGTGGGCTCGGCATCGACGTCGTGCATCCTGATTTTACGCCGCTCGATGGGTTCGGTACGCACATCGCGGCCGTGGTCATCACGCACGGCCACGAAGACCACATCGGCGCGCTGCCCTATCTTCTGAATCGCTACGATGTGCCAATTTGGGCGCCGCCGTACGCCATCGGCCTCATTGAAGAGCGGCTACGTGAGCACGCAGTGCTTGCCCACGCGCGCATCTTTCCCACTCGCCCGCGCGAAGTCTTCGAGGCCGGCTCGTTCCGCGTCGAACCAATCCGCGTCACGCACTCCATTGCCGATGCCACTGCACTCGCCATCGAAACGGGCGCCGGCACCTTGGTGCACTCAGGCGATTTCAAGATTGACGCCGCGCCAACGGACGGCGAACACTTCGATGAAGCACGGCTTGCCGAGCTCCGCGATCGCGGGGTCATGCTCTTGATGAGCGACTCGACCAACATCGACGTCAGCGGTCCAGTGGGCAGCGAGATTAGCGTGGGCGACACGCTGCAAGACCTCATTGCAAGCACCCAAGGCGCGGTTGTCGTCGCCATGTTTGCGTCGAACGTGCATCGGCTCCGAATGCTTGGCGACATTGCCCGGCGCTGCAGCAGGAAGATTGTTCTCCTCGGCCGTGGTGTTGGTACACACACCCGTGTGGCGCGCCGCACTGGCTACTTGCCATGGCCCGACGATCTCCTCTGGCCGGATGACTTGGCGCGCGAGCTGCCGCGCAGCAAAGTGCTTGGGATCGCCACCGGCTCACAAGGCGAACCGCGCGCAGCCCTTGCACGCCTTGCACGCGGCGAGCATTCCACGATGGACGTAGGCCCGGGCGATCGCGTCATCGTCTCGGCCCGAACAATCCCCGGCAACGAGCCGGAGGTGCAGGCAACCATCGATCGACTGCTACGACGAGGCTGCGATGTGCGTTCGCAACTCACCGACCCAGGTGTTCACGTAAGCGGTCACGCACCAAGATCGGAGCAGCGCCGAATGATCGAGCTGGTGCGCCCAACAAGCTTTTTGCCCGTGCATGGTACCATTCATCACCTTACACGCCACGCCGCGCTCGCCCGCGAAGTTGGCGTTCCAAACGTTCTAGCGATCGAAAATGGTACCGTGGCCGAAATTACCAACGCCGGCATCACAATTAGCAAAAAGGTTCGGGCAGGCCGCGTTTACGTTTACGCGGGACGTGAGCTTGGGCCCGAAACTTTGACCTCGCGCTCTCAATTGGCGGAGCGTGGCGTTGCGATGTGCTTCGTGGTTGTCGACCATGCCGGTTCAGTGCACGCCGTCGACCTCGTCACCCGCGGGGTTGTGGACGAAGTGCGGTTCGGGCGTGAAATCGACCAAGCCAAAGACGCGGTTCGGCGCGCCATTTTGGATTTGTATGCCGACGCAAGCGACGAGACCATGGCCGAACACGCTCGGCTCGCGATTGAGCGCACGTTCTACAAAGCCCGAGGCAGTAAGCCCGTCACCATGGTGCGCGTGCATCGCCTCGCGCGACAAACGGGACAAGAGCGAGCATGAGCCACGGACTTCCGCTCGCCAGCGCGTACGCCATAGAAAAGTTCTGCGAGCTCGACGCCGCAGTCGCCGAGGCCACTCCACGCGTCCGAGATCACGCTGACGACGAGGCCATTCACGACTTGCGCGTGGCAATCCGTCGGCTCCGAACCATGCTCAAGATGACTCGCTCGCTTTTCGGTCGATGGCACTCCGACGTGGTTCGGCATGCGTTCGCCACGGTCATGCGCGCTACCGGCGAGCTGCGCGACGAGGAAGTGCTCGAACAAACCCTCGCCGAAGCAACCGACGATCCATCGTTTTCGCGCTGGGTGAAAGCCCGAAGCGCGCGCGAGAAAAATCTACGCCATGCGGTTGTCACGCACATTGAACACGGCGAGCTCTATCGCGCACGACTCCTACTCAAAGCCATGCTCGTTTTTCATGTGGATCCCAAGCTCGATATGGACCTTTCGAGGTTTTCGCGGCGCGCAGTCGAAAAAGCCCGCCGCAACGTCGAAAAGCGAAGGGACGTCGAAATCACCGACGTAGTCGGCCTGCATGAACTGCGCATCGCCTACAAAGAACTACGCTACGCAATCGAGCTGCTTGCGGAGGCACTGCCGCTCGATGCGCGCGCCCTTTTGGAACCATCAACGGTTTTTCAAAAAAGGCTTGGAGAAATCCACGACGTCGATACGGCCATCCTGACCGTAACGCGTGCGCGCAACCTCAAAATTCAGGTCAAAGGAAGTGCCCTTTTGGCCTTGCAGCAGGCTCGGGAAAAGCGGGTTACCAAGTACCTTCGAGAGCTCGATCCACTAGGCTCCGCGGCGCGTGAAGCAAGCGCAAGCGAAAAGGGCGAGCTGCAGAAGCTGCAGAAAAAAGAGACCGATCAGCAACCCGGCGACCCAAAAACCCACCAAGCTTGACCCAGATCGACCCAATGCAAGATACTCGCCGTGCTTCGTTTCCGGTCCCCATGCGGAGCGGACTCGTCTCCGGAGGCTCGTTGTGATCACGTGTCCAAAGTGCAGCAAGGACAATCAAGACCACTATAAATTCTGCTTGGGATGTGGCGCCGAGCTGCCGCGCGAAGTTGCTCCGAAGCCTTTCGTGCCGCAATCGCCACCCTCGCCACCCCATGGTACGCAAGCGATCGGTACACCAGGCCTCGCGGTCCACGCCACAGCACCGACCCCAAACTTGGTCGCGGGGCCCACACCACTTGGCACGGCGCCGTTGTCGTCGTTCAACTGCCCGCAGTGCGGTCGCATGAACACGACGGCAAATCTGTTTTGTGCCTCGTGCGGCTTGCGCCTTGGGCAGGAAACAGTAAGGCCTCCGGCGTACCCTGCTGCCGTGGCGCCTGCCATGGCGCCAAGTGGTCCTGGGTCGATTGTTCTCACAGCGCTTCGCGCCGACGGAACCGAAGCTGGCACGTATGCGCTGCCAACCGCCACGATGACTGTCGGCCGCGAGACCGGCGCAATCTTCGCCGGCGACAGCTATCTGTCCCCGCGCCACGCCACGTTCAAGCAAACCGCACACCGCCTGACAATCAAAGACGAAGGCTCGCTCAACGGCATCTACAAGAAGCTCGTTCGCGACATGCCCGTCGAGCTCAAACCTGAGGATGTTTTCCGCATTGGCCAGGAAATCATCAAGTACGAAGCGCTTACGCCGCGGTTGCCTTCACCCGACGGTGTCGAGCGACTCGGCTCGCCTTCAAAAGGCTATATCGGCCGCATTGCGCTGGTTATAGGGCGCGATGTGACAGGCAACGCGTTCCCAATCCCAGACACCGGCGTGCACCTTGGTCGCGAGCGCGGCGACGTGCTTTTCCCGGAAGACGGCTATGTCTCGGGCCTGCACTGCCGCCTGTCGTGGGACAATGGTCGGCTCATGCTGACCGATCTTGGCAGCTCGAACGGCTCGTTCTTCCGTCTCCGCGACGAAACCGAAATCACGCCAGGCGACGTGCTGCTCATGGGCCAGCAGCTTTTCCGCGTCGCCGTCTGACCGCTTTCGATTTGACGCGATCTCTTCGTTAGGGCCTGCGGTGCGGTCCTCAAAGCCGAAGCAGGCTGTTCCGGTCCGCTCCTCGGCCCCGCCTCGATCTCGCGTCAACTTGAAAGCGGTCTTAATCAAGCGACAAGATGGGCGATGTTGGTCCACGCCCACCAAAGCCCGATGCCAAGCGAGACCGAAGCGCTCAAACCAACGAGAACCGGCAGCGCACGCGTGGAACGCATGGCGCGAGCAAGCGGCCAGCCCAAAAGCCCTGCAAGCGCCGACATGCCAGCAGCAGCGCCAACCGCAAAGACAGCAATGAACGTCAGCGCGAATGCGGCCGATGGCGTTCGCGCCGCTACAAGAGCAGCCGCCGCGCCGCTGCCCGCCAGGCCGTGGATCAGGCCAATAGCAAATGGTAACCGATCGCGACCGCTTTCAAGTTGACGCGCACCGTGAACATGCGCGTAGTCGTCGTCACCAGCATGGCGATGCGCAACCTTCGCGCTGAGCGCGCTGATCTGGCCGACCTGAAAAAAACCGCGGATACCAAGAGCAACGAGCGCCATGGCCACAACGAGCTCGAACATATCGCTTGCGAACTTGGGAAGTTCGGTGCGAAAAAGTGCGAGTGTGCCGCCCACCGCAATGAGCATTACGGCGTGGCCTGCGCCCCAAGCAGCGGCATAGCGAACGGTTGTGCGTGTGCTTTTCTGACCGGCCACGAGCGTTGAGACGGCTGCGAGGTGGTCAGGCTCGAGGGCATGGCGAAGGCCACCCACGAAACCAAGAACATATGCTGTGAGCGCAGCCAGCATGCGTGCGCGTGCTGTAGCACGAATTTTTGAAATTGTGTCACCAGACCACTACCCCCGAAACGCGCTGTGGCAATGGGACTAGCTCAGTAGCCTGATAACCTGTATTTTCCGATAAAGTATGCATGATTCACGCGCTTCTCGTTGATGACGACCTCGATCTGGCGCGTTTGCTCTCCGATTACATGGGCTCGCACGAGGTCACGATCTCCCACGTCGAAAACGGCGCGGCGGCGCTCGCTGTGCTCGATCGCGAGACCTTCGACGTTGTCCTGCTCGATGTCATGCTACCTGGCAAAGATGGGTTCGAGGTGTGCCGTCAGATCCGCGCTTCCACCGTGGCGGGCGTTCCCGTTGTCATGCTCACAGCACGCGGCGACGACGCCGACCGCATTGTCGGGCTCGAGATCGGCGCCGACGATTACGTGCCGAAGCCCTTCAACCCGCGCGAGCTGCTTGCACGCATACGAGCCGTGCTAAGGCGCGCACGCCCTGTTTCCTTTGCAAACGCAACGTCGTCATCTGTGCGTGCTGCACATGCTGGGCCCGAGCGCCTCACGATTGGACCGCTCAACATCGACGTTGGCGCGCGAACGGTGCATCGGCTCGGAACCCGAGTCCTACTTACATCGTTTGAATTCCGCATCCTCGTCTCGCTTGCACGGCGCGCGGGCGAAGTCGTGACGCGCGAAGAGCTCGCCACCTTGGCGCGCGAGCCAGTCCATACGAAAGACAAGCCAGCGCATTACGATCCGTCGGTGGATCGCTCGCTCGACGTCCACATCAGTCGCCTTCGCCAGAAGCTCGAAGACGACCCGAAAGATCCACACCTCATCAAAACTGTGCGCGGCGCAGGCTACGTGCTTGCGAATAGAGCGCCCGAAGCTTTGTAGGCTAAGGCCCACGTGACTTCGCCTCTGCGCATTCCGCACGCCACGCACGGGAAAAGGCGCTGGCGCCACTTTCGAAGCCTGCAAGCGCGCCTGTTCGTTTGGTTTTTGGGTGCCATCGTTCTCGCCATTGCTGCAAGCGCAGTCGTCACCGTGCTCACGAACACCGAACCAAGCGAAGTGCCCGCGCACGTCGCCCCACGGCACACGCAGCACCGGTTCGCTCGCCCTGCTCGACTCTGGCGCGTGTTCGTGGCTCTTGGCGTGGCCGTGCTCGTGCTCGGGACGGCAGCGCGGCGTGTGTCGAAGCGACTTGCTCGCCCGCTCGAGCACCTCGCGCAAACAGCAACACGCTTCGGCGCCGGCGATCTCCGAGCACGCACAGGCATCGATACCATGCCTCGCCGCTGGGTCGCCGAAGAAGTGCGCGACGTTGGTAGCGCCTTCGACACCATGGCCGATCGCATCGCGCGCGTCGTTGTCGAGCAACGCGAACTGCTTGCCGCCATCAGTCACGAGCTAAGATCACCGCTTGGCCGTGCGCGCGTTGCCGCCGAGATCGCGCGCGAGCAGATCGACGCCGAACCGCGCGTAGCCACGGCTCAGCGCGCGCTCTCTGCCCTTGACGATGTGGACCGCCAGCTCGTCGAAGTCGACGCGATCTTGGGCGATCTGCTCGCCTCGGCACGAGCCAGCCTTGCCGATCTGCATGCAGAGCGCCATGTGCTTGTTTCGTGGCTTCGTGCACGCATTGCCCAAGAAAAGGGGCCGATTGAGCTACACGTCGCGCGTGGAGCGGAAAGTGCCACGACCGTTATCGACAGCGCCCTTTTCGGCCGCGCCGTGCACAACATCTTCGCGAATGCGTGGGCGCACGGTCACCCCAAAGAGTGTGCAGTCATGGTCGATGTATCGCTCCACGGCGACCACGTAAGAATCGCCGTGCGTGATCGCGGTCCTGGTTTCCCAGCGTCGATCCTTCCGCGCGCGTTTGATGCCTTCATTATGGGAGGCGATGCAGCCCGCTCGCCACGTGCCCACGGCATCGGTCTTGGCCTCGCTCTCGTCCGCCGGATAATCGAAGCGCATCGTGGAGCCGTGTCGGCCAGCAACCTCACAAAAAACGACACCGTCGTTGGCGCCGAAGTAACGATCGAGCTACCGACCAGCAAAGGCGATGACGGAATCGACGTACCCCATGCTTGAGCACACGCCAAAGTCGCAACTCTTGCCGTTTTTTTGGTAGCCTACGAGCGGCGTGGACTTCGAAATTGGCATTGTTTGTGCGCGTTGCGATGCTTACGCACCGTTCGGTACCGAAGCGTGCAGAGCGTGTGGGCTGGCACTCGCCATCGGTTCTAGCGCGCCGTCGGCGCGCACGGCATTCAACGAGCTGTTTCTACCCACCACGGCAAAGTCGCCAACCTCCATCGAGGAGCCCATGGATCAAGCAAAGAACTTTGTGTGCCGTTCGTGCCAAACTGCCGTCCCGATCGGGCACAAGTTCTGCGGTCGATGCGGTGCCGCCGTGCCGCCGGAAATTCTGAATATTCACACCCAATTTTTTGGCCATCTTCAGATGCCAGGCAAGGCAAAGCTGATTCTCATTCGTGGCGATGGTGTCGAGGGACTGAGCTACCAGTTGACCGCCGATGAGCACGTTCTCGGTCGTAGCGGCCAGCTCATATTGCCCGACGATGCGTTCGTTTCGCCGAGACACGCGAATCTCTTTTACCGCGAAGGCTCGCTCATCATTCGCGACGAAGGCTCACTCAACGGTATCTACGTGCGCGTGAGGGGCTCGATCGAGGTCCATCCTGGCGATCAGTTCCTCGCAGGCGAACAACTTTTCATTCTCGAATCAGCGCCAGTGCTGAACGAGGCGCCGGACGCTGAAGGCACCTATTTCTATTCATCGCCAAAATACCAAAGTCCATTTCGCATCACGCAACTGCTCGAGGGTGGTGGGCCAGGCATGACCGTGTGCGCGCGCGGATCAAGCCTGCAAATCGGCCGCGAAGGCGGCGATCTCAACTTCCCAAGCGATCCCTTCATGAGCACCTCGCATTGTCGTCTCGAAGACAACAGCCAAGTGCTTTTTTTGATTGATTTGAACAGCCGCAACGGCACGTATTTGCGCATCAGGAGCGAACACAAGCTGGCCCATGGCGACTACCTTTTCATCGGACGCAAACTCATGCGCATCGAAATCACCGCGGCATAACGAATGCGGGAGGGGTGCGCCGCGCTTCTTTTTCTCGCAAAGACACGATTCAATACCTACAGCGCAACTTGATTGCGCTGAATTTGAAAATCCGATGGCGATGCACACACGACGCCCGTCGCTGAGCCCGAAAGCTGTGGCTCTTGGCAGAAGCGGAGCGTGAGCCACGGATTTCGGGCTCAGCGCAGTCGGGTGCTGCCATAATGGCCGCATCATGAGCAAGCCCATTCCACGTATTCAAAAGCATATGACCACAAGCCCGCACTCGATCGGCGTCAACCAAACCGTCGCGAAGGCACACGCGATGATGAACGAGTACAAAATCCGTCATCTGCCGGTGCTCGAGGGGGGCAAGCTCGTAGGGCTTTTAACCGATCGCGATTTGCGCCTCGTTGAATCGTTTAAAGACGTCGATGCAACGAAACTGAAGGTCGAAGAAGCGATGTCTAGCGTTGTTTTCAGCGTAGAACCTGATGCTGCACTCGACGAGGTGGTCGGAACCATGGCCGAGCGCAAGTACGGTTCTGCCGTGGTCATGCAAAACGGCAAGGTTGTGGGCATATTCACAACCGTCGATGTGTGCCGAGCGCTAGCCGAACTTTTGCATTCACGCCTATCGAAATAGCCGTATTCAAACCTGCGGTGCGGCGTGCGCCCTTTTTGCTTCGGTCTCGGCTGTCTACCGCAATCGCGTCATAAATTATCCGGGCTAGGGCGAGCACGCATTTTTGCACGCGACGCTTCATGACGAAGCGCTTCAATGTCACCCGTAGCCTTGCCGCGTGATGCGAGCACGAGCTCGGCAACGTCAAGGGCAGGGAAGAACATATCCGTTTTCGCAAAGCGGCCGATACGCCCCGCGATGATTCTTGGCACCATGAACGCGATCCGGCGGATGCCGTCGGTAATTCGCCGTGGCATTGCGATGCGGCCCATCACCGGTTCAAGGAAGTCGTTCACAGCGCCAACCACGTTGCGCACGCCCGAAGCTACTTCCTCGAGCGGATCATAAAGCAGCGCAGCCATCAGCACGATGTCATCGAGCACGCCTGCTTTTCTTGTTTTTGCGTCGAGCAGACTCATTTTCCGGAAGAAGCGCTGAGAGCCCCCGCTCGTTGCCTCTTCGTCGTCGAGAAACGCCGAAAGCTCCGGCAAGAGAATTGCCATGGCGCCTATCTCCCAAAGCAGCCACATCGAGCGATGGGCCGCGCCCATGCGCATGAGCCGCAAGATTTCTTCGAAGATGCGCGGACGAGCCGCGCGCGCAAGCTCGCCTCGCTGCGCGACCATTGCATCATACACGCTTGGATCGATGCCCAAATCGAGCCGCGCGGCGAACTTGATCGCTCGCAAGATGCGCACCGGATCTTCACGGAAACGCACCGCTGGCTCGCCGATCGTGCGGATGTTGCGTGCGCGAATGTCGGGCATGCCCCCGCACCAATCGAGAACTTGGCGCCGATCGAGATCGTAAAAGAGCGCGTTAATCGTAAAATCGCGACGGAGCGCGTCTTCGTGGGCTTCGCCGAAAACGTTGTCGCTTCGGATCAAAAGGTCATCGTCGTCGATGTCGTTGTCGATTGGGCTGCGACGGAACGTGGCAACCTCGACCACTTTGCCTCGACCGAATAGGACGTGGGCGAGGCGGAAGCGTCGACCAATGATGCGGCAGTTGCGAAAAAGCTGGCGCACGTCGTCGGGCCGCGCGTTCGTCGCTACGTCGAAGTCTTTCGGGCGACCGTTCAGGAGCAGGTCGCGAACACAACCACCAACAAGGTAGGCCTGAAAGCCGCCACGCTCGAGCCGTTGAATGACTTTGGCCGCGTCTGGATCGATGGCGCTGTCATCGAGCGGAGCCTCGTGGCGCCGAAGACCGGTACCCACATGGCGTTCAAGAACCGGCAGCTCATGAGACGGCTCTTGCTCGACCGTAAATGACGGGAGCTCGGGAGGGGAAGGGATGTAAGGAGTCGACAGACGGCGCATAAGTGGCCGAAATTATAATAAAATACCCTTTGGTCACCAACGCGCTACCGACGCCACGTCACCGTGGCCGTCAATGCGTTCGATCACCAAAAACCGTCAGCTCAAAATTACGCTTTCAAACTGATTGGACGACTTTACCAGGAGCTCAGATCTCACGCAACGTGAGGCATGGTCTCATTCGCAGTCATTCGCGTTGCACGCATTGCCTGCTGCTTGGCTGTGCCTGGCGCATCCAGAGCTCTCGCAAAAACTCTCTCAAGTTCCGTGCCGGATGCCGTTGACGCCACAATGCGTGTGATTACCTTGCGCGCGAACCAAAAGCTACGGTTGGGCGGCGCACCAGCATCAACACTGACGCGGTTGGCAGCACCTATCCGCATACCATTGTCGTATACCCCAGCACGCCCCCACACAGATTGAGAGCATGTTCGGGCACCGAGCGCACAAGCAGGAGACACAAGGTCATGGGTAAGATTATCGGAATCGACCTCGGAACCACGAACAGCGTCGTGGCGATTATGGAGGGCCGCGAGCCCAAGGTAATTGTCAACGAAGAAGGCTCGCGCATCACGCCGAGCGTTGTTGCATGGGACGAGAAGGGCGAAATTCTGGTCGGACAAATTGCGAAACGCCAAGCTGTCACGAACCCAGAAAACACCATCTTCAGCGCAAAGCGTTTCGTGGGTCGTCGCTTCGACGAGGTCAACGAAGAAACGAGGCGCGTTCCATACAAAGCCGTAAAATCGCAAAATGCCGACACTGCCTTCGAGATTCGCGGCAAAGTCGTCAGCCCCCAAGAAGTCAGCGCGAAGGTCCTGCAGAAGCTAAAAAAGGCCGCCGAAGACTACCTTGGCGAGAAAGTGACCGAAGCCGTCATCACGGTGCCGGCGTACTTCAACGACGCGCAGCGCCAGGCCACCAAAGACGCAGGAAAGATCGCCGGTCTCGATGTCAAACGCATTGTCAACGAGCCAACGGCTGCTGCCCTTGCCTACGGCCTCGACAAGAAGAAAGACGAAATCATCGCGGTTTACGATTTCGGCGGCGGCACGTTCGACATTTCAATCCTCGAAGTTGGCGACAATGTCGTGCAGGTCATGTCGACCAACGGCGACACGCACCTTGGCGGCGACGACGTCGACAATTTGATCATCGACTGGCTCATTGCCGAATTCAAAAAGTCTCAAGGCATTGACCTATCGAAAGACAAAATGGCCCTTCAGCGTTTGAAGGAAGCTGGCGAGAAGGCGAAAATCGAACTGTCGAGTGTGCAGGAAACAAGCATCAATCTGCCGTTCATCACCGTTGGCCCCGGCGGCCCGGTCCACCTCGACATGCGCTTGTCGCGCTCGAAGCTCGAGCAAATGATGACGCCACTCGTTCAGCGCTCGATGGAGCCGGTGAAAAAGGCGCTGCAAGACGCCAAGAAGTCGGTGAACGACATCGCCGAAGTCATCTTCGTTGGTGGGTCCACGCGCATTCCGCTCGTCAAAGAAACGGTCAAGAAGTTTTTCGGCAAAGATCCGCACCAAGGCGTCAACCCCGACGAAGTGGTTGCCGTGGGTGCCGCGGTGCAGGCCGGTGTTCTGTCGGGCGATGTCAAAGACATGGTGCTTCTCGACGTCACGCCACTGTCGCTCGGCGTTGAAACGCTTGGCGGCGTCATGACAACCATGATTCCGCGCAACACGACGATCCCAACGCAGAAAAAAGAAATTTTCTCAACAGCGACCGACAGCCAACCTTCGGTCGAAGTACACGTTCTTCAAGGCGAGCGCACCGAGGCACGATACAATCGCACGCTCGGCAAGTTCCACCTCGAAGGCATTATGCCGGCGCCGCGTGGTGTGCCGAAAATCGAAGTGTCGTTCGACATCGACGCGAACGGCATTCTTTCGGTCCACGCGAGAGACCAAGCTACAGGCAAAGATCAGAAAATCACCATTACGGCGAACTCGGGTCTGAACGACAACGACATTCAGCGCATGGTGAAGGAAGCGGCCGAACACGAGGCAGACGACAAAGAGCGCCGCGAGCAGATCGAGCGTCGAAATAAGCTCGATAACCTTTGCTACACGCTTGAAAAAACCATCTCGGAAAACAAAGACAAGCTTCAGGCCGCAGACATTGGCACGCTCGAAGGTCTCATTAAAGATGGGCGCAGCGCGGTCGAAAAGCAGGACGACGCGCAAGTGAAAGACGTTCTCGAGAAACTCGAGAAGGAAGCTCACCGTCTCGCAAGCGTGATGTACCAAGGTGCCGGTGCCGCCGGAGGTGCGGGCGGCGGCGCTGGCGGTGCCGGTGGCCCGAGCGACGGCGGCAACGCGAACGGCGCGTCCGACGACAAGAAAGGCAAAGACGGCAACGTCATCGACGCCGAATTCGAAGACACGAAATAGGTTGTAATCGCGATGAATCGTAGGGGCGCGATTCATCGCGCCCTCGGGGGTCGGGCGCCATGAATGGCGCCCCTACGAATTTGCGTTCAATGTTTTGCTAACGCGGCGCGCCTTCCGGCACCCAGCAAGCGCAGCGCCCGGCACGTGTCAGCATCTTTGCACGGACCGACCACGCCGCCGCTCGGTGGCCAGAGTGCTTCTTGTCGCTTCGTTTCTGGATCGCGCAAATCGGGTCCTCGCCAGGGCGGGGCCGAGCGCGCGAGGGTTGCCTCGCGCTCGCTCGTGCCTTCGTTGTCGCTGTCCTGGAAGGCAAAGCGAATTTGCGGCGCGAGCCCAATGCGCTGAACGGGTGATCCATCGGCTAGCGCATAGACGAGCGTGGTCAGGCGCAGCACACCTGCGTGCGCGTCGTCGTCGACGTATTCCTGTGCGCATCCCTTGCCGAACGTGGATACGCCAATCGATACACCGCGCCGGTACACAGCCAACGCGCCCGCTATCATTTCCGCGGCACTCGCGGTGGTTCCATTCACGAACGTTGCCACGGGCCCTGTCCACCGATCGTGCTCGCGAGGTGTTGGTGAATGGTCGACTTCGATCGAGCCGTCGCGTCGCTTCATCGAAAAAAGCGGCACCGAAGGCAAAAAGAGAGAAATCGCGCCGAGCGCGCCATCGGTCGAGCCTCCGCCATTGCCGCGCAGGTCGAGTGCAAGGCCGACAAGCTTTCGCGGACTGCGCGATCGCTCTGCGTCAAGGAGTGCAGCAAGATCATCGCCGAGATCGTCGCGGACGTCTTTGATCGTCACAACGAGGACGTCGCCGTCGCCGTAGGCAATGCGCTCGCTTGGTAGATCATCGGCCACGGTGTCGGCGTCGGCGTCGCCTTTGGCTTCGGCAAGGTTGAGCGATACCAGTGCGCCGTCGCGCAACACGACGGCCATGAGAGGCGGCTCATGGCTTGCTTTCTGCATCGATAGGGCGAGTGGCGAAGCGGCAACGCCCTCGAGTGAGGCAAAACCGAGCTGGTCGATTTGCTCGAGCGGCAGGCCCGCCGTTGCGACGTGCGAGACCGACAAGATGACGTCGCCGTCGGCGAGCGGCGCGACCACGCCGTCGCTCACACGCACACCCACAGCAGTTGGTACTGCGTGCTCCCAAAGTTTGCGCGGCGGATGCGAAAGGAGATCGAGCTCGTAGATGTGGGACTCTTCATCGAAAGGTGCCCACTCGCCATGCGGATCGACGAGCGGCACGTACGCACGCACGGCCGATGCGATGACGACTTTGGCCCACCCTTCCTTGTCCAGCGGAGGAAAGAACCGGCGACGTGCTTCGTCACCTATGGCGCGCCCTCGCTCGCCCTGCGTGGCTTCGAATGCGCCGACACGGCGCCCGATTTCGAAGGCGATCTCTTTCGCGGTGCCCACGACGGGCAGCGGTTCGATCGCGGCAACGCTCGCATCAATGCCTGCGTGGGACAATCGCCCGCGATCGAAAAAGTCGCGCAGCTCGTTTGACCATGCTTCGAGCACGGTGCCTGGGCCGAGCGCCGAGATGCACTGGCGATGGTGACGACCCTCGAGATCGGCAAGCAACTCGGGCGCTGCGACCGCGATGGCGCGCGACGTTGGCGCGTCGGTTGCGAGACTCAACAGACCATGCGGGTCAAGCCAATCGGCGGTGGCTGTTGCGAACGCAACTCTGGGAACAGCCTCCGGCGAATAGGCAAGCCCGCCGCGCACCTGCTCGATGATGACGCGTGCTTCTTCACACGACAGCGCCGTTGGCTCGCCCGACGGGATGCGAAAGACGTAGGAATCTTCGCTGTCGGGATCGACTTCTATAGGCTTTGCCGCGGCAAGCGTGCCAGGGGTGCGTGACGACAACGGCGAGGCGCTGGTAGACGCAACCGGCACGGAGCTTGGCGGGGCCGCAGCCTTTTGCCAATACACAGCGGCAAACACGGCGACGCTGACAGACGCAAGGGCCAAGGCGCCCCACACGATTCGTTTGTCGAGCGACTTCGCCGAGTGATTCATCCGATGGCATCAAGAGGCTATCATGAACCTCGCATTCGCAAAGCACGCGCCGTGCGTCTTGCAAGAGCATACACACACCTTCTCCTGCGCCAACGAGAAGAGGGCGCGTCAAGTCGAAAGTAGTCTTACTGCACGATTACAACTTGATCGTTAGCCCCTCGCGCGCAGCCTCGCAGCTTGCGAACAGAGTGCGAGCGCGGCGTTCTTTCTCGCGCACGGCAGCATCGGTTTGCGTGGGATCATGATGATGTAGCACAAGGTGCTTTGCGCCTGCCACGCGCGCAAGTTTCGCGGCCTCGTCGAACGTGCTGTGGCCCCAGCCAACTTTTGGACCGCCGGTGCCGGCCGTGCCGGCATATTCCTCGGGCGTGTACTGAGCATCGTAGATAAGAACGTCAACGCCCGCAGCAAGCTTGACGAGGCGTGGATCGACAACCGCATAGTGCTCGGTGTCGGTCGCGTAAACGACGCTTTTTCCGTCGTAGTCGAGGCGATAAATCCACACACCGTTCGGATGGTTGCCAGGCGCTGCCGTAACGGTGACTTTCGAGCCATTGCCGTCGTCGACGGTTACGGGCCTATTCTCGACAATGTCATGAAAAACCATCTTGGCGCCCATGTCGCTGAGATGCACCGGAAAGCTTGGGTGATCCATCTGACCTGCGAGTGTTTCCTCGAGGGTGCGCGAAACGTTGTTGCCGCCGTAAAGGTGAATCAGGTTTCCTTGAGCAAATGCGGGATCAAAAAATGGAAAGCCCTGAATGTGATCCCAGTGGACGTGGCTAAAGAAAAGGTGCGCCGTGATGGGCATCTCTTTCAGTAGACTTTTGCCGAGGAGGCGCAAACCAGTACCGGCGTCGAAAACGGCGAGCACCTTGCCCGCACGCACCTCAACGCAGCTTGTGTTGCCACCGACTTCAACGGTGTCCGGCCCGGGACTGGGGATGCTTCCCCGAACTCCCCAAAAAGTGATCCGCATCGCGCCTCGAAAACCGGGATTTCAATATGCTCCTTGCAACGAAGCCGTCAAGGAGCCTTTTGCGAGAAGCCGAATTCATTCGGCTCCTTCGGCAGTCTTGCGCTTTCGCGAAGCTGCCTCGACATGGATGGAATGACGGCACTAGAAAGGGCTTAGCTCTCATGCTTTTTGCCATCGACGTCGGGAACACGAACATCGTCTACGGCCTGTTCGACGGGCCTCGCCTTGTGCACCAATTTCGCGTGGAAACCAACCGCCGCCGCACCGGCGACGAGTACACCGTGATCGTTCGCCAGCTTCTCGCGATGCACGCCGTGTCGCCGCCTGACATCAACGCGGCCATCATCGCGAGCGTCGTGCCCTCGCTCACCGACCCCATGCATGCTCTGGTGCGTCGCAACTTCGGCGTCGAAGCACTCATCGTTGGCCACGGCATCCGCTCGGGCATGCCCATTCTTTGCGACAATCCACGCGAGGTCGGCGCCGACCGCATCGTCAATGCAACGGCTGCTTTCGAGCGCTTTCACACCGGCCTTATCGTTGTCGACTTCGGCACGGCAACCACGTTCGACTGCGTTTCACCGAAAGGTGAGTACCTTGGCGGCGTCATTGCGCCCGGCGTTCAGATCAGCGCCGATGCACTTTTTTCCCACGCCGCACGGCTGCCGCGCGTTGAAATTGCCAAGCCTCCGCACGTTGTCGGGCGAAACACGAAGCACTCGATGCAATCGGGCCTCGTGTACGGCTACGTGTCGGTCGTCGACGGCCTCGTCGACAAGCTCGCTCACGAGCTTGGCTTCGCATGTACGGTCGTAGCAACCGGCGGTCTCGCGAAACTCATCGCCCCGCTCACGCGCACCATAAACGAAGTCGACGACAACCTTACGCTCACCGGTCTTCGCATTCTCTACGAGCGGAACCAAGAATGACGCCGCTGCCTGCATGTTCGCGCAGCCACGCAACGAACATGCGCAACATGCGCCACATGCGCGTGGTGGTCGGCTCTGCACTTGCGCTCGCGGTGGCAATCGTCCTTGCAATAAGCTTCGGTACCGATTCGGTGTCGCTCACACGCGCTCTTTTCGACGCGTCTTGCCGCGACCACGACATTGTGTTTGCGGTTCGCCTGCCTCGCGTGCTGCTCGGTGCGCTTGCGGGCGCAGGGCTGTCGATTGTGGGTGTGGCACTTCAGGCTCTTTTGCGCAATCCACTTGCCGAGCCGTACGTGCTTGGTGTTTCGGGCGGATCGGCACTTGGCGCTACCCTCGCGATTGCAACAGGGCTCGCTACGGGGCTCGCCACGGGGCCGCTGGCGAACGCATCCGTCGTGCCGCTCGCGGCGCTCGCTGGCGGCATTGGCGCTACGGCGATCGTGCACGCTTTCGCAGCCGTTGCCTCGACAGAGGCGCGCGGTACAAGTTTTTTGCTCGCGGGAATCATCGTCAATGCGATTGCCTCGGCAGCCATCACCTTCATCAAAACACTCGTGGCGCCTGCCAAAGCGCAGGAGCTGCTTTTCTGGCTCATGGGGTTTCTCGGCGTGCCGTCGTACACGTCGCTCGTCTCGCTCGCCGTCTATGTGGCGGCGGGCGCGGGCTTGCTGCTCACCAACGCAGCGCGCCTCAACGTTCTGTCGCTCGGCGATGACGCAGCCGAACACCTTGGCGTGCGCGTTCGCATCGTCATACGACGGACGCTCGTGGCAAGCTCGCTCATCGTGGGAGCGATTGTAAGCGCCACGGGCATGATTGGCTTTGTGGGGCTCATCGTTCCCCATGTACTGCGAAGGCTCGTTGGCGCCGATACCCGCGTGCTCATGCCAGCGTCATTTTTTGCGGGCGGAGCAGGGCTCGTGGTGTGTGATCTTGTCTGCCGCGCTTCTTTTCGATGGCTTCACACCGAGCCACCGGTTGGCGCCGTGACGGCGCTCGTGGGCGGGCCGCTCTTTCTTTTGCTGCTGCTTCGGCGGCTTGCTTCACCTGTGGCGTATTGAGAGCCTGTTCGCCTAGAAATTCAATAAAGCCCAATCGCGAAGTTGATGGCACCGATGTCTTCGTACGGCTCTCGCGTAATGTTGAAGCCATAATCGACCGCGAGTGGCCCCACCGGCGTTTGCAATCGAATGCCGGTGCCAACATCGGCTCGAATAGGAAATTTTCCGGTGTGAAATGGGTACGTCGGATCAATCCACAAATTCCCTAAATCACTAAAAATGACCGTTTCGAACGGTCCATGAATCGGAATTCGAAGTTCGATGCGTTCGTTGACCATGAAGTTGCCGCCGCGAATGGGACGCGTGTTCTGCGTGAATTTCGCTGGATTGGGAATTTGCTGCCCGGGATGCTGCGGATCCGGCACGGTGTCGGGCTTTCCTGCGTCCGCACGAATGCGGTCGACGTCGTCTTGCGGAATGAAGCTGTTGAGCATCCAGCCGCGCATGGAATCGACACCGCCAAGGAAGAAGAGGCGATCGGGATACGTCGACGAATCTTTCGCGAGCTGAATGTTGCCTCCCACACGCGTCATGGAGGCAATGCGAAAGCCGCGCGGCAGCGGAATGTATCCGGCAAAAGTCTGCGTAAGCTTGAAAAAGTGACTTTGTAAAGGTGGTGTCGTGGGCGTTTGCTGCTCGCCTTTGACGGGGAAGCCGTCGACGTGCTCGATGCCTGTCACGATGTAGGTGCCGCGCGAGGCGTTGAATGCGTTGTCGCGTCGGTCCCACGATGCAAGCACACGCTGCGCGAGCACGTAGCTTTCACCGTCGGGAACGAGCAACTGGCGCACGATGTCGGTCGTGTTGATGCCTTGAAGCGCAAGACTCGTAATGTAGTCTGCAATCGATCCGGTCTGGAAGATGCGGCTGTTGTTGAATTCGAAACTATGAAAAAATGTGACTTGGAATTCGCTGAGCGGGCGATAATTGATATTGGGAACCGCCGCGAGCTTCGTAATATAGAAATCGCGTTGAAGATCGTGCACGACGAGGGCGTCGAGCCCGGTGCGCACCCGCGGACCGAGCCCAACATTGGGGATGACGATGCCACCCGTTGCGCGCATGCCGAGGCGCGCAAAGAGATTCAGATTGCGGTAATTGTCGCGCGCCGTTGGGTCGATGATGAGCGGAGTGGGAATGTAGGCGAGCTGCAAACGCGCCGTAAACGAGATGGCATTTCCCCAAAGGTTTCGGTGACCGTACTCGGTCGTAAGCCGGAAACCTTCCCCCGTGGAAAAGCCTGGCGCGATCTCGGTGTACTGGCGCGGACGCTCGACTACGGTGACCACGACAACCTTGTTGCGTTCGGGAACGAACGGGTTATCCAAAGAGACCGAAACACTCGAGAAAACTCCCAGCGTAGCGATGTATTCTTCGGTTTTTCGCACCTCGCTCGCGCGGTAAGGCTTTCCGACTTCGAGCGCAACGCGGCGCAAAATGGCCTGCGTTTTCGTACGAACGTTGCCCTGAAGATTAATCTGCTGAACAATTACCTGTTCGCCTTCCGACACGAAAAAGTGCACGCGTGCGCGCGTTCGGTCGACCGATGGCTCGAGCTCGTATTTGACGTCGGCAAACGTGTACCCTTCCTCTTTGTACGCATCGACGAGCCGCCGCCTGGCTTCTTCGATCTGCACCGTGTTTACGTACGTTCCAAGGTTCAGCGCAGTTGCCTTGGCAAGAACGGCAGGTGCAATGGCACGAACGCCGGAAAACGACAGATCGTAGAGTTGCGTGCGCGGCCCGAGCTTGACAGGAATGCGCAACCCTATGCGCGATTCGCAGGCAACGCCGCGCACGGGATCGGGAATGCAGCTCGCGTCCGACTCGAGTGGCGGCACGGGCAAGGGCAGTCCAGAAGCGTCGTAAGTACACACATCGGCCATCGCCTTCTCGATTGGCGTGGGCACGCACTGCCATGACGGAGAGCGTGGGTTGCATCGGCGCCGGACGATCTGCACGGGCCCGATTTGCGCCGAAAGGAAGCCTTCCGATCGGTAAAGCTCCTGGACGTGCTGCACGGCGCGCTCGTACGTCTCGGGTGCGTAAACCCCGTGTGGATCGAGTTCGAGTGGCGCAAGCCGCGTGCCTCGTTGACCAAGCGGCCCGGCAATCGTCGCGTCGAGCCCGCTCGGCCGTGGCGGCATGAACCAATCGCCACCGGGCAGCTCTTCTTCGAGAAAGCTGTCGATTTCGCGACCGATGCCTTTGGCCGACGTCGGCCCGCCAGGCAGCTTCTCGATGTCGCTCTCGCGCAGGCATGGGTACGCGCGCGCCACGACCTGCACACGCGCATGCTCGACGACGTGAAAAACTATGTAATGTACAGCTTCGTTCGGCTTGCCACGTGTTTCGATCGTGACTTCGGCATCGAGAAACCCGCGCTTGACGTAGAAATCGTGCACCTTCTGAACGAGGTGGCTGGGGGTGCGGTCGGTTTCGTCCTCGAGATCGAGATCAGCGTCGATTGCGTCGTTGTCGAACGCGTCGTTGCCTTCGTAACGCGTCTCGAAGAGCGCGCCAAAGTCGACACGAACACGAAGCACGACGAGGCCGTGAGAAAGAACCACGTCGTGCGAGACTTCCGCGCGGTGGAAACCGCGGGCGCGGATGCGATTTTGCAAAGCTGTGTCAGCAGCCTGCAATGCAGTCTCGTCGGCCCTGTCGCCGGAGTGCACTAGGTACGCTTGCTCGATGTCGCTATCGGGAGCTCGTCGCACGGACGAGTGCTCGGGCGTAACGCGAAACGGGTAGAAAACGCGCCGCTCGATCTTGCGCGGAGCGCCGGTGTTGATATCGACCCGAACCACGACTCGTAGCGGATAGCCCGTGGGAAGCGTCGTGATGATCACGCGCGGCGATGGGAAACCGAAACGCCGGAGCATGGCCTCGATGCGCTGGCGGTGCCCTGGTAGATCGCGCGCGACGAGCTCGCCCTGTACCGTGATGCCGGCATCGCGCACGAGGCTGTCGGTGTTGATGGGCGCGCCGTGCGCATCCACGCGAATCGCTTCGACGACTTTGCGCGGCATCACGTGAACTACGCCGCGAACACCACGGTCGTCTTCGAGGAAGACAACGTGTGCATCGGCGAAGTGGCCACTTGCGAGCGCTTCGTCGATCGTCCGCCGCACGAGCGACGCAGAAACGCGATCGCCAGGGCGCATCACCGAGATTGGCGGGGCCGACACGTCGGGCCAGACTTCGTCGTCGAGCACGACGTCGACCGCCACGAGGGGACTGCCGGCAACGCGCGTGAGATCGGGCGCAGGCTCGATGGCAGGCGAAGACGGCGAGGTCGCGGGCACCGCCGGCGGAGTGAGCACCATCACCTCGTCGCGGCGTATGGGATGCCGCGCTGGATTGGCTGCGGGCATCGCCCGAGGCGCATCGGCACGTGAGCTCTGCGGCGTCATCACGACAGCAAGCACAAGCAACAGCAACGGCGCGAGCCAACGCCAGCCTAGCTTGCACTTTGCACGCACCATGGGAAGCGCGCATCATCGCAAAAAAGAAGTCCTTACGACCTCCGAATTGCATGAGAACGTTGCTCGCAACGCCGCAGCTATTTGAAGACCGCTTTCAAGCCGCCATGGCCAGGTCCGAGCGCGATCAGCTCGATTCGGAAAAGAGCTCGCCCGCCGAAGTGACCGAGGTAGCCTCGCGGATCCAGCCGCTGAGGATCGCGATATCCGAGCAGTCGAGAATACGCGCCTTCTGCTCCGCAGAGACGTGGATGCTGCGAGCCTCGAGAACCCCGAGGACCCCTTCGGCAAGTCCCTTCGCGATTCCTCTCGCCTCGCCTCTCGCCTCGCCTTGCTTGGTCGCGAGAGATAGAGCCCCACGCTCGCTCTGGATGGCCATGCCATTGCGGATGTAGCTGTCCCATTCTTCTTCGTTGAAGCCCGCCGTGTTGGCCGCCTCGAGGGCGTCTCGAAGGGGAGGATCACTCAACACGGGAGGTACGTCTTCGAGCGAGGGCGCTTGCCGAAAGAAGTAGGCCCACTT
>WQZB01000006.1 GCA_009780955.1 Polyangiaceae bacterium | reverse complement strand
TGGCCCGCAAACGAAAAGAACGAGGCGTACTCTTGCTACGTTGAGTTCTTTTCGTTGAGGACACGCCCAAAGATTCGGGATGGATCTCGCGCTTTGTCCGATTTTTCCAGGAGGACAGGCTCTAAGTTCAACGAACCAAAAAATCGGCCGCAAGAACCCGGCCTGTTGCCACATCGATTTCGACGCGCGCACTTTGACTGTACTTGTTCGGGTGTGTGACGACAACAGCCACCTGACAACCGGCAAACCCACGGCGGTAACGCACCACGCGCGCCGGTTCGCGCCACAACCAACCGCGTTGCTTCACTGCAAGGCAAGCCACGCATATTACCTCTGCATCAGTCACGAGAACCTCTCCCTGAAGGGCGGGCATCATGCCTCGCCGACATCTGCACACATATCGTTCCCTGTGTGCATATTCGGCAGATCTCGCAAACCGTTGCGTAAATAGCGTCTGAATCGCACGCAAAGATTTATGCGTGTAATGCAATCGTAATTTTTAATGCGGAGTGTATGGGCGCCACCGTAATTGCGACAATTGCGACACCAAACGGAAGTGGTGCGGTCGTGGTCTTGCTAGCACTCTCGCGTGCCCAAGCGATCGGCAACACCCCTTGAAGCACTCGTGCCCGATATCGCTATGGGCATACGCGCCGCAATCGCGACTCTGTTGCCATTTTATTTTGCCAGTGCCAGCGCAATTCCCGAATTGTCATGGACGGCGCTTGGCGGATGGTTGGGTACATCTACCGATCCCGGGGGCTCGCGCGCGACCCGCTTTCGCGTCCTTTTGTTCTTTGCTGTCAGCGGCAGCGCATGCGTTGCAATCGCAGAAATGAGTGCAGCGCGATCGAGCGTTCTTGCTGTGGCTGCCGTGGCCGCCGTGGCGTTTGGCGGATCGCTCTTAGGCATGATGAGCGGATCGATGGCAACGCTCGGAACCAATCTCGCCATTATCGCGGCGACCGGCTCAGCACGTATGAGCCACTCACCCGCGCGCGACTCCCTATTTTTCGCGGTTGGCGCCGCGTGGGCAACCATGCTTTCAACGGTTGTGTGGCCCGTGTGGACGCACTTGCCCGTGCGTCGCACCGTTGGGAGCGTGTACTCAGAGCTTGCAGCCTATGCAGCCAATCTCATCGAGTGCATCGACAAGCAGCTGCCGCGTTTCGATCCACGCTTCAACGAGGTCGCACGACTCAACCGCCGGCGCGTCCGTGACGCCGTCGAAAAGGCTCGCAAAATGGCCGTTGCCATCCGCGCGCGGCACGATGGCGAAAGCCGCCTTGGCAGTAACCTCCGCGTGTTGCTTGGTCTCGCCGAAGCACAGTTTCCGCTGCTCATCACGCTCGCTGACGATCTCGAAGCGCTTGCTCCGAAAGAGCGCGGATCCATCGCCGAAGTGCTCGCACGGGTGCATCGCGAGAGCACCGAAGTAGAGCGTGAGCTCTTCACACGCGTCATCGCGTCGCCCGGGAGAAATCGACGTGCCCCGCATCCGGAGGCGCCGACCACGCCGGCATCAAACCACCCGGTCGATCACCTCATCGCACGGCTCTCGCATGCAAGCGAGCTCGCCGTCACCTTCGCCTTTGCGCTCGACACATTCGACACGTTCGAAAAAACCGAACAGCACACCTTTCATCCCTTCCGCGATATGAAAAAAACCATTGCTAATGCACTGACACGCCTCGGCGAAGTCGCCTCACCAAGCTCACCATCCTTTCACCACGCCCTGCGCGCCGCAGCTGCCGTGTGCTTCGCGGCAATCTTGGGTCGGTGGATCTCTCCGACGCATTCGCAGTGGGTCATCGTTTCAACGTTTGCTGTCCTAAAACCCTACCCTGGTGCAACCTGGAATCGCGCCGCCGAACGTGTGCTTGGCACCGTGCTTGGCAGCATTGTTGCTGTCGTTGCCCTGACCGTGATCCATTCGCCAGCCCTGCTCATGGTTGTCATGGCACCTTTGTGCGTATCGGCGGTCGCCACCAGACCGCGCAGCTACCGTCTTTTCACCTTCTTCCTCACGCCCGTGTTCGTCGTGACAGCAACGCACACGCCCGGCGACTGGCACGTTGCAGCGGCGCGCGCAGGCGATGCACTTGCAGGAGGCGCCCTCGCCATCATCGCCGCCCTCGCGATTTTTCCGTCGTGGGAGTACACCCGCCTCTCCGACGCGCTCGCCACGATGCTCGAAGCCGTGTCGCGCTACGCGCACGTGGTGCTCGAGGAATTCAAGCGCCCAAGAGATCGCTCTCGGGCTCGTCGCGCCAACGAGCAAGCGTGTCGTCGTTCAGCGAGCATTGCCTTGTCCAAAGCCGAGGCATCGCTCGAGCGCCTGCTGGCCGAACCCACGCACAAGGGTCCCGAAGACGCAGATGCGATGCAACTCGTCACCTACACCAGGCGCCTTGGCGGCGCACTCATGGCACTCGAAACCTACGCAGACGCAAGCCCTCATCCTTCTAGTCAGGCTGCCAGTATCGACTATGGCGCAGCCAGCATCGAACCGATTGCCAATTATGTCGCTGGCGTGCTCGCTCGCGCCGAGCGCTTCGCAATGGACGGCAAACAAGACCGCTCAAACGAAGAGATGCCTGACGCACCTGCGTCGTTCGACCCTCACGTTCGCACCCTTGTAGGGCGTGTGCTGACTCATGCACGCCTTCTTGACACGGTTGCCACGGTCATCACATACGACGCCAACGGCGATGGTGAGTCCAGACCGCTTTCAAGTTGACGCGAGGTTGAGGCGGGGCCGAGAAGCGGACCGGAACAGCCTGCTGCGGCTTTGAGGACCGCACCGCAGGCCCCAACGAAGAGATCGCGTCAAATCGAAAGCGGTCGCGGTCGTGGTATTGGAGCCCTCCCATGTTCAAGCGACCAAGAGCGCCCTTTGAAGCGATGGTGCCCGACATCGCCGTTGGCGTGCGTGGTGCCATCGCAACCCTTTTGCCATTCTATTTTGCCAATACTACCGGGATCCATGAGCTGACGTGGACAGCGCTCGGCGGATGGTTCGGCACAGCGGCCGATCCTGGTGGCTCACGAGCGACCCGCCTTCGCATCCTCGTGTCCTTCGCGATGGGCGGCGCCGCGTGCGTCGTGCTCTCCGAGGTGTGCGCTCCGTCGAACGTCCTCGCCGTCGTAGCAATCACGGTAGCAGCGTTCGGTGGATCGCTGCTTCGCGCGCTCAGCGGGCCCATGACGAAAGTTGGGACATATCTCGCGCTCATCACTGCAATCGGCTCGGCGCATGTCGACGCCCGACCCGCGCTGAGCGCCCTGTTTTTCGTCATCGGCGCCGCGTGGGCAGTCATGCTCTCAACGCTCGTCTGGCCCGTGTGGACGCATTTGCCTGTAAGGCGCGCGGTTGGCACCTTGTACGCCGAGCTTGCAACCTACGCGGCCGATCTCTCTGAGTGCATCGATGAAAAGCGGCCGCACGGTGATCCGCGTTTCAGCGAAATTGCACGCGGTAGCCGCCGACGCATTCGTGAAGCCATCGAGAGAGCACGCACCATGGCCGTCACGATTCGCGCACGACGCGAAGGAGAAAGCCGCCTCGGCAGCAACCTGCGCGTGCTGTTAGGCCTCGCCGAAGCGCAGTTTCCGCTGCTGATCACGCTCTCTGATGATCTCGAAGCGACCGATCCCGCCAAGCGCGATGCCTTCGCTGAGGTGCTCTTACAGATCCGTCATGAGGCCACCGACGTTCGCCGCAAGCTCTTCACGCGCGTGATCGCTTCGCGGCAGGAGCGGGGGGAGCAGGAGGACAGTGTTGCAACGGTGCCTCGCATGTCGTCCATACCTCCTCCGCCGAGGCGCCCGACAGAACAGCTCGTCGCGCGGCTTTCGCAAACGAGCAAACTCGCCATCACGCTCGTCTTTGCACTCGATACGCCGTTCGAGCCGCTAGAAACGAGCAATGAAGCTTACGTCAGCAGTCAGCTGCACGACCACATGCGAGCGATCAAGAGCGCGCTCGTGCGACTGCGTGAAGCCTGCTCGCCAAAGGCACCCGCCTTCCAGCATGCGCTGCGCGTTGCCGGCGCCATGTGCTTCGCGGCCATCATCGGTCAGCACATCTCGCCGATGTACTTGCAGTGGGTCACACTCTCGACGTACGTCGTTTTGCAGCCCTACGCCGGCGCCACATGGAAACGCGCCGCCGAACGCGTGCTCGGCACCATGCTCGGCAGCCTCATTGCTGTCGTCATTTCAATGACTGTCCGATCGCCCGCGATGCTCACGCTCGTGATGGCGCCGCTGTCCGTCGGGGCGGTCATGATGAGACCTCGCAACTATCGCCTTTTTACCTTCTTCCTCACTCCAGTCTTTGTCCTGATCGCAACACACACGCCGGGAGATTGGCACGTTGCAGCAGCGCGCACAGGCGCCACACTCACCGGCGGCGCGATTGCCCTCATTGCCGCCCTCGCCATTTTTCCATCGTGGGAACATGCGCGACTCGCCGATGCGCTCGCCACCATGCTCAAAGAAATTTCACGCTACGCACGCGTGGCGCTCGAAGAGCTCGGACGCCGGGATCGCTCTGGCGCCGCGCATCGTGCAGAGGTACTAACGTGCCGTCGTTCGACGGGTATTGCCTTATCCGAAGCCGAGGCGTCGCTCGAGCGTCTGCTGACCGAACCCACGCGCAAAGGCCCCGAAGACGCAAACGCAATGCAACTCGTCACCTACACCAGGCGCCTTGCAGGTGCACTTACCGCACTTGAAACCTACGCCGACGAGAGCCCACACCGCACCCACGTCAACCAAGACATCTCCACCACCGAGCTCGTCGACTACGTCGATCGCGTGCTCTCCTCAGCAGAGCGCTTGGCAATGGACGGCAAGCGAGAAGAACGAAACGCAGAAGCAGAAGGAGCGCCCGAAGTGCCGACCTCGTTCGACCCTCACGTTCGCGCGCTCGTCAAACGCGTAATTACACACGTCGATCTTATCGATGCACTTACTCAATAAGTTATCGATACGCGCTGGGGTGCATCAATCTGCCTTCTTTGCGGGGCTCACCTTGCCACTGGCCTTTGCCTCGCCTGGCTTCAGATCGATCTTCTTTTCTTTCACGAACTTGAGCGTCATCCGGTCGCTCTCGCCAATGCTTGCGTACTTGTCGCGGTCTTTGTCTTTGAGTGCGAATGAGGGCGGAAGCGTCCAAACGCCGGCGGGATGGTCTTTCGTGTCTTTCGCGTTCGCGTTGATTTCGGACATGCCCGCAAGCTTGAAGCCTGCAGCTTCGGCCTTTTCGATCACGTAGGTTTCCGGCATGTAGCCGTGCTTCGCACTCTCTACCGGATCGGCGTCGCGGTTCGCACGGTGCTCTTCGATGCCGAGCACGCCACCAGGCTTGAGCGCCTTGTTGAATTCGGCAAGCCACGCGTCGAGCGTGCCGGCGTTTTGCATGCCGTGCAATTCGCGCATCACAACAATGAGATCTGCTTTGTTCTCGATACCAAGGCTAGGCACCTTACTGTCGACAATGACGGTTTGGACTTTGCCAAAAAGCTCGGGCGACCTGTCGAGTAGCAGCTTGACCCTTTGGCCGTAGTAAGAGCTGCGTGAATCGGCCGGGCCATTCGGATCGGAGTTCGTGACGATTAGCTTGCCGCGCTTGGCGAGGGCCGGCGCAAGCAGCTCGGTGTAATAACCACCGCCAGGCGAGTACTCGATCACCGTCATGCTTGGCTTGAACCCGAAGAACTCGAGGGTGCCTAGCGGGTTACGGTATTTGTCGCGATCGGCGTTGCCAGGCTGGCGCACTTTGCTCGCGAGTGCAGCGGTGATCGCCGCCTTGCCGGTTGGAAAGTTTTTGTCGGCAAGGGCTTTCGCCTCCGCGCGCAGCTCGGGAGTCCATCGTGCGACTTCCGCTTTGTGGTCAGCTTCGAGCTTCGCGCGATCTTCTTGCAGCTTGCGCTCTTGCTCGGCCTTTTTCTTTTCCTCTGGTGTTGGCGGCGTGGGTTCGGGCGCAGGCTTCGGCGCGGGAGTTTCCGAAGCCACCGGCGCTTCCGGCGCAGCAGGCGGCGGCTCTGGCACTGCTGGCTCCGCGGCGGGTGAGCCGCCACAAGCCGACGCGGCAGATGCGACAAATGCAAGGAACAACGAACCCAACGTAGCGCTGCGCTTCATGGCTTTGACCTCTACTCGCGCCAGCTAGGCCGAGGCAAGAGTCGATCGACAAGACCGACCAACAATGAGCGTCTCGACGCGCTGCGCGGGCTAACATCGAACACAGTGCCAACTCTGACCTTCGCCGCAGGCACCCTCGAATTGCGAGACATTGCCCGGCAAGACGCTCGCGTGCCCACGTTGTTCGCCTGGGACGAACGCAGCGCGAGTTTCCGCGCACCCGCCGTCGCTTATGTGCAAGCCCTCTACGCGCTGCGCGAGCAAGGCATAAAAGTCGATGATCGCGCGCGCGCCTACGAAGTCTTCGACGCGCATCCCGTTGTACGGCACACGGCCCGCCCCTACCAAGACGAAGCTGTTTGCGCGTGGCAAAAGCACCGCGGTCGCGGCGTTGTCGTTCTACCAACCGGAGCCGGCAAAACACATGTGGCCGTCATGGCCATCGAAGCCAAAAAGAGAAGCACGCTCGTCGTCGCCCCCACTCTCGATCTCGTCCGCCAGTGGTACGATTTGCTTCGCACAACATTCGGCGTGCGCGTTGGCGTCATCGGCGGGGGCGATTACGAAGTCTTGCCGCTCACCGTAACAACCTACGATTCGGCGTACTTGCACACCGAGCACCTCGGGGCGCGCTTCGGTCTGCTCGTTTTCGACGAGTGCCATCACTTGCCGGGCAAAACCTATCAGCTCGCGGCTCGCCTGTCGCTTGCACCCTACCGGCTTGGGCTCACCGCAACACTCGAGCGGCCGGACGGACTGCACCACGAGCTTGTCACGCTCATCGGTAAAACGGTCTATCGTAAAGAGATCGGCGAGTTGTCAGGCGACTATCTCGCTGAGTACGAAACCGTTCGCGTGCAAGTCGAGCTCACGAAGGGCGAGCGGACCGAACACGATCACGAGCGCGCACTTTACCTCGAGTTCGTCGCCAAAAACGGTATGCACCTTGGCTCGACCAATGGCTTCCGCGATTTCATTGCACACGCGGCTCGCAGCGCGGAGGGCCGTCGTGCCATGCGCGCTTACCGCCGCCAGCGTGAGCTCGCTTTTGCCGCCAGTGCGAAGCTTGCGCACGTCGAGCACTTGCTCGATCTGCATCGCGGCGAGCCAACCATCATCTTCACGCAAGACAATGCCACAGCCTATCGACTTGCGCGGTGCTTCCTTCTGCCCATCATCACGCACCAAACACGCGTGACCGAGCGCAGCGAGATCCTCGCGGGCCTTGCGAGCGGCACCTACGGCGCAATCGTTACGTCCAAGGTTTTGAACGAAGGCGTCGACGTGCGCGAGGCAAGCGTTGCGATTGTCTTGTCTGGCAGCGGCTCGGTGCGCGAACATGTTCAGCGCCTCGGGCGCGTGCTGCGAAAGAAAAACGACGAGCAGCAACGCGCGGTCCTTTACGAACTTGTCACCACGAAAACCACCGAGGCGGGCGCCAGCGATCGCCGCCGGGAGCACGATGCTTACCGCGGATCTCGCTGACGTTCGGCGCAAAAACGGCGAGCTTGTCTTGCGTACGCTCGACGCTCGTGAGCGGACAAAATTGCGCGAGCTTGCCACGCAATATCTCGATGTTGCACGCGCCCACGTCGGCTGCCAACGCGAAGAGCTCTATACCGTCTGGGACAGCATCGATCACGATGCCGAGAAACCACGCAGGGCTGCGGCACTGCGCAAACTCATTGACGACGAATGCGTGTTTGAAGCCGAACAGAGTGTCGACTCCGTGCTCGTGCGTCGCGCTGTTTTCACGCTCGCTAGCGATCGCCGTAAAGCGCCCGAAAGAACGACTCCACTCGACCGACAACAGATCCTCACGATTGCCGCGCGCACACTCGGAATCGCAGTAGACGCAGTCGAACACGCTCTTTTTGCCGATCTGCGCGGCGAGCACCTTCTCGTGACGGCTCCGCGATCGAACGCCGATTCAATTGTCGACAATTACGAGCTCGCCCAAGCGCAGGCAATTTTGCTTCGCGCCGTTCGCGTAACGTGCGATGTGCGGGCGGCTTCTCCTGGGCTTTTGCGTGCATTTTTTGCAAAGCTCAAATTTCATAAGCTTCTTTTCTTTGCTGAGCGCACAAGCCATTTCGGCTGTCGTCTCGTTGTCGATGGGCCGTTCTCGATGTTCGACTCGGTCACGCGCTACGGCGTGCGCTTCGCGCTCCTTTTGCCGGCTTTGCGTGCGCTGAGCGACTGGAGTCTCACGGCCGATGTGCGCTGGGGCAAGACGCGCGAGGCTCTCATTTTCCGCCTGTCTTCCAAGAGCAGCCAGCGCGTAACTAGCCAGATTGGCCAGACTGACGCCGCCAACTTCGACAGCGAAAACGACAACGACAGCGTGCACCTTGCCGACGATGTCCGCGCGTTGCTCGATGATCTTCGTGCTGCAAATTCGCCGTTTTCGGCCGAACCTGCCATGGCGATGCTCGATGTCCCCGGCCTCGGCGTTTGCATCCCCGATTTGGTGCTGCGCGATCGCCGCGGCAGCACGCCTGTCTACGTCGAGGTTCTTGGCTTCTGGAGCCGTGACGCCGTATTCCGTCGCATCGAGCTTGCCCAGCGCGGACTTGGCGCACGCATTGTTTTTGCTGTCAGCGCGCGATTGCGCGTCAGCGCCGAGCTTCTCGACGACACGTCGCTATCGGCCCTGTACATCTACAAAGGCAAAATGAACGCGCGCGCGCTACTCACACACGTCGAGCGCATCGCGGGCATCACCGTGTGAGCTTGGCAAGGACAACATCACGCAGAGCGCCCGGCGCATCGACGTGAACCCAATGCCCGGCTCCTGCAATGACATCGACGGTGGCCTGCGGGCAGCTTCGTGCGCGCATTCGATCGGCCTCGTCAACGACATCCGACGTGGCCCCAATAGCGAAGTGCGTTTGCATGGGCGACCGCGGCTGCTCGAGCACGTCCCACGAATCGCGCTCGAAGTAGTCATTGAGCATGGCGCGCACACCCGCAACGTCGATGCGAAATACGAAGCGTGAGGTCAGTGGCACAGGCCGCACGTTCATCGCAAGCCACATCGCGACGGGGCGCGAGACGCCTCGTTCTTCCATCCATGTCGTGAATGCCGATCGATCGGCAAAGTCGTCAGGAAGCTCGCGAAGCAACTCGACGATGTGCGTGGTGCCGGCCGATCCGCGATGGTCGGGACGCGCGCTCGGCGTAGAATCGACGATGAATAGGTGCGATAGCTTCGCGGCCTTTTTGCGTGCAAGCTCGATGGCAACCTTGCCGCCAAAGCTATGCCCAAGCACCGCGAGCGTTGCAGAGGGAGCTGCGAGGCGATCCATCAGCTGCGCGACATCATCGGCTGCAGCGCTCACGGTGTGCGGAGGCGAAAAGCCATCGAGCGAGTCACCATGCAAGCGCAGATCGACGAGAACAGCACCCCACGACAGCGAAGACGATACGATTTGCCGCGCGAAGCTTCGCCAGTTGGCGCCCGACCCAAGAATGCCGTGGAGAAAGTACAACCACTTTTCCGGAGCGTGTCCGGGAGCCGTTACCAAGGCATGAGACAAGATCATGGCAGGCGCTCGAGATCCTCCCAAAAGCTTTCGATGCGCAATGCGATCTGCGATGACTCCATCATGATCGTGAGAAGCCCCTCGTGGAGAAATGTGGAAAGCCACTGGTCCGGCGCCACCTTCTTGCGGTGCTCGACCTCTCGGGCGTCAGGGTCGATAAGGACGTAGTCGCGCAGCTCACTAATGGATCGGTAGTGGACGAACTTGCCACCGCGATCGTAGTCCCGCGTGCTCGGAGAGAGCACTTCGAACAGCGCAATTGGGCTGGTGAATGCATGGTCGTCGCGCTCGTCGCACGCGAAGGGTGGGCAAACGACACTCGCGTCCGGGTAGTGGTAGGAACGAGTCCGTGCTGTCGCTATTTTCTGCGCCTCGTGGAAAGCCAGGCAGGGCTTGCCCTTGAGCGCCGTTTTGAGCATGGAAATGAGATTGGTCGCGACAAGTGCGTGCTTCGGACTGCCGCCTGCCATCGCGTAGGCTTCGCCGTTGACGTATTCCCAGCGATCTTCGCTCGATCGATCGAGCGCGACGTACTCGTCAATGGTCATTGCACGGACAGTAGAATAGCGTGAGCTATGCTTCATCGTCATCTCAACCATCAGCGTTTCACTTTAGCCGCGATCGATGACGTGATCTCACGCGGTAAATGGAGTGATTGGGTTGAACTGCGACGGGCGGTGCTAGCCGACGTTACTCTGCTGGACAAGGTGATGCGGGTCTGTCACCCCTACGCTTCCGATCCCTACGCCCAACGCCATCACTTCTGGCTGCACTATGCCAAAACACATCGAGTCGCTACCTGATTGGGAACTCGTCTTGTCCTCTGCCGCACGACTCCAACACATCCTGCCGGATGCCGTGCTGGTCGGTGGAACAGCTTCGGCAATCCACGCCAGACATCGCTCATCGCGTGACGCCGATCACGTGCTCACCGATCTGCGCCAGCGTTTTGACGACGTGCTAGCGCAACTTGAGTCGGTCGCTGGCTGGAAAACGGCTCGCGTGCAGCGACCGGTGCAAATCCTTGGCAGCCTCGATGGTATCGAAACCGGAGTTCGCCAGCTAATCCGCGACGCACCGCTCGAAACGATGGTCGTAGACCACCATGGTTCGCGGATCACAGTTCCGACCGAAGACGAAATTCTGCGAATCAAGGGCGCGCTCATCCTCCGACGCAACGCCACGCGCGACTATCTCGATTTCGTGGCCTTGGCCGATCACACGGGCGATGATCGTGTTGCGCACGCGCTAAAATCGTTTGATCGGCTCTATCCACAACAAAGCGGGGAATCGCCACTGCAGCAATTGCAGGTGCAACTTGCCAACGCCGTACCCTACGATCTGGAAGAAACCGAACTCGCAGAATACAAGAATCTCGATTCTCGCTGGCATGACTGGCGGGTTGTGAAAGCAGCGTGCTCGCGGCTTGCGACCGTGATCTTCGACCGGGTGTGCGAGATGGGCGAATAAAGGTCCGCGAGGATCGCAGCGGCTTGCACGACGAACACCGCATTCCGCAAGGCTGGTCCAAAGAAGCGCACGCGCCGCTTCGATCACGTAGCGCCCGTCGTCGAATCAATCCACCTTGTGGCAGCCGCTGCAGCCGTAGCCCTTGTGCGTGACCGGATCGTAGGGCTTCTCTTTCATGACAGCGGCCATCGCGGGCGTGACCTGTTCTCTCATGAACTTGGTCATCTCGGGCTTTGAAGTCATTAGCTTCTCGAAGCCATCGCCAGAGAGCGTGAGCGCGGGCAGGAACATCCGCGGATCCTGTTTCTTGTCGCCGTGGCAGGTCTTGCAGCCAAAATCGCTGTATTTCTGAGCGTTGTGTTCCTGAAAAACTTTCTTCATGGCAGGCGTGACCACGGTCTTCATGTGGTCGATCTTCTGCTCTTTGGTCATGGTGGAATACAGGGCGGTGGTTGGCAGGGCCGATGCGGCCGATGACGCGTTGGCAGCAGGTTCGGCGGCAGGCGGCGCAGCCGGGCCGCAAGCGACGAGGACGAAAGTGAGGGATGTGACGAGGCTCGAAAAACGCATGGCAGCGCGTTGTAGCTGAGCACCTGGTCTTGTGGCTAGCCCACTTTCGATTGTTCGATTGTAAATGGGGCATCTTTCCGCAACACGTGCTCAAGTAGTATCTTTGTGGGCGATGCCGAATGCCTACGACCAGTACCTCCAAAGCCAATACGCCCCTCCGAAAGATCAAAAAGGGCAGCCCCGCAAGCCGACTGCCTCCGACGAGTACCTCGAAAGCCAGTTGTTGCAGCTACTCCAACCGGGGGAACAAGTTCTTCACGTTGCCTATATGCGAAGACAGCCCGGACTTCTCATGCAGATCTTGGTTGGTCCCTTGCTCCTCTTCTTCTTCATGACCAAGGCGTACTTCGCGGTCCTGACGAACCGACGCCTCTTGCTGATACAAACGAAGGCGTCGTTCTGGTCCTTTAATGGTGGTCCGAAGCCGATGAACCTCGGCGTCGAGCAGTACGATGCGCGCGCCATTCAGAAGGTGACCGTGGGCGGAATCGGGAACAACAGGTCGATGACGTTTCACATGGCGAACGGCCCAAAGCAGAAGCTCCGCATCTCGCCATGGTTCAAAACCATCAGCGGAACGAAAGACTTCTTCAAGAATGTTCCCGAGCTCGTCACATCTGGGAGGCTCGCCCAACTCGCCCAACTCGCGGCAGGTAGTACCGCTGCTCCACTGCAAATGGGACCACCCGGATTCGGTTCGGGCTTTGCGCTTGGGTCGCGAGTGCTCGTGGCCGCTCCGAACGGTCATCGTTATCCGGCAACGGTCGTTCAAGCAGGAAACGGACAGTATCTCTGCTCGATGCAGGACGGACAGCAGTATTGGTTTCCGTTCAGCGCGGTCGGTCCGGGGTAACAAAGTGGTTTCGCCATTGCGATTACGGTCAACGCAAGTGACCAACGCGGCAAATGCCATCTGACCTAGCGGGCAGGGCGATGGATCCAGCGTGCAGATCCGTCTCGAATCGCTTGCTCAATCTCGATACCGAACGAGTCGAGCTTTGCAAGCGCTGAGAGACGCGGCACGACAACGATTGCGTTCGGCGAAACCCGAAGCCACGGCGCAACGCGCTCAGAAGGTCGCGCAGATGGTTGCGTGTGACCGAGGGACTCGAAGTGTTCCGGCTGATCGATGTGGTTTGCAGCGATGACCGCACCGAGCCGCTTCGCCGCGGCCTCCAGCTCCGGGCGCTCGGCAACCGGTTCGAGTGCGAGATCGCGATCCATGAGGACGAGTGCAATCGTCGATTGTTGCAGCGAAGTTCGCTCGCGAAGACGCCCGGCGGCTTGTTCTGTAGACGACGAAGAATTGAGTTCGACGACGGCCGCGTGTGCCACTGGCCATGCAGCGAACCGAGCGCGTTCGGCAACGTTCTGCTTCGTATCGTGTTTGCCCCAAAGTGAAATACACGAGGCGCCGTCATCAAGATGCGCTCTGTCGCATGATGCGACGACGCGCACGGTGAGGTCGGCGAGCGTCCAAGTGTCGCGGTCGAACGAGAACGCGGCTGCGTAGGACGGCGCATAAGCACTCATCGATCGGCGCAGACTGTCGACTGGATCACCGTCGTCGAGATCGATCGCAAGCGGAGAGAGGCGCGCTTCGAGCCGCGCCGTTACATAACGCAATTCGTTGACGATGCGCGTGCGCTCGCTCGGAGACAAGGACGCAATGGCCAAGGCCATCGCGCGATCGTCGTCGTCGCGACGGCCTTGTCGCGCAGTGCCCTTATCGCCGCTTGGGCCCTGCTCTACGACAAGAAGCCCTGGCGAAATGCTGTCGGCGGACGCATCGCGTTGGGCGGTCGGCGTGCTTGATGCAGATCGGATCGCGGCCCCCGTGGCGATGCCAACCGCTACGACACACGCGCCAAATGCGAGCGCAAACGCGAGCCAGGCCGCCCGCGTTCGATTGCGTGCTCGATTCGCATTCACCAGCGGCGATGCGCGCTGATTTCGAGCTTACCGTTCGTCGTTCCGCTCGCTGTGCCGTTGTTGAATGTCATGGTGATTGTGTCCGTGGTGACTGTGGCGAGCGACGACAAGTTATGGGTGCACTCGGCGTAGAATTCGTTCCCCTCGAATTTCACGTTGCAGAACCCGTCTGGAAGATAGACGTCCCACTTGCCGCCGAGCTCACCGAAAATGGACGAAAGCTTCGACGACCGCTGTGCCGATGACCGCCCGTTGCTGGAAAGCACACTCGACAGGGGCCATGTGAGGTCCGAGCAGTCGAGGCTGAGGGCATCGGCCGCCGCGCTACCAGCACAGTGTCCACGCGTCGAACCTGACAAGTTCCACTGACCTCCGAGAGCGAATGGCAATTGTCCGAAGTCCACCGACGCCTTCGCGTGTGTTCCCGTAATATGGTCTGTGATGTTGTTGACCTTGCCGTCGATCGACGGAGCGTTTCTCGAAAGATCGACGGCGACGTACGTGTTCGTCCCGTCCAACTCGAACGACGTTGGCGAGATCACGAGGACAGCCTTCGTTTCCTCCGGCACCGTCGAGATGAGGACATCCCACGTGCCGTTGAGGGGAGACGCGGATCCGCTTCCCCCCGTGCTGGACGAGCCGTCCGATGAGCTGCTGGAGGAGCAAGCCATGAGTGCAAGAGAGGAAAAAAGAGCAAGAGTGCGAAGCGTCATTCCTTTACTCCTAGCTCTGATGTACCCGCTAAGACCCTGGCGAACAAGCACGGACAGCTAAAACGTCCCGACGACACCGGCACCCGCCATGTCCCTTGTGAGGATTGGCATGGGGCGCAGCGTTGGTTTGTTTTGCGCGAGATCGTTTCGGACGAGCACGGTGCGCGGCACTGTGAGGCCGACGACGACCATCGCGATGCCGGCAGTTTGCGCGGCACCAAGGAGGAAAAGAAAATAATTTGCTGTAGCATCGTCCGTCCTCGCCATTTGGATGAAAGGGCCGACGCCCGGGACCCACAGCGATCCGATAGGATTCGACTCATGGGAGTGCACGTCCGCCAAGACCGCCGCGCTTAGGGACGAGAGGAAATAGAGGGTACCAAAGGTGACCGCGCCGGCGGTGATGAGCCCTGTTCGCATGCGCGTGTCGGGGTGATAGCCAGGAGGAATGGCATCGCCTTCGCTGTAGTCTTTGATCACGCGCGGGCCCAACATTGCAGCGCTTTGCGGGACGTACGTGGGTTGAGTCGTTTGCGAAAGCGGCGCAGGCGACGCGGGCGCGCGGACATCGACGTGGACATCGACGCCATCGCGCACGCCGGGAGACGGCGGTGGCGCTGGCGGATACGGCTGTTGCACCGGCGGATACGGCTGCTGCACCGGCGGATACGGCTGCTGCACCGGCGGATACGGCTGCTGCGCGTGAGCGTTGGTGGAAAATGCAAGCACCCCGAAGAGCGCCGCGCATGGAATCAAAGATCGAAGTGAAAGCATGCGCCCCACTAAGCATTTCGCATGCCTGCGGCAAACTCATCGCGTTTGTTCGCTTTTATCGTGTGTCGATGTCACAAGCTGTTGTCGTTTGTTCACGTTGCTACGGCATGCGGATCATGCACTGTCGCGCGATAACCACAAAACGTACTTCAAAAGCCACGAGCCCGCGCCGGGAGCCGGCACGCGCGTCGCCGAAGCTAACGCTTGACTGTCCCGGCAGTCGGATTGTGGCTGAACGACATCGGATAGACCACGGTAACGATGCCGCCTTCGGGTTGCGGGAACGATCGAATTACAACACCCGCCACCATGGCGCGCCGAGCACGTCCGGTGCGAGCCATTCGACCGAGCTGCCGGTGTGCAGGAGCAAGCCCGCGCGCGCCTTGGCCCCATATTCTGCGCGGAACGACCGCAAGTGCGCGGTATCTCCGAGGCGTGGTCGCGCGGTCGCTTTGATCTCAATCGGAACGAGCTTGCCGCCGGTCTCGACAACGAAGTCCACCTCTTCACCACCTGCCGTGCGCCAGTAACCGAGCTCCACACGATCGACGCGTGCGTCCCGCCACGCGAGCAAGTCGTGCAGGACGAGGTTTTCGAGGTGCGCTCCCTCGGGCTTGCTCACTTCACCGAGATGCATCGCGAGGCCGGTGTCGGCCCAATAAAGCTTTGGCGTCTTGATCAAGCGCTTGGTTCGATTGACCGAGTACGCTGGTAGTCGGACGAGCAAGTATGACGTTTCGAGTAAGTTGAGCCAACGGTGCACCGTGGGTTGTGGGAGCCCGATGTCGCGGCCAAGCTCGGTTTGATTGAGGAGTTGTCCGGTGCGCAGGCAGGCGGCGCGCATGAGGCGTCGGAAATCGGGCAGTGCGCTGATAGCCGCCAGATCGAGCAGATCGCGCTCCAAGTAGGTCCTTACGTAGCCGTCGAACCAGATCCGGCGATCGGCATCGGTCGAAAGATGGAGCGCAGGTGTGGGGAAGCCACCGTGCCGTGCGAGCGCACGCCAATCGGTCTCGAGCCCGTTGTCGTCGAGCTCGTCGAGCAACACCTCGCGCCAATCGGCGTCCGCAGCAGCAAGCAGATCATCCCAGCGGCCGCAGCTACCAAGGCCATGCTGTTCTCGACGCGTCATCGGCCATAGCGTGAGGTAGCTCGCGCGGCCGGCAAGCGACTCGGAGACCTGCCGCATCAACAGGAGATTGGCGGAGCCCGTGAGCAAGAACCTCCCTGGCTTGCGGTCGCGATCGATCGCACGCTTCACCGCGCGCAAAAGCCCCGGCTCGCGCTGCACTTCGTCGAGCGTGACAGCGCCCGAGCCACCGACGAGCGCTTGCGGATCGCGGCGAGCTGCGTCGAGCACGTCGAGATCGTCGAGGGTCGCGTAGCGTCGTGCTCCGCGCACCAGGTGCTCGGCGAGTGTGCTCTTGCCGGTTTGCCGCGCGCCCGTTACGACGACCGCGGGCATGAGCTGCAGTCGATCGGCCAAGGCATCGTTGACGAGCCTCTGCAAGTTATTCACGGCGTGAATGATATCCATTCACGGCGTGAATAACAAATCTCTCTACCTGCCGTCGCTGTGCCCTAACTGCCCTCCGTCTTCAGTTGCTCGGCCAATTGGTCGTCGAGGGCGCCAGCTTTCACGCAGGCCGGACGCTCGACAATGGGCTTGGCGTACTGCGTAAACAGCGGGCGTTTTTCGATGGTTTTGAACTGCATTCCCCAGTTCAATTGCGCGGCCAGGTACAGATCGGCGGCACTGAATTCTCCGCACAAAAAACCGCCGCGCGCCAACGCATAGCTAGCGGCGAATTCCAACGTGTTCATCACGTCGTCGTAGGTGCCATAACCGGCCATCACGCGCTTGTCCTCGGGTGCCAGCAGACCGAGTGCTTTGGCCGTGACCGCCGCCTCCACCGGGCCGGCGCCAAAGAACAGCCAGCGGTAGTAAGTCCCGCGCTCAGGGCTGTTCGCGGGCGGGGCCAGCTTGCGGGCAGGAAATTGATCGGCCAGATAGGCACAAATGGCCGCTACTTCGGTGACCACCGTGTCGCCATGGCAAATGGTGGGCACCTTGCCCATCGGATTCATGGCGGTGTAAGCCGCGGCCTTCATGCTGGTGCCGTATTGCAGCACCTCTACCTCGTAGTCAGCCCCGCACTCCTCCAGCATCCAGCGCGCCATGCGGCCGCGCGACCAGGGGTGGGTATAGAGGGTGATGGCAGCACTCATGGTTTATCCCTTTCCGATGGACCGTTTTCGATTTGCCACGCATTTATAAGACAATGCGGAACACGTTCGACACGAAAAAGCGCCGCGCTTACTTCTCGGCTGCATCGTTAAAGCGTCGGATCGGGCCAGATTCGACCGCTCTGGAGCAGCACTTGGTTCGCTCGGATGCGATCGATCTCGGCGCGTAGAGTCGCGAGCTCGGTTGCGTTCTCGGGATCGGCAGCGATGTCATGCTCCTCGGCCGGATCGCGAGAGAGATCGTAAAGGTGTTCTTGCTCGGCAGATTCGTGGACTTCGAGCTTGAACGGCCAACGAACGGCCACGAGATGCACCCCATCGTAAGGTTGCACCATCAAAGATGCTGACACGGAGCCGTCGTCATCGAACAGCGATCGCCCCATAAAGTGTGTCTTGCCGCTAAGCCCGAGCAGATCGGCAATCGTCGGCGCTAGATCGACCTGCGACGCTGTGCGATCGCGAATCACTCTGGGGATGACGTGGCCCGGCCAACGCAAGAGGAGCGCGGCGCGGAAGGCCTCTTCGTATGCGCCGATCATGTTGAAGTGGATGCCGTGCTCATCGGCTGGGAAGCTGTGGTCGGAGACGACGACGACGACGATTGCGTCCTTGAGTGCCGGGCGACAATCGAGCTCGTCGAAGAACGTCGCGAGCCACGCGTCCGATGCAGAGAGCGATCCGACGTAGTCGCGGCGGTACTTGGTGGGTTCGTCGGGATCGGGCTCGTGGCTCGGGCCCTCGCGGAACGGATAGTGGTTCGACGCGTTCGCGGCGACGGCGAAGATCGGCTTGCCGCCGGAGCGAGCGAGTCCCTCGTCCACGGCGCCGAAGAATCTCTTGTAAAATACATCATCTTGCAGACCCGCGCCCCAGAACGACGGATCCTCTTTGCTGACCAATTCGTCCTGGAACGTTACGCCCGTAAAGCCAATACGATGAAAGAACTCGTCGGACCGTTCGAACGTCGGATCGGCGGTCGCTGAGTAGAAGAGCGTGTCGTAGCCAGCATCGGCGAGCGTTTCCGGCAGACAATGAAAGCGCGTCGCGTCGAGATCGGTGAACTCTTTACCTCGGTACATCGGCACGAGCGAGCAGAGCGTTGCAAAGTGACCGCGGCTCGAATGGACCGAGTTTCCGTAGAAATGTTCGACCGAGAGGCTCTCGGCCATATGCGCGTCGAAGACAGGTGTGTAACGGCGGCCGTCCGGACGGAGGCGATCGGTGAAGAGCCCGTTGTGCGACTCGAGAAAGAGCAGGATGATGTGCGGGCGCGGGGCGTCTGAACCGGCGATCGCGCGGGCGGCGGGCGTCGGCGCGAAATCGTGGACGTGCGGGAATGCGTCTTCGCCAATGGCTGACTCGGCGGTGCGCGCTTCTGCGTGGAAGCGGAGAGCGGAAGCCGCGAAAGTCGTTAGCGCTTCATGCGTACTAATGCGCACCGTGACGACGAACACGAGGAGCGCGGCGCAGACCGTAACCGCTGCGGCGTGCGCACGACGCGAGAGACGCCAGCGTGGAGAAGGACGCTTCACGAGCGCGAACGCGATGACGAGCGGCGGCAAAAACAAGAGCGCAGCCCCGCCGATCTTCAGCTCCGTCACGACGATGCGCAACCCAAGCGGCGACAGAATTTCCGGGCCGTGATCGCGGACGAAGCCGTAGTCGAACGAGCCCATCGTCGAAACGCGCGCCACGTTGACGACGATGAACACCAAGAAAAGCGCGAAGGTCACGCCGAACGCGAGGCGACGCCGATCGGCAAAGAGCAGGTGCACGAGCGAAAAGATCGCCGTCAGAACGACGAACGTGAGCACGACGCGAAACACTTCCCCGCTGCGCGCAACGTCATAGCCGTCGGTCAGCGCTAAGACGATGAGGAAGAAGGTTTCGAACAACCACGCGAGCAGCAGGCTCGTCGGCACGTGCGCAAGCACTCTCAGGGCACGACGGCGCAACAAATGTGTGACACTCACGAATCAGTTACATGTATCCTGAGGCGAAGTGCCGCGCAAATGCGACGTGCAAGGTCAGGCTTCAGTCTTCAGCTGCTCGGCCAACTGGTCGTCCAGTGCGCTGGCTTTCACACATGTGGCGATGCCCTTCGATGAACGCGCGCGTCTCTGCCGCTTTGGGGCTCGGCAGTCGAGCCAGAGCCGTGAGGTCTTTAGCAAAGCCCTTCCGAGAGCCAACTTATGCCCTTTTTTTCGTCGAATGCGTGTGCGAGTCATTCACCAGCGAGTTGAATCACGCCCATACGAGTCTCGGGAGCGAGGCGGAAGCCAAGTCGTTCCAATCTGTCGACGACCGGAGCAACCGCAGGCAGGAGACCACGTAACCAATCCGCGCCCCCTCGGAGAGTTCCATAACCACCGCGCTTGGAACAATGATGCGCTTGTACAGGCGCGGAAGAAGTTCAAGAAGCTTGAGTTGGTGAAGGTAGAGAAGCGGTGACGTGTTCGTGACGACGTCACGCACGCGCAAAGTCCTCGGCCAGCTCCGCTTCGGTCTGTCGGAGGGCGGCTGCGCCGAGCTCACCGAGCTTGGCAAGGAAGACAACACGCGGCACATCGGCCAGCTTCGCGGCAGCGCCGGAGGAGAGGCGCCCCAACTCGAAGAGCTTCACGGCCGCGACCATCCGCAATTCTGCGGTCGCGGACCGCTCGTCGAGCTTCAGCGCAAGAAGGGTTTCTTCCGAGACGTCGAAGGCCACGTTACTCATGTTGGAAATGTAACGCGTCTCTGGCCAATAGGTGAACTCAAGTGGGTTGCGCACGAAGACTCCGCTACTTCTTCCTCTGTTCAGCCAATTCGACGAAGTCGAGGTGAGGGTGAAATCTCCTCAAGGCGAAACCGGCATTGGCTCTTTCCCGAGTGGCCCGGTAAGCGTCAGGTAAATCTCGAACCATCGTTGATAGCTGCGAAAGGCACGCGGCGAGCCCTGCGCAAGGATCGCGCCCGTTGCCTTTTCGAGCCGCTCCGGCAGGTCGATGGTCTTTGGTGCGTGCGCGTTCATTTGGGCGGCGAGCCAGAGAACATCGAGTTGGTCGGTGTCGACCTTACCCTTTGCGCGATCGCGCATGTTGTCGGTGTGCGCGAGCGCCTTCTCGATGGCGGCTGCTGCGCGGCCATGATCTCCACGCTCGAGTGTATTGTCCGCGATCTGCGCTTCGACCAATGCGAGCATTTGCGCGTACTCACCCCGTTCGGCCTGCGCCTGCGCCTCTTCGAGTAGGGCTCGTCGCGTGCCCAGCGCGCGTAGGGCAGCGTCGGGCTTTCCGAGCTTCTGCGCCGTCTGCGCGCGGAGACCTGCGGCGATGATGCGGTACGAGCGCACGACTTGCTCGCTGGTCGCCTGCTTCCACGCAAGCGACTTCGCGAACGCCGAATTGGCAAGGGCGCGGTCGACCTCGTCGAGATCCTTCCCTACCCTCGCGGGCTGGTCTGCTCCGAGCGCCGCCGCCGCACGCGCCAGGCGCACGACAAAACGATTGCGCGGTGCCTCCGCGCTCTTGTCCTGATTTAGCATCGCGAGCTCTTCGTCGTAGAGCGAGAGCGCGCGCGTGAACCTGTCCGCTGCCAGGTTGTAGAGCGCCGCTCGATCGAGCGCCAAAATGCGATAATTTACGAGCCTCGGCGTTTTTTCGAGCATGGCGAGAGCCTCGTCTGCCTGCGTCGCCGCTTCTTTCTCTTTGCCAACGTGGAGCAGGGCTCGTGCCCTTGCCAGCAGAACGGCGAACCCTTCAGAATTTTCGGTATACGGGAGGCGATTGCGATCTTCGAGATACCCGAGCGCGATGCGGTAATTGCCAACTTGCGTATGCAAAATACCGAGCTGGCCAAGGACCATTGCCTTGTATCGAAGATTGTTGTTCACGAGTTCGAGCGCGACGAGATAACGGGCACTCGCGCGCTCGGCCGATGCGAGCTGTCCGGTGCGAAGGAACTCTTCATGCGCCATGGCGCCGAAAAGCGCCTGTGGCATGCATTGCTTTTTGAGCTCGGACCAGGAGGACCTGAGCGCATTCGTCGCGCGCGCGACCGCTGCCGCGTGGGCATCGCCTTCGAGCGTCTGCAGCTGCCGCGCAATCAGGTATGCGGTGACGAAATCGGCCGTCGCCGCGCCGCCGCCCGCACGCCGCGTTTCGTATTCTGCCCGAATGACTTCCGGCGTGTCGCCTCTGCGGAGCCGCAGATCGATCGATGCCACAACGGCTTCCAAAGATCCCGTGCGCTTGGCCACTGCCTCGAAATCCACGAGCGCTTCGTCCAGTTTGCCCGCGGCGCGTCGCCGAAACGCGCGCCCGATGATCACCTGCGTGTAGAGGCGTTCGGCGCGTCGTCGCTCCTGGCTCATATTCGCGTTCGGCGCTCCGACGCTGTCGACGTAACGCTCCGCCAACCCCTCGACGATCGGATCGGCACCGTACTGCGTGGCGCGCGCAACGGCGTCGAGCATGATCGCGCGACGGCGGTCTGTGCGCGTTTGCTTTTCGTACATGTCGATGAGAGTCGCGCGGACCGCGGGGCCCGGCTTGGAGTCTTTGATGGTGAGCAAGGTGCGACCGAGATCGATCGCGAACGCCACCTCCGAGTCGTCGGGCATCGCAGTGCGCTCGCGTGCAAGGCGGGCGTCGGCATCGGCGAACGGCACGCCTCGGACCATCGCTCGCACCGCGGCTCGCGCATACTGGAGGCGATCGTCAGCAACGAGCTCTGGGTGCTCGGCAAGGCGCCGGCACGCTGCCACGAGGGCTTCACGGTCGTCGAGGCTGCGGTAGAGCGCGTCGGCCTGCTCGTAATAGGCCTCGAGCACGGAACGCGGCGTTTTTTTGGCGATCGATGCGGCCTCGAGCTCGGTGCGGGAGAGCGTTTTGTCGCCGATCGAGTCGGCGATTTCGCTGCGGACGATCCGCGCGAACGCTGCCGCGGCTGACGTGCCCTTCACGGTTTGATCGAGCGCGGCGATGCGCGCACGTGCTTGCTCATCGAAGCTCTCCATGATCCGCCCGCGCTCGCGTTCACGCCGCACTTTGCGATGATCGACGAGAACGAGCAACGGCTTCGAGAGCGCGGCGCTCTCGGGATCGTCGAGTGTGGCGATGCGCTTGGCATAGAACTCGGCAGCATCGAACTCATCGAGCGCGAGGTGCAGACGGACAAGGCGCATCATGGCAAAACGCCGACTTGCGACCGTCGTACTGCGCGTAAGGCGCTCGTAATAAAGGAGCTGGAGCTTCGCGTACGAGCTGGCGAGATCGATTTCGACGTTGATGCGATCGCTGCTCCATTCGGTCGGGATTTGCCCGCCCAACGGAAGCGAATACAGATCGAGACTTCGTCCGCGCGAGCATGTGATGATCAATCGATCCGCGGCCGGCGCGGGATATTGGCAATTCCACGATTCGTCGGTCACTTGTTTCGGCGCACCCGTCACCGGTGATGGCGGTGATGGCGGCGCGCCGCCAAGCGAGATCGGCACGCGGAAGACGACGCCGTGGTCGCTCGCATCGACAACGCCGTCGTGGTTCGAATCGCTGAAGAATTGGACGAAATAGAGCCATTTGCCATCGCGCGAAAACGCGGGCTGACCGGTGAGCCCAGGGACGTCGAGCTCGATCTTGATCGGCGCTCGGGGGTGCGCGATTTCTATTGCCTCGAGGTATTGCGACGCACGGGCCGCGAACGCCGAACCAACGCGCTGACTCGATCGCTCGAGCGGCACGTAAACAAGCCACTTTCCGTCCGGCGACACTGCCGGGCTCGTCACGTCGCGCTCAACGAGCGGCTTGGCATCGAGGCGCGAGCCGGCGTTGATGGTGAGAACATGCAAGCTTCCGTCGATGGTTGCGCGCACAACGGCGACGAGCCGCTTGCCGTCGATCCATTCGGCCAAGAGCGCCGCGCCGGGATCGCCCAGGCAGCGGCGATCGTCGCCCGAAGGCAAATCGCGCACGCAAAGCTGCCCCGTTGCCCGTTCGCTATACGAAATATAAAGGATGGATCGACCATCTGGGCTAACACGCGGCCACGTTACTTCTGCCCCTTCGTCGAACAAGATGCGCGCGCGCGCCTCGTCGATGTTCTGGGTATAAATCTCGTTCGTTGTATTTCGATTCGACGAAAAATAGAGATTCTTACGATCCGGAGCGAGCTGCCCCAAAAACTGATCGGCCACGCCCACGGTGAGGCGCTCGGGGCGCCTGAGCGCGTCTTTCTCTTCGTCTTGGTCTTGTGCGTACGCGCGGGTCGATCCCGTCATGGCGAGCGCGACAGCCAAGAGGCAGCAGGCTCGTCTCAACACTTCTTGGCCTCCCACTTACCCGCCTCGCCCTCGCTCTCGATCCATCCGCCGCACACCACGCCGCGCGCGTGCACACGGCTCCACGTTTTCTGGATCTGTTCGGCCGACGCGCCAGGACGCTGCTCGTGCATCCATCGCCACAGCTGCCGGCGCGCTTGGTTCACACGCCCGATGAGATCGCGCGCCTCGGCGCGATCGACCACGCCGACGCACGCCGCGCGCGTTTCGACGAGCAAGCCGTCACGCCCCTCTCCGATGCAGTGCTGCGTGAGCAGCGCGTCCACGCGATCGGCGTCGGTGAGCTCGGTCGTATCTTGCAGCGGCAAAGGCTTGATCCCGAGCGCCTCAAATTGCTTCGGCGTCAGCGGCACGGGCCGCGCCTGGATGCTCGTTCGGCTCAATTTTCGCTCCAAATCATTGAACGAGCCGCCCGCTTGCTGCTCGAGCGCCGTTGCTCTGTCGACCATCACGATGTCGGGGGCGCCGATGCATCCGGCAGTTCCAGCAAGCAGGATCGCGAGGACCGCAAACGCGAAAGAGCGGAGAAGCACGCGAATCATGGATCATCTTTCGAGGGAACGAAGGGAGGGATGAACTGGTCGAGGACTGGACCTATCGGGATGCCACGCAGATCGCTGATGCGAATGAAGCGCGCGAGCCCGCCGAGCGTCACGTGCACGCTTGCGAAGCCGCGATTGAAGCTTACACGGAGCTTGTCCGGATAGCCGAAGCGCATCGCGCTGCGGAGTTTGTTCACCGAGGCATCGGCGTGGAAGGGATCGTGCAAGTCGAGCAGATCGAGCAGGTGGCGCTTTCCGATCTGCAGGACATCCACGCGACCTTCGATGTTGTGGTCTGCGGCGGAGACGACGAGTGCGGCGTTGCCGGTGAACGGTTCGCCGTGCGACGACTGTACCCCGTCTGCACGAACGTTCATGTTGAGCGTGGATTTGGCGCCGTTCCAATCGAGCTCGCACCGCCCGGTAACGCGCCCGCCGCGGATCCCCATCTCGAATTGGTGCAGGGAAAAGAGGTTTTGTTCGATTTGCAAATTGCCGACGAACGGCGATATCGAAACTTGTGGAGTTAAAAGATTGCGGATCGAAAGGAAGCTGCTTTTGCTGAGAAGCGGGTGCTGATCGGTATATCGGAGTGACGAATATGGGTTGTCTTGGTCTTCGCGCATGATCCGAATTCCGCGCGGGCTCACACGGACCGAAACCGTAATCGGCACCTCGCCGTTCGCGTCTTCGACGACAACCCCAGACGCGGGAAGACGAATGTTGGCGCCCTCGATGCGGACATCCGCAACGGTGCGGAAGATGACGAAATCAGGGGACTCGACGCGGAGATTGACGTTCGCGTTGCCGCTCGCCGACAAGAGCCCGGGCGCTGTCGACAAGCGAGCGAGATCTTGATGGAGCTCGCCACGGAGCGACAGCCGACGGCGGTCTTCGGTCGTATCCATCGCGCCTTTGAGCGCGAACGACGTGCCGCCAGCGCCGTTTTTGATCTCGAAATTCGACACGCGGACAACGCCGTCGCGGCTGCGCCGCAGCGCGAGCGCCATGGTGGCGTCACCCACGGGATACGCTGGCGCGATGTCCTGTTTCACAACGCTAACGGTGAGCGTCTGTTGCGACGAGATCTCGGGATCCAACAGATCGCCGTCGAGCGTGATCGATACCGTGTCGTTCAGACCCGCGATGTCGTAGCTGTAGATGCCGCTCGAAACCCGGAGCTCGCCCGCGAGCACGTGGCTATCGATGGTGCGCTTTGACCCGCCTCCGTGAAGATTCGATTCGATGGCGATCGATGGCACGGAGAACGAGAGATCTGCACCCTTCCAAGCCACATTCTTGGCGCGCAGATGGATCGTCCCCTCGCCCCCTGCCGAGCGCGTGGGCGTCGGCTCGAAGCGTAGGCTCCCGTCGCGATTGATGCCTGCGACAACGCCGGTGAGCGCGCCGCGGGCCGAAAGCGCCATCTCGAGCCGCGAGAGACGGACGCCGTCAAGGGCAGAAACCTTTGATGCGAAGGGCGCGAGTGGCGCAAGCTCGTCGACTTCACCGTCCACGTCGTATGTCAGCGCGCGGCGGGCGCGATCGAACCCGAACGCTGCAGAGAGCTTCGCGCGGAGCCGGCCGGTTGCATCGAGATGCACGAACACCTTTGGCACGCCGCGATCGAGCGTGGCGCTAAAGGCAACGTGATCGTCGTGATCGTCACTCGCGCTCACGCCAGCGGCTGCAAGACCTTCAAGCCGGAGGTTTCCTTTGGCGTCGTGATGCATCGCCGTGCCTTTCGAGCTCACAACGAGCGCGATCGCACGCGCCGAAACGTCATCGTACGAAGGGCGCGCAAGACGAACTTCGGTGTGATGTTCGATAGAAGGTGCGCGCGATGCGATGCCAGAAGCACGCCCGCGCGACCGAATCGCAAGTGCCATTCTCTCGACCGGGAGCTTCTGCGCGACGTCCTTTGGGAGAAACGGGCGCGCTGCTGCGAGCGTACGCGCGTTCGCATCGAGCGTGTAATCGACTGCATCAGCACTCTTCGTAGCGTCGAGCTGGATTTGCGCGTCACCCGCGGAGGCAACGACTTTCGCTTTGCCGCGGCTCGCTTTCGGGCTCGCCTTGTCGGGCAAAACATCAGCAAGCTTCGCGTCAATGTGAAGCGGCACATTCACGAGCGATCGTCCCGAGCCATCGATGAGACGCGCGAGCGCCGAGCGAACATCGGCGTCGAGCGACAATGGCACGCTGCCTGTCGAGAGAGCGTGCACCCGCGCCGCGAAACCATCGAAGATCGCGCGGGTACCAGCGGATCGGAGATCGATCGACCCAATCGTGCTCGTCACGGTCACCTCGCCTCGAGTGGCGAATGGATCGCTTTGATCCACGAGCAAATCGCGCGCAAATAGCTCTATTTTCCCATTTTTCGCGGCCACTCTCCCCGTTGGCGCGCCGCTCGTTGCATTCGCGGCAGAGAACGCGATCGTTGCGTGCGCGGTGAGCCCGCGGTCCGGCGCTGGCTCTGCGTGCGCCGCGATCTTCAACGCTGTGATGTCTGCGTCAACGCCGACATTCACATCGCGCACAATCTTCACGCCCTCGAGATCTCCGTCGATCGCGAGCTTCGCACCGTTGCTCAATTGAGGCAGTGCATCGACCGCAATCTCGTCGGCGCGAACCTCGAAATACCCTTGCGCGAGACTCGCACGAACCGGCACGAACTCCGGCGGCACGAGCACCAAGAGGCGGACGACGTCAACCCTAGCCTCCGCGTGATGAAGGACAGGGCCGCCGTGATCGGGCAGATCGAGCAACGCCGTTGCTGTCACGATCCCGTCCAAGAGGCGCGTCTTGTCGAGTGTGATCATGGTTTTCTGCGCAGCGGGATCGAAATGCGCGCGCGCCTCGGCGTGGAGCGTTCGCGTCGCGTCGACTTTGGGGCCAAACGTTTGATGGATCACATCGACGTCGAGCACTGTGACAGCGTCGTGCGCAGTCGCGTTTACCGTCAGCCACAGCTTTGCTTGAAGCTCCGCGCTTTGGTCACCGTGGCCGCCGTTGGCACCGTCGATCATGCGCGTGATGCGCAGATCGAGTGGGGCGGGCTCGGATCCAAGGTTCGCGCGAAGGTGCCACTCACCGGCCGCGTCAGTCGCGTTAGGCGGCTCGATGTGCAGCGCGAGGCCCTCGAGGAGCGAGCGTTCTGTGACCACGCCGTGATCGGTTCGCAGCGCGCGAACGAGCGTGAGCGAGATCCCACGAACATCGATGGACGGCAGCGAGGGCGCGAGCACCATGACGTTCGCCAGCTGATGAGAAAGTGGTGCCTCAGCGGGCGGAGGATTGGGCTTCGAGCTCGAAGCAAGAAGTGCGTCAAAGGACGTTTGCCCGTTCTCGTCGACAGCGACCGTCACCACCACGTCGGAGATTTCCACACGATCGACGCGCCGCTTTGAGCCTGTGAAGAGCGCTGACGACCATGCCGCTTCGATGCGCCCAATACGCGCGAGCTCGGGCGCCACGCTCTGAAAACCTGGCGAGGATCGAACGACCACGCCTTCGATCGTGACGCCGCTAAGAACGCGCAAGCGGACCGACTGGTAATCGATGTCGATTCCAGTGTTCGACCGCACGAGCGATCGAATGTGCGCTTTGATCCACGGTCGGTCCAGGTTGTAAGCAACGGTGAAGACGAACGCCATCGCTGCAGCGATAATGACGCCTATCAATACCAGCACTCGACGCACCCATCGCCGGGCCGTCGAGACGTTCGTGCGCGCGCGTTTTCGCCCAAGCATCGTGGTGCTACGCGGTCTCAATGTAGCGAACTTCGTTCAGCCATTCCAAACATCCGAACTTCTGCCAAACGGCTAACTTCGGGCTAGTAGGAGCCAGCTGGGGGCATCGAAACATCCTTGTGCTACGATAGAAAAATGAAGAAGCGTCCTGGTGGTACGATGCACCTGTCGATCTCGCTTCCCACATCCGAGGCGAAGCTCCTGAAGCGCCGTGCGAAGCGCATTTATGGCGGCAACGTTTCGCGCGTCGTAAGCGACGCCATTCGCTACATCGCCTACGAGGAAGGTCGTGACGCTCTGATCTCTTCGTTTGGGTCCAAAGGAAGGCCGACAGAGGAGGAGGCGAGACAGCTCGACGCAGAGTGGGGACTCGTGGCGAAGAAGACTGCATGACCCGCGCGGCAATCACATTCGATACGGGAGCCATCATCGCGCTCGAGCGGCGGAAAGATCGCGCCATGAAGGTCTACGCACACGCAAAGGATAGAGGCTTCGTGGTTGCGACCCCGAACGTTACGATCGCCGAATGGTGGCGCGGTCGGACAGATCGCGCCGAGGCCGTTTTGAGGGGACTGCTCGTCGAGCCGCCGTCCGACGAGACGGTGAAGCTCGCAGGTTTGGCGCTCGGAAGGGTCCGCAAGGCAACAGCGATTGACGCCATCGTGGCGGCATTCGCCGCGACACGAACAGGCATCGTTTACACGAGTGACGTCGACGACTTCCACGCCTTGTGCGCGTTTTTTCCTGTGCTTCGTGTGTTCGCCATTTGATCGCGAAAGCTGCATTTTCGGATTTCGTGCGCGCGCGTTTTCGCCCAAGCATCGTGGTTCGGAAAAAGCCTCAATCTCGTGTCGCTCGCGATGATTTTGCAGACAACACCAACGAGGGGGATCGGATTTTATTCAATCGGAGTGAAAAATGATCCAGGCCAACACCCACAACGGAACGTTTTTATCGTGACGTAATTCCTATCGTTTCCGACAGTACCAAAGAAGAAGACGTAGGGATTGTTGCGCGATTTGCATGTGGTGAACTTTTTGCACGGTTTGGTCGGAGAGACCGTGTCCTTCATAGGAATAGAGGAGGCTTAGAATTTCATGAGAAGAGCATCGATGATGCGACTGACTGCGTGGAGCCTGGGTGCACTCGTAATCTCCGTGGTTGCTGCTTGCGGCACGAGCAACAACACGAGCAAGGAGACGAACGGCGCTTTGGTCGACGGCGGATCTCCCCCCACCAAGTGTAAGAAGAACACCGATTGTACCTCGAAGATCTGCGGACCCAACGGAATATGCACGACGCCAACCTGCAGTGATGGTGCGCAGAATGGCGATGAGACGGACATCGACTGTGGCGGCTCTTGCGCGCCTTGCGATCTCTCGAAAACGTGCAACATCGGAGCAGACTGCGCGACTGACTCGTGCCGCGACGTCGGTCAAGGCATGCAGTGCCAGGCCCCTGCTTGCGACGACGGGGTAAAAAACGGCGACGAGACCGACGTCGATTGCGGTGGCCCCACGTGCGAAAAGTGCGACGCGGGCAGCGCGTGCACGCAGAAGTCGGACTGCACCACCGACGTTTGCACGGACGGCGAGTGCGTCGAGCCAACGTGCAACGACGGGCAGATCGATGGCACGAAAACCGACGTGGATTGCGGCGGCCCTGACTGCCCGCGCTGCGCCGCTGGCGAGAGCTGCAAGACAGCGGACGACTGCACGAGCAGCGTCTGCAAGGACATGGGGCAAGGTCTCAAGTGCCAGCCGCCGTCGTGCACCGATGGGGTGCTGAACGGCGACGAGACCGCGGTAGACTGCGGTGGATCATGTCCGAAGTGCGCGACCGGGCAAACGTGCAAAGTACACGCAGACTGCGTGAGCGATGGCTGCGACTACAGTGGCAAGTGCGCGCTTCGGCGGAGCTGCACCGCCCACTACGGTGGCGACACGTGCGGTGGGGGTGGTGAAGGCGGCCAGGGCGCCGCTACCTGGGAGAGTTGCTGCACCACTGCCCCTGCCGGAGCAGGCGGCGTTCAGATGGACAAGTACAAGATCACCGCTGGCCGCATCCGTGCCTTCATGGAACGCACGAAGGGTGACGTTCGCGCGGCGGTGCGCGAGCTTCGCGCTGCCGGTAAGATCGGGAAGGTCCCTAACACGAACAATTCGCTAATGGATCCGGGGTGGGATCTCTATCTCCCGACCGCGATGGACGGCTGCGATCAGAATGGCACTTGCGGCCAGCACCCAGACGGCGCTGGTGGTACGGACAGCGAGCTCTCCGATCACTTTTATGGCGATACGACCAAGGACGACTTCGAAGGGATCTACTCGAGTGCGTACCGCCACGTCGGCGGCTCGATTTGGTCCGCGCAGGATCAGGTCGAGCAAGGCTGCAGCGTCGGCTCCCCAGGCACGCACTCGTATTGGATGGATGCGGCCACGCAATTGCAATACTTCGGCGACATTCCGGCAGAGCAGCCGCAGACCATTTACGACACCAAGCCTATCAACTGCACCACGTACCTCATCATGCAGGCATTCTGCCTTTGGGATGGTGGTCGCCTCGAGACTCTCGCTGAGTGGGTAGCAGCGATCGGACCAGCATACTTTCCGTGGGGCGCATCCCCGTCGGCGTATGCGAGCAGCGTCGGCTACGTCGCGACTAGTTTCCCCGATGCGACAGACGTTACGTTGGAACTTCCGGCATCGATATCAATCGAGTACGCGAACTTCAACTACAGCTACCAGTACCCAACCCTTGCCGATGACCAGTACGATTACATCGTTTTCTTGAGCGCGCCGGGTCGCCTTCCCAAGGGCAATGGCCCGTGGGGCCATGCCGATCTCGCCTACTCGATGTTCGAGACCACGTCCGACATAACAACTTGGAGCACGAGCCCGAAAAGCGCGAGAATGAACTGGGCGAACAACGGATCGTGGGAGGGCCATGGGTATGGCAGCAAAACTGCCTGGGGAAGCAACTACCTCCTTGACAAATACGGCAAGACGAGCGGCCGCTGCGTTTATCCGTGATCGCAGCGTCCTTAAGAGCGCTACGCTATCTGCAATGTTTATCCATGACCTCATCACCGCACTTCATGCGCAAGAGGTCCGCTATTGTCTGGTTGGTGGCGTTGCGGTCAACCTGCATGGCGTTCCACGGATGACGTACGATGTCGACATCGTCGTCGAGATGGATGCAACGAATCTCGCAGCAGTCGATTCCGTTCTGTCGTCACTGGGCCTGCGTTGTCGTCTTCCGCTGCGCCTCGTCGACTTGCACGATGCTGAGACTCGTCGTCGCTATTTCGAAGAGCGGAATCTGCTCGCCGTGACGTACACAAATCCAAACGATGGTTTGCAAGAAGTTGACGTTCTCGTCGCACCGCCGATTTCGGCGACAGAACTTGTTCGTGATGCGACGGAACTCAAGCTCGGCGAGCTTCCAGTTCGGGTGGCATCGATCGAGCACGTTCTCGCGATGAAGAGAGCGTCAGGCCGTGCTCAAGATCTTGCCGACATTGCCCATTTGGATCGGGTACGAAAAGGGAGCGTGTGATGGATTCGCGGCCGGGAGGTTTCGAGTACTGGGTCAGCGACGAGCAACTTGCCACGTTCGCCGCGGCAACACCGGCTGCGCGCCTCGCGTGGCTCGAGCAAATGCGCGAATTTACTTATCGCGTGGCAACCGACCAAACTCGGGAACGCTGGCGGAAACTTCGTCGCGGCGAGTAAGGCGGGAAAGGCAATCTCGAGCTCGCGAGCGCGGAGCTCACCGAGCTCGATGTCCATCACGCGCGTCGATAAAGCAGCCGATTGACCTTTCTGAAAAGCGCTACGCTATCTACATTGCTCATCCATGACCTCATCAGCGGTCTGGCGCTGGTTTGATCCGATAGTGAACTCATCCTATTTTTTAATCCCCTTCGAAGCAACTTTTCTCGCGGACCGGTCGACGTAGACAACAGCGGCCGGTTTTCGACCGCGTTTTGAAAGGGATTTCCCATGAAAAATTATTCTATTACTGGATTACTCGTTGCTATTGGCTGCCTTGCCTCGTGCGCCACGCCGTTTGGCGAGGCTCCCGGGCCCGATGGCGGGCCTGGTCAAACCAATGGTGACATCGGCTCCGACGGCGGGGTTGTCAAGCTGGACGGCGGGGTCGTCGACCCCGGCCCTACGTTCTCGTTCGCTGACCAAAACCCGATATATGTTCAGCAAGGGCAAACCACCAACGTACCTATTACCATCACGCGCAGCATAACGCCCGGAACTGATATCAAAATCGATATAACAAGTGTGCCCGATGGCGTTACTGTGGATCCGCTTACGCTCACCATCCCAACCGGCTTGAGCACCGGACAGCTTGCTATTACTGTTGACAAGTCCATTGCCCAAGGTGCTTTGAGCAATGTTGTGGTACTTCAAGGCACTGCGGCGGGCGCATCTGCAAAAATAGCCACGAATCTGCAGCTTTTCGTTATTAGCGGCAAGCCCGGCACGCTCGATACCGATTTTGCGCATAGCGGCATCTACGAGCATCCGTTAGACTATAATCATATATATGCGGCCACTCCGCAAAGCGATGGCAAAATCCTTATTTATGCAGCGAACACCTATCAGGCGACGGACCAGTCCACAAGAACAAGCGCGGTGATTCGCCTGAAGGCCGATGGTTCGGTCGATTCGACGCTTGCCGATCCCACAATACAAAAGATTTCTGGATCACTTTGGGGCATGACCGCAGACGCCGACGGTCGTATTATAACGTCGATGGGGATATGGGCGGGAGACCAAGGGGGAACGGCGATCAACCGCTACAATGCCAACGGCACCCTTGACCCCACATTCAATACAATCCGTGCAGTCAATACATTTTCGTCACACCCAATCCCTGACGGTTGGTCGGCTTTTTACTCCTATGCCATCGCTGTAGGACAAAATGACAGCATCTACTCCGGCGGAATCGCTATCGCTAGCCCCAGTGATCCATACGCACTCCTCCAAATCCCAGTCAACGGACAGCCAGCCGATGGGCAAAGCATGCTCGGCTGCTCAGGATCTTGGAATGATGCCAACTTTTTCGAGCAGGCCATTACCAATCTGTCGCTGCTTCCAGACGGCACGCTTGCTTTTGCCGGTTTCGGTAAGACCCCAAACGGCGATATAGGCGTAGGCGTTGGTCGGTACACGCAGCCGCCATCGTCTTGTGATCTTGACCCGAACTACGGAATCAACGGAACATGGTACTCTACGGACTGGACAAATTTATACGATGCCTTTTTCGAGACCGATGGAAGCGTTGATTTGCTCGTGGGCAAATCAGACACAAGCGCCAATTCGCTCGTTCACATCGAGCCAGACGGCCAGCAAACAGTCAAGGTAGATCTGCCGCTTGATGGCGGTTCTAGCGGCATCACGCGTGCACCCGATGGCCGCTACCTTGTTGCAGGAGCGCAATCGTCACAAGACGGCTTGCTGATGGCCGTTGCCTACTACAATTCTGACTGGACACCCGATATGTCCATTGGCAATCAAGGCATCGTTACCATACCCGTCCCCACCGCCTTGACCAGTCCCACTGGAACTGGCTTGCGCGCCGTGTACACGCCCGACGGCTCGCGCACGGTGGTTGTGGGCAGTATAAGCGGTGCGAACGCCGCCGGCGATGCCGTTGAGCACCTCGTCGTGGCACGCATTTGGAATTGACACCCGCGCCGCCCCGCGCCTCGCTAACGCGACCTTTCCACGCTTGAGGTTGCCATGGCAACTCAGCGCGGGGCGGCAAGCTTCGTGAGCGGGCCCGGGGTTTTGATGGCGCCGCGCAACTCATAAAAGGGAATGGAGATGTCCTGCATCAGAGTCGGGAATGCATAGGGCACACGATTGGTCGAAAAGAGGCGGATGCCTTCGGGTTCAATGACGAACTCGTCGTTGTCGAGCGAAAGCGCAGATGAAATATATTCATCAGCATCCGAATTCGCCCCATCTTCCGTCGTTTCCTTTCCAATCATTTCCTTGGCATGTTTCTCGAGAATGGCTTCTGCTGCAGGTGTGAGCGCATCACGCAAAGTGAAATTGCGCTCTTCATCCAACCAGTAATTCACGTAATCATCCGATGAGAACTCGTGCGCGCCGCCCGGGACAAGCCAGTCGGCGTGAATGATGACACTGAGCACACCACCATCGTTCACAGACACGGTCGACTCAGAATGGGCGAAGTAGCTTATTCCCTCGCGCTCCGTACAGATATCGCCGTCATTCTTATCATTTTCGCTGTACCCAGTCGGATTGAGCGCCTGGTTCAAATCGGCCGCGTGTGAGGCATCGAGTCCAGCCAACACATCGAGCCCGGCCGGCACTTCGTACCAATTCACCTTATGGCAATCCCCATCATCGATCACCCGCCCGCGGAGAAAAGCCATCCGCCCCCGAGCCATATCCAGCTTGAAGGGAAGAGTCCGCTTTCCCGAAGGATCACTCCACTGGCCCACGAATTGATAGGCATTGATGTGGCCATGAAAGTGCCCCGTTACTTTGCCTTTTACCCTTTCATCGAGCTCAATATCGCCCCCAGGCTTCATCGTACCTTCAAGCTCGATTAGCGACGGCCGCTTTTCATAAACATACTTGCCAGCTAGGCGGTCTGGTTTTGTTTCCGTGCGAAAAAGCACCATGCGGATTGGCAGATTCCCATCGATGCTGCCGGTAAACCATAATTCCAAGGGCACTTCTTCTTGATGTGTAGCCGTCGTGGCAGGGGGCTTGTCAACAACCACGTGCATAATGGGGGGCGCTGCAGGCTTGGACTCAGCAGAATGCCCACAACCGCCAAGAATCGTTAGCCATGGCAAAACGAATACCCAGGACTTCATTTATCGACCCACGATGGACACACTACATTCATTGTAGCATGGCCGCGCCTACTTCAACGCTGGCCCGCTGCCGGCCCGCAGGTACGAGCCGCGCGCCGTGGGCCAGAGCATGCACGATGTGCCCGAGCCCGGAACGGTGAAAACGTCGATGCCGTGGTCGAACGTTTGCGCGAGGATCTCGAGCTGACCGTCGCCGTCGATGTCTGCGATCGTTGGCGCAGCCGGAACGCCAATCCCGTTGCCGTCAGTGCCTTGGTTCGGCAGCGTGATGTCGAAAAGCAGCTCGCCCGTGTTCTTCAGCACCACGATCCGTCCGCCGTTTTGGGCGAGCGAGTAGACGCCGAAAATGATTTCCGGCACGCCATCCTTGTTCAAATCGGCAACGGTGACCTCGGAGGCGAACGTCTTGTCTGCACCTTTCGCGAAGTCGTAACGCCAAAGGCGCGAGCCGTCCGCGCCGATCGCGTAGATGTAGCCGTCGTTGATCGGCGCGAGGATCTCGAGCTTCGCGTCGCCGACGATGTTCACCGTGGTCGGCGCGGGGGTTCCGTCCGGTGGATACCAATCATCAGCTAAACGGACGGGGGGTTGGTCGCTCATCGGAAGCGTTTCGAATCCAGCTTTTCGCCGCGCTGAGCGCGAGCCGTCGCCGTACGCGCCTTCGAGAACCATGAACGCGTAGCCTTGCGTCACGTACGGGTCGTGGAGCTCGGCGTTCGGGATCCCAACGACCTCGTTTTTCCCGTCGCCGTCGAGATCGACGACGTTCGGCGGCGACGCGGTCCATTGCAGCCACATGTTCGTCGTCACCTCGGGCCAAGGACCGATGTGCGCGTGATAGAGATTGTCTTCGATCGTCGGGTCGAGCCAGCGAATGAATTGCCCCCAACCCATGCGCTGCCCGAGGTACGGGTCGTCTGGATTCGTGTACCAATCGGACGCGAGGATGCTCGAGCCATCAGCCTTGAACGCGTTGATATAGTGGTTGTCGAACGTGACAACGATCTCGAGATTGTCGTCGTCATCGATGTTACCGATGCCGACGTTCTCGCCGTCACAGGCGTAGCCGTGGTTGCCCTGGCCGTTGAAGTCTAAGTCGCCGGGGCTCTTTTGGTTGTAGCGGGGCCAGCCTGCGCGGGGTTTGCCGTCTGGCTCGAAGACGAAGACCTGCGAGCCCGTGTCCGACATGTTGTCCGTCGTGACCACGACTTCGATCTGGCCGTCGTGATCGAGATCGCCAGCTGCCATGCCACTCGCGTCAGGGCTCTGTCCGCCGCTCGTCGTGCTCGCCGTCCACTTCGTCGTGAGTTTGCCGTTCGCGTAGTTGTACGCAGCGACGGTGCCGCCGCTGCCGCCAACGACGATCTCGGGTTTTCCGTCGCCGTCGAGATCGGCGACGATGTGCGGCGCGTAGATGCGATCTTGCGTCAACGTGCCCTTTGCCAGCAGCTTTCCGTCGCCGGAGAAGACGAAGGTGCTGTAGAGCGCGGCAACGATCTCGTTCTTCCCGTCGCCATCGAGATCGACGACGGCGGGCGAGGCAAGCCAGCCTGTCTCATCTGTCTGGATGTTGCGCACGAACACCGGTTGCGCGACCGGTGTGGTGCCGTTCTCGCTCACGCAAGCGGCAGTGGCCGCGATGGCGCCGTCTCGGAGAACGCTTCCTTGGTAATCGCTCGTGCCGTTATGGTTCGAACCGCACGCCGACCCAACCAAAGCGCCCACGGCAGTTGCGATCGACGCGACGATCGCGACGCCCGCCCACGAAGCGGAAATTTGACGCATGTCCGCAAGGATAACGCGCGATCGAGGGGATCGGACAGGTGGCCGTCAAGGAGGCCAGGCTCTCAGTCTTCCAGTGCGCGCTTCACCCTCAGGGTGTCTTCAAGCACACCAAGTGCGACAAGATCCTTTCGATATCTGGGACGCGACCGGAAGCGCGAACGCGCACGCGTGCCTCATCGACACGACGCGCGAGTTCGTCTCCGTCGAAAGCCTCGGATGTCTTCTCCAGCTTAGAAGGTCTTGCCTGCGTCGCGCACGCCCGCATCCGACCCGGAATCGCGTGAACCGGAATCGACGCCAGCGTCCTGTGGGCCGGCGTCAATAATGCCACTGTCGGGAGATCCAGAATCGGTGCCGGAATCAATTCCAGCATCTTGTGGGCCGGCGTCGATAATGCCACTGTCGGAAGATCCGGAATCGGGTTCGCCAGAATCGGGTTCACCGGAATCCGAACCCGCGTCTTCCGCGCCGCCATCGAGTTCGCCAGCATCGCCGCTGGTGGCATCTGGCGCCGCGTCGGCCTCGGCGTCGGTGCCTGCGTCAGCGGCTTCGTAGCAGAACGCGATGCGGTTGAGGCCCGAGGTCAAGTCACCCTCGACATCGGCCTCGGCGACATGCCCAGACGTGGCAGGAAGGCCCGTATCGAAAGTGCCGTCAACGTCGCCCGCGCGGAGGATGATGAGCTCGATGGGAACGTCCGACGACCAATCGAAGTAGAAATCGGCGCCCGAGTGCGCGTTGGAAACAGTAACGGTGTGCCCGTCGCCAATGTCGATCGTGCGATCGCCTCCACCGAGATCGATGTCCGTATCGGCCCCAGCGAAACCCTCACTTTCGCACGTCGGTACGTCGGCGGTGGTTCGCGGCACATTGCCATTGCTGCTCCCCGTGGTGTCGGATGCATTGGAGCACGCGGCGGCCACAGCGATGCTCGCCGCAACGACGCCAAGTAAAGAAACCAATTTCAGGCTACGCATTTTAAATGTTCCTTCTGCAAAGGAGTGAGTTTCACTCACCGGCCTTTGAGCACACGATGTGCCGTTGCCAGGAAGGGACGAAATCGAGCCGCTCACGGGTGACGGCGGCGCGGACGCGAGTGCGAACGTGAGTGAACGGGAGCGAACGTGACAAGTGGGCGCGGGATCCCGTACAGCAGCTTTGTAGTCGCGGTGGTCTCTCGCACGTGCCCTTGGTACGATAGCTGGCAATTTTTCATGCTTTTGCTCTGCATCGCCGACATTCACGGAAACTTAGATGCCCTGCGCGCGGTGCTCGCCACCGCGGAAAGGCGGTCGTTTCACAAGCTCCTAGTCGCCGGAGACATCGTGTTTCCTGGCTCGGCCCCGCTCGAAACCTGGCGCCGACTCAATGCTGCTGGCGCCATCATGGTGCAGGGCGTTTCCGACAGAGCCGTGGCCACGCTCAATCCAAACGCGATCCATCCCAAAAGCGATCACGAACGCATCATGGTCGAACGCATGAAGGCCGTGCGTGCCGAATTCGGCGACATTATCCTCCAGCGCATTTTGCGCTTGCCAACACGCGTGCGCGTCCCGCTGGAAAATGGCGGGGAGCTCTTGTTGGTTCACGGCTCTCCGGCCGACCCGTCCGAAGCGCTTACATTCGACATGTCCGACGAAGAAATGAACGCCATGCTCGGCGACGATCCAGCCGACGTGATTGTCTGCGGGATGAGCCACTCGCCATTTCATCGCACGATCGGTGGCGTTCAAATCGTCAACGTTGGCTCGGTTGGCGAAGCGCCCGATGGGTTGCCCAGGGCTCCAACGTATCCGTACCGCGAATACCGCGAGCGCCCAATGGTGGCACATGCGACATGGATCGAGTCGACCCCGCGCGGCATTTCTGTCGAACCCATAGAGGTGCCGCTCGAAGGAAACGACATGCGACTCGCCGCGCCCTGACTCCAACCGCGACCGCGCACTTGTCGCGAAAGGCGCAGGATTTAGAACGATCGTGCACAGGAATTTGATCGCAGACCTTCTAGCTTTCTACGATCGCGCCCGTGGATCGAGGTCGAAACACTCCTGGCCTCGCGAAAACACGCCCGCCGCCGCTCGTTGAGCAAAGGGAAGCCTTTGTGCGCACGAGCGAGGGACGCTGGCGTGATCTGTTCGCGAGGGCAGACTTCATCAGCGAAGGCGCCGTCAAGCACGAAAACGACGAGGCCGTCTGGTATGGAACCACCAGCGTGATTTTGACTTACCCTGAGCCGCAGCGTGCAGAAGACCGCGCTTGGCTCAAAGCCATCGCGGAAAAAGACATGCACGTGCATGTGCACGCGCTGCGGTGCGCCCACCGCGAAGCGCAGAGCCGCGCACCCGCCTTGCTCGGGCGCACGCTTTGTGAACTCACGTTCTATGATGATCCGCGCGGGTTGAGGATTGACGTCGACGTTCAGGCGCCCTTGATAGAGCGTAGAAGCGCCACAAGGTATGGACGATGACGCCCAACGAAGGCATGCCGCCCAATCACTCACGCAAGTCACGCGGCCGCAGCAGCGGCACGAAGAAAAGCGAAGGCGAGGTCATTCACGTGGCCTTTGGCCCTGGCGGCGGGCGCATCCAGCACGCAGCCGAAGCTCCGCGTAGCCCGTTGGTTCCGCCGGTCGCAAACAACGCGAAAGGCAACACGAAAAGCGACGCGCAAAACGCGAATGCCGCGAACGCTCGTTGCGACGACACGAATGCTGCGGCGCTGCCACCTCCGAAAACCGGCGAACCGATCACCGACGTTTTCTCACCGCGCGAGGTTGAAAAGCTCCTTGGTCTTCGGCTGCCGCGCCTTCGCTCGCTCGACAAGGCCGAAATTGTTTCGCCGAGCGCCATGCGCAACGGCCGTCGCGCCTACACCTTTCAGGACCTCATTGCGCTGCGCGCAGCCCATGACTTGCTCGCTCGCCGTGTCCGCATCAAAGACGTTGCCGAGGCTATCTTTGCACTGCGTCGCGCTCTGCCGCGCGTCACGCGACCGTTGCAAGAGCTACGCATCGTCAGCGACGGTCGCAAAGTAGTCGTCCAAGTGGACGGCACTGTGTTCGAGCCCGTCAGCGGCCAAATCATGCTCGACTTCCGAGTCGACAACCTCCGCACCGACGTTGTCCGCGTTTTGCGCCAGAACAGCGCTTCTCGCTCCAATTGCGCCTTTGACTTGTACGTGCGCGCAAGCTCGCTCGACGAAGATCCCGCAAGCTTCGAGCAAGCCGTCGCGCTGTACGAAAAGGCCATTTTGCTCGATCCAAGCCTTGCCATCGCATACACCAACCTCGGTAACGTTCGCTTCCGCATGGGCGACGAACTCGGCGCCGAGGAGCTTTATCGACGCGCCCTCGAGATCGACACGCGACAGCCCGAGGCGCATTACAACCTTGGATATGTTTTGCTCGAGCGCGGTTTGGCAAAAGAGGCCGTTTCATACTTCGAAGCTGCTATCAAATCCGATCCGCGCTTTGCTGATGCGCACTACAATCTTGCGATGGCCTATGAGTCGCTTGGCGACAAGGCCCGTGCGCGCGTGCACTGGAAAGTGTACCTCGATGTCGAACCAGCAGGCGCGTGGGCCGACATTGCGCGCGGTCATCTTTAGAACGCACGCCGCACAATCTCATGCTGCCCGCTTCCAATTTCAGCCCCATGAGGAACGCCGCCCAGCGTGGCGTTGCCCGACATGATTGCCGAGGCGGGCAGAGATAGCACTCGAAAGGGATTGTGATCTGTCATAGCGACAATGAGGCAGATTGCGCCAAATCAGTCTTTTGTCAGCCCCACACGAACACACGCGAGATTAAATCCTTGCAATGGATGCAGCCGCAGATACTCTGCCGTTGCTGCACCCGAGGATATGTAACATGCATCCTTGAATCACGACTGGAGGGGAAACAAATGAGACACCGAAAATACACGCACATATCTCGCCTGGCTGCAGGGCTCGTTGGAAGTTTGAGTTTATTGGCGGTAGTTGGGGCGGGCTGCGCTACGCCATCTGGATCCGACGAACCCAAAGAATCTACCGAACACGTAAGCGAGCCGCTTGTACCTCACCCGCGACTACTCTTCGGAGTTCGTGGGCAGGATTCATACGAAAACAATTGGTGCAATACAAACAACAACGCTTGGAACAACTGCGATGGTTTCGGCAAACAACTACAGTCGACGGATGACTGGGCTTATTACTATACCCTGGTTGGCGCAAAACCTAGGTTTGAGACGACCGGAGATACTGTGGGGGAGGCGCCGATGTTGTCGATATATTTTTCGTTGAGACCCATGGTGGAAATTGGGGGTCCAATGCCGTTTTTTCTATGTGGGACAACTGGGTAAACGCCGATTCCACCGCCATGCGCCTCGGCGATGAGCGACTTAGTGTTTTCGCATCATTGGCATGCGATGTACTAGACATTGGCGATGGAAATCAGATCAATCGTTGGCGCAACGCATTCCGTGGCGGCCTTCGAATTGCGACCGGTGGCCATGGTTTAATGCATGATGCCGCTGGTTTCGGAAAGAACTTTGCGTCCCGTCTCCAAACGGGTGAATCATTCCACAACGCATACGCCAATGCCGCATTCGATGCTTCCAGCTCCTCGTACCCGGGCGTATTTGCCACTGGAGCAGGAACAACCCTCGACGATTGTTATAATCGTCTTTTTGGCGCGACAATGTCGACCGTAACTTCCCTCCCACGACTACGCGATAACGCCGCCGCTTGGTATTGCTGGACGACATGGACACCTGCACAGTAGTTGTTCCTGTAACCATTAAAAATTCCGACGAGAGGTACACGATGAAATCCGCAAGAGTATTTGTCGCTACATTCCTTGCCGTGGGCGGGCTGATGGGTTCCACACACGTGCATGCCGAAGAAACCGCGCAAAGCGAAGCCAGCGCGGCCCGTTCGCTGCGAACAGGTTTTGGTGCTAGCCAGGGTCATGCTTTGCGTCGCATTCAACAAGATAAAACCATGGTCACCAAAACCATCATGCAAACTTTGGTGGGCGATGCGTCATCGACCCCTGCACAAGATATCGACGGCTCGGTAAGAGCAATTGGGGGCGACTGGACCGTCAGGGTCGATCGCAGCGGGGCATCTACGCGTGGGTCGCGAAATATAAAGCCCGCGCTTGGAATGAAAACCAAGCTTACGGCCGACGCGCTCGATCGCGCGGGACGAAGCTTCATCGCAAGCAGCCTCAAAGGTGTGATTGCCCTTTTACCCAACGAGCAAATCGTCGCATTGGCCACGAAGTATGAAATCTTCGGAGGCCAGACAAAACCTGGGGAGCCCATTGAAGAGCATGTCATTGGAAATCGGATTTTCTTTGGGCGAACCATTGATGGCGTTCCCGTCGTCGGAGGTGGGTCGACCATCACCATGACATTCTCGAGCGACGGAACCATTCAATCGTTCGAGTACGATTGGCCAGCCTACACGACTGACAAGGCCGACGCGCCCATTGCCGATCAGGCAGAATTACTGCATCGTGTTCAGCAGGTCGGCGTCGTACGCACCGGCAATGGCACCAAGGCCAGCTTATCGCCCATTGTTACGGATCGCGGTTTCCCCACTTCGCTTGCCCCAAACGTCAACCTGACGCGATTCGAATGTGGCTATTTCGACCCCGGCCCTAATCAATCCAACATAGCATTCATCAGCCCAGGGGGCACCTATGAGGCTGTGTCAACGACCACAGGGCCACAAGGTACCCTTCGTTATGGGATTGCTGGGGCAGTCCCCGCTTTTGCGTCGTTCAGCGCGGATCCGGCCTGGCCGGAAACAATGGCCCTCTTAGGCCAGGCGCCGACCTATACGCCGCCACCGTCATCGCAATAACCACAAGATCGCAGGAACGGACGTGGCTCGATTCCCGGGCCACTCCATCTCCTTAATTTCCATAAATTTCAATACCTTAAGCAGAATCGAGAGCGAGCTTCCAATGCCCTACACGAAAAAGCGGAATGTACACACGTGGCGCGGTCGGTGGATTAGCCTTATTGTGTTTTCCGCGATTGCGATAGCTTCGCGCGGGTGCTCCAACGCTCACGATAACGCCAAGAGCAACATAGAGTCATCCACGGACTGGTCCGACCAGCTTGACCAACTTGCATCATCGGGTAGTCAAATTTACTCGTACGAATTCATTGATGCACCGCCGGAAGGAAACACGCGTCTTACTTTTGATATCCATGATACTTCCGCAGACGCCGCTTGTCAGCGCTATTCCGGCAGCGAAGATGCCCTTGCGGACGATTTTTGGTTTTTTGGTGTTGAATTGTCCTCGGACGAGGTGGGCACGTACGAGGTTGTATCTGGCATGAGCCGCTCCGGCGGAATGCAGGCCGTCGTCGAAATTCTTCATCGCAAAAACGGCACCTATGTCGAGCGATACCGTGCGTTAGACGGCACGGTCACCGTTTCATCGGCACCAACACCAAGTGAATCAAAGGCAGGTGCAAAGCTCGAAGCGACCATCGACGCTGGGTTTCCCTCCCACGCCGTCACGCAGACAAGCTGTTCTGGCGGCGCATCTGCGGACGGCGGCACCATTGTCTCGTTTTGTTCATGTCGTGATTCGAATGGCACCACGTTCGACTGCGACTTGCCTTCCGGGCAGGCATATGGAGCGTGCTGCTATGACATGAACAGTCCGCGACGTCGTTTGCAAATGACGATTGACGCCTCCCCATGCGCTACCATGTGCCGGGTTGTGCCTGGGATTCCAAATTATTGTGTTCTTCTGCTCCGGTGAGATTCGCCATGGGCTTCTACGGTCGTATTGTCATCCTATCCGCTTCGCTCGTGCCTGCTCTTGGATTGATTCTCTTGGCATGCAGCGAGAGCGAATCGTCCACACGGGCGAGTGATGCCACCGACGCTGCGGCAAATCCCTTTGACCAATGTCAATCGGCATGCGAGGTAAAGATGTGGCCTCGCCTGATTGTTAGCAGTGCGTTGGGAGATGACGCCGGCGCAGAGAATTGGAAAGTCACCGGCACATACGACGATGGCACCGTCTGGGACGGTATGCCGGGGTGCCCGGTGGGAATTTTGAAATTTCCTTGCACGTTTTCCTTCTTTGCTGGCGACAAGAACGTATGGATTTTGCTGCAGATCGACACGGGTTCGCAATTGATTCAGCAGAAAGTCACCTTCGGGCCATTCAACCATTGCGCGCGCGATATCGCTGTAGTTTACATCGTCCCGAATAGCGATGGTACTTTGCGGGCCACCGATGCCGAGTACATAAGTCCGTGTAGCGCTCTGTAACGGCGGCCGGCAGTGTTCCGCGGAGGGCTGAAATTGGAACGTGAGGACGCCTTCAAGGACGCGATGTAAGTTACAACCGCCGATGCGACAGGCACGGCAGCGAAGCGCGCACGCGGTCCTGCGCCGCGAAGTCGAGGCGCGCCATGGCAAAGCCTTCGCCTTCCGGTGCCTGCGCGAGAACATCGCCCCACGGATCGACGATGAGGCTCTTGCCATACGTTTGCCGCCCACGCGGATGTTTGCCGTGTTGCGCTGGCGCGAGAACAAAGATCTGATTTTCCACCGCGCGAGCACGCAGAAGCACGTGCCAGTGGTCTTTGCCTGTTGGCACCGTGAATGCGGCGGGTACGGTAACCATGCGCGCCCCGTCGATGGTGAGCTTTCGGTAAAGCTCAGGGAAACGAACATCGTAACAAATCGTCATACCGAGCCTGACCGCCGCGCCTGTTTTGTTGCGCATTTCGGCGACAATGGGCTTGTCACCCGCACATGTTGCTGCGCTCTCGAGAAGCTTCGTGCCGTCAGGAAGGTCAACGTCGAAGAGGTGAATCTTGCGGTAGCAGGCAACCACGCCGCGCTCGGGCGAAACGAGAATCGACGTGTTGTAAGGCCGGCTCGGATCGTCGCTCGCTTCGGGCATGCCGCCGGCCACGATCCAACACCGAGCATCGCTTGCCATCCGAACCAAAGCGGAAGCTATAGGACCACGCGCATCGCACACGCGCTCGGCAATCTCACGCTTCTTTGACTCATCGCCCATGAAGGCAAAGTTCTCGGGCAATGCGGCGAGCTCGGCGCCCGCGCGGGCGGCGTCCATGACAAGATCGCGGCATCGCGCGAGATTGGCGTTGACGTCGTCTTGGCTCGAGAGCTGGATGACGGCCGCATTCATCGTTACTCTGCCGAATTTTCGACTTCTTTTCGATCGATTTTTTCCACGGGCTGCTTACGCAAATGGGCGTAAAGCTCCTCGATCATGGGCCGATACACTCGATAAACTTCGCGGCGTTTTACCTTGAGGCTTGGTGTGAGCATGCCGTTTTCGACGGTAAAGTCGTCGGCAACGAGAGCAAAGTCTTTCACACTTTCGAAACCCTTGAATTTTTCGCCATAGTGGGTGAGTTCGTCCTGAAAAAGCTTGTACACGCGTGTACTGCCGAGGATATCCTTCGCGCCGCCGTCGGGTACGCCATGCTGCGCGGCCCACGATTTGACTTTTTCCATATTGGCAATAACGATGGCCACATTGAACGGCTTGTTGTCGCCATACACCATGACATTGGCAACGTAGGGCGATAGCTTGAGTTGCTCTTCGAGCAGCGTTGGAACAACGTATTTGCCGTTTTCAAGCTTGTATTGCTCTTTCAATCTGCCTGTAATGTAAAGGTAGCCTTCGTCATCGAGCCTGCCCAGGTCGCCCGTACGAAATGCACCTTCTTTGGTAAGGACTGCGTCGGTGTCTTCCTTGCGTTTGTAATAGCCAACCATTACATTGGGCCCCACGGTGACCACCTCACCCTCGTCGCTGATCGTGACGGTTACACCCGGCAACGCCTTTCCTACGCTACCGATCTTACGGTTGTGAGGCCAATTCGCTGTGACAATCGGGCTGGTCTCGGTCAGACCGTATCCCTCATAAACGGTAATGCCGAGACCATCGATGAACTCTGCCACCTCGGTGGCGATTGCTGCCCCGCCACTAAATGCATATTTCAATTGCCCGCCAAAACGCGCACGCACCTTCGAGAAAACGACTTTATCGGTCAAAGCAAGCACGAGACGTTCCCAGGGCGAAACCTTTTCGTGATTCCGCTGTTTCTTGCGTGTACCGAGTGCACTTTTCACCATGTCTTGGACGAAACCGGGCTTTTCGGAAACCTGGGCTTGCACCGCGGCGTAAAGCTTATTGAAGATACGTGGCACGCTAAAAAGAAGTGTGGGCTTCGTTTCGACAAGGTTTTGGAGAATCTTGTCGACGCCCTCGGCAATGGCGAGCGACGAACCCATGGAAAACAAGGCGTGAAGCTCGACGGTTTGACCAAAGGAGTGCGCCCAAGGCAGAAACGAGAGCGATCGGTCATTCGTCGCCATGGGAAAGCATTCGTGGATTGCGCTTACGTTCGACGCGATGTTGCCGTGCGAGAGAATGACCCCCCTGGGGTTGCCTGTCGTGCCGCTCGTGTAAATAATGCATGCTACATCCGTCGAAGTGATGGGGATCATGGGCACAGTGGGCGCAGTTTCGGCAAGCTCATGAAATGATAGAGTTTTATGGCTCGTCATGGTGGCTGCATCGAAGCTGATGATGTGTTTCAGACTCGGCACGACTTCGAGCAGGTTGCGTGTTTTGTTATAGATTGCATTGGTTGCAACAAAAAGCGCTTTGATCTCAGAATCTCTGACGATAAACTCCCAATCTGTTGGCAATTGCGCCTCGTACATTGGGATGAAGGCAATGCCAAGACCAAAGCATGCATACGCAGCAGCGGCCCACTCGTAGCGGTTGTTTGCAATGATGCCCACGTGATCACCACGCGACAGGCCGAGCGCGGCGAGCCCTGCGCGGAGGCCATCGGTTTTGCGACCGAACTCGCGGTATGTCATCCACGACCACTCACCATCGCGCTTCGTGCCGAAGAGCGGCAAGTCGGAGAATGCAATTGTGGCATTCTGGTAGATATCGACTAAAGTCTGAAACTTGGCCATGTGACCATGAGGTATAGTCTCCGCGAAAAACGCCGGCTACCAGCATCTTGCACGTGACGCAAAACAGACGCGGCGGGAAGCCGGTAAACCACCAGGCGCCCACGTGCTAAAAGCAGTCAACCGTGCCTCTCCGCTACCTTGTGCACACCTTTGGGTGCCAGATGAACGCCCACGACTCCGACCGCATGGCCGAAGCGCTAAAGGCACATGGGTGGAGCGCCGCGCGTCATCGTGACGAAGCCGACCTCATCGTCATCAACACATGCAGCGTCCGCGAGAAGGCCGAGCAGAAGTTGCGAAGCGAGATCGGAAGGCTTGCTTCGCTAAAGGCACGCAACCCTGGCCTTGTGCTTGCTGTATCAGGGTGCGTTGCGCAGCAAGAAGGAGAAAAGCTACTGGCTTTCGCTCCGCACCTTGACCTCGTCATCGGCCCCGACAACATCGCCGAGCTGCCCGCACTTGTTTTCGATCAGAGGCTCGGCGCGCCCGCCCGCGTGCGCACGGCCTTTGACATGGATGCCCCTCGCTTTCTCGCGGCAATACCAAGCCCGGGAAAGGCACCGGTCAGCGCTTTCGTTACAACGATGAAGGGGTGCGACGAACGCTGTTCGTTCTGCATCGTGCCGCACACGCGCGGGCCTGAACGCTACCGCAGTAGCCGCGAAATCGTCGATGAAATTGCGCGCCTGGTCGATTCTGGAACACGTGAAGTGACCTTGCTCGGCCAAACCGTCAACAGCTTTCGCGATAGCGCGTTAGAAGGGCCATCACGACCACCTGCAGCCGACTGCGACGAAAGCCAGTTCCCGGAGCTTCTCCGGCTCATCGCCCGGCATATACCAGGCCTGAAAAGGCTCCGTTACGCAAGCCCGCATCCGCGCCACACAAGCCAGGCCCTGGCGCGCGCCCATGCCGAAATTAGCATTCTTGCTCACCACGTGCACTTGCCGGTCCAGTCCGGCAGCGATCGCATTCTCAAGCGAATGATCCGACGCTACAGCCGCGCAGAATACATAACACGCGCGCGCCTTTTGCTATCGGCCCACTCCGACATGACCCTATCGACCGACATCATCGTGGGCTTCCCTGGAGAAACCAATGCAGACTTCGAAGCCACGCTCGATCTCGTGCGCGAAATCGGCTTCGTTAGTCTTTTTGGCTTCAAGTACTCGCGTCGCCCTTTCACGCCGGCATCGAGGCTCCACGACGACGTGCCCGAAGAGACGAAAAGCGAGCGACTCGCACGCTTGTTCGAACTCGCCGAGGCACAAACGCAGGCCCATCTAGCGACTCTCGTCGGCACCACGCAAACGGTTCTTGTCGAGGGCGCAAGCAAGGCAAGCGCGACACGCGATAGCGGCGAAGTGCTGGTCGAGGGGCGAACTGGTCGCAACGAGATTGTCCACATCGCACAGCCAAACGATCGCACAATCGTTCCAGGTGCAGTCGCCGAAGTTGAAATCGTGCGCGCCAACAAGCACTCGCTCGTGGGTGTTTTAGAGCGCTTTCAAGTTGACGCGAGTTCGAGGCGGCTGGAACCAGAACAGCAAAGGCGATTCCTTCCGATACTCGGGGCGTCATAAGCTACGATGATGTGATGACGACACAACCGAGAGGCAGATATCGCATCGATTCGCGCATCGGCGGAATACTATGTTGGCTACGCGAAAGATTGCCTTGCTTCTTTTCGTATTACATAAAGCTAGCGTGAAGGTATGTGGACATTACAAAGAGCCTGAGGGAACACCCGCTAACGCCCTGCGTCCTGGCCTTGATCGCAGTCTTCCGGACAGCTGCAGCGATTCTCAGTCGCGTCACAGATCGTGTTTCCGCAGGGCAGACATACGAGGTCACTCGGCCCGAAGTGCTCAAAGTCGGGGGCGCAGTCTGGCAACAAGCCTGGAAAGGTCGCGCCCGCACTCACGATCACCGGGCGCATGGGCACGAGGCCATCACAACACAGTGCCGGCGCCACCTTACCCTCGAAGGAGCTACCGTTCTCGATGCAATGACCGTAAATGCCGTATTCCCCGCCGTCCTGGCTGAGATCGATACAGGTGACGCCGGGGTTCTCGTGCTCCGTGCCGCAGCAGTACGCAGCCACACGCCCGCCGGCGTCTCTTATCTGACCGCACCCCGTAGCGGACGGCTCAAGGTGATTCTTATGAGCGCACCCCGACAACGCAAGCACAATACTCAGCGCGGCACTGCACCAGCCATGTCCGGTCGCGCCATCCATAAGATTCATTTCGCTTCCGTCCAGTCACTTCACACAGTTCGTGTTAAAGCCTCGACCGCCGAAGTACATGTAGTCATGCCACGAGCCGGTGGTCGCCGAGTAGGCCACGTCGTAGCAGTTGGGAGCCTCCGCCTGTGCAACGCTCGACAGGCTATCGGCTTCGGCCCAGTTGTAGGTGCGGCGAGGTTCCGTAGCCCGCAGGGGCCGGCGTTGGATGCTTCGGGCGAGAATCTCTACGTTGCCGACAATGCCAAGATCAAAAAAGTGACGACAACCAATGGCACCTTACCACGGTCGCAGGCCCCGACGAAGAGCTCACCTCAACCTGAAAGCGATCCAGAGCGGCGCAGATTCCTTCCGATACTCGGGGCGTCATAAGCTACGATAAAAAGATGTCAACCTCCGGGATCTTCGAGCTCAATGGTGTGCGCCCTCGCATCGGCGCAAGCGTGTTCATCGCGCCAACCGCATCGGTCATTGGTGACGTCGAGATTGGCGACGGATCGAGCGTGTGGTTTGGCACCGTGCTGCGCGGCGATTGCTTTCCTATTCGCATTGGGAAAAAAACGAATATCCAAGACAATGCGGTCGTCCACGTTACGGCCGACAAAGCCCGGACAACCGTTGGCGACGAAGTGACCGTTGGCCATCTCGCGCTCGTCCACGGGTGCACCGTGGGAAACCGATGCCTCGTTGGCATGGGCGCCATCATTCTCGACAACGCCGTTGTGGAAGACGAATGTCTCATCGCGGCTGGTAGCCTCGTGCCACCCCGAATGCACGTGCCTTCGCGCTCGCTGGTCATGGGGCGCCCGGGCAAAGTCATCAAAACGCTCTCCGACGCCGATCTCGCATCCATTCGTGAGTCGGCGGAATACTATGTTGGCTATGCGAAAGATTGCCTAGCTTCTTTGCGTATTACATAAGGCTGCCGACAGTAGGGTGCCGAAAAACCCAGGGCGAGCGGCTCGCGAGAAGAAGGTCGTCGTGCTATCCGGCGCCGCCAAAGTAAGGCCAGCGCGAAGGTGTTTTCCACCACACAAGACGGCGGCTCTCAGTTGCCCGACCAGGGTGTTGTGTCGTGCGTTGTTCGCGCTTTCCAAAATCTATCGTTTCCGCAGCCCGAAGGCGGCATCGTCACGGTCACCTATCCGATCACTTTTACTCCGGGCGAATAGACAGGGCTACAACCACGCATTCCGTAGGGGCGCCATTCATGGCGCCCCACCGCGGCATTTTGAAATTCATCCCATTGGCCAATCCCGAGGGCGCGATAAATCGCGCCCCTACAACCAACCAAGGAACATGCGCTAATTCAAAATACGCGCCACGACCAAGTGCTCGACGGCAGTGCCGTCGGCGTTCAAACCTTGCATACTGCCCACAACCACTGTGCTCGAGCCGTCGGGCGTGTATACGGCGCGCAAACCAACTCCAGCGGGATAGCCCAAGGCGGTGGAGACGGGTATGGTAATGACGCCTTGTTTGCCAACGGACATATCTGGCGTAAACCCCCCATTGGAATAGCTGTAATAGACTACGGCCATGGAATTTTTGCCTGCCGGCGGATACTGGCCTGCAACAAGGTAGCGGCCATCGGGTGCACGCGTGATGCCACCACCGCTAAGCGGCAAATCCGTAGAGGTCATTGACTTGCCGGTTGGGTCGATGTGAACGAGCGATTCGCCCGTGGTCAAATCAACGCTTCCAGTGGTCTCGAACAAGGCATCGACAACATCAAAGGCCGTAGAGGACCAGACTCCGCTGCCGTTGGTTCCATAGGTCCCGTCAAGAGTACAAGACGCTGGCTGGCTGAACCGACCAACACCTGTGCCGCCCCCGGATGTCGCGCTTTTTTCAAGATTAATGGTAAAAGCAAGCGCGCCAGTTGGAAGCAGAGACAGATGGGTAATGTTCTGCCAACCAGCTGTAGTCACATAATTTGAATAATTTGAGCAACCGAGCATGTGCCCATCGGGTGGCATTCCATAGTCTGAGATTTGGAGGAATGCATATGGGTTCACGCCGGAGGGAGGGGTGAAGCCCTGAACCGTTCCATGTCCGCCGGCGTAGATGGCGCCATCCTGTCCCACAGTGATGGCATACGACCAAAAAGGAGTCCAATTGGAGATTAAATTCGACTCAACTGTATTGAATGTGTCGTCGAGAACGCCGGTGGCCGTGTAGCGGCGGATCGCCGTCTCCCCTAATGTTACTACAATACGGCCGTTGGCGTCTGCGGCTACATCGTAGAGGCCGCCGTAAAGGCCGTTAGGAATATTTTTTATTGCGGGATCGGAAAGCGTTGAATCGACCGAACCGTCGGCGTTCAGTCGAATTACCGCGCTTGTGGTCTGGTCGTTGTTCATTGCACCAATAAGGATTTTGCCATCGCTTTGTGGAGAGACCACAACTATCTTATTGTAATCTAACGTGTTTTCGATAACACCGTCAGGCGCAAATGTGGTGTCAGGCAAACCACGATTGCCGCTAGCGCCACTCCCGCTGCCGCTTCCCCCGGAGCCGCCATTGGTTCCGGATCCGCCGGTTGAACCCGACGCGTTACCAGACGAGCCGCTGCTGCACGCGGCGAGGCAGCCAAGAAGAGCGAGCAATCCAGCAATAGAAGAAATTTTCATAGGAATTTCCTTTCAACACGCGGCCCCAAAATCGGCCGCTATTGACCCAGTCGACCGGATCGGCCGCGAAGTTACTTCGAAGCGCAAAAAAAGATCGGATGAGGTTTTTAACGAGCTCCGCGCAGCGCATGTTGACGCTCACGTCTGTGCATCGAGGCGAGTTGGCCCGCTCTTGAGCCCAAGGATCTTCGCGTCAGCCGTGACGAGCAGCGCATTGTGCTCCAGCGCGCTTGCAACGATGATCCTGTCAGCAGGATCGGCATGCATTCCGGTGAGACGAGTTGCTAAGATTGCGATCTTACCGTCGACCGGAACTTCGTTGATCCCTCGCGCAAGCGATTCGGCGCGGAATGCTTCCGGCGGGCTATCAAGTCGAAGCTTCCCAGTTGCAGCGAGCATTGCGATCTCCCAGTACGAGATCGCCGAGACGTTCAGTTCGCTCGCTCGAAGAGCAGTCTGAACGTGCCTTCTCGCCGAACGCCCGAGACGCTTGTCATCGAGCGCAGACCAAACGAGGACATGGGTATCGACGATGATCATCGCGCGCGGCGCTTCTTCCGTTCGGGTCGAGGCTTTGGCTCGGCAGGACCCCAATCGGTATCCAATGGGCTCACAATGTCTCCGACGATCTCCATTCTTCCCTTGTAATAGCCGAAAACCGTTTGCGACGGATCGCGTGCGGGAGTCAGCATGGCAACCGGCTTACCACGTTTCGTGATCACGATCGGCTCACCGGACTCGGCCACACGGTCCATGAGCTCGAGGCACTTGGCCTTGAATTCACCCGCTTTAACCGTTTGCGCTGAGCTGCCCATGGTCATGAGTATGGTCACAAGGGACACGCCCTACCCAATCGCGATGCCTAGCGCCTTGCGCAGAGCCAAGTACTGATCGCTAACGCTAAAGACAATGAGCTCTTTCATCTTGTCTGACGGCGACAGATCGCCAGGCAGCTGCGGTTCCGATCCGATGATCTTTTTGGCGATCTCGAGATCTGCACAAAGTAGCAAGCCGGCGCGCGCCGAGGTGATGTCCACCGCCCGCATCCATTGCTTCAGATCCGCCTTTGCGCCGTTTTCAATGAAACTATGAACGACTTGGCGCAAGCTTTCGCGCTCGAGCGGCTGCATGTACTTCTTGAATTCGTCTGCTGTCTGGCTCACCGGCTGCTCCATTTCGGCCGGCACGGTGAAGGTCGGTTGAACAATTTTGATGGCCGCAAAAAAGACAACCTTCAGATCGCTGAGCGTTGGGATCAGATTCTTGATGTAGTGTTGGCCATGGTAATATGACAAGTGTTTGCCCACGATGAACGTGAGCTCCTGCGGGGTAAAACCCGTGAGCACGCTTTGTCCAGCAACGCTTGCCGGCGGGCGCGAAGGCACGGCAACGAGGCCGCCTGACACGCTGCTGTTGACGTACAAGTCCGGCATTGGAATACCGAGAACTTGCGCTGCCCAGCCAAAGGTTCTCGCAAACGTGACCGTTGAAGTCAGCGGATCTTGCTTGTAGCGACGATCGAGAACAGGCAGCTGCTTCGCCTTCGCGAGCATCTGCGTTCTCGCAACGATAGCCGCAGTCGTTACCATCTCGAAGATCTTGCCAATGAAGATGTTCTCGTCGAATTTGTAGAAAAGGTTTCGCCACTGCTCGTTGACGAGCCGGCTCTTGACTTGGAGCGGTACGCGCGGACGGTAGTCTTCGAAGAAGTGCTGCTCGTCGTTGTCGGCCTTCTGCAGAAACACGAGCGCTGAACTCATGCACCATGCACGGTCGTAGTCGTGCATTTTCAGCGCGAGCTTGTAGAGCGATCGGTATGGCTCGGCGCGCATTGGATCGCTCTGCAAGATGACCGAATGCTCGCCAATGGCATCTCCGAGCTGCTCGGTGTTCTCGTACAGCTCGGCGAGGATCTGATGCTCGACCGATTCGTTCGGCTTGTGCCAGACGGCCATTTTGAACGCTGCGATGGCGCTGGGCACATTGCCAAGGCGGTCGCGGTAGATGAGACCAAGGTTGTGCCAAAGGTTGAAATTGAGCTCCGCGTTCTCTAGGTTCGCAGTTTTGAGCCTGTGGATCATTTTCCGGAATGCGCGCTCGAGCGACTTCCAGTTTTTCTGCGCCGTGAGAATCTTGTTGATGCGTTCGAACGCCTCGAGGTGGTTCGGATTCAAATCGAGCGCTTCATTGAAAAGCTCCACGGCGCGATCCAGATCATTGAGCTTGTCTGGGTCGCGATAGAGCTGCGCCATCGCGTAAATGAATTTGTACTTGCGGAGCGGTTCCGCCTCCATGTCGGCGATGGCCTGGATGGTCGCAACCACTTCGTTCCAAGCGCCCAGCACTTCGTAAAGCGAGAGCATCTTGTGAAGTAGCGGCCTGTCGTCGGGTTTGAGGTCCCGCGCCTCTTCGAGCGCTTCGATTGCTCGAGCAGGGTTTTTGTCGTGATCGTTCCAGACATCGGCGATCTCGCCGAGCAGCACGAAGCGCTGATCACCGTCGAGGATCGAGTCGAGCATCTGGCGCTTGTAGGCAACGACCTGCTTCCAGTCTTTGAGGCCCGCATAAATCCCGACGAGCGCTTCGAGCGTTGGCTCGTGCGCGGCGTTCACGCCGAGGGCTTTTTCGAAGTTGTTGATCGCCTGTTTGACCTGCCCTTGTTCGCGCTTGATGCTCCCAAGCTTGTAATAAACGTCGGCGCGTTCGAGGTTCTCGTCCTCGCTGAGAGAGGTCAGCACCTTTTGGAAGTTGGTGAGCGCTGGCCCCCAGTCTTTTAGGCGGAAACTTACTTCTGCAAGACCGCGGATGGTCGTTTGGTCGGTGAGATCGAACTGGTGGGCCGCGCTGTATGCTTTGAAGGATTTGTCGTCCTTCTTCAGCTCCCCTGTAACGACTCCGAGCTTGTTCCATAGCGTGTGCTGCTCGGCGCGATCGCGCTTGTTCGCCTTGCGCGTAAGCATGTCGAGCAAAGGCTCGGCGCGCTCCCACGCCTCTTTGGCAATGTATTCGTCGACGAGAGGCAAAGCCGCTTCCTCGTTTTCGCCGTCGGCTTCGTGCGCTGCTTCCCACGCCAAAACAGCGCTTTCGTGATCGCCAAGCATTTCCTCGCGCAAGCGAGCGAGCTCCACGAGCAACCGCGCGCGCTGACGCGGAACCACGGTGTAGCGTTGCTCTTGATCGACGTAGCGTGCGGCTTCGTCGTAGTCGGCGTTGTCGATCGCGATTTGGCGAAGGGCACCCAACGTTGGCAGGTGCGACGGTTCGAGATCGAGCGCCAACTCGTAGCGTTCTTGCGCAGCCACGCGATCGCCGAGTTTTTCGTCGAGCGCCTTGCCGATTTTGTAAAAGGCTTCAACCCTCTGCTTTTCGTCCTGCGTCAGCTCGGCGACGCGCGTCATGTAGTCGATGGACTGCGCGGCGTCGTCGAGCTTGTCATAAAGCTTCGACAACGCTTCGAGCGCAGGCAGGTTTGCATCGTCGAGATCTACGATGTTCTTGTAGGCATCGATGGCGTGCTCGGTGTCTTGGATCTCGTCGGCGTAAACTTGGGCAATCGCCCCATACAAATCGGTCTTTGTCTTGCGGTCGAGCGTTGCCGAAATGTGACGCTCGTATACGCTGATGAGCTCGTCCCACTGACGCAGCTTGCGATAGCAGCGTTCGAGCGCAACGTACGCTTCCTCGTGGTTTGGATCGATTTCGAGCACCTGCTCGAGGCGAGCCGCAGCCACATCGGGCTTGCGGAATTGCTCTTCGTGAAGCCCTGCGAGCTGCATCAGAATATCGATGCGCTCACGCTCGGAGGAAACGACCTCGAGCTGCGCTTCGAGAACACCAACGAGATCGACCCACTGCTCGAGGGTCTGGTACACGCGCGTCAGGCCACGTAGCCCCTGGATGTTGGTCGGTTCGATCTCGACGACTTCGCGATACGTTTGCGCTGCACGCTGGGCGTCAGGCGCGAGCTCGTACAGACCTGCGATGCGAAGCTTGGTGGCTGCAATGTCCGCGGGCTCGGTGAGAGCAGGCACCTTGCGCGTGAGGATGTCGACGAGATCTTTGTTCTGCCCGCGCGCCGCGAAGATGCGTTCGAGGTTTTCTATGGCGGGAATGAACTGCGGATCGACTTCAAGGGCACGTTGGAAATATGAGATTGCCTGATCCGTCTGGCCCAAGTGGCTGTCGAGCAGCTCGCCGAGCTCGGTTTGGAGCTCTTTGCGATCGACGTCCAACACGGCCACATCAAGGGCGCGCGTAAGCGTGTCCCAAAGCTCGCGCCAGCTGCCATTTTTCCGATGAAGCTGCCCGAACTGGCGCAGCGCACCGACGTTGTTCGGATCGAGCTCGACGATCTGCCGGTAGTAGGGCTGCGCGTACTCCGGGTGCCCCAAGTCCTCGCTGTACCACTTCGCGAGAAGCAGACAGAGGCGGATCTTCTCCGGGGCCTCGGTTTGCTGCGCCAGCCACGCATTCGCCTTTTGGATCACTTCACCCCAGCGACCCGTCGCCTGCGCCATTCGCTCGAGATACTTGGCCGTTTCGCGATCGTGGAAGTTCTCCTCGAGTGCGATGATCAGCGCGTCGAAGGCCTGGTTCCTGTCGTCGAGATTTTCTTCGTAAACGCGAGCAATGCGACGAAGAAGATCCGTTCTGTCCGCTGTTGACGTGCGCGTTTCGAGTCGCCCGAGATAAAGCTCGATGAGCGGCTCCCAGCGCGATGCGTCCGTGTGCAGCTTCTCGAGTTCGTCGAATGCTTCGTCGTGTGAGGCATCAACCTCGATGATCTTTTGCCAAGCCGTTGTCGCCTTGTCTGGCTCTTCGACCGTGTCGCGCCATAGCTCGGCGACCTGACGGTATTGCTCGATCTTCGCAGCCGGATCGCCCAATACCGCCGCGCGTTGCATCTTGACGTCGACGACATCCGACCACTGCTCCTGACCGCGGTAGATGCCTTCGAGGGCATCCATGGCTTCGAAGTCTGGACCCACTTCGAGAAGCTTGCGCCATGCATCGGCCGCGTCGTAGGGCTGACCAAGCGCCTCGCCATAGACCTTGCCTAGCTCGCGGAAGATCTCTTGGAGTTCCTCGCCGTCGAAGAGCGATGACGCGCGGTCGACCATCTGGTGGAGCGCCGCAACGAGCTCGTGAGGGTCGCCCAGCCGGCGCCGAATGACAGCAACGGCACGCAGAGCCATGAGGTTCGCGAAATCGATGTCGAGCACGCGAGTCCAGTCCTCGAGCGCACGGTCGTCTTGAGACAAGCGCAGATCGAACGTATGAGCGCGTCGCGAAAGGATGTTCACGCGATCTTCGTCGGCCTCTGCGATGTCGTACTGGCGCTCGAGAATGTCCACGAGCTCACTCCATGCCTCTCGCGACTCGTAGAGGTTCGACAAGGCCCCGAGAGCTTCTGGATCTTCACCGCGCAGATCGAGCACGACTTTCCACGTGTCGATCGCACGAGCCGGATCGTTCAGGTGCTCGGAGGCAAGGTTCGCGATACGCGCTCGAATCTCGGCTTCCGCAACGTCGCCCGACGCATTTTCGAGCTCTCGTTCGTACACCGTGTTGAGTTCCGCCCACGCGCGGCTCTCGGCATAGATACGCGCAAGTGCCTGCACGGCTCCGTCGTGGGTTTTGTCGAGACCATCGAAGATCTTGCGGTATGCAATCGTCGCGTTCGGAATGTCACCGAGACGCGTCTCGTAGACTTCACCGAGACGCGCGTAGAGATCGACGAGATCGAGATCGGCCGACTCCGCCTTTACCCGCATCTCGAGAACCGCAGCAAGATCTGCCCATGCTTCGATTGACAGATAGATGCGGTCGAGATTGGCAAGCGCTTCGGAATCAAGAGCCTCGACGGTCAAGACGTAGCGATACGTCTCGATTGCCTTGTCGATGTCCCCGAGCTCGTCTTCGAATGTCTTGGCAAGTCGTCGCCCGATCGTGCGCTGAACGGTTGCGTCGTGGCGCATATCGAGAATGTCGGCATAGGCGTTCGCGAGCGTCTCCCAACCGCCGTCGATGGAACCGGCAAGCCGCGGCGACTCTTCCCCCGATTTTTCATCGAGCGGGAACTCTTTGAGCGCACGTATGTAAACTGCAAGCGTTTGGACCGGATCGACGAGCTTGTCCTCGTAGAGATCGGCAATGCGAAAGTATGCCTGGAGGCGTTCGTCTTGCCCTTCGGTATGCGCGAGTTGCGCTTCGTAGACGCTGACGAGCTTCTCCCACTCCCCGGCTCCTCGGTAGAGAGGTTCGAGGATTTCGGCGATCTCGACTTGCTTGGTCCCGGCAGCGAAGAGTCCTTCGAGTGCTGCGAGAGTGCGGGTGTGGTCCGGCGCGGCGTTGAGAACGTCGCGGTATGCGTTGATCGCCCCGTCGAGATTCGACAAGCGGAGGCGCTGCACCTCACCAAGCCGATACTTGAACTCGAGGATCTCGTCGGCACTTTGGCCAATTTCAGCCTCACGCTCGAGAATGACGACGAGATCGGACCAGCGCTCGGTTTGCACGTAAAGTCGATCGAGCGAACGAACTGCCGTTTGGTTGTCGGGCTCGACTTCGATCACACGGCGGTAGTGATCGATGGCACTGCCCACGTCGTCGAGTTGAACGTCGAAGATCTGCGCTGTGCGCAGGGCGAGCTCCACGAAGCGCTCGGGCGCATCGGTCAACTTGTCGAGCTCCGCGTCGTAGAGTTTGGCAACCTCGGGCCAACGGTTGACCACCATCGCGAGGCGCTCGAGACTTTGCAGTGTTGCCTCGTTGCCGTTGTCGAGCGTAAGCGCCCGCGCGTACGTATCGAACGCGCTTGCGTGGTCGTCGAGCGCATCTTCATAGAGACGCGCGATGCGGTGCAACAGGTCGACTTGCGCAAAGGCATCCGACGCATGACGCACCTGTACCTCGTGCACGCTGATGAGGCGCGACCAGTCGCTCGCCGCCTCGTACACGGGTTCGAGTACAGCCGCTGCCCCAAGCGGTTCTTTGTCGCCGCTTTTCAGATCTTCGAGGGCGCGAAGCGTTGGCTCATGATCCTGACGCTGGAGGATTTCGCGATAGAGCTCGATGGCACGTGGAACGTCGTCGAGACGCTTGTCGTAAAGCTCCGCGATGCGATACTGAAAAACGATGGCCTCGTTCGGGGTCTCGCACATCTCGCTTTCGCGCGTGAGAATCCCAAGAAGCTCTGGCCAGTTCTGCGCCTGCTCGTAGAGCACGTCGAGACGCGAGAGCGCCTTGCGATCGTCTGGATCGAGTTCGAGGATCGTTTGGTAGGTGCCGATCGCGAGTGGAACATCGTTGAGCTCGCGCTCGTAAACGCCGCCAACCTGGTAGTAGATGCGCTTCTTCTCGGCGGAGTCCGCGACGAGATCGGCTTTCTTCGAGTAGACCGCGAGCAGATCGTGCCAGCGCGACAAGCCAAGATAGCGCTTGCTGAGAGCATCGAGGGCGCGGACCTCGTCTTCGTCGATCTCGAGCACTTTCTTGTAGACTGCAATTGCAGCTTCGGGCTGTTCGAGAACGTCTTCCTCGATGGCGGCGGCCTGGAAAAGCGCGTTTTTCTTGCCGACAGAGTCGTCGAGAATGTCGGCTTTGCGCTGCAGAATGAAGGACAGTTCCTCGTAGCGCTCGGTCTGGCGGAAGAGTCGCTCGAGCGACTCGGCTGCCGCGAGGTGCGCCGAATCAATTTCGAGAACCCGCCGGTAGAGCGCAATCGCCGTGTCCACGTCGCCAATGTCGGCTTCGTAGATGTGCGCGCTGATCATGAAAAGCAGGCTCGCAAGTCGGGTGTCGGAGATCTCGCCTGCAAGCTGGCGATAGACTTGCGCGAGATCGGTGAAACGGCCCGTAGCGCGGGCCACGCGGTCGATCTGCCGCTGGGTGACTTCGTTGCCTGGGTCTTCCTTCAGCGCTCGCGCGATGGTTGCGAATGCGCTGTCGAGATCGGCCGCGGAGTCTTCGTAGAGCTGCGCGATTTGATGCAGGAGTTCGACACGCCGCGAGGCATCGTCTGCTCGACGCACCTGCACTTCGTGCACGCCAATGAGCTTTTCGTAGTCGCCGATTTGGCGGTAGAGCGGCTCGAGCAAGTCGGCGATGACGAGCTCGTGGTTCGGATCGCGGCCCAGACGTTCGAGCGCCGTGAGCGCTTGGGTGTTTGAGACGTCGCGCTCGAGCACCGAGCGGTAGCCTTCGATGGCCTGCTCGATCTCCGACATCTCGGTCTCGCGCAGCGACGCGAGGCGAAGGATGAGTGCGAGCTGTGCGCTGTCGTCGGTTGCGAGCGCGAGCTGTGCGTCGAGATTTTCAGCGAGATCAGCCCACATGTGCTGACGCGTAAAGAGAGCGTCGAGAGCGCCGAGTGCTGTCTGGCTCGTGGGGTCGAGTGACAAGACGCGCTTGTAGGCATTGACTGCGTCGTCCGGCCGACCGAGCTCCTGATCGTAGATGCGTGCCATTTGCACGTAGAGCGCCTCGCGGCGATGACCATCGGTCGTTTGATCGATACGGCGTTCCATGACGCCAATGAGGTCGGTCCAACGCTGTGTGCGAACGAAGAGCGCCTCGAGAGCATCGAGGGCTTCGCCATCGGCCGGGTCGAGTGACAAGACGCGGACGTAGCCAGTCGCTGCCTCATCGACCAGACCAAGTTCTTGATCCTCGATTTGCGCCGAACGCATCCAGTAGGAACGCGCAAGCTTGGCGTCCGTGAGGCTTTCGGCGATCTGCTCGTAGAGCTCGGTGAGCACCTTCCAGGTAGCCGAGATCTCCGCGATGCGCTCGAGCTCGGCACGCGCTTGGGCGTGGTGCGGCTGCTCGCGCAACGCGGATGCGAGCGCCTTGAATGCGCGCGCGTGGTCGGTGAGCATATCGCTCGATACGCGGGCAATCTTGCGGAAAAGGGCGACTCGCTTGTCTGGATCGACTTCGTTTTCGCTGAGGATGTCGAGCGCCGTGAGAAGCTTTGACCAGTCCCCACGGTCTTCGTAGATGTCCTCGAGAATGGCGGCTGCTTGCCCACGCAGCTGGTCATTCGCAAGCAAAGCCTCGAGAGCCTCGCGTGCACCTTCGTGCTGCGCGTCGAGGAAGAGGATCTCGCGGTAGTTGTCGAGGGCGCCAGCAACGTCGCCAATGTGCTGCTCGAGCGTTCGACCAAGTCGGAACTTGAGATCGATGAGTTCTTGCTCGGTCGCATCGAGCTCGATTCGCCGGCGCAGAGTGTCGACGTACGGCTCCCAGCGTTCGAGCTTTTCGTAGAGCAGATCGAGAGCGGAAAGTGCGCGGCTGTCGGTTGGTTCGTCGTCGAGCACGCCACGGTACGTGTCGATGGCGCGATCGAGATCTTTGACTTCGGTTTCGTAAAGCTTCGCAATCTCGTAACTGATTTGCTTCTTTTCGCCTTGATCAGGCACCAGATCGCGACGTTTCTCGTAGATGCCGAGCAGATCGGCGTAGCGCTCGGTTGCACGGTAAAGGCGCTCGAGCGCCGCAAGCGCGACGACGTTCTCGCTGTCTGCGTCGTAGACGGCACGGTACACTTCAAGCGCTGGATCGACGTGTTTCATCTCCTCGACGAGAACGCGACCGAGCTTGAGGCGTAGTGTGATGGCGAGTGACGTGTCGCCCGAATCTGCGGCTTGATCGATTGCGGTGCGGTACGCGACTTCTACTTCGGGCCACCTCCCGGTTGCTTTGGCAGCGCGCTCGACGTCCAAGGTGGCCTGCTCGTCGGACGGAAAGAGTTCGAATGCCGACAAGTAGCGTGCAAATGCCTTCTGCGGTTCTTTGACTTTGCCCTCGTAAAGGGCAGCAACCTCGCGCAAAAGAGCGAGCTTTCCGTGGTCGAATTCTTCGTGGCCAAGTTTGACTTCGATGGCGTTCGCGAGCGCCTTCGAATTGCCTGTATGCGAGTAAATTGGAATGAGGGCTTCGGCGGCTCGCAAACTCGATGCGTCGAGTTCGAGAACTTTCTCGTACGCGCGTGCCGCGCGATCGCTCTTGCTTTTTTTATCTGCCCAGAGTTCGGCAATCTTGAACAGAAGGCCAATCTTGGCGCTGGGCGATACTTCTTTTGCTTCTTGCTGCTCGAGAACCCGAATGAACTCGTCCCACTTGCCTGTTTCGGCATAGAAAACTTCGAGATCGTCCCAACGACCGAGCGCAAGGTACTTCTTCTTGAGCGCCTCCTGCGCCTTACGATCGTTTGGATCGAGCGCGAGGAGTTGGCGCCAGGCGCTCACCGCACCTTCATCGTTGTTCAAACGATCGCCATAAACAGTGCCAAGCTTGGTGAGAATTTGGATCTTGGCCGACGAGTCGTAGGTGACTTCAGCTTGCTTCTCGAGAACAATAACAAGCTTATTAAACTCTTTGCTTCGCTCGTAAAGGCCACCAAGGGCACCTAGCGCTTCGGCGTTGGAAGGATCGCTATCGAGCACCTGCGACCAGAGCTCAATGCAAATGTCGGGCTTTTTCACACGCTCGCTTGCAAGCTTTGCGATCTCAAAAAGCTTGCGAGCGCGCTCGTCGCCTTCGAGGCGCTCTGCCTCTTTGCGCTCGAGACCGAGAAGCTTCTCCCAATCTCTACGCTTTTCGTACATGTGGCGCAGGTAGTCGATGGCACCACGGTTCTCCGGATCGATCGCGAGGACCGACTCGTAAGCCTTCACGGCCTCGGCCTGGTTTGCAAACTTGCCTGTGTAAAGCTCGGCGGCCTTTGTGTAGAGATCGACCTTTTCGGACGCGTCAGGAACTATCGCCGCAAGCTTGAGAAGCGTTTTGACATATTCGTTGTAACGCTTGTTCACTTCTTGCTTGGTGGCAAGTGCGCGCAGCTCGGCAAGTTGATCGACGCCGGCGTCAGCAGACGATGATACGGCAGCAGACGGAGGCGCTTCTTCTGCTAAGGGCTTCGAGATCGGGGGCGGAACAGACGATACTGGTTTTGCGCTGACAGCCGAGGCCGACGCCGCCGAAGGCCCTGACGAAATAGGCGGCGGCGCAGTAACTGGGGGTACAGTGATTGGCGGCGCGGAAACTGGTGGCGCAGTGATCGGGGCTTCGGTCGCAGGCGGCGGTGGCTCCGAGCGCACCTCTGCGGGCGTAATAACACTGCTTGGTTCGGGTGCTCGTTCGAGCGCTGGTACGAGCTGTGTGCTCGGTGGAGGCGGCACCGTTGATGCGCGTCGTATGACCGCCTGCACAGCTTCGTCCTCGGGTTGGCTCGCAACCGACTCGCCGATCTGCGCTTCGAACGCGCGCAGCAGCCAATGCGACGGATCGATTTGGCCGAGACGCGTGAAGAGCGCGCGAGCGCGAATCAGGTTGCCGAGCTGACGCCAGGCGATTGTTCCCGCTTGGCCTAAGAGAAAGGCCGCATTGCGTTCATCGCTTGCATGTTGAATCGCGTCGTCCACGAGCGTGAGCACGCGATCCCAGTCGCCGCCCTTTCGACCATAGGCGTCGCACAAGTAATGAAATGCGGCCACGTTGCCTGGATCGAGACGAAGCGATTGATCGAGAAACTTGGAACCGGTGTCGACGTTCTGATGACGCGTTACCCAGCGTGCCCCAAAAATATGCGACAGTCGCGCTCGGCGTGTGATGTCGCTTTCGTGTTCGAGCAACTGCGTCTGAAGGGTTTCAAGTTCGCCGAGCTTGCCAAGCTCGGCGACGGCTCCTTCGTAGAGCGTTGCGATCTCTTTGTTGGACGGCTCCGCTGTATACGCGCGCTCGAGCATTGGGACGGTGTCGTTCGGTGCGAAACGCCGCATGATGCGCGCCGCACGCAGTAGCAATCGGCTTTTTGCCGCTGCTGACTCGGTTTCATCGGCCGCACGAGTGAGCTCGGATACACGCGTCTGCCACGATTCGCTGTCGGCCTGCACGTCTTCAAGGCATGCACGCGCAGAAGCGCTTTTGCCTCCGCTCGTCGAAAGCGCACGTGCGTAGGTACTCGTAGCCTTGTCGTAATCGCCGAGATCACAGAGCACGTCACCGAGCTCGATGAGCAACGCAGTTGCTTGTGGCCCTTCTTTGACGGTGCGCAACTCCATCTCGAGCAGCTTGTGCACCATTGGCAGTTTGCCGAGTGACCAGCAGACGGCACGCCCCGCGTCCAAGCTCACCATCAGTGCAGGATTGAGCTTGTATGCGTCATTGAAATGCTTGAGGGCCTTTACGACTGCCAGGAATTTCTGCTCGAGAACTTGGCCGAGTCGCAGATGAAAGCTCGCTTTCGCGTCGTTGGCACTGGCACTCTGAATTGCTTTTTCGAGCTCTTCGACGAGCCCCTGCCAATCACGAACGTTTTCGAGCTGCGTAAGACGTTCCTGCAGGTCCATTGATTTCCTCGGTTATCCCAAGACCGACACGCCCAAACGGAGGCAACCAAGCTATCAGAGCGGGCGATGTTGTGGTGGCGTTGATCGTCGCTTGCGCGAGCGATTTTTCTCTAAAGCCCAGCATGACACAAGCCGGCGAGGAGTGTAGGCGCAGAGCCCACCGACAAGGCTATGGCCCGAACGCACATGCCAACGCGATTGCGCGATTGCGATCGCCGTTGCTCGATAACATAAAATCACTCCCGCCATCCACGACAGAGGGCAGCGTGATCACTGCTGCTCCGGGGCATCCTTATGTCAAGTTCGATTCTGCGAAAGCGGAAAAATACACCAAACCGCTTTCAAGTTGACGCGAGTTCAAGGCGGCGGGAGGTACGTGTGCTGATAGCACACGTACACGGCCTCGCACGGCTCGGCCAGGAGCGGACCGGAACAGCCTCTTCTGGCTTTGGTGCGTGTGCTTGTATAGCACACGCACACGCCGTCGCACCGCGAAGTCAGAGGACCGCACCGCAGCCGCCAACGACCCAAAACGCGAAAAGGGCGCGTCAAATCGAAAGCGGTCTATGGCTGGAGAGTTCCACCAAGCTTGGTCGCAAGCTGCTGCGCCGTTGCGCATTGGTCGGCATAACGTTGCGCCGCCGCGCCTTTGCAGATCATCTTATGAAAGGACTGCAGCTGTGACATTGCCTCGCTTTTCTTCGGCGGCGTTTGGGTGGCGTACACTGCGCCAAGGTTGAAAAAAGCGATTTGTTGCCCAGCCTCGTTGCATTGTCCACACGCTTTGCGCGCCAGCTCATACTCGCTGGCAGCCCTGGTAAGATCGTGCCTTCGACCAGCGACTTCGCCGAGCAACGTGTGAACATTGAAAAGGGACTTGTCGCCGTCTTTCGCAAAGCCGATAGCCTGATTGAGAACCTGCTCGGCCTCGGCGGTGTGGTTCAGGTCCAGGTACAATTTCGCAAGCACCGGGTAAAAGTTGAGTGTGTCAGGCTTAACATAGATTGCCTGCGTATAGTACTTCAGCGCGTCGGCTTCTTTATCGAGGTGAAGAAGAACTTCGGCGAGCTCGAAATGAGCCGCACCGGCATTCTTCGCGTCCCATTCGTTGTTCGCCGCCGGGTAGTTCGGGCCGTTCGGATCGAGCCTGATTGATTCTTCAAGGGGTACTTTCGCGTCGTTGTACGCGACTGAACCCTTCGAGGCTAACTGCGAGAGCGCATAGCCGTGAAGGAAGAAGAAATTGGCGAAATCTGGGGCAATCTTCTTGGCACGACTGCACGTGGACGCAACCTTGTCCCACGCTTCCTTTTTTGCGTACGCCTGCGCGAGCTTCCAAAGGATACGGTGGTTGTCTGGATCGAGGTTGGCTGCCTGATCGTACTTCGAGATGGCGCCGTCGAGATTGGTGGATTTCTCTTGGTCGGCCTCGTTGGTGAGGTTCACAGCATCGATTGCGTTGCGGTTGCAGCCAGCACCAAGCGTTGCGAGCGAGAGCACAATCAACGCGCCGATGAACGTCACCCTTTTCATGGCCGCAGGAGTGTAGGAGAACGGGCGTGGTCTACCAAGAGGAAATCGCTTTATGGCGCTGCCCAGCCTGCGGCTGCTGGAATGAGTGTATCGGACCAGTCGGTCGTGGTGCCATTGTGGTCGCCGGCAACAACCTTGGTCGTCAGCGGAAAGCCGGCTGCCTGGAGCTTCGTCCAGTCGGACTGTACTTCCGCGAGTGGAAAATCTGTGTCGTCCTGATGCGCGACATGGGCAATCGGGATTTTGCGCGACGCCCCTGCGATCAATGTACTGGCCTCGCCAGATTGCGTGACATCGGAGTTCTCAATGAGAATTCCTGCGTAGAACGATGCATTCGAAAGCCCAAGGCGATAGGCCATGATTCCGCCAGACGAGTAACCCGCAATCGTGATTTTTTTCTGGTCGACCCAGAAACACTGCGAGATGTCGTCAATCGCCGCGAGAACTTTGGGGTCGTCAGCGCCTTGGTTCCAACAACTGCTGCCCCCGGTGGCACCGTCTATCGCGATGCCGATGTACTGCTGGGTGGCGCGCGTTGAATACGGATTGATGGCCCAGCTCGCAAAATTCGCTGCGTTATCGCCGCAGCCGTGCAGCCCCACGATAAGCCTCATTGGCGTGTCGGACGAGTAGCTTGCCGGCACATACGCAACGTACGAACCCTGGCTTGAGTTGCGTGTGAAAAAGCCATTTTGATCTTTCGTGATCGTGCACGGTGCGCTGGGCTGGGGACCAGGATCGATCGACGGACCTGAAGGGCCAGGATTGCTTCCGCCGCCGCTGTCAGAGCTGTCAGATCCGGAGTCCGCTCCACCACTGTCTGCAGATCCAGGATTTCTTCCCCCGTCGTTTCCTGTGGATCCCGAGTCCGTTGCACCGGCATCTACAGATCCGTTCGGCATGGAGTTGGAAGCGGCATCAGAGCTTGCACCGCTTGCACCTGCGCCTCCGCTAGCATCGTTGGCATCGCGATTTGTTTGGGCCGCGCCAGTACTCTTCGCCGAGCTCGCCAAAGGTTCGTCGGGCGGGCTGACCGCGTTGCACGCGATAAACCCGATCAACACTACCGAGGCGAGGATTGTTTTGCGCATTTGCGTCTCGCTAACCCTGCACCAACACTAGACCGCTTTCAAGTTGACGCGAGTTCAAGGCGGCGGCGAGGAGCGGACCGGAACAGCCTGCTGCGGCTTTGAGGACCGCACCGCAGCCGCCAACGATGAAATCGCGGCAAATCGAAAGCGGGCTAATCACCAGGGGAGAAGATGATCGGGTATATGACTGTGACGATACCGCCTTCGGGCTGCGGGAACGATAGATTTTGGAAAGCGCGAACAACGCACGACACAACACCTTGATCGGGCAAACTCGAGCCGCCGTCTTGTGTAAGGGAAACGGCGCCGGAACGGTCGATGACGAATCTGACCGCGATGCGACCCTCCAGGTTCGGGTTATTGCGCATGCCGTTCTCGTAGCAGAGACGGAAGCGGCCGAAGTTCTGGCGAACGATGCGCTGGATGACTTCTGGCGGCAGGCGTCCGTTGACGACTGTGCTGAGCGGCGTAAGCCTTGGCGCCTTGCCCTGGTGCGTGCCGGTGACACGGCCCCGACCCCCGCCCATGCCACCGCCGCCTGGGCCGAAGCCCTGACCCGTGCCGGTGCCGGCGCCATGACCAAACGTGCCAATGTTGCCCATACCGATGCCTTCGCCACGGCCGCCGCCACCTTCACCAACGCCCGACAAACCCAAGCCGCCAGCACCGAACGCGTCGCCAATCGTGTCGCCCCACATGTTGCCGCGAGCGCTAAGCGGATCGTTGCCGAGCGAGTCTTCACGGCCCCACGGCGCCGTTGGGGCATTCGGATCGCCGCCCCCGCCGGCGTTGATTAGGCCAATCATGCCGAATTCCTGCGCTTGCCGAATCGCCGCCTGACGTGCGATGTGCGGGTCAGCGTTGTCTGCCGGGCCTTGAATGCCGTAGCGCCGATTCGTTGCGGTGCTGTTCGGGTTGCCCATGGAACCCTCTTCACCCTTGGCGCGTGTGCCTGTTCCGCCTTCTCGGTGATCGGCGTTTTCGTTGGAGATTTGATCGCTCTGCTTCTCTTCCTGCTCGCGCTCCGCCGATGCGTCGAGCAACTTTCGCGCAGCAAGTATCTGGCTGCGGTCAAGCGCTTCGCTGTCATCGCCGCTCATCTTGGGCATGAAAAACGCCATTGAGGCGAGAACACCAACGTGGAGCAAAAACGACAGACTGAAAAAGAGAATGGCCGCCGGCTCAATGCTCGAAAACGCACTCACGGGCAAATGCTTGCCGGCGTTGACGGCACTTACCTCGAACACGATGCTGAATTCTTCGAGCTCCATGCGCGCCTTCGCGTTGGTTGGAAGCTCGAATTCATGCGCTCCGGAAAGCTCGCTCGACGAACGCGCGCGCCCCGACGCAATGATCTCTTGAAACGTGAAGGTGCCCTGCTCCGGGATCTCAATGGTGCCCGTCGAGCGCGGAAGCATGATGAGCACCACGGTAACACCGCGCGCGATAACGATCGGAGCGCGGTCTGTTCCAATCACCTTCTGCGGAATGGTGTAGTCGCAGTCCGTCTCACCAACGAAAAAGCTTTTTGGCGGGCTCGTGTGCGAGGCGTGGATCGTGTTCGTGTCCCACTTGATGATGACTTCAACCGCCGCGTCGAGGCTTTCGACGTCTTCCGGGCGTACGTCCGGGCCGCTTTTGACCATTGCGTACGTGTACGGCTGGTTTGGATCGAAGTCGCTTCCGCCAGGCGCGTTGATGCCGTAGCCCTGATCTGCTGCCGACGCGACAAATGGGTTTGGTGCGAATGCGGACGGCGCGAACGGATTCGATGGCGAAAACGGATTCGACGATGAACTGCCGCCTGTTGGTTCCACAGACGCAAACGGATTGGCTGCCACAGCCTCCACCCCGAGTGCGCCGCCCGCTGCACCGGCGGCTGCCGAAGGTTCGTTGCCCGTGCTTTGCCCACCACCGACGAGGCTTGGGAGACCCGCGAGACCTGGAGTGTCAACGACAGCCGCGCCAGTCGCTTCAGTCGCTTCAGTCGCGTATTTCGCGCTTTCGAGCACGATCATCGTTGAGCCGATCTGGATTTGATCGCCAGGATGCAGCTTGCATTTGTTGACACGTTGACCATTGACCATCGTGCCTGGCTCATTGCCAAGATCGATGAGCGTGACGTCTACGATCCCGACCACCTCAATGACGGCATGCATGCGCGACGCGAGATCGTCGTCGACGCGGAGGTGGCTCCGCGGATCCTTTCCGACCTTCACGATGTCTTGAGCAACCGTTTGGCGAAAAATAAGCTTTTCACCCTGGTAGAGCGCGAACGTTAACGCGACCTTTGCTTTGCCTTCCATGGCCTAAACCTTTCGAAACGATTGCTGCGTGCCGCGCATTGCAGAAGAAAAAAAATTAAAGATTCTCAACCGACTTTAGCATTTCGGGCACAAACGATGTGCGGGGACGGATGAGAGTTGTGCGAACCGGCCCTGGGCGCACGCGGATGGTCGCATCGTTTGGGCCGAAGCCACCTGCCGCGAGCGGGTCGTCCGAGAATTCGTAGCCGTAATCCTTGTCGTTGCCACCCGTTGTTTTTACGCCGGTGCTGCCACCGCCACCGCCACTTGTTGGCGCCTGCGCAAAGGCTGATGCGCTGGTGAAAAAGAACACTGCCGCGACGAACCCGAACGCAACTCGCTTCGCCATCATGATGAGCGCCTCATTATTATTCGAAAATAGCCCCAATGGGCCGAACCTCAAAAAGTTCCAATTTATCAATAATTTTACACCCAAAATTGCGATGGAATCATGTGGTAAAATGTAATTTTACGGTTTTACGCCAGACGGAGCCCCCGATGGAGTCATGGGCGCTTCCGTATTGAGGAACTGCTTGGTGTCTTCGATATCGCCAAGACGGCCGCGATCTTTGTCGGTGCCATCGCCGCGCACCCGACGCACAGCCCCATCGTATTCGGGTTTGCCCGCAGCTTTTTCGAGGAAAATCTTGAAGACTGCGGCAGCATGATCAAGGGCCGCGATTGTTTTTTCTTTCGAGCCGCCGGCCTTAGCCTTGAACTCCATCGTGAGAATGCCTTCGTTGAAGTATGCATCCGGACGATTGGGGTCGATCCTCTTCGCCGCGTCGAGCTCGGCTTGGGCTGCGGCAACGAGCGCTTCGGCGTCGGGCTCCGAACCGGTGATAGGTCCGCGAAGCGCCAGCGCCATGCCGAGGTGCGCGTCGTAATCGTTCGAGCGAAGCTGCAGTGCCCTTGCGTAGGCGTTCTTCGCCTGCTCGAAACCTCGGAAACCAAGGTTGACTGCACCGTAGTTCATTTGCGCTTCGAAAAGCTTTGGATCGAGCTTCGCCGCCGTTGCAAACGAACTGACTGCACCGTTCACTTGACCGAGCTCGTTTTGGATGAGACCCGCAGTGTTATGAATGGGAGCGTAGTTTGGGTTTTTGCGAATGGCTTGAGACGAAACAAGGGCTGCGAGTTCGAGCTGTTGCACGTCGGCCCGCCTCGCCATTGCCGCGTTCGTTGTGACTTGACGACCACGCGACCCTCTCGTGGTTGACCTGACCGCTCCTGCGCGCTTTTTCGCAAGCTGGAAGTAGTAGAGGGCAAGCTGATTGAACGCCGGCATGTAAGCATCGTCGATCGCAAGCGCGCGCTGCAGGTTCAACTTTGCGCAGTCGAAATCGTTCTTGCAGCGCTGTCCAGCGACATCGCTGTCTCGCTGCATTTGGAACATGGCCAGGTTGACGAGCGCCACCACATTTTGAAACTGCGCGTCGATGACAGCTTGTTGAAGCGAAGCGATGGCAAGGTCTTCGTTGCCGTCTTGCTTGTACTGGTAGAGCGCCAGCTGCGCGCGGGCGTTGTGGAACCTTGGATCGTCTTTGAGCGCCTGTTCGAAGCGAGCTCGCGCGTTCTTGTCGTCGTTGCAGCGTTGGTAGGCAAGGCCTGCATTGAACGCCGCCTGGGCGAACCTACCGCCTTGCGCCACTGTGGCCTCTTCGAATTGCTTGGCAACCGCCGAGCAGTTTGCGTCGTTCCAATCGTTGACTCTGTCGTGTTCGACGAAAGCGTCGATCGCCGTGTTGAATTTGGCCTGTGCGTCCTTCTTCACTTCGACCGGCGCGGTTCCACCGCCCGGCGTAGCGACTGAATGGCCAGTCTTTGGCGGCTCCGTCGTGGCTGCACCTCCACCGCACGCAGTAGCCATCGCGAACAGACCGACAGCAATGAACGTTACACGCTTCATGGCAGTCCTCCTCCTTGCCTGTTCGTTCCGGGATGCCCGCCTTGGCGTCTGCCACCGCCGCCCGCTCTAGGACGTGGCCTGTTGCCACCCCCACTCGATGCAGCGCTGCCACTGTCGTTCGCAAGCTCCGTGGATACGGTGGTTTTTTCGGGAGCTGCAGCGGTCGGCCGCCAGAAGGTGCCGTCGGTCAAGATCGGCGGTGCCTTTTCGTCGAGGCCGCTGTTCGAAAGCGTGGGTGCCCCGCGCAATTCGTCGATGACGTGGAACTCGCTTTTGTAGTTCTTCGCGAGCCACACTTCGCAGCTGCGACTGAACTCGTCGAAGTACTGAAACCTGACCGACAGATCGAGGCACTTTTTGAGCGCCGGCTTCGCGTTATTTACCTTGAAAGGCTCGCTTGCGCGATCAAGAGCCTCGTAGTACGTGCCGCGAATTTCGGCGTCTTTCTTCCACGCTTCAGGAATCGGTGCACGGCGGAAGTCGTCGACGAAATCGCCCCACATAAGACCTGCGCGCGAACCCGCAGCAATGACCCACTTCGGTGGCGCGGTCGGCTTCAGATCGAGGATCTTGATGTAGTCCGGCTCAACTTTTTCGATGGCCGCCTTCTTCTTGAGATACCAGTCGCGAACCTTGCTCTCGACATGTCTGAGAACCGATGTCTTGTCGCCTGGACCCGTGTAAACAGGGAACTTCAACTTGTCGACCTCGGCGCGGCGACGCTCTTCGGCCGCGAAGAAATACGCTTCACCAACCGCGTCGAGCGCTCGGGCAAGACGGCGATCTTTCGTGGCGGTGTCTTCGTTCGGATAGGCGTCTCGAATCTTCGCCGCAGCTCCCAAAGGATCGGACCACAAGGCGCGAACCCTTGCGTATTCGGTTTTGGCGAGCGGTTCGTAACGTTTAATGTGCGAGTAGGCGCGACCAAGTGTGGCGTGAGCCTGGACCTGAACGTCTGGCGCAGCCTTGCCAATGACGCCCATGGAACCAACGAGCGCGTTTTTTGCTTTTTCCCACTCTTCCCTGTCGGCGTAGTGCGCGCCAACCGCAAACGCGATTGACGCGGTTTGCGCGGGCTTGCTACCGCCGTAGTTTTTCATGAAAATTTTTGCATTTTCGATGGCTTGCTCTTCTTGACCCAGGCCAAGGCGAAGAATGACGGCGTCGGAAAGCGCTTGGTCGGCATTGGGGGCCCTGGGGTCCATTTTTGCGTAGCGCTCGTACCAATCGGCCGCCAAGTCGTAGACGGCAATGGCTTGGTTGTTGGCGCCAATCTCGTAGACCGCCTTCTTCGCGAGCGGCGAATTCATATTTTGCCTCTTGTCGAAGTCGATCAGCGCTTGGCGAACGAAGATGGCCTTTGCCACGAGGCGTGCGGCTTGAAATGAGCGAGCCGCGTTGTAAGCGATTTCGTCGCAACGTTCGGCCTGCGGCGGCCGGTTGTTCTTGACCGGTTCCTCACAATACTTGCGGAACGTTTCGAAATACGCTGCACCGGCCTTTTCGTACATACCAAGGGCTTCTTTGCCGCCTTCCTTGTCGGCGCGCTCGACGAGCTTTTGCGCCTTGAGACGGAGAATGTCGACTTCGATCTTGTTGAGTAGCGTGCACTGTTCGGCGTTCTTCTGCGCCCTGTCACCCTTGCAGTACAACTCGATGAACTTTGGAACGTCCCGCTCCATGTCATCGAAGCAGCTCGTTTTCTGGAAGTGCGAGCCAAGAACATTGATGCTTTCGAGATAGAGCTGCGCGGCGTAAATGCCGTCTTCGCGATCCACGTCGTTCATCGCAATTTCGCGGAACCCGGCAGCGGCTTCTTCCCAGTGCTGCGCTTCGAAGTACGTACGCGCACGAGCGTACTTCACCTCAACGAGCTGGTTCTTGCCGGCCGTGTCGTTCGCCGCGGGCTTGATGTAACAGATGTAACGGTTGAAGGCCTGAACCATACCCTTTTGGGTGTCCGACATCTCCTTTGGCCGCAGTCTTTCGGACTCGTTTTTTGCCTTTTCGTCCTTCTTCTGGCCGGGAAGGTTGCCGGCGCCTCTTTTCGCGGCATCGCCTGCGTGGGCTTGGTCGTAAAGTTTCTGGTAGCAAAGCACTGATGCGAACGCGGCCTCGGCCGCTTCGGGGCCCTGTGGGTTGGCGGCAACGACCGCGTCGAACGCCGGACCGCATTTCTCCCAGTTTTCTTCGGCCCACAAAAGATCGGCCATGGCGTATTTGATTTTGTAGATCGTTGGCCAGTCTTCTTTCAGGATGCGCGGGAACGTGAAGGTCTGGAATTCCTCAGCGCTCCAGGTATCGACGATCCTTCTATAAAGCTCGGCTGCGAGCCCCATGGTTCTCTTGTCGCGCGTACCGTGTTGACCTGGCGATCCAACGGCTTCGAGATGCCACGACATGGCCGTTTCCGTGATGAGCGCGGCGCTCGTGTTGGCACACTCTGCTTTTTGCTCGGCCGAGTACGAGCTATTTTTGAATTGGTTCGCGACCCTGAGCTGGTTGTCGATTTCTTTGATGACGGCGTCTTTGTTGCCGCCCTTCATCGCCATCGTGGCCTCGGTGATATGTGCCTGATACACGCAATGGCGGCCCGACTTGTCGCGCGCGATGAGGTCTCGGTAAAGGACGATCGCCTCCGGGTAATGACCCGTGTCGAGGTAGTTGGTGCCGAGTTCGTCCATCATCTTGAACGTTTTTTCGTTCGAGCCGGCAGGGTCGCCAGAGACGCTTCGCATGAAGCTGTATGCCTGCGCTGGGTCGCCTTTGACGGCGTACACTGGGATGATGTCGCGGCGCGCGGCGTCGGCGAGCTTCGCGGCTCCCGGCAGCTGCGTGAACGTTGAACCGAATTCGATCGTTTTCTTGAAGGCGTTGAGCGCCTTTTCGAGCTCGTTCTTGTTCCAGTAGACGTAAGCAAGTTTGTACCACGCATAGCCGTACACTCGGTTGTTCGGCGGCGGGTATTTGATGACTTCCGAGTATGCCTGCGCGGCGTAATCCCACTTCGATGGATCGCCCTGTGCCTCATTGAAAAACAGCTCGCCGAACGCGAGATAGGCGTGAGGAATGTACTTCGAGTCGGGGCGCTTCTTGATGAGATCGTAGTAGGCAGTGCGCGCGTTTTTCAGGTCGTTCGCTTGCTCGTACTCGTACGCAAGATAGTAGAGAACCTCGTCGAGGTTCGGGTAATTCGGGTAGTCTTTGATGATTATGGTGTAGAAATCGATGGCTTTTCTGCGGGCAGCCTTCATTACCGCTTCGGCCTGGTTCGCGTTGGTCTGAAGCTGACCGGCCTGCTGCGGGTTTCTCTTTTTTGCGTCGTCACGTTTGATCTCGGCTTCCGTTTTGTCACGGAAAGCAGCGGACTCGAGCTCAACGTACTGTTCCGCAAGACGACGCGCGAGCTGCGGACGGTCCGGTGAATTCGCTCGCGTTGCTCGGAAAAGACTTTCGGTCTGCTGAATCTCGGTTACAAGAAGGGCTCGCTGGCGCGCTTGCAAACGGCTCTTGCGCTCGTCGCGCGGAGAGTCCGTCACAGTGGGCGCATTGGGCTTGACCTGCTGATCGCGCTTCTTCAGGTCCGCCGGCGGAGGAGCCGAGTGGAAATTCACGGTTGGCGTCTTGCCATGCTTGCCAACGTCGAACTCCATGGGGCCAACGCCGACGCATGCGTTGAGCGACTGCTGGGCCTGCTCGCTGATGCAAACATCGCCGGCCCATGCGGCAGGTGCACTTGTGGCGATCGCAGCGCCAACGATGATTCCTTGAAAGCCACGCTTCATCACGAGCTTACCTCCCGCACTTCGAGGTGATGGTTTGTCTGTAGAACCCAAGCTCGTCGCGCCAGTATTCGCCGTCGAACGGCCAGATGACGTGCTCTTCGTCGGGTCTGACGATGTTATGCTCAGACTCTTGAACCGTAACCTGGGTGCCGGCAAGGCTCGCTTCGAGCTGACCACGCCTGGCTGCTGTAACATCGATGAGGATCTTCGCGCTGTCACGCAGATGCTCGTTCAACTCGTCGAGGTTTCGCTGGTAGCGCTCGCGAGCGAGCTGGCCGGCGTTGCGGACTGCAAGATCACGAGCGAGCTGCATCGCGTCTTTCGTGTCAGCTCCAAGCGCTGAATCACGGAAAGTTGCAGGTGCCCTTTGAAAGCGCCTCTGCTCATCGTCGAGCACCTGCACATACTGCAAATGGCGAAGCAGTTGGCGGTCGGATAGAGCGTTTTCAACGACCTTCCTGATACGCGGAGTCAGATTTGCCTTGCCGTCGCGAACGTCTTTGAGAAACTTGAAGAATGGCTCGTCGGCACTGTCGCCTTTGAAGCTCACGAGAACCTTATTGAGGTCGTCGTAAATTGGCTGATACTTCGACTGAAACTTTGCGACGATCGTTTCCGCGTCGTTGTACTGGCAGTTCACGAAGTAAATGACAGCCTTGAGAATCTCGGCTTCTGGATAATACGATTGCGGAAAGTACGGCGACTCGATCGTGTGAATGTTGCCGAGCGCGTGCGCATAGTCGCCGGCCATGAAGTATGCCCACGACTCTTCGAAGAGCGCATCGAGCCAATACTCGCTCCGTAAATCGACCTTGTTCCAGTACTTGACGGCAGCCGACAATTTGTCCGCTTGAATCGTTGGCGCATTGTTCTCGTCGACGCGCACCGACGCCGAGTAGTACGTGCGTGCCATCGAGAGAAACGCAAGGTCGCGCATGCGGTCTTCGTCTTCGACCTCGACGACGCCACCTTCGTCGATGGCGCCCACAACACGCTGGAACGACCGAACGGAAGGCACCGATTTACGGAGCTGCACATTCGAGATACCGCTGAAAAACTGGCTTTTCAGGTAGTATTTTGACTTACGATCGACCTTGGCAAAAAGGCGAAGCGCTTCGTCGTATTGGCGGTTTCGGTACTTGTAACGGCCGAGCAAATAATTGAGCTGCCAGTACAACTCGCGTTGGTTCTGGTTATTGAACTTCGAAATTTGTCCGTCGTTGTACTTGCCGACGCGTTCGACGATGTCGGCCGGTTCGGGAAGGTCGGTTGCAAGCTTCGCAAGCCAAAGCAGCGTTTCGTTGAACTTGAGGTGGTTCGGCTTTTCGGCGATCTCGCTAAAGATGCCGTACGCGGACTGGTAAAATTTCAAGCGATAAAGCGAAATCGCGAGATGATACTGGGCGAGCTGTTTGTTGCCCTCGTCGTCGCCGGTTTCGCCCTTATAAACACGGTAGAGCGCGAGTGCCGCGTCGCTCCACTTTTCGCCGTCGAATAGGCGCTTGGCCTGCTCGGCCTGTTGGGTCATCCTGCCAACGACCGGTGCTGGTCCCGCGTCGGCGGCCTTGGCAGGCTTGTCAGGCGCGGGCTTAGCAGGTGCAGGCTTGGCAGGAGGCGTATCATCGAGCTCGATGGCCTCGCCACGGCCTGGTGCCGCGGGGGCCCGCTGGCCAACATTGTTCTGGGCCGGAGGAGGCCTTCTTCTGGTCTGGCCCGTCTGGTTGGCTTGACTGGTCTGGTTCTGCGCGAGCGCGGAACCATTTGCAAACGCGAGTCCTAGAATGGCTACAGCGGACGCAATAGCGAACTTGCGCAGAAATATGTGACGCATCCGAAAACCCTCGCGTTTTGGCTTTAGTGAGTCGACCGATTGCGGTGGGCGAAGCGGGCGAACGATGAACGTTAAAGCTCGTATTTGTCAAGGCGAATTGGCCGCCAAGGCCGGCTTCGCGTCAACGCCGAAACACCGGTTCACGCCGAAACATGACGTCGAATGTACGATGGGATGGCGGCTCCAGCGAGCATAACATGCTTGACGCTCTTGGCCGCTGACAGGTACCGTCCCGCACCACGATGACGCGTGCGCTCGTGATCGCGATCCTCCTCGCGGCTGGTCTCTTCGTTGCAAGCCCCGGTTGTTCAGAGCAAGGCGTTGGCGATCCGTGCACGCCGGAGCAAGAGTACAACGTGGACTTCAACGGATTTAGCGTCAACGAAGTCAACGTCGAGTCCAAGAGCTTTCAGTGCCGCACGCGAGTGTGTCTCGTCAATCACTTCCAGGGTCGTGTTTCGTGCCCTTACGGCCAGAACGCCGACGGCACACCAACGAGCGGCACGCAGGGTTGCACCGTTCCAGGTACAGACACTCCCATCACGGGCGCCCCGAACGACCCAACTACTGGGGCAACCGTCAAGCCACAATGTGTTGATCGCACAACCGACAGGGCAGTTTATTGCTCGTGCCGCTGCGCCGACATCAACGGCAACAAGCCTTCCGACCAGATCTTCTGCAAGTGTCCCGACGGCTTTTCGTGCACGCAGCTCGTCACGTCGATAGGCGTGGGCAACGAAGGCCTGACCGGTTCATACTGTATCAAAAATGGCACCGCGTACGATCCGAACTCGGTGTGCCCAGATACGTGCGACGCGACCAGAACGCCGTGTCCGTAGGGCGTGTCGCCAAAGCTTCCACTACGTCATGTGCGTGGGCGTGTTGCCGAGCAGGCAGCCGCGGATTGGATCGCTCAGCGCGGCTTCCGTGTGCTTTGGCGCAACTTGCGCATCGGCGCACTCGAGCTGGATCTGGTTGCGAAGAAAGACGACCTCGTTGTCATTGTCGAAGTGCGAACGCGCGGCGCTAGGTCGTTTGAAAGTGCACTCTCCAGCGTCTCGATCACCAAGCAACGCACGCTGCTGCGTGCGGCACGCGCACTCTGGCGCAAGTACCTTTCGAAAATGGCCGATGTAACTCGCGTTCGCATCGACGTCGCGGCTGTCACGCTCGGCCCCGTGGAACCTCAAATCGAGTGGATCGCAGGCGCGATCACAGAACAAGGCCGAATGTGACTTCGATCTCGTCGCGGCGCATGCATGGGGCCTGCTTGCTCGTAGCCGTGTTCGCGTTCTTGGCGCTCTTGGCGTTCGCCGGATCTGCTCGCGCCGACGGCGTGCGAATCCGCATTCGAGGCACGTCCATCATCACCGCGCAAGCCTCTCAAGATCATGGCGATCTCTTGCTGTCCGGATCCCTTGTCAACGACGCGAACGAACCGCTTGTAGGCGAGACGATCACGGTCCACATCGTTCGCGAATCGAGCCCGCACGATCCAGCGGTTGGCGACGCCCTCGCCTCTGCACGCGACTGCGAGACGGATAGCGACCGCACGCCGAATGCGAGCAGCGTTCGTGTCGCCCGGTCGCCTTCGAATCAGGACATCGGCCTTCTCACAAACGAAGGCGGTCGATTCTGCTTTCGTGCAAAGCTCCCAGTGGACCTTTACTCTGCCCATCTTGCATGGGCAGGCGGCAATTTCATCGATGGATCCACCCGCGATCTTCTTTTCGATCTGTCGCGCGCAGGGCTCGTGCTTCGCTTCGATCCGGTTCCACACGTCATCGAGCTCGACGAGCCGCAAACAACCATCGAAGTTTTGGCACGCGTCGATGACGGCGCAATTGCTTCGCCGCCCAACGTCCCGATGCCCATTCGGATCACGAACGAACACGATAGCGAGATCGCTACTGCATTCACCAACGAGAGTGGGCGTGCGCGCTTCGAGGTAGCAAGCTCGAAATTCGGTGCGCCTGGCATTGGTTTGCTCCGCGCTTCGTTTGCGGGCACCGCAGCCGCTTCGTTCCCCGATGAAACCGCGCGCATCGAGCGGCGCGTGAAGGTCTCGCTTTCCGTGCCAAACCACATCGAGGCAATGGTCCCGGGCGAGGGCATTCCAATCGCCGTCAATGTCACATCGAGCATGGGCCCCGTGCTCGAAGGCTCGGTCGAAGCGCGCATCGGCGATGCCCTTGTCGGCAGAGCGCCCGTCGAGCAAGGCATCGCGCGACCTACGCTGACGTTCGCAGCGCAAGTCGCGCAAACGCAAAACACAAGAGAAGCGGTCGTACAGCTACGCTATGTGCCAAACGTGCCTTTTTACGAGCCGACAGACGACGTTGCCATGGTTTTGCCGCTTCGGAAACCTAGCATGCTCGCAAAGGTGCCAATTTTTCTCGCAGGCCTTGTGACTCTGGCATTTTTTTTCGGTGGCCGCATCGCGATCAAGCGAACCATGACAGCGCGCGCGACAACAGAGTCGGAGCACGCACAGCGCGAGCTAGACGGGCAAGATGCGCGTCCCCACGTCAAGCTTGTGCGCGCGGCGAATCGCGGCGAAGCCTGGCTTGTTGGCAGCGTCACCGACGCCCACGACGACGCTGCAATCGCGCACGCGCGCGTGCGAATCGAGCGAGGAAGTTTCGACGGCACGACGACCCTTGCACAAACCGAAGCAGACGCGTTCGGGCGTTTCCGTCTCGATGTGTTGCAACCGCTCGTCCAAGGCGATCGCCTCGTTGCCGAGGCGCCGCTGCACACGCGGCTCGAGCAGCAGGCACCAAGAGCCGGGGAAATTTCGATAGCTCTCGTATCGCGTCGCCGCGCGCTTTTGGCACGCATGGTCGCGTGGGCGCGTCGCGTGGGCGTTCCGTTCGACACCCTGCCGGAACCAACGCCCCGCCATATTCGACAAGCGGCGGGAAGCAGCACGGAGGTTGCGCGTTGGGCAGAGGCGGTGGAACAAGTCGCTTTCGGGCAAGCCATTGTCGACGCCAACGCGGAAAGTGCGGTTGACCACATGTCTCCGTCTGTACCCCGAAAAGACCCGTGCACCGATAACCGTCGTTGACGTACCGAGGCGCGCGTCTCTATAAAGATGCGCCCGATGAGCACTTTGCCGATCGCCTTGATCGTCATCGCGGTTTTGGCCGTCGGTGTCGCCTATGTCCTGTTTTTCAGGAAAAAGGCGCTTCCGCAAACGCAAAAAGCGCAAAAGAAGCTTGGTGAAGCCCCTTCCAAGGAACTTGCGCCAAAGCCTTCTGCACCGCAAGCCGTCGGCGACGGCCACGCCGCGGAGATCGCACCAAGCGGGGCAAACGAGACAAGCGAGGCGGCGGCAGGCGAGCAAGTAGAACCTGGTGCCCTGCCAGCCGTTGTCGTTGTTTCGAAGAAAGACGTGGCCGGTCTGCGCAAAGGGCTTGCCGCCACACGAGGCGGCTTCATGGCACGCCTCAAAGCTATTTTTGCTGGCAACAAAGAGATCGATCCGACCCTTCTCGAGCAGATGGAGGAGGTCATGATCTCGAGCGACGTCGGCGTGAAAACCACGCAAGCCATCCTTCGACGCCTGCGCGACGGCATGGCAAAGCACGAACTCGCCGACAGCGATGCGGTCTGGGCTGCTTTGCGCGCCGAGGCAACGCGCATTCTCACGTTTTCTGGCTCCCGCGGCGAGAGTGACAAACGTGACGAGCGCGACAAGCCGCACGTCATTCTCGTGGTAGGTGTCAACGGCGTAGGCAAAACAACGACGATTGGCAAGCTTGCAACAAAGTGGAATGCCGATGGCAAAAAGATCATCTTTGCCGCGGGCGACACATTCCGCGCAGCTGCCGTCCAACAGCTCGAAGTCTGGGGCAAGCGCGTGGGCGCCGACATTGTCAAAGGCAAGGAAGGGGCAGATCCTGGCTCCGTTGCGTTCGAGGCCACGAAAAAGGCTCAAGAGGTATCGGCGGACGTCTTGCTCGTTGACACCGCGGGGCGCCTTCATACGAAAGTGAACCTGATGGACGAGATCAAGAAAGTGAAGCGCACCATCGCAAAAGCGATGAACGGCGCGCCTCACGAGACTTTGCTTGTTCTCGACGCCACAACAGGGCAAAACGCGCTCACACAGGCGGCATTGTTCAAAGAGGCGTTAGAGCTTACGGGAATTATCCTTACGAAACTCGACGGAACAGCCAAGGGTGGTGTTATTCTTGGCGTTTGCGACGAACTTAAGGTGCCGGTCCGATACATTGGGCTCGGCGAACGGGCGGAGGACCTGCGCGAATTCGTCGTTGCAGACTTCGTTGAGGCGCTGTTTGGCAAGGGCGACAACGAATCGGAAGCCGCGTGAATTCCAAACCTATGTATCCCACAGTCAATCAGGCGGCGCAGATCTCGTGTACATCACGGGCCTCGTCTTCGCTTTGCAGCGTTTGCAGCAAGAGAGCGCCTTTTAGAGATTGCTCGGCTCAAAAAAAACATGATATCGTGCGCCGCGGTTTGGCTAATTGTCTGAATCCCCAATTTTTCTCATGCGTTACGCACACTCGCGCACGTCGAAGCGGAAGGGGTTCGCGATGAAGCAGGCTCGATATTGGCTTCTTTTGGCGGCAACGATGTTGCTGCCGCAGGTGGCCCTTGCGCAGCCCCTTGCGCAAGCAAGGAGGCCCGCGCCTACGCGACCGGCGCCACCGGCAGCGCCGACGCCAGCTCCGGCTCCTCCACCAGGATCACCCGCATCACCAGCCCCACCAGCCCAGGGTTCACCAGCCGGCGAAATCGAGCTCGATGAGCCGAAGCCCGAAGGCGAAAAGCCGCCGGCAGACGCAAACCAGGGGAGCGTTCCGCCTGCCAACGCTGCAGCGGGCATATGCGAAGTCGATCCAAGTGCCTGTCCGAAGCAAGCGGACATCAGCAACATGGCACAACGAGAGGTCCAAGCCGACGTCTACGCTGTGCAGCAGATTTATGCGCTCCGCCGACATCGCTTCGAGCTCTTGCCGTACTGGAGTTTCAGCTTCAACGACCAGTTTGTCACTCACCAGGGCCCAGGCCTGGGGATTAATTATTATCTCACGAATGTCTTGGCGATCGGCATAAACGGCACTTTCTACCAGCCGTTCAACCACGACTCGGACTTCAACTTCGAGAATCGGCGTGCAACGCGTCTGGCCGTTCCGCTGAACGAATACCAGGCCGGCGGTACGGTGAACTTCACGTACGTGCCGATGTACGGAAAATTTTCGGGGTTTAGCAAATTTATCTTCCACTACGACGGGTTCGTTACTGGCGGCGTTGGCGCGCTTCGCACGCGCCCCATTGCAGTCATCGATCCCGACAACCGCAAGTTCGACTACGACTGGCGCCTTGCCATGTCGGTCGGCCTGGGGTTGCGTGTTTTTCTAAATCGTTGGTTCGCAGTGACCGCTGAACTGCGCGACTACATCTACGTCGAACGCCTCGAGAACACCGAGGTGGTGACCGGGCAGGAAACGAACCAAAGTACGTGGTACGGCAACAAGCAGCTCACCAACGACATTCAGGCCCAGGTCGGCATCAGCGTGTTTTTGCCGTTTAGCTGGGAATATAGGCTTCCCAAGTGATTGCCCGGACGAGGAAAGTCATGCCGAAGCGCCACTTGTTCGCCTCCAACACCTACCGCTCTCCGCTCTTGCTGCGTATCCGGCGCAGTCTTGGCGCTACCACGATCGCAGCATGCGTGGCTTTCGGCACGACAGCCGTATCGAAGCCCGCCAAGGCGCAAGAAATCCAGTTGACCGGTCCGCTCGCAGGAGCACCGTCAGTGCGAAAGGCGCGCCTGTACCGCGAAGGGCGCCTCGAGCTTGCCGTTGGGCCAGGCTTCACGCTGCTCGACGAGTACCAGCGCACCATCTTCGTGTCGGGTCGCCTGCAGTACAATTTGTTCGACTGGCTTGGTATCGGTGTGTTCGGGGGCGTTGCTGCTGCAAATCTGGATACCGATCTAACCGACAAGATCAACTCCACGGCGCCGCGCAATTCGCGCACGGCGATTAATCTCCCGGGCCAAGGCCAAGGCTCGTTTGCCGATCAAACGGGTAAGTTGAAATGGATGGCCGCTCCCCAGATCACCTTCAGCCCGTTCCGCGGAAAGCTCGCTCTCTTTCAGAAGCTTTTCGTCGACACAGATCTCTACATCCACGGTGGTGCTGCGTTCATTGGCGTTGACGAGCGCGGAGACTGCTCCCCAGATCATTGTACGAGTGCAACGCCCGGGGCATTCAACACGAAGTCGCGCGTCGCGGTTGCGCCAACCTTTGGTTTAGGGCTTACCTTTTACTTGGCAAGCTTCATTAGCCTCAACATCGAGTATCGCGCTTTGCCGTTCTCGTGGAATCGATCCGGCTTCGACACGCGGGGTGGCGGTCCCAACGCGTCGTTCCCCGACAATCAAATCAATTCGGAAGACCGCACGTTCAAGTTCAATCAAATGGTCTTCGTTGGCGCAGGGTTTTACTTGCCGGCAAAAACCAAGCTGACGGATTGAAACATGCGCGCGAATGCATGATGCATGCATTAATGAGATTGGACCGCTTTCAAGTTGACGCGAGGTCGAGGCGGCGGCGAGGACCGGACCGGAACAGCCTGCTTCGGCTTTGAGGACCGGACCGCAGCCGCCAACGAAGAGATCGCGTCAAATCGAAAGCGGTCACCGTGCGATGCCGCGCACGGTGGGAGCCAGGCACGAAAAAGATCCTTGCATGTTCGCGTGCTCTTCGCGTTCAAGCTCGAAACCAGCACTGCGGATCGCCTCGAGCGTGCGGCGCGTGATATGGCACCCCGAAGCAAAGCAGCTCCACATGGGGTCGAGCCAACGCTGCCACGCAAAGCTTTTTGGATCATCGGAGGCAACGTGCTCGAGGAAGACGAACCGGCCGCCCGGGATGAGCACGCGCCGGATCTCGGCGAGTACTAAGGCTTGATTGGGCACGGAGCAAAGTACAAGCATCGAGACAACCGCATCGAACGACGCATCATCAAATGGCAGGGCATCGGCAGAGGCCGCAGACGTTTCGATGGCTGATGGGCAGATCGCCCCTCCGCCGCCTGCAATGCCGCGGGCAAGCCGCGCGCGCATCCACCGGTCGGGCTCCGCGACGACGAGCCGCGTGACCGCGCGTGGGTAGTGCCGAAGGCACGCTCCAGTGCCAGCGCCGATTTCGAGCACACGGCCACCCACCTCTGACAAAAGCTCCCTGCGCCACGGTGCAAGACAAGTCTCCTCTGTTTTGCGCATGAAGGAATCGTAGAAGTAAGCGAAAATAGGTCCCATGGGCTTGTAGAATAGCCGCGCGTGCAGTCGGCCGTATCGATGAATCCTGCGAGCTCCCGACAGCGCCTGCTCGAACTTGTTCGCAGGCACGGATGGAACGCAACCGCGTTTCAGACCGTAGGTGCAGGTTACACCTACTTTTTTCACGGCGACGCGTGCGTTGCATACGTCGATACGGGCTATGCGTGGGTTGCTGCCGGCGCCCCCATTGCCGCAACCGAGGCGCTTGGCGACGTCGCAGAATCCTTTGCTCACGCCGCGCGTGCAGCCGGCAAGCGTTGCTGCTTCTTTGCCACCGAAGAGCGCTTCCAAAAAGCTGTCTCGGGCGAATTCGAGTCGTTTGCCGTGGGCGAGCAACCCGTGTGGGATCCTCACGAATGGCTCACGACTCTCGCGGCTCGTCCGAGTTTGCGTGAGCAACTGCGCCGCGCGCGTGCCAAAGGCGTTACCGTTCGTGAAACGCGTGACGACGACCTAGCCCAAGGCCCCACGCGCAATGCACTCAACCGCGTTGCAGCCCGCTGGATGGCCACTCACCACATGGCCCCCATGGGATTTCTTGTGAGCGTAGGGCCCTTTGGCACGTTGGCTGATCGCACATGCTTCGTCGCCGAAATCGACGACGAAATCTGCGGTTTCGCGAGCGTCATTTCCGTACCTGCACGCGCCGGTTGGTTCATTGAGCACCTCATTCGTGATCCGAGCGCACCGAACGGCACCAGCGAGCTCCTTGTCGACGCCGTCATGCGATGGGCAAACGATGCAGGCTATCGCTGGCTCACTTTGGGACTCGCGCCGCTCGCGGGCAATGTCTCGGGCATTTTGCGTCTTTTGCGTCGCGTAGCGAGCCCGCTTTATGATTTCGACGGGCTTCGCGCGTACAAAGCAAAGTTGAATCCTAAAGAATGGTTGGTGATTTACCTCACCTACCCCGTCTCGCAGAGTCCGGCCATCTCGCTCATCGATGCTCTTTCTGCATTCACGCGCGGCGGCTTTTTGCGCTTTGGCATTCGTTCGCTCTTGCGTGGACCGACGTTTGCGCTTCGCGCACTAGCAACCCTGCTCGTTCCGTGGACGATCGTGCTCGCCGCAGCCCCCACGTACCCATGGTTTTTTGGAACACACATCAAGTGGGCATGGGTCATCTTCAATGTGCTTTTGTCGTTCGGCCTTTTCCGCGTGGTGCGCCGGCCGCGAACGCCGTTGATTACGGCGCTGGCAATCGCCGTAACGTTCGATGCGGCTCTTACCCTGCTCGAAGCGATGCTCTGGAATGTAAGGCACACTCGCGGCGTGCTCGATACGCTCATCGTGGCTGTTGCGTGCGCCGCTCCAGCGCTCGCGGCCGTCATCCTTTGGGGCGCACGCTATCGCATCGTTGGCGCATCAGAGTCTGCTGTCGCCAAATAGGCCGCCGTGATCTCGGTGAGATCGAGAAGGCCAATCACCTGCCCTGCGTCGTCGGTAATCAAGATCTGGCGCATTCCGCTTTCGAGCAGAACGTCGAGTGCACTGTGCAAATCGTCTTTTTCGCTGACCGAAGCGGGTGGGGCCATGAGATCGTGGGCGAGCGTGAGCGCGCCAATGTCGGGATCTGACGTCATGGTGCGGAGGACTTCGGAGGTGATCACACCAACGAGCATGCCATCGTCGTCAATGACCGGAAATGCGTCTTGCCCGTCGGCCTCGGCAACGATTTGGATCACCTCCGAAGCAGGCGTGCTGCGGCGAAAGGTGGAAACCGATCGATCTTTGACGAGCACCTCGTCGACACGAATCTGCTTGAGCATATCGAAGATAAGCTCGTGGCGATGTGCAGGAGACTCACGCTTGCTCCCCACCTGCGAGTGATAAAGCGAGTGGTTGCGAAGCGTGACGAATGCAATGCTTTCGGCGAGCATGAGCGGGACGAGCAGATCGTAGCTTCCCGCAAGTTCACACGTCATAACGAGCGACCCAATGGGCACGTGGGCCAAGCCCCCATAGAACGTGCCCATGCCAACGAGCGCAAAGGCTCCGGCGTCGATATTTGCATTCGGCAAAAGCAACTGGGCGGCGCGTCCAAAGGCTCCGCCGAAGATGCCGCCCAAGACGATCGACGGCCCAAAGTCGCCGGCGCTGCCGCCGCTGCCCACGGTAAACGATGTGGCAATGATCTTCACAGCGCCGAGCAAGAGCAGGACCTCGACGGCGCCCCACCCACTGGGCAGCCAGGCTGCTCCGGTAATGGCCACTTGGGCCGCGCCGTAGCCTCCGCCGAGAATGCCAAGCCCCTGCCCTTCGCCTATGCGCATGTAGACGATCGGCGTCGCGACGAGGCCAAGGCCCATGCCGCCAACGGCGGGCTTGAGCCACGCTGGCAGGGGCAATCGCGACGAGATGCGCTTTGTCGCATTCATCGAGTGCACGAAGATCGAAGCCACACCGCACACGACAAGAGCCATCAGGGCATACAAAGGCAGATGCGCCGGCAAAAAAGTGTATTTTGCAGCATGCGCAAAGAGCGTTGACTCCCCGAAAAATGAGATAAAAACGGAGTACGATACGACGCTTGCGAGAACCGATGGCACGAGCGCGTCGGACTCGAAGTCGTTCTTGTGAAGGATCTCCACAGCGAGAATTGCGGCACCGAGAGGCGTGCGGAAAACAGCAGCCATGCCCGCAGCCAATCCAGCCACGAGAAGAATGCGACGCTCGCGATCGGTGACGCGCAAGTAGTGGCCAACGATCGACCCGATCGATCCGCCGATCTGCATGGTCGGACCTTCCCGCCCGCCCGAGCCACCGAAGCCAAGCGTCGCGATCGACGCGAGGATCTTCACGAACGGTGTACGCCGTCGGACGTCGCCATGGCGTTCGTGAAAGGCTGCGATGATGGCGTCGGCGCCGCCGCCACGCGTTTCGGGGGCAAGCTGGGATACGAGGCCCGCGAGCAGGCCGCCGACGGCCGGCAGAAAAAACATGAGCCACGGTCGAAAGTGTGTGACAAAGGTGCGTCGAGGCGACGCTTCGCCCGCGGCGCGAAGAGGCAAGTATCCAGCAAGTCGCTCGAGCAGCACGTGCTGCGTGAGCTCGAGACCCACGACGAACAGAAGGCTTACAAAGCCAACGGCAGCGCCGACAGCCGCGGCGTGGAGCAAGAGGCGGCCTAGCAGTTGAAGCGTAAGCGGGGCGCGTGCGGAAAACCCGAGTTCGACAAGCTTTGCAAGCTTTCTGAGAACGGGCGCCGGGAGCATCGCCGGCCTGCCAGCTTGAGGTGACGGTTCGATGCTGGGTGGTTTCGAAGTCATTGGGGCGCGCGTGACAACGCCGCTTAGCAGGATACTAGGACGTTTGCATCGCGTTGGGGGATTCGGCGAGTGACTTACGCAACCTGCTCGCACGTGCTAACCAACTGTTGCGACAAGGTTCGCACTAGTGCTCGCAGCGCGTCGAGTTGTCCTCCGAACGCGATGTCATCGAGCGCCCCTTCCTCGAAGGATCGCAGCATACTCGACGCAAGCACAAACGCCGGCGACAGCTTCATGCACGTCGACAGCTCGGCAAGCAGGCTTACGAGGAGCGGTCCGCGCATGTGACGTTCGACTTCGAGGCTGTTGAGTAGCGGCTCGATGATCGCGTCTCGCTCGATGCATTGCGCCATGGGTTAGACCCACAATCGATGCACTACGTGTACCGGCGACGAGTTGTGACCAACGCCCGGTTGCAGCGATGACTGGCAGCTTCGATCCGCGAGTGCGAGACGTCGTCATCGGCGACGACGCGCACGATCGCCAATCTGGCTTGGCGGGGACTCGTGCGCATGAGCGGCACCTGACTTGCTTCGGCGGGCGGACAACATGCTCGCACTTCCGCACCTGGTAGGAACCGAATGCATCGCCGTTCTCGAGAAGCTTGGCTTCGTGCCGCAAGCCATGGCGGGCGAGCTTACGACTCTGGTGCGTCGGGGAATCCAGGTCGTCGTGCCACGAACCGCGACGCTCAGTCCCGCGCTGGTCGCCGCGATCCTTCGCTCCGCCGGAGTCGATGCTCTCGATTTTCTCAACGCCCAAGCGCCGAGTGCTCTGTCGCACAAGGCTGCTCGCTCGGCGCCGCGCCGACTGCGCGCCAACGCCCACAACGCTAAAAGCGATCGACTAGAACACCGAACCGAAAATTCTGCTCGCCAGCGCACCCCGCACGCACGCAGCGCTCCGCGTTGACCTGAAGCGGTAACAAAACGGCCGCGGCCGGTGGAACTATGCGTCGCCCGGTGCTTGCAAGCGGACGGCGGGGGACCGTCTGTACTGAGCCGTCTGGAGGTGAACTGTGAAGGGTCGAAACGAACTCGTGCAGCGCGGGACGGCCGCCGACCAGGTGGGCGTTGCGCGTGTGCAAGCGATTCAGTGGTCGCATCCCACCGTTGCGCAGCTTAGTGACGCTGCGCGACTCATCTATGCATGCCTCGTCGACGGATGCTCGAGCACGGCGCGCGAGACCATCGACAGCGTCGAGCTCGTATGGCGCAACCGCTGCCACGCACGTGAGCGATACGCCGGCGCGGCGGAGATGAAAGACGCACTCGACGAGATCTGCCTCGCTGTCGAAGAGCTACTCGCGGCCGGCTTGCTCGTGCTGCTCGACCGCAGCTCTATCCAGGCAGGTTGGGTTAGGCGCCCTTGGGAAGATCTGCCGAACTGATCGGCGGCAGTTCTCCACGAGTGTCGCGCAACGACACGTAATTCTTCAGATGAAACCATGGTTTATAGCACCGGCCACTGGCACGACCGTCGCTTCGTACCGCCACGTACAACCTAATTAGCCGGTGGGCTGCGCAAATGCGCGGAGCCGCAGGAGTAGTGGTCAATATGTGGTACGGCGACGACAACAACCCAGACGGCTCGCAGTCGTCCGAGACGAAGACCGACGCCGCGACGGACGAGCGTCGGCCGCGCCGCCGCGGCTTTGCCGCGATGGATCGCGATCGCGTGCGCGAGATCGCGAGCAAGGGCGGGAAAGCTGCACATTCTGCGGGCACCGCGCACCAATTCAGTAGCGAGGAAGCGCGCGTCGCAGGACGCAAGGGAGGAATGGCTCCGCATGTCCGCCGAGGCGGCGTCCGGCGACGTTCTTCTGAGCCCAGTAGCGTGCCCCGAGGCGCTGCAAACCCGGGCCATCCGCATGCGGAACACGGTGGAGACGGTCGTTGATGTGAGCTTTTTCATGGCTCACTCTCTCTGTCGACCGGGGACCGTAGCGGCAGCTGCACTGTAAACAAGGCTCCAGCACCAAGGCCTTTGCTCCAAGCAGCTACGGTCCCACCGTGAAGCTCGGTAAGGTGACGGACAATGGCAAGCCCGAGGCCAAGACCACCGTGCGCACGCGCCGCTCCTCCGTCGGCCTGACGGAAGCGATCGAAAACGAACGGCAAAAACTCCGGGGCAATTCCATCGCCTGTATCTTGCACCCTTAGGATCACCGCGTTCCTTCCTCGCTGCGCGCCGATCGTGACAACCCCGCCCGGTGGCGTGAACTTGACTGCGTTCGCGGCGAGGTTCCAGAGGATCTGCTGCAGCCGGGCGCCATCGGCGACGATGTCGCCCGGCTCGCCACAGATCTCGGCCTCGAGCACCACCCCTTTTGCACTTGCTGCCGATTGCACTGTGTCGACGCACGACTCGACCGCCGTGCGCACGTTCACTTTGCCCATCGACAAGCGGAGTTTGCCGCTGACGATGCGTGCGACATCGAGCATGTCGTCAACGAGTTGCACTTGGGCGCACGCGCTCCGTGCGATGACCTCGAGTCCTTTTCTTCGGCGCTCGACGGGCAGCTCTTCGCCGCCTTCTTGCAGGAGGCGCGACCAACCAAGGATTGCGTTGAGCGGATTTCGGAGCTCGTGGCTTACCGTGGCGAGAAATTCGTCCTTGGCGCGGCTGGCGGCTTCGGCCCGTGCGCGCGCATCTTCGGCCTCGGCACGAGCTTGCCGTTCGCGGGCGAGCAACGCAGAAACGATGCCGATGCGCCTGCTCGAGATGGTGCTTGGGTTCTGTGAAACCGCTTTGTTCGATGGAGAAGCCACGTGATGGCGAATGCTTGAGCCCCTGGCCAAGCCGGTCAACGAGTCACGGAGTCACTGCCCGCTCGGGTAGCAGCGCGGTTGCTCTTGCCGCTGGCGCAGGAGCGCAAGCCATCGCGAACAATCGAAGCCAATCGCATTTCGCCACGCGGGATCACTCTTTGCTGACGCTGCACCCAAAATAGGGAGACGCTCATCGAAGCGCGTCGCATGCCTTCATCTATCGAACGCTACGCCTCACGGGAGAGCCACATGAGCCATCGCGCCACGGTCCTCGTCGTCGATGATGACGAAGACACGGTCGAGACCATGCGAGACATCTTGAGCGAAGAAGGTCACATGGTCTTGTGTGCGAAGAACGGCAGAGAAGCACTCGAGCTCGCGTCCTCGAAGCGTCCGGACCTCATCCTGCTCGACCTCAACATGCCTGAGATGGACGGCCGGCACATGCTAAGCGCAATCCGAGGTGATCCAGAGCTCGCAGACACTCGTGTCGTCGTTTTGTCGGGCGCACCAGACGCATTGCGTGTCGCGTGCGAAGTGGTCGCTAAGCCGCTTCGTCTCGACACTCTGGTCGGACTCATCGAACGGGTCGCCCACTCAGCACCTGCACCTACGCGCTAACCTCCGAACTCTAGCTCTTAGCGTTTCCTGCGTGGCAAGTCTTTCACGCGACCGATGACGAGACGCCAATTTATATTGGCCACGACGGCTGCCTCGAACCCAGTCCAAAAGGTGTAGCAAGAGCAGATTCCGCCGCAGCAGCATGCGGAGCCGGTGTTGAGATCGCGACACGAAAAGGCTCGGCCTGTTTTTGGATCGAACGCCAAGGCGTAGTAGGACCCTTTATGATTACGGATTGGCTTGAGATCTGCCGTGAGCTCTTCGTAACCTTCTTCCCCTGTGAGGATGATATGTCCGGCTGCAGATTGCAGTGTCGTTTCTATATATGAATTTTTAGCGTTTTTGTAGGTGTGGACAATCTCGAGCGAAGGGAGGCTCATCGCAAACACACCAACGAAAGGCACGTTAGACGGCATGTATTTGCCACGGGAGATCGCGTCATCCGGAACGCCAGCGACGTAAAGCCGATCGCCCAAGAACTCGAGCGCGTATCCAGAGCTCCAGAACAACTCGGCCGTGCCGACGGACGTGGTCGCTATGGCGGTGAAATTGTTGGCGTTGAATAGCTCGATTTTGATTGGATGCCACCAGGTATCATCAATAAAGGGCCTGTAGGAGACAGCGAGATATTTTTCGTTTACCTCGAGCGAAACGTTTGTGCTGATGCCGAGCGAGCGCGTTTCGCGAGGGCGCAAGTCGGCATCGAGTGCGAACAATAGCGTTTCATCCCTTATGCCCGTCGTTAATGCAACATACACGTTGTCGTGAAACGTTGCGATGCGCACATCGTCCGCTGTTTTCAAATTCAAAGGCAGGTCTACGGATCGCAAAACACGGCCTCCCGCGACATCCCATTCGATGACCGTGGGTACGCTCCCCAATTGGTTGTTGTTCGACGGACGGATTGCGATGCATCCGATGTAAACTGAGCCTGCTGGAAGCGACGGAGATGCTGGTTTCCCGGGCGCGGCGGTAACGCCATGATGGTAGCAGAAGGTCGAAGCAATGCGCGAAGTGCCGGGCGGCACGTCGAAAGGCGGCTCTTCGGCTGCTTGCGGTGACTGAGTACTCGCCGACGCCAGCGGCTCAACCGAAGGCGTCGGTGGTGTGGGCGCAACATCGGCGGAAGGCGGCGGTGACGTCGCGACTGTGGATGTCGATTCGGCACGATGCGAGCATGCTGCAAGCGTAATTGCCGCGATAACTAGGATGCGAGCGCAAACCTGTTGCGCGTCACGATGCACAAAACCTCGATCTTGTGTCGCTTGCCACGATTTGCATTCGCGCCCTAGATCCATTTTCATTTTGCACTCGCTGGGCGGAACGCATCCTTGAATTTGTGGTTATACGGGCCTTCTTGGTCTGTAATAAATGCCTCAGTGTTCGGAAAAAACGGTGTACCCGGAAGGAAAGTACCCCACATCCCCGTGCTCTCGTCGTAGATCCACGTGTCGCGCCGGAAGCCTCCGTGTGCCACCCCAGCAAGGTCCACGCCCCACGACGAATCGACGTTCAGCACATGAAAAGGACCTTTACTACGAAAGAAGCCATTGACATCACACACATGAGTGGTGCGAGCAGCGCGATTCCAAAGCTCGTCGCGCATCGCATCGGTAGCGACCTCGTGGCTGTAGACGATCGCGTTGTGACCGACCGCGTTAGATTTCTTAGAGTCGAGATGGATGATGTCACCTGCGCGAATGTCGTGAAAGTTGTGAACTTTAGGGTCCGCGCCTTCCTTAGACACATCTTCTTTAAACGCGACTTTTTTGAATGCGGGAGTTTGTAATATGTCGTGAATGGCACCAGAGCGATTCGTGCCCTTGACCAGAGGCTGCGCGCCATCGCCGTGCACAGCAACGGCGCCTTCCCTGACGTATCCGGCGCAGTCGACACCAATACCCCAGTTGCGCTGCATTTGACGAATGCGCATGTCCACGGTGTCGTTGGCAGACTTGGGAGGCGGAAGCTTCCCGGCGTCGATAAGAGCCTGGGTAACCAGCACGAGTTGTTTGGGGGTGGGACGCCCCATGCGTGCATTGGTGACGGCGCTAGTTAGTTCATTGGCGGGAACGTGGTTTTTGTTGGTTTTTGTGCAGATCTTCACGAGCTCTTCAGTGCTCGTGTTAGGGGTGTCGGACTTGGGGATGGGATCCCCATTCATCCTGAACATGGGAGTGGCTGACACCGTGGCGCCGTCGACTTTGTAAGGTCCTGAAAAACGTCCAAGCGTGACGTTAAGCTTTGTTTGTGTGTCAGCCGTACGCTTTGCCTCCGTCGCGCGTTTGGTCGCCTCCGTCGTTACCGGATTGTTGGCGTACATTGGGTTATCGTTTAGGTTTTGGTTCGTAATGTCCGCAAAAACTATATCGAGTGGGGGCGAATCAGGTAGCTCCGACACGTCACGCAGCGGTCTTGGAGCCGGCGCCGGTTTGGCGGAATTGTTGGGGTTGGTTGTTGAGGGTTGTGCCGATGCCGGCGGATTGTGGGGGATGAGGTCTCGACGGTAGGCGCCTGGTATGTTCATGATGATTACTCGTCTTTATTGGTGAAATGTTTCGGTTTTTTGTTTAGTAGGACGCGATTTTTTATCTTGCTATACGGAATGGACTACGCATGTCAGCGCTGGGCGCAGGCGTGATCGTCCCTTGTGATGGAGAGGAATCGGTTGAGTTTGCGGTCAGATGCTCGTCGCGATCATGAGTTTTGAATGCTGTTCTTGCTCATGAAGGCTTAATCGACCGGTTTTCCTCGAAGTTGCGTCCACCGAGAATTTCATCCATTTTTTTCGAGGCGCTTTTACTGCTGAGCTACTTCGTATACGCCGGCGCCTTCGGCATTTGCCTATACTCGGCGCCTCATGCGCTCAAGCCATCCGATTGCTGTTTTGACAACGTTGCTCGCCATCGCACCAAGCCGTGGCGCCAGTGGCGCCGATGTTCCGTCGGGCAGCGATGAGCCCGCGTCTTCTTCCTCGCTGCCGGTCTCGCTCGCTGCAGAGAAAGTGCAACTGCCGAACGGTCTCACGGTAATTTACGACGAGGATCATCGCACGCCCATCGTCACGGTAAACCTTTGGTACCACGTTGGTTCGAAGGACGAGCCACCAGGCCGAAATGGCTTTGCACACCTTTTCGAGCACCTGATGTTCCAAGGAAGCAAGCATGTCCCCGAAGACATGTATTTTCGTTTTCTCGAAAAAGCCGGTGCAACATCCATCAATGGCACGACGAACACCGATCGCACGAATTACTTCCAGACCGTGCCCCGTACCGAGTTGCCGCTTGCACTCTGGCTCGAGAGCGATCGCATGGGATTTTTGCTCGACCACGTGGACGAGGCAACGTTCAAGAGCCAGCGCGATGTCGTGAAGAACGAGCGGCGGCAAAACTACGAAAACGCGCCGTACGGCCTTGTGCTCGAAGCAATTCGCGCAGCGCTATTCCCTGAAGGCCACCCCTATCACCTTCTGACGATTGGCACTCCGAACGATCTCGATCGTGCCACGCTCGCCGATGTAGAGGCGTTTTTCCACAAGCACTACGTCCCAAACAACTGCTCGCTCGTGATCTCCGGCGACATCGACAAGGCCAGCGCCAAGGCTCTCGTCGAGAAGTATTTCGGGCCTATCCCGCGAGGTGAGCATGGCGACGCGGCGACGCGCCAAAAGCCGGCGGTAGTCACTCACTCCGGCGAAGCGCGTATCGAAATGGAGGCCGCCGTGGAGCTCGCGCGCGTTTACGTGTCATGGCCCACACCCGCGTTTTTTCAATCTGGCGACGCCGATCTCGATCTTGTGGCGCACGTGCTTACGGGAGGCAAAACGAGTCGCCTTTACAAGCGACTCGTTTACGATTTGCAAATCGCTCAAAGTACAAGCGCGTCTCAGCAGTCGAGTGAGCTTGCAAGCGTTTTCGAGATCGTAGCCACGGCGCGCCCAGGTCACAGTGCCAACGAGCTTGCCAGCGTGATCGACGAAGAGCTCGATAAGCTTCGTACGAGCGGCGTGAGCGATGCCGAACTCGCCCGCGCCAAAGTAACAATCGAAGCCGACAACATCTTCGATCTCGAGCGAAATTCGTCGCGCGCAAACCGCCTCAACACGTACGAACACTACGTTGGCGATCCGAACTACCTCGCGCAAGACATGGCACGCACCACCCGCGCAACGACCGCAAGTGTGCTCAATGCCGCGCGCACATGGCTTCTGCCAAAGGATCGCGTGGTCACGCTCGTAACCCCAAATAAGCAAGCGCCGGTCGCTGGGCGCGTTGTCGCCATCACGCGAGGTACAAAGTAATGCGCCTCGCCCACGTCGCGTTAGCCTCGCCAACCGCGTTGGCAGTGCTTGCAACGTTCGCCATCTCAGCTTCGGCGTGCAGACAATCGGGCACAACCCCCTCAATGCCGGAATCTCCTTCTTCCCCACCGCCGCTCGCTGGCACAACGCTGCGCAATACACCCGATGCACCGTTTCGCGAAAAGGCTCCGCCGCCCGAAGGGCACATCACGTTCGCGCCGCCGAAAATCAACGAATTTAAGTTGAAAAATGGCGTGCGCGTTTTGTTGGCCGAGCGCCACGATTTGCCCATCGTTTCTGTGCGCGTGGTCATCGGGGTTGGGGCTGGCGATGCTGGCGGCGCTCGTCCTGGGCTCGTGTCGTTCGTCGGACAAATGCTCGAGCAAGGAACCAAAAAACGCAGCGCGCTCGCCATCAGCGATGACTACGAGGCCATCGGCGCATCGCACGCAGCGTGGTTCGACTGGGACTCTGGCGGAGCGAGCGTGAAGGTTCTGGTAAACGAGCTCGACGCCGCCCTCGACATTCTGAGCGACGTGGTGCTCGCGCCGACCTTCCCGGAGGTCGAAATCGAGCGGACACGCGCAAGGCGCATCGCAAGCATCAAAGCTGAAAAAAGCAGTCCGGGTGCCATTGCCCAGAATGTGCTCGCACCTGCCATTTTCGGGCGCGCGCATCCGTACGGGCACACGCTCGGGGGCGAGGAGGCCGACGCGAAAAGCCTCACGCGGCAAGAGCTAGTCAGCACCTACCATCGGCTTTTCCAACCTACGAACGCGACTCTCATAGTGGCTGGCGACGTTACACGCGAAGTGTTGCAGCCGAAGCTCGAAGCATCCTTCGGCGTGTGGAAAGGGCGGCAACGCGACAAGGCCAGCAAACCGATCTCGAACCAAGGCCCAGAGCGAGCGCGCAAGCAGGCCGCGGGCGGACGCATCGTAATTGCCAACATGCCCGGCGCGCAGTCGCAAGTACTCGTCGCGCGGGAGGGCGCTCGGTTCTCGAACAAAGATCGCGACGCCATCGTTGTAACAAGCACGATCCTCGGCGGAATGTTCTCGAGCCGAATCAACCTAAACTTGCGCGAGAAGCACGCATACACCTACGGCGCACGCTCGCAGGTGCAGATGCGCCATGGCGCGGGCCCCTTGCTCGTAGGCGCCTCCGTCGTTGCAGACAAGACCGTGCCTGCCATTCGAGAGATGTTCGTTGAACTCGATGGTATGTGCCAGGGCGGCGCCACCGACGAAGAACTTGCGCTCGCAAAAGAAAGCCTCGTGCTCGGCATGCCGGGGCGCTTCGAAACCGTGGCGGACGTTGCGGGCGCGATGGCCGATCTGGCCATTTATGATCTTCCGCTCGATGAGTACGAAAAAAAGCCAGCGCGCATTATGAACGTGACAAAGGCGGACGTAAAACGCCAAGCTTGTGAGCTTTTCGCGCCCAATGCCATGACCGTGATCATCGTTGGCAACAAAGAGAAGCTCGCGCCTGAATTGGGCGCACTCGGCGCGTTCGGCCTTGGCGCATTCGACGAGCGCGACGCATACGGCAACCCCATCACGGCCGACCGGCCTTCCGGCAGCCAGGTTAAGTAGATTGGGTGAGCATCGTTGGTGATGCTGGTGATGTCGCGCGTGCGAGAGCCGTGCGCAGCGCGCGCTCGAGTTGATCGAACGTAATCGGCTTGACGAGGTGGGCAGAGAACCCCGCGGCCGCCGACGCTTCTCTGTCGTCCTCGCCGCCAAAGCCAGTCACCAGCACCACGACGCGCGGCCGCTTTGGACCGAGCGCGCTCACCAGCTCGAAGGCGGTTCCGTCACCGAGTCGCAGATCAGTGACCAGGGCATCGGCCTCTCGTCTGGCAAGTTGGGCTCGTGCTTCGGCGCACGAGTGGGTCCCTCGCACCTCAAAGCCGCGCGCCGCTAGCGCGTCTTCAAGAATGACGAGATTGTCCTCGTCGTCGTCAAGCACGACTACGCTTGGTTTATTCATGCACACTGCACATTAACCACCGACGAGTTGTCGGGCGAGCGCGACCAAGAACGCTTCGCACGTGCACGTGATCGATCGCTCGGCCTCGAGACGCACCAGACGCGGGCACCGGATCGCGCGATGCATCGCCTGCTCCTTTCGCGTCGTGCAATGGATTGCGCGATTGCGCGGAGGTTGACCCATGGAAATGATGCATTGTCGATCTTGCAAAGGACAGGTCGTACCGCGTCCGCCAAAGACCGCGTGGAAGCTTGTGAATGTCGGCTTCTGGATTGCGCTGCTTGCCACCGGAATGCTCTTCGGATGTTTGCTCGGTCTCAACGTTGTACTCGTGCCCGTCTGGTGCTTCATGGCCGGGGCCGTAGGCGTTGCGACCCATCGTGCGTCGAGCTGGTCGTGCCCCAAGTGCAACGCGGAGCTCGTACCATCTGCGGCGGTTCGGGACGAAGTGCTCGCCCCCCGCCATCACGCTCCGCACACCCCACTCGAACCACGTCACGCATAAGTCAACGCAGCCGCTTCAAGTGGGCCAAGTTGGCGCGAGATCGAGGCGGCGGGAGGTGCGTGTGCTTGTATAGCACACGCACACGCCGTCGCACGGCTCCGTCAGAGGACCGCACCGGAGCCGCCAACGAAGAGATCGCGCCAAATCGAAAGCGGGCTATTGGCTGTGAGCGCGCAGTAGATCATGCATGTCGTTCGCGTGCTCTTCCTCTTTTTCGAGGATGCGCTCGAGCAGCACCCGTGTTGTCGGGTCCTTGTCACCGAAGAAGCGGATCATCTCGCGATAGCTCTCGATGGCGATGCGCTCAGCGATGAGGTTCTCACGAATCATGTCGGTGAGCGTGTCGCCTTCGACGTACTCTGCTGACGAGCGAGAAAGCAGACCCGTGGGGTCGAGATTCGGTTTGCCGCCGAGTTGGTTGATGCGTTCGCCAAGCGACTCCATGTGCTGGAGTTCTTCACTTGCATGCTCAGCGAACTCGGCTTTCACCGACTCGCTCGCAATGCCGACAGCCATGATTGCGTGGTACTTGTAGCGAAGCACGCAAACGAGCTCGGTTGCGACTGCCTCGTTGAGCAGGTTTATTGCGGTCTCGAGATCCAATCCGTAGTTGCTCGTGACCGCTCCTTTGTCGATATGCTCACGCGCGCGGCGGCGAATCTCTTTGATGTCGGTCACGAGCAGGCCTTCTTGCCTCATATCGATCACTCCTTTCGGATCGTTCGATGGGTGATCGATGCAACCCGGGTGCCCCGTGCGCCGCAGGACTGGCGCGGGCGTAGCCGTTGCAACTCCGGAGCATGCGGAGTTCTTTTCGATGACGACGAAGACACCCACCAGCAGGGCGACGAAGACACAAAGCTCTCGTCCGAGGCGCAAGGCCACAACCTCTCGACCGCTGCAAGCAACGAGCAAGCGCTCAGTCGCACTGACGGGGCACAAACGCACTGCCGCCTCGACCGCGAAGACGAAACACGCTGCCGCGGCAAGGACTTCAAAGCGCGCAACAACGGCAACACGCGACGCGCTCGTTCGTCCCTCACGAAAGTCGACGCGGCGCTCGGCGAATCGCTCGAAGCCTGATTCGAACTTACGCCGGCGGCAGACACGGCGCGTACGAAGCCCGGGGCAGCGAGCGACAGCACGCTCTGGGTAGGGGCGGCCACAGGGGGCCGCCCCTACAAAAAATGCGTTTTGCTGGTTGCCGTAGGGGCAGGCCCCCGTGCCTGCCCCGTCAAGTCGTGGCGTGACGACCACGTCCCGTCATACCAACGAGAAACATGACGAGCAGTGCCCCAAGAATGCTGCCGATGATGCCCGACGTCTGCAGATCGAAAACGCTTCTGTTGTGTCGGATGATGCTGCCAAATAGGCCGCCCACAAACGAGCCAGCGATGCCGAGAAGCGCAGTCGCCACAAGCCCCATGCTGTGTCGGCCAGGCATGACTGCACGCGCGATGAGACCAACGATGAGACCGAACAGAATGAAGGTTATCAAGCCCATTTCCCCTATCTCCCTTGAGGCTGAGGCGGCCTAGACGAAGGCCGCGAGTCTGCCCGCAAGTGACGCACGGTGTGGGCCAATGCTTCACGGCCGCGGCGAAGACGCCTCCGGCATGGCTGTCGTGCCTCCGTCCGTGAGCGGGTTCGGCAACGGCGGTTTTGGTTCGTCGCGACGCTCAACTTGCGGGATTGGCGAGTTCGGAGGCAAGGTCGGCGGCTCTGTCCCTCGGCACGCCGACAGGCTCGCGAACAGGCTCGCGAACGCGGCCGCGTGGAGACTCGGGCGCAAGCACCAGCACCCATGTTGGTGAACCGTTCGCATCGTCGGGCTCTGACTGCAACCGACATTCCCATACGCTCCCGTACGCGACCGAACAGCCGAGCGACACACGGACCGTCCACCGAACCTACAACGTGCGCAGCGTACGCAACCTGCGTGGCCGCGTGACGAAAGGACACATGGTCTCGAGCGAAGCTCGGCGCTATCCCGCTGTCCATGGAAGAGATGTTCGACGAACTTCACTCGCCCACGGTGCTCGTCGTCGACGACGACGATGACCACAACCTCGTGGTCTCCATGAGCCTCGCAGCTCTTGGCTACGAAACCCGCTCGGCATCGTCTTGTGCGGCTGCGCGAGCGATGCTCGCACGCGAGCAGATGGACGTGCTCGTGTCCGATCTCGCGCTTGGCGACGGCACCGCGCTCGATCTGGTCGCCTCGCTCGACAGGCGACCTCGCGTTGCGATCGTGCTCACCGGTTTCGACAACGTGGGGCCTAAGGTCAAAGCCGCGTTCGACGCCGTGCTGCTCAAGCCCACAGCAATCGAACGCGTCGACGAGCTCTTACGCGCACTTTTGTCAACGTCGCAAAATAGCGCCCGGCACAGCGGCTCTCGCCACAAAGCCCTTGCCAAAGTCACGGCCCTTGCCAGGGTCGCGCCGTGCGACTCGAGCAGTCGTGGTGCAGCCTAGAACATGAAGCACATTTGTGCGGCACCTTTGCCAAGGCGTCGTCCCATGCGCACACGAGGATTGTTAGGCCTTACGTTGGCGCGTGGTACCCGGTCAACCCATGACGCAAGACGCACGTATGGATCATGTCGAGCATTGGATGGCCATTGCCCGGCACACTCCTCTTGGAATCCTCTGTGATCTCGATGGAACGCTGGTGCCTTTTGCGAGCGCACCAGAAGAGGCAAGGCCCGACCACGACGCGGTCTCGCTCATCGAAGATCTCGCTGCCTTACCAGGCGTTGTCGTTGCCATCGTCAGTGGTCGACCCGCCGAGTGGCTCGAGCGCTTCTTCCCGACTCCGAGCATTCGTCTCGTTGCCGAACATGGCGCTATGCGGCGCGGTGCAGGCGCCTGGGAGAACGTACTCAATCTCGACCCAACGCCCCTCGCGGCACTCGCAGAGGAACTCGTTACACTCGCAGCTCGGCATCCGGGTTCCGTCATCGAGCGCAAAGGCACCACCGTGGCACTGCACTACCGCAACGTGCGGCGCGGGCGGCGTGGCGAGCTCATTGTCGAAGCCTACGGTATCATCGATCGCTTCTTGACGCGCCAGCCCGCCTACGAGCGCCTCGAGGGCATCCTCGTGACGGAAATACGCCCCGCGTCGGTAAAGAAGTCGTCGGCCGTGCCGTGGATGCGCGAAATCGCCGGGCCAGGTGCACGTTTGATCGCCATTGGCGACGACGTGACCGACGAGCACATGTTCCAGGCGCTCGCACCGCAAGACGAATCCATCGTGGTTCGCGTCACCGAGACACGAAGAACCTTCGCGCGCTGGGAGCTCGAAAACCCCAATGAAGTGCGCGCTGTACTCCGTTACATTCATGCAATGCGCGCTGGCCACTCGCCGCCGTCCACCACACTTCCGCGCGAAATTGCACCACCGCGTAGCCCACAAATTACCTTCGATCATGAACTGCTCGTGGTGTCGAATCGCCTTCCTGATTTCCGTCAGGTCGAGGGCGAGGAGGGGTTGCGAAGGAAAAACGTTGGCGGCCTGGTCTCCGCGCTCGAGCCGGCGCTTCGTGCGCGTGGCGGCATGTGGCTCGGTTGGAGCGGGCGGACCGTGCCCGATGCCGAGTCCGTTGCGAACGGCGTCATCGATGACGGAACCGCTCAATTCGCTTGGCTAGACTACAAGGAAGCCTGGTACCAAAACTACTATTCGGGCTTTTGCAACGGCACGCTGTGGCCGCTTTTCCACTCCTTTCCTTCGCGCGTGTCGCTCTCGGACAAAGGATGGAACGCCTACCGCGAAGTCCACGAGGTCATCGCCGACGTTGCCTCGGAGCACGTCGGCCGCCGCGGAATGATTTGGGCGCACGACTATCACCTTTTGCTGTTCGCGCACGTGATGCGCCAAAAGGGCCACAATGGGCCAATTGGGCATTTTTTGCATATTCCGTTTCCGTCGCCCGACATCTTTTCCATGCTTCCTTGGGCCGGTGAAGTGCTCGATGCGCTGCTCGACTTTGACCTGCTCGGGTTTCACACGCAGGGTTTCGTTGCAAACTTTTTGGCGTGCGTGTCATCCCTTCTGCCGGCGCGCGTCACCGACGATGTCATCTCGCACCGGGGTCGATTTACGCACGTTACCGCAATGCCTATCGGCATCCTGCCCGCCACATTTCAAGAACCGCCCGAACCCGCGATCGTCGAAGAGATCGAAGGCCTCATGCGCTCGCTCGGCGAATCACGCCTGGTGCTTGGCGTTGACCGGCTCGATTACACGAAGGGGATCCCCGAGCGGCTCCTTGCATTCGGGCGCCTGCTCGAGATGTTCCCCGACTGGCGAGGCAAAGTATCGCTCATCCAAATATCGGTTCCATCGCGCGCCGACGTTCCGCTTTATGCCGAACAACGCGCAACCATCGAAAGCATCGTCGGCCGCGTCAACGGCGAATTCGGAGAGGCTGCGTGGGTACCTATCCGCTATTTGTACCGGTCGTATTCGAAGGCGCAGCTGTCGCAACTTTACCGTGCTGCGAGCGTCGGCTACGTCACGCCACTTCGCGACGGCATGAACCTCGTTGCCAAGGAATACGTTGCTGCGCAAGATCCAGAAAGCCCTGGGGTGCTCCTGCTGTCGCAGTTCGCCGGTGCAGCAGTTGAAATGCGCGAAGCGATTCTAACCAACCCGCACCACACCGACGGCATGGCTCGCGATCTCGACCGCTCGCTACGCATCGACCTCAAGGAGCGAAAGGCACGGCACGCAAAGCTCCTCGCTTCGGTGCAGCGATCGAACGCAGTCACATGGGCGGAGGGCTTTCTCGATGCGCTATCAGCCTGCCGCTAGAATTGATGTATCCTCAACGCATTCATGGGTTCCCTCTCGAATGAAAGCGACTCCACACAACGCTTCAAAGGTCGCGCGTCAGCGTACGGCAGTGCGCGTCCGAGTTACCCGCCCGCCGTCCTAGATTGGCTCGTGCACAAAGGAAATCTGAGCGCAGAATCGGTCGTTGCCGATCTTGGCTCCGGCACAGGAATCTTTACGGCGCTCTTGCTTGAGTGCGGCGCGACGGTGTTCGCAGTCGAGCCAAACGCGGACATGCGGGCTTCGGCCGAACAGAGGCTTGGTAGTCGCGCCAATTTTCGAAGTGTGAATGGTCGCGCCGAGGCAACCACGTTGGACGAATCAAGCATCGATCTGGTAACCGCGGCGCAGGCGTACCACTGGTTCGATCGCGCGGGCGCACATGCAGAGATGAAACGCATCTTGCGCAAAGCACCAGCCTTACAGCGCAACTCAGTTGCGCTGAATTTGAAAATCCAAGGCGATGCGCACACGTCGCGCTCCGTTGAGCCCGAAGGCCGTGGCTCTCGAATAGAAGCGGAGCGTGAGCCACGGATTTCGGGC
>WQZB01000005.1 GCA_009780955.1 Polyangiaceae bacterium | reverse complement strand
GGCTGCAGCGCGTGGTCAACGGTGGCGGGCGAATCGAGCGCGAGTACGCGTTGGGAAGGGGGCGCGCAGATCTCTTCGTGCGGTTCTTTCGACAGGTAGATGGGAAGCGGGCGGAGCAGCGATTCGTGGTGGAGATGAAGGTCGTGCGTGAGCGCCGCTCGCTGGAGGCGACGATCGAGGAAGGACTCACGCAGACGGCGAAGTATGCCGACCAGTGCGCTTCGGACGAGGCCCACCTGATGGTTGTCGACCCGAGCAAAAAGCGAAGTTGGGACGAGAAGGTCTTCGTGCAAGAGCGCAGCGCCGATGGCCGCTCGGTCATGGTGTGGGGTATGTGATCGAGTTTGACTCGAAGTCTTACGTTGGACGGTGACCCGCATTTTCATGGGTGCGAGCGCCGCGACTCGCCTGCGGGACCGAAGGTGTGCGATTCTTGGCGGCGCCATGTTGCAGCGGGTACTCGAGCCGGAAATCATGGATTCGCCAGAAGAAGCCATGGCTTACGATGCGATGGATCATGCGGAGGTCAACGCGCGGTTTTGCCAAGACCTGATCGAGTTCGCGTCCGGCACCGCCATCACCGAAGGCGAACCCCAGCCCCTTTTCCGCGTGCTCGACGTGGGAACCGGCACCGCGCTCATTCCGATCGAGCTTTGTGCTCGCATGCATAATGTGCGCTTGTTGGGAATCGATCTTGGAGTCAACATGCTGAACGTAGGTCGCGCGAACATCGAACGCGCGGAGTTAAGCCACCGCATCGCGCTCGCCGAGGTCGATGCGAAGGCGCTGCCTTACCAAGATGGCGCGTTCAACTGGACGATCTCAAACTCGATTCTTCATCACATTGCCGAACCAGCGCGTGTCGTCGCGGAAATGTGGCGCGTCACGGCGAAAGGTGGTGTGCTGTTCGTCCGCGATCTGGCGCGGCCCGACCAAGCAAGCGATATCGATCGCCTGGTTGAACGCTATGGCGGTACACCACCCGAAAACGCCGCGCTCTTCGATACCTTCGAGCACCAGCGCAAAATTTTTCGCGATTCGCTCGGCGCGTCCCTCACAGTGCGTGAAATTTGCGTGCTTGCCCGCGGCCTTGGCATTTCGAATGACGCCGCTATGACGAGCGACAGGCATTGGACCCTTGCCACAAAAAAGCCGTGAGAACTGCGCGCGCCCACTACCAGCCTTTTCCATGGCGATCCATCGAGGCACTTACGCGCCACGAGATCGCAATCCAAGCGCGGCTTCTCCGAATTGGCCGCGCGCTCGTCGATGTCGATGCCGTTATGGCATCGCTCTCGGAATTGGCCGGGCAGCCCATCGAGATCCGGTTCCGGCGCATACGCACGGCCCACCCAAGGCACAGCGCCGACGATGCAGTTGGAGTCATTGTTTCGCGCTCCGAAACTCGGGCGCTATCGCAAAGCTTCCTCATCGATCTCGATGGCGCGCTCGCGGCCACCCTCATCACGAAGGCACTCGGGCAGCGGGCCCCGCGCATTACCGATCATTCGCGCACGGCATCGCCGGCGATTGCAGGTGCGGCGGCCGCCATTGTGCTGGCAACCTTGCAACGTGCACAAGCGCCCGGCGCTGTGGACACGTTGCGCGTCGTGGCGGCGGGACCGGCCGTGGCCCTTGTACGCGATCTTGCCTCGGCCGATCCCGCGCTGACAACAGCATGGTTCACGATTCTTATCGGCCGAGATGCCTTTGATGCGCGCATCACCCTTCGCGAAATGATGGAGGCACCGTCGGACGAAGCCAACAAAACGAAAAGCGCTCTCGAACGGCTCGGCGATGCTCCGCTGGCCGTACCGCTCGTTGTGGCGACCACGCTCGCAGATCGCGCCGACGTCGAGTCCCTGTTGGTTGGCGATGCATTTGTCCCAGGATCCTTCCCGTTGTCGATTGGCAAAGAAGGCGCCCTCAAAGGGCGTGTAGCCATGGTTGTTGGCACCTCCGAAATGGGCATCGGTGCGGAGCTCGCCGAAAACGGACAGCTTATGATACGAGAGCTCGCGGAGGCCCATTCGTGGGACCCGCCCTCGTCTGAAAATTCTGAGAATCACGAGAAAAAGGAAGCCATGTCGGAAGAAACGAATGCAACCGCCACGGCGACGGGCGATGTGCTCGACGACGTGCCCGTTGTTGTCCGCGTCGAGCTGGGAGTCGTCGAAATGACTGCTCGAAAGTGGGCGGCCATCCATCCTGGCGACGTCCTAGCAATCGGACGAAAGATCGGCGCACCCGCGGTGCTTCGGGTAGGCGGCGTGGAAATTGCGCGAGGCGAGCTCGTGCAAATCGACGGCGAATACGCCGTGCGGATCCTCAAATCCGGTGGCTCGCGGTGACACGGCAAACGGCGCTCACGCACGTTGCGCTCGCTGCGCTCGCAGCGCTCGCAGCAATGAACGCGGCGTGCTCGAAGATGTCCGCGCCGACCGACGCCGGTGCCCCGGCCAACGCAACTGCCAACACCACGGCCGACGTTGCTATGCCTGCCGCGGTGACCGCCTCGCCCGCGGATGGCGTCGTTGCCGCGACAACCGCCAAGCACTTTCATGCAACCTACACAATTGTGCCCGGAACTCTTTATGTGCCAGACGGTGCAGGCTGGTCTGGGGTGAAATTCAAAAATGATTCGTCGCGAATGCTCGGCGAAGGAACGCTCACGCTCACGGTCGACACGGGCGGCCGCATCTCGGGTGTGAGCGAAGGCGGACCGCTCGGCAACACCATCATCGACGGCACCGCGGACGAAAATACGCTTTTGGCCACAATCCGCCGCAAAGATCCGAGCGATATGGGGCTCACCGGAACGCTCGTGGCAACACTCGCAGGCAACCAACTACAAGGCACTATGAAGCTTTCGGAATCGAATGCTGCGGTCGTGCGTGAGGCCACGATCACCGCGGCGGCGGAGGCGGGCCAGGAGAAACATTAAGTGTTCGGCACGAACCACTACTTGCGTTGGGCAAGCGAGCACTATGGGCGCGCGCCATTCGATAGCCTATGGTCTCGGCCCCCAACGCATTGGCTGGGTCGTTGCGCCGCCAATCCTTGCCGAGCGCGAAAATAGCGCGCTCGTCGCAACGTGCGGGCACCTGCCCACTTCGCATGCAAGCCTTGGTGTTGCGGCACTGTCGGCCACTTCGGCCTTGTCTCGGCGCGCGCGCAACCTATTTGGCGGCAAGCGCGCGGTGGCCGAGGCCTGGGTCCGGCGTTTTCCTCATGCGCGATGGAGCTCGCCGAGCGAAGGACTCTTTGGCTTCGTCACACTGCCGGGCGAAGGCGATCTGCTGCCCAAAATCGAAGCTTTGCTCGAACGTCGCGGCGTGCTCGTTGGCGCAGGAGTTTTTTTCGGCGCACCGAATGGGTTTCGTCTCTCGTGGGCGAGCTTACCCAAAGGCCAATTCGAACAGGGGCTATCGCTCCTCGAACCGCTTGTCATCGAAGGCTGCTAGACACGCAAAAAGCGCTAACTTCAGCGCTACTGCCGGAAGCATTCCGGCAGTAGTGTTAGGCGTCGAGATCTCTCATGTCGAAAATTTCTCTCCTCTTCGCAGCGGTGAATTTGCCGTCGTTTGGACTGTTCGTTTTGCTCGCGGTCATGGTAGCTGCAAGTTACACATTCGCAGTTGCCATGGCGGCAGGCACGAGCGGGCGCATGAAAACGTTGCAAGCCGCACGCTTTGGCGCCTACGGCACAACAGCCCTCATCGCCGTGGCCGTTCTTTGCCTCGCCTACGCTTTCGTGAGCCACGATTTCCGGCTCCGCTACGTTTTCCATTACTCCGACCGAAGCATGTCCACCTTTTACCTTCTTACCTCGCTTTGGGGAGGACAAGATGGTTCGCTGCTTTTTTGGCTTTTCTTGCTCGGTTTGTATACCAGCGTGTGCCTTTGGCAGATTGGGCCCAAGTACATCGAGCTTCAGCCTTACGTCATCGCCACACTGATGGGCATTGTGATGTTCTTCTGCGTAGCGCTTGCTTTTGCTGCAAACCCCTTTGCTACGGGGGTTTCTACTGTACGGGCCGACGGCCAGGGGCTCAACCCACTTCTGCAGAATTTCTATATGATGGCGCATCCACCCGCCTTGTATATGGGATTCGTGGGGTGCTCCATTCCATTTGCCTTCTGCATTGCAGCACTTTGCACAGGTCGCGTCGATGCCGAATGGATTTCTGCATCGCGCAAGTTCTCGCTTTTTTCGCTTATGTTCCTTGCCATCGGCAACGTCCTCGGCATGCTCTGGGCTTACGAAGAGCTTGGCTGGGGTGGCTATTGGGCATGGGATCCCGTTGAAAACGCGGCAATTATGCCGCTTTTCACGATGGCGGCATTCGTTCATTCCGTGATGATTCAAGAGCGTCGCGGAATGCTGAAAGTGTGGAACACTTTCCTGATGTGCCTGACATTCTTTATGACGATTTTCGGCACATTCCTCACGCGATCGGGTGTCATCGCGTCGGTGCATGCGTTCGCGCAGTCGCCCGTTGGCGACTATTTCCTCGGCTTTCTCGGCCTTGTCGCGGCCGCGTGCTTCACGCTCGTTCTTTACCGCTGGCCCGAGCTGCGTGGTCTGCACCCAACCAAGCGCCTACGCATTGCGGCCGTTGTCACGGGTTGGTCAACGGCTGCGTCGCTCGCTCTGGCATGGATCGTCGCTTCGAAAATTGCGCCGGCAGCCGTCGACCCGGCGGCAATGAAAGAAGTGCTTGGCGCCGAGGCCGCGAGTGCGCAAGAAACCAGACGCACGCTCATTCACGTTACGGCCTTCAGCGTGCTCGCAGGCGGTGCCGTGTACGCTGCCATCGAGCTCGTTTTCCGTCGCATGACAACCGGGCTGCGTCTCAAAACCACGCGCCCGCGCTTCGAATCGCTACTCTCGCGCGAGTTTACTTTCCTTTTGAACAACTATGGCCTTTTCATGGTCATGCTCGTCATCCTCGTTGGAACCACATTCCCGATGATGAGCGAAGCGTTTTGGAAGGAAAAGGTTACGGTGGGCCCCCCTCACTTCAACGCGTGGTTGCAGCCAATCGGCCTTGCGGTGTTCTTTCTCATGGGCGTAGGTACACTTTTCGGCTGGAAGAAAACGAGCGCAGAAGCCTTGAAAAAAAGCTTTCGCGTGCCTGTTGCGGCGGGGGTCGCCGCGGTTTTGCTGCATGTCATGGTCGGCAAGAAGCTCGGGTTCCCATCGGTTGTGTCCAGCCCGGCGCTCTACGGCGGTGCCATGGGCAAAGCGCTCCAGGCGTTCAACGCGATAACGCCCGTTTTAGGGTTTTCGCTGTCGATTTTCAACATTGCGGTGATCGCACAAGAGTTCGTGGTCCTTTATCGCTCGCGCTTTCGCACCGGCGCCGAAAAAACACCACGTGCGCTTTGGTATGCGGGGTTGTTACCAGGCCTTGCTGTTTCGCTCGTCACGTTGCCACCTGCAAGCCGCCGTCGTTACGGCGGTTACCTCGTTCATCTCGGCATTGTGTTTATGTTTCTCGGCTTTACGGGCAAGTCATGGAACGTGGACCAAGAGACAACGCTCATGCCGGGGCAAGTTTATAGAATCGATCGCTATGCGGTCGAGTACATGGGGCCACGCGTGGAGATAGACGGCACGAAGCGAATGTTTTTCGCCGATGTGCGCGTGCTCGAGAATGGCAAAGAGATAGGCAAGCTCAATCCAGCAAAATTTCTCTACAAGAAAGCACCAGAATCACCAACCACCGAGGTGTCCATGCTGCATTCGATTCGAGACGATCTTTACCTCGTGGTCGGCAGCATCAACCCCGAAACCAATTCGGCATCGTTTCAAATTCATCTCAATCCGCTCGTCGGGTGGATCTGGCTTGGCGGTCTTATCCTCGTGTTCGGCGCCTTCGTGTGCATGTGGCCGGAGCTCGAGCCGGAAGAAACACGGCTTTGGCATGCCGTGCGCGGCGCGGGCAGCGTTGCAGCAGGCATCACGCTCGGCGTCGTGCTGGCAATGTTCGGTCAGGTTATGATATGGCACGTATAGGTTTTTCGATTGCCAGTGTCCTGGCTACCATTTTGCTTGGGGCCATTTACGGCTTGCCCATGGCAATCCTAGTGCTTGCAGCAGGCGCGCTCCTTGGATCGATTACGCTTTTTTGGACAAGCCTGCACACGCTGACGAGCACGGATCTCGACCTCGAGCCTTATCGAGCAAAAGCCGAGGAGATCGTGCGCGCACATTTGGCGAGAAGAGGTGCGGAAAAAGCCATTGAGATGGGTGGGATCGACCCTGCGTTGGCCAATACGGAATCTTACGAATCACGCGAATCGCCAAAGCGAAATGACAATCTCGTCGATCGCGTCATGTGCACCGATTGCGACGAGTCCAACGAACATGATGCGCGCTTCTGCAAGCGATGTGGCGTTGCACTCCGCGCTACGGAAACCAGCCAATGACCCTGCGAATCCTATGGTTTTTTGCGATTGCGCTCGCATTCGCTATGGCAAATTCCCGCTTTGTGCTTGCTGCGGATCCTGATTCGCTCGATACGGAGGCGGCAAGTGCGGACGCGCGCCCAATAGACGAAAGCGCGCCGCTGCCTCCCGGTCACCCAGCTTTGCCTACGGGAGAACCCTTGCCTGCGGATCAAAGCCAAAACGACGGCACGCGCAACGAGTCTAGCAGTCAGGACATTGGGCTCGAAGCCCTGGAAGATCGCGTCGAGGAAGATTCCGCCATTTTACCCGGGCTTGTGGAAGTTCATGTTGTAGACCCAGCAGGTGAACCACTTCGAAACATCGAAGTAACACTCCATATCAATCATCACGCCGTGGCGAAAGGAGATAGCCACTCGAACGTCATCGTGTCAACCAACGAGGATGGTTTGGCAAAGTTTGGCGGACTTGAAACCGGGACTGGCATCTCGTACCGCGCCATGGTTCTCAAAGACGACGCAACCTTCTTTACGTCTGCGTTTATGCTCACGCCGAAAAACGGCGCGCGTGTCTTGCTCCACGTTTATCCGGTCGTCAAAGACATCGAGGAAACGCTCCTTGTCACCCAATCGATGATTTACACCGAGATCAGAGACGATCGCACGATCGTCGATCAGGGTTTTACCATTTACAATTTCGGGCGCACGGCGTGGGTGCCAAACGAAGTACTTCTCTCTCTTCCATCCGAATACACGGCATTCTCGAATTCGCAAGATACCCCCCCCAACATTCGGATGGATGCCGTGCCGCAAAAGGGAATAAGAATAACGGGAACGTTCTCGCCTGGTAAGCACATCATCGAGTTTCGCTGGCAGCTTCCTTACCGAGGCGAGCGAGAAGTGAGATTCAATGTCGGTATGTTTCCCCACCTCGCAGCGGCTCGCGTCATCGCGCCGGCAGCGCGTAGCATGGACCTCGAAGTAAGAGGGTTCCCGCCTTCGCAGTCGGTCACCGACGGTACCGGGCAGCGCGCGCTTGTCACCGGGCAGCAGTTTCGCCGTCAAGATCCTCCCGTTGCAAGCGTTGCCATTGCGCTCACGGGCCTTCCAACCGATGGACCAGGCAGGAGCATCGCCACGGTACTCGCCGCCGGTGGTGTTGCTCTAGGAATTTTGCTGGGTACGCGTCGCTCATCACCGCGTGATTCGAAAGCGCAAACTGCACGTTTGCTCGAGGAAATGGAAGATCTAGAAAAAGCGTATGCCAAGGGCGACGTTGGGCCAAAAACCTATGAGCTAGCGCGCCGCAAGCTAGTGGATGACATAGCCCGGACAATTCATGACGACTCCGCGTAGACGTTGCGCCAGACCGCTTTCAAATTGACGCGAGATCGAGGCGGCGGTCTTGAGGCTGTGGAGTTCTTGCAGCTATCCCCTGGGATGTGGTCGTGGAGGAACCGGAGGACATTCTGATGGCCATAGATTTCCCAGGAATGCTGCGAAAATTCTCTCACGATATCCCACCTGGCATGCCATGATAACAACATGAAATTATTGAAAAATTCAGACTTGTCCACAAAATCCACAGGCTCTAATACAACGACCAATAAATTAAATTTCTTTAAAAACGGATCCAAGAGACGCGCGATCGAAGGTGGCGAGCACACGAGCCCAGCAGTCACGGCAAAACCCTGACGAATCACTTGACCCCGCGCGGGATCACGGGCACTCCGTAAGGCCCCAATGGAGCTTACGGTTGCCAAGAAAGAAATACTGAAGGCTACCTTTCGCATGCAAGGCATTGCGGAGCGCAAAAGCACGATGCCAGTGCTTGCAAACGTGCTGCTCGCCACCGACGGATCGAATGCGCTCAAGCTTGCTGCAACGGATCTCTACTTGGCGCTTCTTGGTCAGGTGAGTGCGGAAGTGGCAAGTCCGGGTAGCGTGGCCGTAAGCGCCCGGGATCTGTTCGAGCGCATCAAAATGATGCCAGACGGGCCGATTGTAATCTCTACGCAACCCAATGCCACCACAACGCTCAAGTCGAGTGGTGGTGCGCGTCGTTATACCCTTCGTGGCATGCCGGGCGACGATTTCCCTCCACGCCCGCAACCTGCTGAGGGCTCGCCAACTCTTACGTTGGACGTCGAAGTGCTAAGCGAGCTTATTCAGAAAACTCACTTTTCGATCTCACCCGATGAAACACGTTCGCACCTAAACTCGGCGCTCTTCGAGTGGGACGGTGATGTGGTTCGCATGGTAACCACGGATGGTCATCGATTATCGAAAGTCGATATCAAGGTCGCGGGCCGCCATGCTTCGACAACCATGCTCATTCCGCTCAAGGCCGTTCAAGAGCTTCGTCGCTTGTGCGATGAAATTCTTTCGGAACCTCTTTCTGCGGGGAGCGAAACGAAAAAGCCGGAACTTTTCATTACACAAAGCGGTTCTAGCGCTTTCTTCCAAGGCGCCGGCATGACGTTCAGCGTGAAGCTCGCCGATGCTCAGTTCCCACCGTATTCTCAGGTCATTCCGCAAGCGAACGACAAGATCGTTCGCGCGCCACGCACAGCTTTTGCTGAGGCGCTGAAGGCCGTCTCCGTGGCCGCGAGCGAGCGCACGGGTGGGGTCAAGCTTTCGTTGTCAAAGGGGTTTATGCGCATTACAAGCGAATCCCCCGAACGTGGCGATGGGTTTGACGAAATTCCAATTGAGTATGTTGGGCCGAATCTAAGCATCGGTTTCAATGCAAAGTATTTCCTTGACGTGCTTGCGTCGATTTCGGACGACGAGGTTTTGCTCAACCTGTCGGGCGAGCTCGATCCTGCCGTTCTTTGCCCGGCAAGTTCAACCCCGACTTCGGTTCGGCAGTCGCTTGCCGTCATCATGCCCATGCGAATCTGACCGGTTTCACCAATTTGAACGCGGTCTAGTCTAGTGCGGTCTCTTTCGATCCAGGCCTTGCATGTGCGATCGTTCCGGAATCTTGCCCGGATCGATACGGAATGGGGCCGTCGATTCAATGTTATTTCTGGCGACAACGGCCAGGGAAAAACAAATATTCTTGAGTCTCTCTATTTTGTAGCCACGTCAAAAAGCTTTCGTACGTCAAGGCTTAGCGAGCTTGTGGACTATCATTCTGAAGTGGTCAGCGTGCGCGCCATGGTGAGCGAAGAGGGCGGGATGCGCGTGCAGTCGGTGGGGATCGAGCGTGGTAAGCGATGGGTCAAGATCGACGACAAGCGTCCTTCTTCTCTTTCCGCATTTGCGGTGCGCTCTCCTGTTGTCGTGTTTCATCCTGGAGAAATTTCTCTGTCGATGGGATCGAGCGAGGGGCGAAGGCGTTTGCTCGATCGCACGGCCCTTTACGCTTGGCCACAGTCGATGACTGATTCCCATGCGTATGCGCGTGCAATCAAAGCTCGCCAACGCATACTCGATGTGCGAGGGGCAAAGGCTACCGAGCTTGCCGATTGGGAAACGCTTGCTGTACGCCATGGGCTTGCGGTGATGGCTCATCGTGCCCGTGCAACCGAGCTGCTTTCTGACTTTGCCATGAAAGCTTTTGCGCTCATCGCTACACCAGGACTTGCCCTTGATGTTGCCTATGCACCGTCGGCGCCGAAGGATCCTGCCGAATACGAACGAGAACTTGGTCAACGCCGTGATCGAGATCTGTCGCGAGGTAGCGCAAGCATCGGTCCGCACCGCGATGATCTCGCTCTTCGTCTCGATGGGCGACCCGTTCGCGGTTTCGCGTCGCAAGGTCAGCATCGCACGGTAACGTTGGCACTCAAGTCTGCCGAAATCGAAGTGATTGGCAGGGCGCGAGGCCTCTGGCCAATGTTGCTTCTCGATGATGTTTCGAGCGAACTCGACCGCGAGCGAACACTGGCTTTGTTCTCGTTTCTGCGTGAGCTGAAAGGTCAGGTATTTTTGACGACAACGCGCCCTGAGCTCATTGACACCGGCGACGATTCCTCGGCGAGGAGGGACTTCCGCATCGAAAGTGGAATGCTAACGCATCTTACTCCGTGATTTTCATCCGCGTTATTCTTCCGCGTTCCGATGGCGTTACTAGCAGGAAAATAGCGGGAAAATTGGCTCAAATCAGCGGCGTTTGAACTTGCTGGGCAGGTGGCCTGGACGTATAAAACGCTCCCAATGACGACTGACGTCAGCGCCACGCAAAATAATTCTTCGTCAAGTTACGACAGCGAAAGCATCACCGTCCTCGAAGGGCTCGAGGCCGTTCGCAAGCGGCCCGGTATGTACATTGGTGATGTGCACAGCGGTGAAGGTCTTCACCACCTCGTCTGGGAAGTCGTTGACAACTCGGTCGACGAACACCTTGGCGGCTATGGCACGCAGATGAACGTCACCGTTCATTTCGATGGCTCCGTCACGGTCGAAGACAACGGGCGTGGCATTCCGATCGGCAAGCATGTCGAGATGTCGAACAAGCTGGGACGCGACGTAAGTGCCGTGGAGGTCGTACACACTGTGCTTCATGCGGGCGGCAAGTTCGATCATTCAAGCTACAAAGTCTCAGCCGGCCTGCATGGTGTCGGCGTCAGCGCGGTCAATGCGGTAAGCGAATGGCTCAAAGTCGAAATCAAACGCGAAGGTCATGTTTACTTTCAAGAATACCGGCGTGGCGCGGCGGCTGCCGATCTCGAAGTCATTGGCGATACAGACCGAACCGGCACAAAAACCACATTTAAACCCGATCCAGAAATCTTCCCGAATCTTGAATTTAGCTACGACATTCTCGCAAGCCGTTTGCGCGAGCTATCGTTTCTCAACGCCGGCTTTCTGATTACCCTCACCGATGAACGCGGCAACGGCCGCGCCGAAACGTTCGAATACAAAGGCGGCGTTCGCGAGTTCATCGAACATTTGAACAAGGCCAAGGAACCCGTTCACGACAAAGTCGTTCATTTCGTGGCGGAAACGCCTTTGGAATCGGGAAGTGAGATTGTCGTCGAAGTCGCTTTGCAGTGGAATTCCACCTATGTAGAACAAATTTTTCCGTATACGAACAACATCCACAACAAAGACGGTGGCACGCATCTCACGGGTTTCAAAAGCGCGCTCACACGTGTGTTCAACGCTTACGGGACAACCGCCAATCTGTTCAAAGACATCAAAAATGGCCTCTCGGGCGAAGACATTCGCGAAGGCCTTACCGCCGTCGTCAGCGTAAAGTTGCCCGATCCATCGTTTTCTTCGCAAACGAAAGACAAGCTCGTTTCCAGCGAAGCGAAAGTTGCGGTCGAAAACGTCGTCGTCGACAAACTTGGCACGTTCTTCGAAGAAAATCCTGCAACGGCTCGCAAAATCATCGAAAAAACAATTTTTGCTGCCAAAGCGCGTGAGGCGGCTCGCAAGGCGCGCGAAGTCGTCCGAAAAGGTTCGATGGACTATACAAGTTTATCGGGCAAACTTGCCGATTGCCAATCGCGTGATCCTGCACAGTCTGAACTTTACATTGTCGAGGGCGACAGTGCAGGCGGTTCCGCGAAGCAGGGTCGCGATCGAAAATTTCAGGCAATTTTGCCGCTCAAAGGAAAAATTCTCAACGTTGAGCGTGCGCGCTTCGACAAAATGCTTTCATCCGCCGAAATCGGTACGCTCATTACCGCGCTAGGTTGTGGAATTGGCGATCCGGAGCAGGGTGGCACGTTCGACATCAACAAACTTCGCTACCACCAAATTGTTCTAATGACGGACGCCGACGTGGACGGCAGTCACATCCGCACGTTGCTTTTGACTTTTTTCTATCGGCAAATGCCCGAAGTTCTCGAAAAAGGCTATCTTTATATCGCGCAGCCACCGCTTTTCCGAGTGTGGAAAGGCAAAAAGTCTCTTTATATGAAAGACGAGGCCGCGCTCGATCGCTTTTTCCTCGAGCAGGGTGTCGACGGCCTATCGGTGCATGCATCGAAAGGGGTTACGTTGTCGGGGGAACCGCTGCTGCGGCTTTCCGAGCGATTGCGCATGTTCAGGAGAGCGCTATCGAAGATCGATCGGCGCGCGGATGCGAAAGTGGTCTCGGCGGTTTTGCGGTCGAGCGGCCTTGGGAAAAGCGACCTTCGCGAGCGAAAACGCGCCGAGCAAGCAGCGGCACGTACTCAAGAGCGCCTTTTGAAAAAGTATCCAGACATTTTCCCGCTCACGATCGACATCGGGTGGGAAATGGAACACGGCGCCGCCAAGATCCAAATTTCGCCTCGGCCCGGGTCGAACGCACGAGAGGTGACCATCGACTGGTCACTTGTCCAATCGGCCGAATACGAAGAGCTCTATTCCATCGAACAAGACGTGCGGTCGCTTGGGCTGCCGCCTTACTTTGCGAAGACCATCAAAGCCGGTCAGGACGATGAAGGTCGTGGGAAGGAAGTCGAGCTCGAAGACGCCGATGCGCTTTGGGAATTCATCGAACAGCGCGGTCGTAAAGGTTGGAGCATTCAACGCTACAAAGGCCTTGGCGAAATGAACCCCGAACAGCTTTGGGAGACCACGCTCGACCCAAATGCTCGCATGATGCTGCAAGTTCGTCTCGACGACGCCGTGCAAACCGATCAGGTTTTTGCCATTCTCATGGGTGATCAAGTCGAACCACGACGCGAATTCATCGAGCAAAACGCCCTCAACGTTCGCAATCTCGACATCTGATCCACGACTCCACAGTGTCTGCGGCGTAACCGTTGCACCGCATATACCCGTGGTTAACACTTCTGCCCATGCGACCGGACAGAATGACGACCAAGAGCCAGGAGGCGCTGCGAGAAGCCATCAACCTTGCCAGCCGGCGGGGCAATCCCGAGCTCGTACCCGAGCACTTCGTGCTTGCCATGCTCACGCAAGACGACGGCATCGCGCTGCCGCTGTTTCAGAAAGCGGGTGGCGATTCACCACTACTCGAGCGGCATGCGAAAGAGTACGTTGAAAAGCTTCCGCGTGTAACCGGTGGCGCTGAGCCAGGGCTGTCGCGGCGCATGCTCGAGACCGTTCGCAAGGCAGAAGACGAAGCCAAGGCGCTGAAAGACGATTTCGTATCTGTCGAGCATTTCGTCCTTGCGCTTGCCAAGCACGATCGCGAAGTTTTGGCGGCATTCGAGCTTGCTGGCGGTGTCACTTACGACAAGCTTCTCAAAGCGCTTGCTGCCGTGAGGGGATCGCAACGGGTGACCGATCGCGATCCGGAAGGGAAGTTCCAAGCACTCGACAAATACACTCGCGATTTGACGCAGGCCGCACGAAAAGGGAAAGTTGACCCGGTCGTCGGTCGCGACGAAGAAATTCGGCGGGTCATGCAGGTGCTTTCTCGGCGAACGAAAAACAACCCAGTTTTGATTGGGGAGCCGGGCGTCGGCAAAACAGCCATTGTGGAAGGGATTGCCCAGCGCATCGTACGCGGAGACGTGCCCGAATCGCTCAAAAACAAGCGGCTTGTGTCGCTCGACATGGGCGCTCTCGTTGCGGGTGCCAAATACCGTGGCGAATTCGAAGATCGCTTGAAAGCCGTTTTGAAAGAAGTCGAGGTGGCGGCGGGCGCCATTGTTCTTTTCATCGACGAAATTCACACCATCGTGGGTGCCGGAGCAGCCGAGGGGTCGATGGATGCAGCGAATCTGCTCAAGCCTGCACTTGCGCGTGGCGAGCTTCGGTGCATTGGCGCCACCACGCTCGACGAATACAAAAAGCGCATTGAAAGAGATCCCGCCCTCGAGCGACGTTTTCAGCCTGTCCTTGTTACACAGCCTACCGTTTCTGACACCATTGCCATTCTGCGAGGGCTCAAAGAGCGCTACGAAGTCCACCACGGCATTCGCATTCAAGACGCGGCGCTTGTGGCGGCGGCCACGCTATCCGACCGCTACGTATCCGATAGGTTTTTGCCCGACAAAGCCATTGATCTCGTCGACGAAGCGGCGGCGAAAATCAAAATGGAAGTCGACAGCATGCCGAGCGAAATCGACGCCGTGCAGCGAAAGCTTACGCAGCTTCAAATCGAACAAGAGGCGCTCAAGAAAGAGCGCGATATAGCCAGCAAAGCGCGTTTGCAAGACATCAAAAGTGAAATTGCCGATCTTGAAGAGAAAATCGGTGGAATGAAGGCGCAATGGCTTCGCGAAAAGGAAATCATCGAAGACATCCGCAAAACTGCGCCGAAGCTCGAGGAGCTCCGCGCCGAGGCCGAAACGGCGCAACGCAAAGGCGATTTGGGCAAGGCCGCAGAGCTTCGCTATGGCACGATTCCAGAGCTTGAAAAACGCGTCGAAGAGAAGCGCCGCGCGCTTGCGAAAGTGCAAGAGAAGACCTCGTATCTCAAAGAAGAAGTGACTGATCAAGACATTGCATCGATTGTTGCGAAGTGGACCGGTGTGCCCGTAAGCAAAATGCTCGAGGGTGAAATGCATAAACTTCTTCGAATGGAAGAAGGGCTTCGGTCCCGAGTTGTCGGGCAAGAAGAAGCACTCAATGCCGTGGCGAATGCCGTACGGCGTTCGCGAGCGGGTCTTGGTGACGAAAAAAGGCCGATAGGCAGCTTTCTTTTTCTTGGGCCCACGGGTGTTGGCAAAACCGAGCTTGCCCGCGCGCTGGCAGAGTTTTTGTTCGATGACGAGCGCGCGATGATTCGTCTCGATATGAGCGAATTTCATGACAAGTACACGGTGAGTCGACTCATCGGCGCGCCACCAGGGTACGTTGGGTACGAAGAGGGCGGGCAGCTTACCGAGCCTGTTCGGCGTCGTCCCTATTCGGTTATTTTGTTCGACGAAGTCGAAAAAGCGCATCCTGATATTTACAACGTTTTGCTTCAAGTGATGGACGACGGGCGGCTCACCGATGGCCAAGGGCGCACGGTCGATTTCAAAAACACCGTGCTCATCCTCACGAGCAACATCGGCTCACACCACATTGCCGCCATCAACGAAAGGAACTTGCCAGAAAGTGATAAGAAAGCACTCATCGATCGTGCGGTGCTCGATGATGTGCGCAAGGCGTTCCGCCCTGAGTTTCTCAATCGTCTCGACGAAATCGTTGTCTTTGGTCGCCTCGAGCGAACCGAAATGCACAAGATCATCGATATTCAGCTCGGACGATTTGCTGAACGCCTCGCCAGGCGTGAGATCTCCGTCCGTCTGTCGCCTGCCGCGAAAGACTACCTTGTTGAGGTGGGCTGGGATCCGCAATACGGTGCCAGACCGCTCAAGCGTGCCATCCAGCGGTATCTCGAAGATCCTCTTGCCAAGGATGTCATTAAAGGGGCCTATCCTCCTGGCACGCGTCTCAACGTCGATCGAGGGCCATCAGGGCTGGCGTTCGCGGCAACTTGAAAGCGGTCTCGATGGTGGCGGTGCTGACGGAGCCCGGTAAGCGCGGACACGTTTGATTTGCTGTTCGAAATCGCGCCGGGCGGCAGCATTCATCGCAACGCCCCCGAATCGTGCCTCGATGTAACGTTGGGTCAAGGCGAGTACGCTATCAGAAAGCGGGTGAGCACTTCTAGCGAGCTGTTCGGCGAAACGCAAAGGCGGCACACACGGCGGCCGCGATAGCCCATGATGGTTGAGGGCAAGCTCAAGACGTTTGTAAAGTACACTGATTGTTTCATGCCCTGGATTGATCGCGAGGATCCTCTTCATGCTGGCGGTTGGTTTTGCGCGCGTTTTGCGCTTCCAAAAAAGGAAGCCGCCTAGCATAAGGGCAAGCAGCGTTGCCCCAACGAGAGAGTCGCGCGTGACGTGCTCGGCTGCGCCAAAATTTATGTTATTGATGTGCGTGATCGTGCGAAGCTTTTCGTAGTGGCGGCGAAAATCGTCGAAAAAGTGAATCTGCGTTTTGAGGTCGTAGCCGACGATGTAACGGCTCCATCGCTCGGAAAGCGCCTCGACGAAATCGCGCAGATAAGCGTATGTGCCCGTGGTGTCTTCAAGAGGCTGTGCGCCCGAGGTCGGCGTGGGGTCGAACGTTACCCATCCTTGTGCGGGATCGTCGAAGTATGCCTCGACCCAAGAATGTGCGTCGCCCTGGCGAACCGAATAATAACGCCCAAATCGATTGTAGGTTCCACCCACGAAGCCCGTGACGTTGCGCGATGGAATGCCAATCTCGCGCAAAAGAATTGCCATTGCGGTTGAAAAGAACTCGCAGTGTCCGCGCTTCGACTCGAACAAGAAATGGTCGACGGGCCGCATACGGCCGCTCGACGGTGAGCCAATATCGTATGTGTAAGTGTGCTTGAGACGCTCTTCGATGGCCTTGGCCTTGAGGTAAGGCGTTGGCTGAGCCGCTGTCCATTCGCGTGCAAGATCGGCAATGCGACTTGGCATTGACGCCGGAATGTCGAGGTAACGCTGACGGTCCTCTGCGGCCACAGTTTCGATGATGGGTTCGCTCTCGCTGGCGACGTAGGCATCGTAGCGAATGCCGTGCGACTCGCCGTCGGAGTAGCGCACCTCGCCCTCAGGCCCGCGCTTCAATATCGATCGCTCGCTAACCGCTGTTTGCTGCGGATGCAGTTTGAGCGCGACAACATGCGGAGGTAAAAAAACGACGGGAGGATCGATCGACTCGAGGTCAAAGGAGATCTTGCGATCGTGCTCGTCGGGGGGCCGAGCGAGAGCGAACATTTCGTCCGGCTCTCCACTTTGAAGGCCACTCTGGTGGGGCGCGGCTGGCGGGCGCGACCACGCATGGCCATCGTACTTGTCGAACGCGGTACCGCGGAGGCGGAGAATGAGCCTTGAAGGATGGGGTTCGGGCAAGTCTGGAACATAAAAGCGCAGGGCAATGGTTGGATCGGCGCGTAAGAGACCCATTGTGCCGAGGTCGACACGATCGCTAAATCCGATAACGCGGCCAGGCCGTGATTGGATAAAAAACGGAAGCGACAGGTTGACCCGCGGAAACATCATGAAAAGGGCGAGGGTGAAAAGGAAGATAGGAATGGAAGCCAAGCAGCTTAGTGCGAGAAATCTTTTCCCAACAACGCGGCGACTGCGCAGAATGCGCGGAACATCGACGGGCAGTCCCGTGCGGTCACGGGCCCCTTGTCGATAGTTGCCTTCGACCTCGCGCCGCAAATGACTAAGTGCCAATGCGCCCGGTGCGACCACGAGAAAACCGAGGAAACAAAGCCCGTAAACAAAACCCCCGCCAAGCACAGTGCCTGCCACAAAGTGCAAGAGCGCAAGCACGATGAGCTGCTGGTCGTGGGCTGCGCCACGTCGGGTCAAAAGACGAATGATTTGCAGAATGACGGCAAACTCAATGGCAATATCGAGTGGCGGGTATCCTGCAAAGAACCGAGCGAGCTGCACGGTAACAAGGATCAATGGGCCAATGGTCGCGAAATAACGAAGCACCGGGCGGCGGCGCCAGCGCTCAGGAACAGCAATAGCAACAGCAAGTGCCACGAGAAGAAGGCCTGCCTTCCACGGTGGCATCGAGGCGGTGGAAACGAGCGCAACGATGCTCAGCGCAGCGAAAGCGTTTGTCAAAATGCGGTGAACGAGCCCAAACCTCATTCGGAGGGCTCCTCCAAATCGGGGACAACGTCCACATCCATGGCGCCCTTCACACCAGGAGGTGTTGCCGAAGGAATCGAGTCGACGAGCGCGAGGAAGCGAAGAAGTGGATCCGCCCCTGTCATGCGATTCGCGCGCACGGTACAACCGGCCGTGGTCGTGATCGCAACGCCCTCGCCCCGCTTGATATGCGCAACGGCGCGCGAGGCGCACTCGCCGATTTTACGCTCGAACAGGCTTTGCCAGTCGTCCAAAGCGTTATCAGGACGAAGAACATCGAGCGACAACACAACGTCGGGACGTGCATTGCGGGCACGCTCACGCATCACGAGCTGTCCGACCGAGGCGCTTTTTCGCCAGTGCACGTCGCGTGGGTCTTCGCCCTCGCGAAGAAGCTTGATTCCCAGGAAGTCATCGTCATGGCCGCGGACGAACGTGGCGGTGCCTCCTGGGTGACGCCCCGCGGGCAGCTGCGCGAGTGTCACGGGGCCGACTGCGGGGTAGATGATAAGCTCGCCGTCAGAGAAGATTTCGCGTGACTTTTCGAACAGTCCAAAAGGAAAGCGCGTTGCAATGCGAAAGCCTGTGTGTGCATCACGCCCACGCGTGGCTGGCGTTCTTCGGTAGGCTGCAATTTGCATGCTTTGTGGGCTGATTTTGAGAAAGAAGCACCGCTTGTCTGCGGGCTGATCGGCGCGAAGATCTTCGATTTCGATCGCAAACGACGGCATACGGCGCTTGTAGTTGACGACTTCGATCTCCACCTGGTGCGGGCGCCCGACCTGCGCGCGTCGCGGCAGTTTTCGCATAACGGCAAGGTCGCGCAGATTGAGCTCGCTCATGATGGAGCTGCCGATGAGAAGCGCGAGAAGCATTCCCAGCACCAAGTAGAGCGGATTGTTGCCCGTGCTGATGGCCGCAAAAGCCACACCGAGCGTAAGCCCTACAAAAAATTTCCCTTCGCGTGTGACCTTGATCTCCGACGGTGAGCGGAGGCTTTTCAAGCGAGAGACATATGCACCGAGTAGGTCCCGCTTGGCGCGAGCGCCTCCCCTAGCCTCGGCAGCCCCGACTCGCTCGCGACGGCTGGTAAACACGCTCTTGCTCACATTTAAAGCGGGATGAGGATGTGAGTGACAATGTCATGAATAGCGCTTTCAGCCTCGTCGCGTGAAGGAACGAAACTGCCTTCGTCGCTAGCGAGGCGAACGCGATGTGCAAGCACCGGAACGGCGAGATCTTGAATGTCGTCGGCGATGCAGTAGCTCCGCCCACGAAGAAGAGCGCGGGCGCGGGCGGCTTTGCCGAGCGCCATGGCGCCGCGTGTCGAAGCGCCGAGCGCCAGCGCCGACGAGGTGCGAGTTGCATTGATGATGGCATGCAAATAGGTAAGAAGCGCCGTGTCCATCATCACCCGATCGACCTGGCGCTGCAGGGCAACGAGGCGCGCAGGGTCGAGCACCGTAGGCACGTTGCGGGCCGTGTCGGAGTGCCCTTCGAGCAAAAGCCGCATTTCGACCTGAGGCGGCGGATAGCCAATACGCAGGCGGAGAAGAAACCGATCGAGCTGCGATTCGGGCAACGGAAAAGTGCCTGCAAAGTCTTGTGGGTTCTGCGTTGCAATGACGAAAAACGGATCGGGCAACGGGATGGTGTTGCCGTCGATCGAGACCTGGGCTTCGTTCATGCCTTCGAGAAGCGCTGACTGCGTGCGCGGGCTTGCGCGATTGATTTCATCGGCAAGCAAGACGTTCGCGAAGATCGGTCCGTGTCGGAGCACGAACTCGGCGTTGCGTTGGTCGTAGACGGAAACGCCGACAACGTCGCTCGGGAGCAGATCGCTTGTAAACTGCACGCGCCGTAGCTCACCGCCAACGCAGCGGGCCAGGGCGCGCGCGAGCGTGGTTTTCCCGACGCCAGGTACGTCTTCGATGAGGAGGTGGCCACCCGCGAGCAGTGCGACTAAAGCGAGCTCGACGGCTTCTGGCTTTCCTTCAAGAGCCCCCTCCAAAGCGTGCCGCAGCTTCTGGATGAGTGGGAGCTCCTCGTGCAGGAGCGCAGCGGCAGCAGTCATAGATCGAGAATAGCACGGAGTTTGAAAACCAAGGGTTTTCGCTGGCAGGCTGGCCTTCGCTTGTCTCGTCTCGCGTCGCCTCGCCTCCGCTTGGCCGCTGACCTGATACTACCTGGTACGGTACGATCGCAGATACGGCGAGCGCATGTCGGCACCCTGAATAAGCCGAGATCTGCGGAGAGTCCGAGCCGCCAGTTCAAAGATCGTGCAATGCACCACTGCGACAATCTTGTGGAAGTTTCACATGATTCACATGATATGCCACCAGCGGACCCATGAAACCGGTCTCGTTGGTCTTGTCGGCTGCTCCGGCCCACGGCAGTGTAGCCGGGTGTCTTCTGCTTTATCTTTAGAATCTTTAGGGGTTGAACTGCGAAATGTAACGAAAACCTATGGTCCGGTTCGCGCTTTGGTCGGGGCCAGTGCTTGTTTTAAGGGTGGATGTGTGTCGATGGTGCTCGGGCCAAACGGCTCGGGAAAGTCAACGTTGCTCTCTATCGTCGGGACGCTAGCGCGCCCGAGCTCGGGCAGCGTATCTCACGGAGCGCTCGGCCATACGCGTGACGAGGTGCGAGCAACACTCGGCTGGGTCGGGCACGAATCGCTCTGCTATGCAGATTTGTCAGGGCGAGAAAACATCGAGCTAGCGGCGAAGCTCCATGGCGTCGACATCGCGGAAGCATTCGAGGCAGCGCGGCAGCGGTTCGATCTCGGGTCGTTTGTCGAGCGCCCGCTTCGAACGTACTCGCGTGGGCAGCGGCAGCGCGTTGCGCTCGCGCGTGCGCTCGTGCATCGTCCGCTCCTCGTTTTGCTTGACGAGCCGACAACAGGCCTCGACGCGGCGGGCGTTGCGCGGGTGCGTGAGGTGGTGAGAGATGAGTCCGCACGCGGTGCCGTCGTGCTCGTTGTAACGCACGACGAAGGCTTTGCGCGTGACGCAGGCGACGTGCGGATAACGCTCGACCGCGGCCGCATTTTAAAAGCGGGATAAGGTCTATCTAAAGGAGAGCGAAGGAATGAGCGTTACCAAGGCCCTTATCAAGGAGAGGGTGATGGTAAGTACTTCCACCGGGGCATGCGGCAGCGCCGCGAGGACGGGAACATTCGTGACAAGCGGAACCTCGCAAGCGTTGTCGCCCGTTGAGGCATCGCCAGGATCAGGTGCTGAGAGCAGAATGCCTGAGAGGGGAAGATCCTCGACATGCGCCGCGCGGGTAATTGCCCCCAGGTCATGGAGAACACCGAGGCGATCGGGTGCAACAAGAGCAATCGCCGTTGGTGCAAGGGCGCGTGCAAGGTCGGCGTTTGTGCGAGCCGGGGTTTCGCTGAGGGGGCTGAAGAGCCCGCCAGGGAGCTCAACGAGGACTCCGTCAGCTTGTGCGCGGATTTGCGCAACCCAGTTGGTGACTGCAGAGAAATCGATACGTCGACCGTCCATGCGGGCTGCGAGATGAGGGGAGAGCGCACGGGTGAGCAGATAGGGCGGCGGAGATTGTTTCACGTGAAACGTCGACCATTCACGGAGGATCTCGCTGTCGGGACCGACGATCGAGTCGCGGCCAACGCCGCTTTCGATGGGCTTGATGGCGGCGACTTTCGGTTCGACCATTCCCTTTGCTTGGAGTCTTGCTGCCCAAGCTTGAATCAAGGCGGCAGAGAGGTGCGTCTTACCGATCCCAGTACCGGTTCCGGTGACGACGAGAAGTGGGGCGCGACTCATTGGGGCTACTTCTCTACCACGGGCACTACAGATAATGCGGCGTGCAGGACATCGAGTGCGCGATCGATGTCTTCATCATTGTGCCGTGCGGTGACTGTGATGCGAATTCGTGCAGTGCCTGCAGGAACCGTTGGAGGTCGAATGGCGGTGACGTGAATGCCGCGTGCTCTAGCAAAATCGGCAATCCGAACCGCATCCTCCGGCTTGCCAATCACGACAGGGACGATGTGGCCAAAGCCGATAAGCCGCGGTAGAGGCACCCCTTGTGGGTGCCCTATGTGGGGCGGCCACAGCGGGGCGCCACGGATGTGCGTTTTGTTGGCGGTTGCGTGTAGGGGCGTATGGTCATACGCCCCTACGAATGCGTTCTGTTGAACGCGGTCTCGTAGACCCGTGCGGAGGCGTTCTGCCAGGCGCTGCACGTAGGCTGGCAGATCTGGGGAGTGCAAAAGGATCTCCAGCGCTCGTGTTGCTGCAGCGGCTGCGCTGGGAGCAAGCCCCGTCGAGAACACGAAGCTGCGTGCGCGATTCCAGAGCCAATCGCGAAGAATGGATCGGCCTGCGACGAATGCGCCTTGGGAGCCTAACGACTTGCCAAGGGTACCCACCAGAGCATCGGGTACAACGCCGGCTTCGGCCGAGCGGCCACGGCCACCAGGCCCAAGAACGCCAAGGGCGTGGGCTTCATCGACAATCAAGCCCGCATGACGTGCGTCGCTCACGGCGCGCAGCGCAGCGAGGTCGGGGCCGTCGGCATCCATGCTGTAGTAGCTTTCAACGACAACCCAGGCCCGTGGTTCTCGGCGTGAAGCAAGGGCCTCGTCGATCGCGGCGAGGTCCAGATGCGGGGTGACTACGACACGCGACTTTGAGAGCCGGGCACCGTCGATGATCGAGGCGTGGTTGAGCGCGTCGCTCACGAGCAGGTCTGATGGTCCCGCAAGCGCCGAAATGGTGCCCACGTTGGCTGCGTAGCCGCTTGTGAAGACCAAGGCGTCTTCGACACCGAGCCAGTTGGCAAGAGTTCGTTCGAGTTGACGGTGTTCGCTACGCTCGCCGGAAATGAGCCGCGAGGATCCAGTGCCGCTCGCCGAGGCAGGAGCTTTCGTAGAGGCGAGACCCAAGTAGTCGTTCGAGCAAAACGTGAGAGCGTCCGCCTCGATCGCGTCGTCCGCCTCGGCCGGTCGTCGGTACAATCCGAGGCGCTCGATTTCTGCCAGGGCACCAGGCAAGTGTCCCAAGGGATCATCCAAATGTTTCACGTGAAACCCTCCCGCTACGCCACGGCCAAGACGGCGTCGGCAAGGGCTTTGATCTCAATGGCGTGGACGGCGCCCTGCCCCGCACCCGTGACAGCAGGCACTTTGATGGTTGACGCCGCTCGCTTCTTGTCAGCGAGAACGAACGGCCACGCCGCCTCGATGTCTCGCGCATGTGCCTTGGTGGCAAGGCCCAGTCGGTTGAAGAGCGTCTCGGCCCGATCAGCAAGACCACGGGGCGTGAGCCCAAGCCGCTCGGTGGCCTTCATTTCGGTGACCGTTCCGATGGCAACGGCTTCGCCATGCAGCAGCACCGAATAGCCGCCGTGAGCCTCGAGCGCGTGGCCGACGGTGTGCCCGAGATTGAGCAACGCTCGCAGTCCGCTCTCGCGTTCGTCGTCGCTCACGACGCGGATTTTGGCTTGCACGGCGCTACGCACGACTGCTCTCAGCACTTCTTGATCGCCCTCGGCGATGGCTTCGGCGTGCTGTTCGAGAACGCCGAGCAGGGGTGCATCCGTAATAACCGCGATTTTCACCACTTCGGCGAGCCCCGCGGTTCGTTCGCGGACGGGCAACGTGGAAAGATGCGCGATGTCGAGGATGACGTGGTTTGGCTGGAAGAAGGCACCAATCAGGTTCTTCCCGGCCGGGTGGTCGAAACCTGTTTTCCCGCCCACCGACGAATCGCACATCGAAAGCAGCGTTGTTGCGATTTGCACGCACCTTACACCGCGGAGCAGTGTGGATGCCGCGAAGCCCGCGAGATCACCGACAACGCCGCCGCCGAACGCGAGCACCACGGCATCGCGGTCGATTCCCCATGCGAGAGCTTCGTTCCAGATGCGTGCTACTGTAGCGAGAATTTTCGACTTTTCGCCAGGTTCGATTTCGATCTTCAAGGTACGGCGACCGGCGGTACCAGCTTGCTGAAGGGCCTGTTCGAGCCACGACGAGCGATGTCTCCAGACGTTTGCGTCGGTCACCACAACGAGGGACGACGGCTGAAGTCGGGTCAATGTATCGGAGAGGCGAGCAGGCTCGTTATTGGCGAGTTCGATCGTGTAGCTCCGCGACCCAAGCGGCATCGCAAGAAGATCGCGATCGGCGAGCGCGGCGATCTTTGATGCGATTTCCGACGGTGTTGCCTTGTCCGTGCAAAAGGTGGCGTGACACTCGCCATAGGCCTCGCGACGCAGACCGAGCAAGTCGTGTGTCCGATCGAGGGGTGACGAGGTAACGAGGTTTGGGCGGGCCGCGAGCGATGGAACGCGCGACACAATCGTTTCCGGTCGAGCCGTGAGCGTGACCACGGTTGCACGCTCGAGAGCCGCAAGGCGGACACGTTCGATCGTTACCGTTCCACCACCGAACGCAATCACGCGCGGACGGGCTTCGTCGAGAAGAGGAAGAATCGCAGCGGCTTCCCGCTCGCGAAACCTGGCTTCGCCTTCGGTCGCGAAAATCTCCGGCACGCTTTTGCCTGCCAAAGCCTCGACGTGACTATCGAGATCAAGGAATGGCATGCCGAGAGATTTAGCAACGAGGCGCCCCACGGTGCTTTTGCCGGTTGCCATGAAGCCGCTCAAAACAATGGGTCGACGCGTAGCATTCATTCGAAAGCCTCGACTTGCGCGATGTAGCCATTGACGTTGCGAAGAAGTTCTTTGATAGAATCCGAACCGAATTTTTCGAGCAACGCATCGGCAAGAACAATGGCGACCATGGCTTCGCCAACCACCGACGCGGCGGGCACGGCGCAGACATCGCTTCGCTCAAAGGCTGCGGCGTACGGCAACTTCGTGCGAATGTCGACGCTTGGCAGCGCCTTTTTCAGCGTTGCGATGGGTTTCATGGCAGCACGGCACACCACGGGTGCGCCATTCGTGATGCCGCCCTCGAGCCCACCGGCGCGGTTGGTCGGCCGGGTGAAGTGCTTCGTGGTGGCATCGTATTCGATGGCGTCGTGCACCTCAGAACCGAGCGAGCGCGCAGCTTCGAAGCCATCGCCGATCTCGACGCCTTTGATGGCTTGAATGCTCATGAGCGCTTGCGCGAGCCTTCCATCAAGCTTTCGGTCCCAATGAACGTGGGCACCGAGACCTGTGGGGACGTTTGCGGCAATCACCTCAAAAACGCCGCCGAGCGTGTCGCCGGCGTGAGCCGCATCGCGAATGGCCGCCTTCATGCTCGCTTCGGCGATTTCATCGGCGCACGCCAAATCGGACGAGCGTGCCCGAGCCTTAATCTCTTCGTGCGTCAGCTCGAGGTGCGCTGCACGGACAGGCCCAATCGCAAGAACATGCGCGAACACATCGATTCCAACGGCAGCGAGGAGCCGCTTGGCCACAGCCCCAACCGCGGTGCGCGCCGCCGTTTCCCGCGCGCTCGCACGCTCGAGAACATCGCGCAAATCGCGTCGATCGTACTTTAGGCCGCCCGCCAGATCGGCATGCCCTGGCCGCGGTCTGGTGAGCGCCTCGGGCTCGCTTGGCATGGGCGCCGGCGACATGCGATCGAGCCAGCTCTGATGATCGTGGTTCGTGATGGTCATGGCGATCGGCGAGCCAAGCGTTTCGCCGTTGCGCACGCCGGCGGCGAATTCCACTCTGTCGACTTCGATTTTCATGCGGCCGCCGCGTCCGTAGCCGCGCTGGCGGCGAGCAAGGTCTTCGTTGATATGGGCGGCAAGCAGTTCAAGTCCAGCAGGAACTCCCTCGACGATTGCGACAAGGCGCGGGCCGTGGGATTCGCCAGCAGTCATCCATCGAAAATGAGCCATTGACCGCTACATTGCCACGTCAGGCGGACCTGCCGGGCATGTATTTTCGGGCGTTCTGTCCGACTAAACGCGGTTCAGACCAAAGCCGTCGTGCAAGGTGCGCACCGCAAGTTCGGTGTACTTTGCATGAATGAGGCACGACACTTTGATTTCGCTCGTTGAGATGGCTTGGATGTTGATGCCTTCGTTCGCCAAGATGCGGAACATTTTGGCTGCAATGCCAGCGTGCGAACGCATGCCAAGACCAACGATGGAAACTTTTACGACATCCTCGTCGTAACGAACTTCGCTTGAACCGAGGCGCTTGGCGATCTCTTCGATGAAGCCTTTGGCGCGGGCAAGATCGGTTTTCGCGAGTGTGAAAAGGACGTCGGCGCGATCGACACCAGCCTTCGATACATTCTGGATGATCATGTCGACCGAAATGTTCTTGCCGGCTATCGATTCAAAAAGATCGGCTACGATTCCAGGCTTGTCGACAACGCCGACGACATGCACGCGAGCCTCGTTTTTTTCGTAGGCGACGCCGGTAACGACCACGTCGTTTTCGAGCGCCTTGTCTTCGCCTGTGACCCAGGTGCCTTCGGCATCGGAAAACGAGCTACGGACATGAACCGGAACGGCGTACTTCATCGCGATCTCCACGCTACGAATTTGGAGCACCTTCGCACCAAGCGAAGCGAGCTCGAGCATCTCTTCGTACGAGATGCGGGGGATCTTTTTGGCCGACGGGCAGATGTTTGGGTCGGTTGTGTAAACGCCGTCGACGTCGGTGTAAATCTCGCACGAGCTTGCGCCGATGGCCGCTGCAACGGCAACGCCCGTGGTGTCGGAACCGCCGCGCCCAAGAGTCGTAATGTTGCCATGTTCGTCAACGCCCTGGAAACCGGCAACAACAGCAATGCGCCCTTGTTTGAGGGTGTCGAAGATTTTGGAACCCTCAATGGTTTTGATGCGTGCCTTGCTGAACGCGCCGTCGGTCAAGATTTTCACCTGGTGACCGAGAAGGGATCGGGCCTGCCCGCCTTCGGCGTGAATTGCCATGGCTGTGAGAGCCGCGGAAACTTGTTCGCCAGTGGCGGCGACAACGTCCATCTCCCGCGCGTCGGGAACCTTGATCACCTCGTGCGCCAGGGCGAGCAATCGATTGGTTTCGCCGCTCATGGCGCTTACGACGATGACCACATCGTGGCCGCCTTTCTGGGTAGCGATCGCCCGGCGTGCAACGTTGCGAATGCGGTCGATTGAACCGACAGAAGTGCCACCGAATTTTTGAACGACGAGTGCCACGGCGGCGGGACACTTACGCGCCCAAGAGCTGTACGTCAACATGATCGCCGTCTCCATAGTCTTCCGTGCCCATTGCGACCTTGACCTCGCGCGCCACCTCGCCGATCGTGCGCGCGCAATTGCGAGAATTGGGCGGTATGGGTTCCTACGGAAGCTACCTTGTTGAAACGTTGGTAACGCTGGTTGCGGTCTGTGCGCTTGCGTTCGTCATTCTTTATGGAGCGCGCAAGCTAGGCGTGGGCCGCGCGCACGGCCCCATTGAGCTTGCGGGCCAATTGCCGCTCGATGCACGAAGGCACATCTATCTGGTTCGCGTTGGTGCGCAGGTGCTTGTGGTGGGTGTGTCAGAGGCAGGCTTCACGAAGTTGGGCGAGATGCCCGCTGCCGATCTTGCGGCGAGTGAGGCCGTGGGCGCCGGCGTACGCGAAGCCGCGCCGTTCAGCAAAGTGCTTGCGCGCGTGCTTGGGCGCAAGTCGAAAGGATCTACCAGCGCGGCGCGTCAAGTCGACCTTGCGGCGCAGCCGGCAAATGAAGAAAACGAAACCAAGGCGGTGTCATGAACCGACCGCTTACTAGAACGAGAATGTTTGCGGTGTTCGCCGCGGTTATGCTTACCGCGCCGCTCGCATACGCCCAACGCGTCCAAGCCCACGCCCAAGCGGTGCGTGTCGACGACGTTCTTGGCAAGCCCATTGCGCTCGTTGTTGCCCTCGCAGTCGCATCGATTGTGCCGTTCGTTTTCATGGGAATGACGGCATTCGTGAAGATCTCGACAACGCTGCAAATCGTAAAAAGCGCGATTGGCGCGCAGTCGGTTCCGTCGAACACGGTGGTGATGGCGCTTGCCACAGCGCTCACGCTCATTGCCATGGCCCCTGTTGGGCAGCGCATTTTCGACCGCACGATGCCCCTCATTGACAGCGCGAGGGACGACACGACTGTGCTCATCGACAGGGGGGTCGATGCCGTTCGCGATCCAATGCGCGATTTCTTGAAGACGAATTCGAGCGAGAAGGAACGCGTGCGCTTTCTGAAAGTAGCGAAAAAGGCGCGCTCGGCGCACGAGGCCGAAGCCGCGAAAGTTGGCGCCGACGATCTTACGGTGCTTGTGCCGGCGTTCGTCGTGACGGAATTGACGGAGGCCTTTGCGATAGGCTTTCTGATCTACCTGCCGTTTCTCGTCATTGATCTCGTGGTTGCGAATGTGCTGCTCGCGCTCGGCATGCAAATGCTCAATCCAACGCAGGTCAGCTTGCCATTCAAGCTGCTTCTGTTTGTGGCGATCGATGGCTGGGGGCTGTTGGCGCAAGCGTTAGTGTCGGGATACAAGTAGGCCAACACTTGACGTGTTAGGTCCTACCGCGTAGTATCTATCGCCCCAATGGTGGCGCCAAAGGGGCAGTAGCTCAGCTGGGAGAGCGTCGCGTTCGCAATGCGAAGGTCAGGGGTTCGATCCCCCTCTGCTCCACTTCTTATATTTCTGTCTCCGAAGAAAACCGACATTGTGATCGCGGCGCCGAGCGCGTTAAACTAGCGCTCCCATGATTCGTCCGCGCGCAATGATTAAGGCAGCTGTTGGTTACGTCAGGAAAAACCCCGACGAGGTGGTTCGAGCCGCTGCCAATGCAACAGCACTTCGTTTCGGTGTGCCGCTTGCGTCGCTGCGGTGGTTTGCTGGGCAAATTCGGGGAAGAAAGGCGCCAAAAGAGGTCGAGATTTCAAGTGCCCCGCCTGCGCTAAGGCTCAGCGCGATTGTCGATGCCATGGGAACACCAGTGCGTGCATCGGCAGCCATCAGAGTCGACGAAATCGAGATTTCGGACAGTGCCGTGCGGGTTGGAGTACGGTTGCGCGACGTGAAACTCGCGCTCGTAGCCGAAAGCGACTCGCCAGTGGCCATGCTTATCAAGTCGGGAGCGCTCGATTTGTCGAACCCTGGAAATCTCGTGAATTTCATTCCAAAAAAGCCCGCCATGGTGATCGAGGCCGAGGGCGATCGCGTGGTTATCGACTTGATGAAAGCACCGAAGCTTGCGAACGATGCGCGTATCAAAAAGCTCCTTGGAATTCTTTCTCCAATCCTTGGAATTCGCGCAATTGAGACCGATCACGACCACCTTTACGTGAAATTCCGAGCAACGCCAGCCGGTCTGCTTGAGTCTGCCAATAAGCTTCGGTCAGCCGTCTAACGGGATCGATTCTTGTTTTCGAGGAGATGGCACATCTTGGTAGCGCGGTAGTGTGCGAGGTTTGTCATCATGCTCGAACTTGCAACCGACAAAGCGGCCGGCGTGATTGAAATCACGGTCGATGGCGATATCGAACGTGCCGATTTCGAAGCGGTCATCAAGGCAATAGACGAACTGATTGCTCAGCACGACCACATAAACGCCGTCGAGATCATCAAGCGATTGGGGAAAATGTCGCCTGGTCTTTGGTGGCGCGATCTCAACTATAGCCTATCGCATATGAGCAAATTTGGCCGCTGCGCGGTTGTCACCAGCAAGGGGTGGATTGGTCCTGTGACACGCTTTTTTGCAGCGTTCACTCACATGGAGATACGAACCTTTCCCATGACCGATCTCGAATCGGCACGTGCGTGGGTGCGCGAAACCGCATAGGCACGTTGGCACGCAGCGATTTCACGCTATACGCGGGGCAATTCGTCTCGCGTGAGGCGCTTTCGTAATCTCGTAAGTTCGCGCTTTTCTCACTTCACCGTGCAGAGGACTTCGAGCGCCAGCGCGTGCAATTGCGGATCGCCTGCAGCAACGACGCGGCCGCCATTCTGCGCATCGCCGCCTGTCCACGATGTCATCAGCCCACCAGCACCTTCGACGATTGGGATTATCGCTTGCACGTCCCACGCCTTTAGGCCTGATTCGACGACGAGATCCACGAGCCCCATCGCGAGAAGGCCGTATGCGTAGCAGTCGCCGCCGTAGCGTGTCATGCGCACGCGCCCAGCGATGGATTGAAATGCATCGGCTTCGGCCTTCGTGAAGTGATCCGCTGGGTGTGTTGTTGTGAGCACAGCGGCATCGAGGTTGGGGCAGGCGCGCGTTCGAATTGTCTGCTCCATGGCGCCAGCCGCGGCGAAGGTGGCTTGCCCGGGGCGGCCTATCCAACGTTCCCGAGTTATGGGCTGATCGAGAATGCCAAGAATGGGTCGCGTGCCGTCGTTCAGCGCGATGAGCGTTCCCCAATGCAACATGCCGCAGATGAACGAGCGCGTGCCGTCGATGGGGTCGATAACCCACGTGAAAGGCTCGTCGCCAACGCGTTGGCCATGTTCTTCACCAACGATGCCGTGGCGGGGATATGTGGCATGGATAAGGCGACGCAAAGTAAGTTCCGCAAGCTTATCGGCCTCTGTAACCGGATCGAAGCTATCGCGGTCGTGGTCTTTGTTGTCCACGTTGAGTGCGGTGCGAAACCATGGGCGAATGGCGTCGCCGGATGCGTTGGCGAGGCAACATGCGAATTGAGCGAGTTCGTCGATGGATGGCGTCATGCGCTTAAGATAACAAACTAGACCGCTTTCAAAGGGCGGCCACAAGGGCCGCCCCTACGAATATGCGTGTTGTTGGATGTAGGGGCAGGTCTCGTGCCTGCCCGCTACCTTCGAAACCATGGGCACTTGGCGAGTAGCTCCTTGCTGCGCGTGCGATCGCACCGGACGCCGACGGTGACGCCCGTTGCCTCGAGATCGGTGCACATCTGCACGGTTTCGTAGTTCGCTTCGTCTTTCGGGTCGGCCTTCACGGAACATGCGCCGAGGCGCAAGATTTCGCTGCGATAGCTTCCGCGCTCGATGTTGTAGCTTGATACAATCTCGGCTTCGAGCCGATCGCCAGCCTTTATGTTTGGTGCGCACTCGGTAAAGGCCTTGCTGGCACGAACGACTTGTCGGGCCGTGCCAGGACAGTTGACGAAATTGAGTTCGAGATCGGTTGTGCCGATTCTGCCGGCCGCAATGTTGCCGTAGTGCTGAACCTGATGAACTTCGACGGTAGTTGTATGATGCATGGGTTTCTTCTTGCAACCCAAAAGCGTCGGCACCAGAACGACCAGCACCAGCAACGAGTCCTTCACACGAAGCATGCGATCACCATCGCGGCAAGACTAATGATGGGCACGACAGCGCGGCCCACGCGGAAAACAATGGGGATATTCTCTTCTTTTACGAGAAACATCCACCAAGTTGATATCATCCCGAGAAGTAGCGAAAAATAGACGCCTAGCATGACTTTGTCGGCGCGCGTGAAATAGCTTGTTGGCGGCAGTTCTTGCATCAGCGCAAAGTGGAAAAGAACGGCGCCTGCGAGCATTGGCGCTCCAGAATTCGAACGAACTTCCATGTGCTCATGGCCGACCCACATCCCAAGCAGCGAGATAATGACAATCACGAACGCCGGCACGAAAACTTTGAATGCCGCGCTCGTGGCGAAGCGCTCGATGCCCAGCGTGAAGATGTAGCGACCGTAGTACAGGTCGTCGCCCTCGAAGCGGTCGGGGTATGCCTGGCTAAGCGAGCGAGCCTCCACGTAATCGACCTGCCAGCCTAGAACGCGAAAGCCGCGCGCGAGTTGCGTGCGCTCTTTGTCTGCGGTGAAACGGATTTGATCGATGCCGCGCAAATCGTCTTCAATGACGATGCGGAGTTCTTGCGCGTCGAAGGGATAGTTTCGCAGGTTGGGCGGCGATTTGAAAGAACCGGTCATTCGGTATAACCGAAATGTTGGTTTGTCCGCGAGAATCTCTTTGTTATCGAGTTTGCCGTTTGGAAATTGCAAATTCATAGGCGGCATAGGCTGCGCGCTCGTGAGGCTCAAGAAGAAGTCGGCCGTGAATGTGCCTGATTTTACGTCGTAGTCGTCAATGCTGTTGAGCAGCATGGCAACTTTCGCTCGCACGGGCGCACCAGGGTTTGGCTTGGCGAACGGTGAGCGATACACAGTGCCGCTTGGTTGGGAAGGCACGCCGCCGTCAGGGGCAACAGCAAGATCGATGGGATCGCCGCTGCCCGCGTCGCCGGCTGTCGTGTTTGGCACGCTTACCGACGCGGCCGGCGCGATGGGGGGCGGGTCGCTAGCGGGCGATGGTGCCTGCGTGTCCGTTGCCACCGCAGAAGTGCGTGCCGAGTGCGGCGCAGCAACGGCATCGCCGCCGCCTGCCCCCCGATGCAGCATGCCAAAGGCAACGAAGGCAACGACGACAACCGAAAGGAGCTGAATTGCGATGACGCGAAGGGCGCGCTTTTTCTTTGACGGCATGGCTATCGGACGTGCGAGGCAGCTTACTCTCGAAACCTGCTCAATACTCACGGGATCTCGTCGGGAGTAGGCGCCCTCACTTCACCGCGGAAGCGTTCTTCGCTTGCCCCGAACGTTGCGAAGTTTTTCTTCGCAACGTTCAGGGACACCGCGTTCGCGCCGGCGGAGTCTGGATAGTGAGCCTGCATGGGGTCGTCTGCCCAATAACAAACAGGGCAACTGTCGAACAAGCCAAGGGGCACCATGGCCTGCGTGAGGAACCCGCAGCAAGGGCAAGGGAAGCGGTCGTTCATGCCGCCTACCATTCTAGTGCCGTTCGATCGAAGTTCGGCCAAATTTGGCCGCACGCGCTGCGATGCAGCGCCCGAAATTGTTCTGCCTCAAGCCTTCAGCCGTTGCGCCTCGCCGCCTGCAAGATCACTCACAGCCTGCGCGAGGCCCAGCACGAATGTCGTGATCACGTCGAAATCAGCCTTTGGCGCTGGTGTGTGCGCTGGTGAGATTGGGCGCGCCGGTTGGCCGAAGTACGAAGGTGGAAATGCTGAAAGTCTTGCGGCTGCCATGCCTTCTCGCCAGAATGATCGCTGGTCGGCCGACGAAACGAGCGGAAGTAGGCTTGGCAGCACGAACGTGCGAAGAGGCAGCGGAGAGCCACGCCGAAACCCTTGGCGCAACTCCTTCGCGAGATCGCGTGATGCCGTGTTGCCGTAGATGGCGACCATGGCACCATCGGGATTCGACAACGCGAGGCTGTCGAGGCCGATCATTCCGTGCACATGCACGTGACGGTCACGAAGGCGTCGGGCGTACACGCGGCTTCCGCGGCGATCGCGTGACAGTCCCGACAAAGGCAGATCGTGCGGCGCGTTGGCGAACGCAACGAGCCGTACCGTGCGGATGAACGAAGTGCCTTCGAGATGACGCGCGAGTGCAAGCAGCGTCACAATCGAGCTGTTATCCGAGATAGCGTTCGCCACGCCCGCGGCAGCAGGCGCAGGCGATGGAACCAATCCATCGTAGCTTACGCCCACGACAATCTGGCCATCGTTATCGGCTGACGGTGTGCCATGCAAAATGGCCTCGACGGTCTCGACCGTAGTCTCGACGCCAAGGGGAATGCGCGTCACCGTGCGCCCTGCTTCGAGGAATGCGTTGGCAATGAAGTTTGCGGTCGACCGGCGCGCTTCGCCCGCGTCCGATGCGCGCCTTTGCTGCTCTCGTTCGATCGCGAGGGTAATGGCTTCGACGTTCGCACGCAGTCGGCGCTGCACATCGGTGGGGTTGCCCGTACGGTGTCGCGGATGCAGGGGTGTCCCCGCATGCGTGGGTGTCCACGACGGGGCATCGCTTGCGGGGTACGTCTCTCGTGCGGCTTCGTCGACAAGGACTTCTTCCGGAACGCTCATCGCATGTCTCCTCTTGTCGGGTTTGGGTTCTTTGCGCGAGAAGCAATGGCAAGGCGCGGAGTGCTTGGTTCAACCACAACGACGTTGGGCGCGCTGCCGCTCTTTTTTGCGAGCTCGCCGTTTGCGCGTGGCGTCGCGATTGATTTGCCTTCGAATGACGCCTTCAATGCGCGCTTGGCGAGCTCGGTGGCCATGAGCCCGGCTACGGCAAGAATCACTTTGCGAAGAGTTTCTTCCGTGATCGAAGGCTTGTGTTCGCCGAACATCGCCTTGCGCGTTGGTTCGAGCGCTGCACCCACGCGTCTGGGCAGAGCGTGCGTTTCCTTTCGCCTCACCGATGCACGAATGGCAAAGGCGGCGGTCGCGCCAGCCACACCCAAGGCGACGAGCACCACTGCGATGGGGACTGCGAGACGCCGTGCGGTGTGACTCGCTTGTGTCACTTGCTCGCGTCGAAGGTCGAGCGCATCGAGCGTACGCACGAGCCGTGCGCGCGTTTTCGTGGCGCGATCTTCGAGGCTGGCACGTGCGTCGAAAGGCAACGATAGGTCGCTCACGCGAGATGCTCCTTGAATTGATTGATGTCGACCTCCAAGCGCTCACGCGTGCGAACCAGAGGCGGTTTTGGCAGACGCGTGTAGCCTACAAATGCCGCTAGAGCCCCGGCAACGAGGAAGCCAGCTGCCACCGCAACAGCGGCGAGCGCCGTGCCGCCGAGCGCGAGAACGAGTGCAACCGAAAGCATGCAAATGGCGACGAGCACGCCGGAAGCGGCAAGCGTGAAGCCGATGAGGGCGTGCTTCGAGCGGCGGATCTCGTCTTTCACATCGGCACGCGCGAGCTCGATCTCGATGCGAACGAGCTCCTTGGTCTCGTCGAGTGCTTCTTTCAGGAGCGCAACTGTCGACTTTTGTTCGTCCATCGGACGATCGGGCGTAGCCAGGGCCATGATTTCGTTCTCCTCGCTTGAATCGAGCGAGGTGCGAAGTGCATGCCCACTGCGCGACAGCCGAGTAGGGGCGCAGCATGCTGAGCCCCTACGGATGCGGTCGCCAACGACGAAAGCACCTCAACCTGAACGCGGTCAGTAGCGTTTCTGCCAGACGGCGTCCGCCACGGCCTTGCCATGATCGCCAAACGTCATTTCAACTGCCCAATTCATGCGAAAGCGCCAATCGACCGTCGCGAGATTCGTGTCTGGGTCGGTAACGGGCGGCGTGCCAATGACGTGCGCGAGTCGCAATGTGAACGCGCGTGAGAGCTGCACGTCCACCTCGGGCCGCGGATTGTTATCTTTCGTGGTGGCGACCCGTGCCGTCGTGTGGATGCCGGTGAGATCGTCGAACGCCGCTGTCAGACCTTGCGCCGCAATGGCGCCGCCAACGGTTGCGGCTGCCGCTGCCGATCCATTTTGCTGCTCACCCCCTGAAGAAGGCGAGCCGGTCTGGTCGTTCTCGGGGCCTCCAAAAAGAACGAGCGAGAGTACCTCGTTTTTGGGGCGAGCAGGTTCTGAGCGCAAGCTGACTTGCCCGGTTTTGAGCGGCCCTCTGAAATCGGCGAACACCTTTGTGCCATCGGTTGCCGTCCACACAGCCGAGGCTACGACCGTTGGGTTCGACGGGTTTTCAGGTTGAAAGATCACCTTTCCTTGCTCAACACGAAACTCCTTGCCTTGGACGTTGATTTTGCCGCTTTTGACATTGATTGTGCCGGTTACACGCATTGTTTCGGCGAATGTGATGTGAGGTTGCCCGGTAAGCACAACGTGCACTTCAGTCCCACGATCGAGGGTGATTTCGCCAAGCGCCACGTCGACATCGACAGGTGTGCTCGGTGCTTTCTGCTGCAAATCTTTCTGGTCGAGCCGGAGCTCGAGAAGCTCGTTTGGCGACGAGTACACGCCAACCTTTATCTTCTCGTTCTTCCGAAATTCTTCTACGCCACCTTTCATGGTTTGCGGGAGCTTGATGTGAAGGTTCGGCACACTGGCAGATAGCGTCGTTTTCCCGTTGTCTCTGGCGTGATACACGTCGACTTTTGCGTTGCCCCAAATGTCGCCGATGGGCTGGCCTTGGAACGCGAAGTTGATGGGTTTCTTCTTGGGGATGGCCGCGTTTATTGTTGCATTTTGCAATAGCAGACCATCGAAGTGAATGACGGCATTGCCATGCACCTGTCCACCGCCATGGTCGGCCTCTATGTCGTCGATGTGAAGGTTGCCGTCAGGCGCAAAGGTGAGTGTGGCGCGAACGTTGTCGAACGTTTCACCGATAATTGCAAGTTGCATCGAACCGTCGCGAAGCGCTGCGTGTCCCGTCATCGTCGTCGACTTCGTCGAGGGATCCATGGTGATCGTCGCATCAGCATCGATACGTCCGTCCAAGTCGTTGAACAGATCGGACGCGAACGGCAACGCTGCCGCTATTTGAAATGCGCTTGCAACGAACCGTGCTTCGAACCGCTGCCTGCTATTCAGTGTCGGAACCAGTCCGCGTTCCCATACCAAGCCTGAGTGCGCGCGGACGTCAGCAAAGCCGTCTGCTTGCTGCATGTGCGCGGTGAGCGCAAAATTGTTGCGATCTGCATCGATCGCGATGGTTCCGATCTGGTAGTCGGCTCGCCCGATGCGCAGCGAATCGAGCGACAGATGCGCTGTGAGGCGTGGGTCGTCGTGCAGCCCAAAGGCCGCAACTTCGCCGCTCACGTTGCCGTGCAGCCGGGCGTCTGCCAGGGGCCCAACCAGTTCGAGCGGGAACCTATCGAGCCGAATCTTGGTGTTGCCCTTCCATGGCAGCTTCGCGAATGCCTGGCCCACACTTGTCGCGTTTGCCGACGCCTTTGCGAGCGCCGATCCTTCGGCAGCAAGATCCTTTGCCTCGACGTCGACGCGCGACGTAAGCTGCGCGATCTGGCGATCGCGTCTTTTGACGTCGACGCCGATATTGGCAGTTGTTCCGTCGTAGGCGAATGCAATTTCGGTGTCGGTTGCCATCGAGAGCGGCGCGTACTTCGAGCGAACGCCGCGCGCGTGCGCGGTGAGCTCGACGTGCGGCTCGCCCGCCGTGCCCCAGACACGCAAATCGCCGCCCACGGCACCGGCCATGGCTCCTGTTCCGAACACCGATGGCAGTGTGTCGAGTGCGCGTTCCGGCACGATGAGCGCAGCGCTCACAGCCGCGGCTTGGAGCTTCTTCCACGCTGCCTTTGGATTATGCAAGAATTCTCGGTATGGCGCGATCGCCTTGATATCAAGTGCAGCAAGCGCCGTGTGCCTATCGGTAAGGCGTACGGCGAGCTCGCCATCATTCGACATGCCGTCGATGCTTGCATCGAGTCCCACGTCGATGCCGCTCATGTGAAACCCTGGTGCGTGCCTCACCTCCACGGTGCCAAGGATTGCCTCCGGAGGCGTTATGCTCGAGACCGCGAGTCCTTGCGTGCGCACGCTGAGGCGTCCATCGAGCGGCGCCGACTGGCTGTCGCGTGAGAGCGCCGCACGAACCACGAGCCATCCGCCCACTTGGCTTGTCTTCTGAGTGCGCCGAGTGCGTGGTTGCCAAAGCGCGATGGCCTTTTGCATATCGATCGCGGCGTCGAATTGGGCGCGCCCGGTTGCACCGCGCCACGAAGAAAGCTTTGCGGGATCGCCAGACACCGACAAGCGCGTGGTGTGGAGGGCAATGTGGCCGGTTGAGCCGATAGAGCCGTCGAGATCGAGCGTGATCGTGCGATCGATCGCTTTGGCATCCACGTCGAGATGCGCATCGCGAACGCGAAACGCCGACAGATTCCGGACCTTGGCGTGCACCTCGCCTTGTGAATGCTTACCGCGAAAGAGCATGTTCGAGTCGATCGTCAACGTCCCTGTGTGAACGTCGCGTTCGCGCCCAACGAACGCGGCCGCGCGCCCAAGGTCGATTCCTTTGGCAACGACCTTCGCTTTGACCTCGCGTGGCGTGCGAACTACGTCGGCGTAGACGGGCGCGCCAATGCCGTGAACCGTGGCGTGCTCGATCGCCAATCGTTGGCTTTGAATCGCAACGCGGTCGGCAATCACCGTGGCCAATTGGCCATTTCGAACAAGCTCGATGCGAGGGTCATGCACAACGATTGTGTCCTGGTGCTTGCCGATTTTTCCGCGTACTTTCATCGATTCTGTGCGAAAGGCGCCCCATCGCGCGCCGCGTGTGTGCACGTCAATCTCAATGGAAGGCACCGCGAGCGTGCCATGCGCTTGCGCGCGGATGTGAATTTCGTCGACTGCGCCCTTGCCGTATGAGATGCGCTGGCCAGAGGCTTCGGCGCGCCCTTCGAACGAGGTAGATGCAATATCCATCGCTACATTGGCATCCATGTGCGCCGTGCCAACGGCGGCGTGAACCGCCATCGATGCGCGCGGCCATTCGCCGTGCAGCTCGGCGTGCACCGACGTTGGTGCACGCAATCCGAGTTCTGGGAGTGCTCGACGCAGATCGTCGCCTTCGTCATCGCGGGCATCGAGCACGGCGTCCATGTGCATCTCGCTCATCGTCGCGCGCAGCGTTGCTGGTGCGCCAAAAAGCGTCCCATCGAACGAGCCGTCAGCCTCGATGCGAGCGGCATCGTGGTTACAGCGCAACCACGTTGCGCTGTGATTGAAAATCCAAGGGCGAGGCGCAGACGTCGCGCTCCGTTGAGCCCGTAGGCCGTGGCTCTCGAAAGAAGCGGAGCGTGAGCCATGGATTTCGGGCTCAACACAAGGGAGCGCCGCCATAAGCAGGCGCATGTGCCCTGCGATTCTGCCGTTTGGGTTTGCCCCTCGAGGCAGCGCGCGACTTTGCATGTCGAGTCGATCGATCTGCGCGACGATCAGCTCCTCGCTATAGTGAAATGAGCCTGCAAGGCCGTTGAATTCTGCATCGACTAACCCTGGCGACTTGCCATGGACCCACGCGTGACGAACCTCGATGTGAGTCGCGTCAACGACAACCTCGCCATCTTTGAACAACGACCGAATCGTGCAAAGCAAGCAGACGTCGACGCGTAACCCGTCGACGAAGAGCACCTCGGTTCCGTCAGGATCGCGCACCCGCGCGCGCGCGCCGTGGATTCCGCGCGAGGTGAGTTGGCCAATGTGCTCGATCGCGACCGTGCCCGAGAGAACAGAACTGAGCGCCCTACTTGCCACACGTGCGACAAGGCGCCTTTCCGCCGGCACATTCAGGTGCACAACGATGCTGACGAGCGCAGCTACGACGAAGCACGCGCCGCCGAGCACCCATTTGGCAAGTGCGGTGACTACGCGCAATGGGCGTCGCAATAGGTTTAGCCCGAATGCCGCATTCAATACGCTTCTCCGACACCGAGATGCACTGCCATCGGAATGCCAACGAAATTTGGCGGTATGTTCTCGTCGGGCGTGAGCTTACCTATGACCTGTAAGCCGGGAATGCGGTAGCCGAGATCGACGCGAATGGGACCCGCGGCTGTGTCGTAACGCACGCCAAAGCCACACGACAGGTGCGGATGACTGAGTCGAATATCGTTCGGCTGTGGCGAAACATCGCTCGCGTCGCAAAAGACCGCGGCCGAGATCGGGCCGCCCATCGTGTGGCGAAGTTCCACCGACGTTTCCCAAAGCGTAAAGCCGCCCGTTGGTGATCGGCATTCGTTGCTGGTGCAGGGAGACACCTGGCCGAGCGCGACGACGGGTGAGAGAAATGGAACAACGGCGGATGGACCGACTCCGCGGATGGGATATCCGCGGTTGGACGACGGGCCACCGGAGAAAAAGCCACGCAGAAACGTCAATTGGAAATCGCGTGTCTGCTCGGCATTGCTTCCGACTTCGTTCAAGCCATGGGTGATCGTGGTGCCGTAGTTCGTTGGTTCGAGAAATCCGATCGAAGCGCGTGCTGCAAAGACCGATTGTTTCGACAGCGGCGTGTACACCCGCACTTCCGGCTGCACCTTGATGTCATGCGCGTTGCTGAACCATGGTTTCGCGGCCACTTGCACGGTATTCGCGAGATAAATTCCGCGCCGTGTGCGAATCTTGTCGTCACGCCGATCGAGCGCAACGAACAGCTCAGGATAGCTAGTTAAAATGGTGCTTAGCGTCGGGTCTGAGGGCCCGATATACGAAAACGGGGAATCGACTTGAAGATTGTGTGAAAAAGCAACGTAAACGCTCCCGAAGGTTCGGTCGACGCCCACGGCATTTTTGAACTCCGTGTAGCCAAGCACGGGCGCGTTGGCAGGCGGATTCGGGTCGATCAGCACGGGAAAGACATCGAACCTTTGACGCACGAATCCCGCTGTGCGCCGCTCGAGAAAGCTAGGCTGACGAAAATCGATGCTCGTGCGCTCCTCCAAGAGCGGGTGAGTGGGCCACGCAATGTTGTTTACGCGCAATGGATAAAGCACGACGCCTGGCCGAAATGTGATCGACAACGTGCGCATGCCGCCAAACCAATTCCGATGCTCCCAACCGACAACGCCATGGGCATCGGCCTTGAGGGCGTCAAACTCGAAACCACCGCCGAGATGAATTGCGCGCAGGCGCGAAACTTCGACTTTCGCGTGCATTGGGATCACCTGCGGCGAGCGCTTCCCAGTAGGTGGCGCAGGTGGCTCAAGTTGCGTTTGGCTGGGAAGCGCGCGGGTGAACTCGACAGAGGCAAATACGCCGAGCTCCATGACAGCGCGCTGCGCGGCTTCCACGGCACTTTGCGAAAATGGCGCTCCTTCTTTGATGTCGATGACGGCGCGCACAGGCCTTTCGGGAATAGGCCCGAGGCCGTCGATCGTGAGAGGGCCGAAAGTGCACGCGGGCCCGGGCGTGACCGTGTAAAATACATCCGCTGCGCGCGCGACCACGTCAACGGCAGCTTCGCCCTTCGATGTTGCAAAGGCATAGCCGTGGTCGGAAAGCACGCGGGCAATGGCGCGTTCGGTATTCTCGAAGGCGTCTTCGTCGAACGGAGAGTCTTTCGGCAGCCCGTCTTTCGCGACCGACTGCACTGCGTCTCGGATGTTCTTTGGCACGCCATCCAAGCCATCGATGGTTACGCGCCGCACGAGGACGGGGCGCCCTTTCTCCACCACGATTTCGACGCGAACGTGTCGCGCATTGCGCGCAATGACGCGGCCGGCGCGCGCGTGGGCCTCGTAATACCCTTTTTTGCGATAAGTTGCCTCGATGCGCGCGAGATCCCGTTGCAAAATAAAATGATCGAAAATCGAATATTCGTTTACGAAGCCTTGAAAAAGCCCCAAAAATTTGGGGCTTGGGGCCGTGGCGATCTTGTCTTCGATGGCCTCGGTGCCAACCGCGCGTGGCCCGCGCACCGTCACGTCATCCACCGCGAGGCGTCCCTCCGGCACCGCGTGGCAGCCGCCAAGCACGATCGCAAAAACGACGATCGCGAAAGGCGTGTTTTTTGTACCGGTGCACAACGCATGCAAGTGAGGTGCAAGCACGCTGCCGAGGTGTGCATCGCGATTGCCGCGATTGCGACGGCCGCGTGCGACCCCAAACGCCTGCCGCAACCGGAATTCGCGGCGCAGACGACGCAGGCGCTCGCTCGGGTTCCGTACAATCCGCCGCCCGCGCGTGTGGAGATCATCCCCGCGCAGCCGAGTCATTCAGGCGCCGTGTGGATTGACGGCGAGTGGTCGTGGCAAGGCCGGCGGTGGGCATGGAAGCGCGGGCGATGGGTTATGCCTCCAGCGAATGCGAAGTTCGCTCCGTGGACCACGGTGCGCGACGCATCTGGAATGCTATTGATGGCGCCAGGTGCGTGGCGCGATCGCGTTGGGAACGAGGTGAGCGAGCCCGCGCCGCTCGCCGTTGCCAAGACACTTCCCGGCGCCATCGTGGATCCGAGCGGCGCGCACGTGCAGACATCGTCGATCCCAACCAAATGAGCCCCCACTTCAAGAACCTCGTCGTTGTCACGGCCCTGAACCTTGCCTTTGCGCTCTTGGTCACCGTGCACGTGGTAATTGTCTTCGGTCTCGTGCGCAGGCGTCCGTGGTGGCGTGGGCCCGTGTCGCTCGCCCTTCTGCCGTTCGCGCCGTATTGGGCGTGGCGCGAATGCATGCGCGTGCGCGCAAGTTTGTGGGTCGGTGCGCTCGTGGTGTATGTGCTGGCTCGGCTGAACGCGCAATAGGGCAACGCGACAGCAACGCGGTGAGGTGGCCTGCCAGATGCACTACCGTGACTCATGAGTCTGCGAGCTCCAAAGCGCGGCCCGGGCGACAGATTCGCTGCGGTCGCCGTTGTCAGCATGTTCGCGTTCGGCATGGTTGCCGATGCTGCGATTGGCCGCACGCGTGCACATGCGCAAGCGCCCGCGCCGACTCCAACGCCGCCGAGCCCGGTTCCGCCTGGGCCGCCGCCCGCACCTCTACCTAGACCAACGCCGAGCCCAACGCCGCCCGCACCACCGGCGCCTCCGCCCATTCTCGAGGGGGGGCTCGACGCGGGGCCTTAGATTGCGTCAACTTGGTCAACCTGGTCAATCAACCTGAAAGCGTGCCGATGAGACCATCTGCAGGAGCTCATCGAGCAAGGACTGCATTCGCGCTCCTGGCAGCTGCGTGCTCGACAGCGCAAAACCCAGAAAAGCCCAATAAAGAATTTGTGCGCGCATTTGTGAAAGCGTCACCGTGAGCCCCCGCTTGACGAGCAGTTCCTCGAGATAGTCGAGCCTGCGACGATCGATGGCGCGAACCGCAGCTTGCACCGCTGGATCGAAGGCCGCCCAATGACGCACGGCTCGCTCTAATAAGCCGCGTCCAGTTTGAGAACCGCATCGGGCCGTGGGCATAGACATCCGAAGCTCGCGCGTGCAGCCTGCGATTGCCATGGCGAGCAATAACCCGCACGATGCGCTCTTCAAGCGTGTCTTCTCCGACGTCACGAACGCAGCGGGAGAGTTTTGCTCGGTGCTTCCTTCGGCGCTCGTCAAGGCGATGGACTTCAAGAGCCTGGAGCTCCGCCCCGGAAGCTTCGTGGACGAGACGCTCCGCGAACGACACACCGACCTTCTTTATTCGGTTCAACTCCGCGAGCGCGAAGCGTTTCTCTATCTTCTGTTCGAGCACCAAAGCACGGTCGATGGGCTGATGCCGTATCGGCTTCTCGGCTACATTTGCCGGGTGTGGGAAAACTGGTTGCGCGATCACCCCGACGCGCGGCGGCTGCCGGCCGTCATCCCCGTGGTTCTTCACCATAGTGAGACCGGCTGGACGGCGGCGACGCGCCTGCTGGACCTCATCGACTTGGATGGCGAGTCACTCCAAGCGGCGCGAGCGTACGTGCCTGACTTCCAATTTTGTGTGGACGATCTGAGCCACGCGAGCGACGAGGAGCTCTACGGCCGCGCGATGACGGCGGTGTCGCGGTTGGTCTTGTGGGCGCTGCGGACGGCTCGAGGCGGGCGGTTTTCCGCCGACGCCCTGACCCTGTGGGCTCAGGCGTTTCGCGAGCTCGGCGAGGCGGAGAATGGACGAGAAGGGCTAGAAGCAATTTTGCGCTATATTGCGTATGTTCGCAACGATGAACATGCCAACATCATCGACGCCATTCTCGCCGAGGACGTTGGCGAAAACGTTCAGGAGGCCTACGTGACACTTGCCGAGCGACTCATCGAAGAAGGCCGCAAAGCAGGGCTCCAGCAAGGGCTGCGCGAAGGCGTCCAGCAAGGCGTCCAGCAAGGGCTGCGCGAAGGCGTCCAGCAAGGGCTCCGCGAAGGTGTCCAGCAAGGGCTCCGCGAAGGCATTAGCGACACGCTCACGAGCCTTCTTCGCCTGCGCTTCGGTGCCCTCGATGTCGCCGCTGAGAGTCGCATCGCCAAGGCAACGGTTGACGAGCTCCGTCGATGGACGGAGCGGACCCTTGTCGCCGAGCGCATCGACGACGTGTTTCGACGATAACATCAGGATGGTGCACGATCTCAAGCTCGCTGGCTACGAGCCTCATACGGTCGTGTAAAGGTTTTTTGTGTCCGGGCTTTAGACCGCTTTCGATTTGGGTAGCTCGAACGCGCGCGGGCCTGAAGCTTCCCATGTGCAGAACGTGGCCTCGGCGCCTCGGTCACCAACCTCAATGACGAGATGCGTTCGCGCTGCGCGGTAATTCGTTTGCGCGTCGTCTTCCTCTGCCCAAGATCCAACGTTGACGTACGTGGCGCTGCCTGCGGATGACATCGTGGGTACGTGGGTGTGCCCCATCACCACGAATGCCGCGGGGAAGAGTCGCGCAAGATGAGCCGCGCGCTCGGTCATGACTTTCGCCGGATCGACCTCACGCCGCGACGACAAATAGCGATTGAGCAGCGACCATGTCACGAGCACGCCGAGCGCGCCCCAGAAGACATGCCCGTGAAACGCAGACAGAGCCGCAAGCAGAACGAATGTGAAGGCCGAGAGCAATGCGAGCGCGATTCGATCGAGCAGAACGCTGGCGAGAATTCCACGGATCGACGAAGAAATCGGCGCCACCTGCAGCGAGAGCAGCGCGCGCAACTTGTCTTTGCCCAGGCGCGTCGCCTCGGCGAGCTTCAAAATGCGCTGCTCGTGCTCGGCGCGCAGAACGGCAGCGGCCTCCGACAAATACGCGCGCCGCAAGCGAAACAGCGCCACAACGGCTGCCGTAAAGTGGCAAACGAGCTGCAGCATGCCAAGCATGCCGAGCTTCAGACCGAATCCAACATAATAGAAAAGGCCGACGTGCTCGTGCCCGTATTCCTTCATGCCAACGGTGCGCCGAACGACGAAGCGAAGGAATGTGTCGGAGAAGCAGCGGGCAACGCGGCGCGGATCGAGTGGTGAAACGGGCGCCATGACGTGGGTGGTTGCGCAGAACGCGTCGTATTGATGACCGTGCTCGATGTAGCAGATACCGTCACGGTAATAGAACCAAGGGTTGAACTCGATGCGCGAAAAAAAGCTTTCGCGATGGATGCGATGGAGAAAGGTATTGTTGGCAGTGGCAAGCGAAAAAAGAATTTCGCGAAAATCATTTTTTACGTCATCCCAATGAAACTCGATATCGTGATTGCCATGCACGAGCGTTAGCGCGTGACCATCGGCCACGAACATGGCCAATTCGCAAAATACGTTGGCGTGACGTTCTGCGACACGACGAAGCTTGAGCCTTGCGTGATCGGCGGCGTTACCGAGACCGTGCTCGCGCTCTTCCTCGTTCGGTGGCGTTTCAAGTGCAATGCGTGTGGTTGCCTCGGCAGGGATGCTCATGCCAATGAAATCGATGAAGTCGCCGGCAATGACGATGCGCCACCGCGCGCCGCGTGGTGGCGTGCTTCGGTAGTGCGCGAGCAGTTCGGCGAGATCGGAATCGATGGTGGCAGAACGACGCGCTTTGTTTTCGGCGCCATCGAGGATGTCGCTGCCCAAATGGACGTCGGAGAAGACGAGGAGACTTTCGGACTCGGACAAGTGGCTCACGCTTGCCTATATGGTGCCTTGTCAAGCACACGCGATGCCGTCACTGTTTGGTAATAGTTTGACGACGATCACGCGACAACCGCGACAGCCACGGCACGTCGAAGTCACATGCGCAGCGACAACATGACTGCCATGCCTAAAGCCTGCGGCCTTTGAGCAAATCCGCGAACGTCCCGAGCGATGCTGGTGCGCTTGCTTTGCCGCGTGCGGCTTCGAAAGCCGCTCGCTCTTCGGCGTCTTTGGCGCCTCTGATCGAAAGCCGGAGACGGCCTTCGCCGGTTTCGAGCACTTTCGTGGTGACGGCTGTGCCGATGGGGAATGCCTTGCGCAAGTCGGTTCCTCGAGCAACACCGATTTCGGCGATGGGGACGAGACCTCGACCTCCGCGCCCTGTTGTGCCGTCGATTTGCACGAATAGTCCGTATTGCTCGATGCGCTCGACAACGCCGCTCACGATGGCACCCACCCTTACCTGGGCGTTGGTAACGATGGTTGTGCCAACCTCCGCGCCATCGGGAGCAGGTACAAGGGAGATTTTGCGCGACACGCGGTCGATCTTGCTGACCACCACGCGCATCTCGTCGCCTTCGGAAGGCATCGCACTCGGCGCACCGGGTGCATTGGGTGTGGGCGTACGGCGACCAAGCTCGGAGACGTGAACGAGCCCTTCGACGCCGGATGCAATCCGCACGAAAGCGCCAAACTCTGCGAGGCGGGTGACCGTGCCCAAAATAACGCGACCTTCGACGATTGACAGCTCCGCCCACGGATCGACTGCGAGCGCCTTGAGAGACAGCGTGATCTTTTTTGTCGAAGCGCTCTCCGGTCTGGTCGCTCTCGTCGCTTTCGTCGCGTTGGCCTCGCTGGCCTCGCTGTCTTTGACTTGGAGCACCTGCACTTCGACCGTGTCGCCGGCTTTCAAAGCATCGCCCACGGACAGGCTGCGATCGTGCGCGATTTCTGTGCGGGGAATGAGCCCTTCAACGCCGCCGAGATCGACAAAAGCGCCGAAGTCGCGAAGGCTCGTCACCGTGCCGGTGAGCACCGCACCGGGTGTGATTTGACTCATGGCGCGCTCGGCCAACTCGGCCGCCTGCTTTTGCAAAAATGCGCGCCGCGATACAACTACGCTTTTGCCGTCGCGAATGGCAGTTACCAAAAATTGGAGCGTTTGGCCCAAAAGCGCCTGAATATCGGCGTCACCAACGCGCTTGTCGTCGATTTGCGACATCGGGCAGAAAGCGCGCGCAGTGCCCAAGTCGACCTCGATTCCGCCTTTGTTCGAAGCCGTTACTTTGCCGTCGACGCCAAGCCCCGCAGCCATAGCCTGCTCGAGAGCGGCAAGGCTCGCTGCCTTGCCCATTGACCGACCAAGGCGAACGACGCCACTCTTCTCGTCGACTTCGACCACATGCGCGGTGATCTTGTCGCCTTCCGAAAGCGCAATGGAACCGTCAGGCTCGCGAACCTCGTCGGCTTCGAGCAGGGCTTGCAGTTTGCCGTCGAGCTCGACGAAGACAGCGTCGCGCCCAACTTGCACCACCACCCCTTCGAGCCGCTCGCCAACACGCGGCACGCGCCGCTGCTTTCGCGTGTTGCGCGTGTTTTGCGCGCCAGCCTCACGTTCAAACAAAGCTGCGAAGTTCTCGTCGTCGTCGTTGTCGATGGACATAAAAGAAAGATTCTAAAACACCGAAGCCGTTCATCGTGGTTCTTTTTTTTATGTGGTTGACAAGAGATCTTGCCAAGAAGACGTGCTAGGCGTCACCTGCGCTATGGCCACCACGAACGATCTCCCAACGGCACACTGGCTTGGTCTTCTCAAAAAGCGTCGCGAGCGCATGTACGACGAAGTGCTCGATCTCTCGACGCCGATCAACTGGGCAAGCTCCGAAGAACAGAATGGCGCCATTGCCTTCTTCAACGCAGCCTTTCGTGCTGAAGAATCGGGGCTACGCCAGGCGCACGAAATTGCCTCGGAAGTTGAAAAGGCCGATCCAGAGTTCGCCGAGACGTTGCGCCTTTATGGCGACGAAGAGGGCTGGCACCGCGAGCTTCTCACCAAGTTCCTTCCGTTCCTTGGTGGCGAGCTTCGGCCTATGGGGCCAACCACGAGCACTTTCTATCACCTCTACGCGCGAGCCAAGCGCCACGAGAGCATTGTGCTCACGAATCTCATGTTCGAAACGATTGGCTCCACCACGTATCGCATCGCCCTTCGCACCGCGAAACAGCATCCGGCAATCCGCCAAATGCTCACCATTCTCACGCGCGACGAGTCGTTTCACGTGCCGCTCAATGCGCACTTTCTTCGTCGCATTCTTGCTCACAAAGACAGGGTGGCCAAGCTTCGTCTCGCGGGCCTTTATCATGTGCTTACGGCAAGCTTGATGGCATCGGCCGCGGCAAGCCGGCGCCGTACAAAGGTCTTCGACAACATTGATTTCCGCACGCTCGCTCGGGCCTACGCCGAACAACTCGGCAAGCTCTTTGTCCACGCGCCCGACCTTGGGCTTACGCCATCGCGTGCCCTCCTTGCAACCGTGGGGTTACATCGCTCGGATTTGATGCACGACGCCGATGTGTTGTCGATCGAGGCCGCTGAGCGCGCTGCGGATCGCGAAAAGGTCATCGTCGACTCTCTTTGACCGCTTGTTGGTTGTAGAGGCGCGATTCATCGCGCCCTCGGGATCTTGAAAGCGGTCTAGTCCCGCGGTACGACGGCGTTGTGAAAAGCCCTATTGCGCTCGCATTTTCGCCCGACAGCGACGACATTTTCATGTTTTGGCCATTGCTTCACGGCAAGGTGAATACCGAAGGCCTCACCTTCACCGCCGAGCGCGCCGACACCGAAACGCTGAACCAGCGCGCCGAATCCGGCGATGCCGACGTCATTGCCGTGTCGATTGCGCAATATGCACGCATTTCGGAAAACTACTTGCTTCTGCCGCACGGCATGTCGGTCGGGCGGGGCTACGGCCCGGTGCTCGTGGCTCGTGAGCCGCGCACGCTCGCATCGCTGCAAGGCAAGCGCATTGGCGTGCCTGGCATGCGAACCACGGCATATCTGGTTTTGCGATTGCTACTCGGCGATTTCGAGCCGGTGGTCGTGCCCATTGCGCCTTATGCAGCGGCGTTCGAATCGCTGCGAAGTGGAAAGGTCGAAGCTTCGCTGCTCATTCACGAAGGCCGGCTTTTCTACGAACGCGAAGGCACTGTGAAAGTCACCGACATTGGCGAGGCGTGGGCGCATGCCACGGGTGGGTTGCCACTTCCTCTTGGTGGCAATGCCATTCGGCGCAGCCTTGGCGCCGAATCCATCGAAACGATTTCTCGTGTATGCCAATCATCGATTCGCTGGGCAGCCGAGCACCGCGATGAAGTGGCGCGCGCGCTGCTCGCCGAGGAAACGCGCACCGATGTTGGCCTCGACGCCTCGTCGCTCGATCGTTACCTCGCGATGTATGCGAACGACGACACGCTCGATGCACCCGACGATGTTCGCCGCGCACTCGACGAGCTTTTTAAACGCGGACGCGCCGCGGGGCTTTTGCCCGACGGCGCGTATGTAGAAATAGCCCCGTAGGGGCCGCCCCATAGGGCACCCACAAGGGGTGCTCCTACGGATATGCGTTTTTGGTTGTAGGGGCGCGATTCATCGCGCCCTCAGGATCTACCGCGGCCTAGAAATAATAAAGCGCGAAGATGCTGCCGGCAAAGATATCCCACGGATTGCCTTTTGCCGTTGTGGAGAGCGTGAACCTATTCGCCGAAGCCGAGACGCCACTTTGGGACGCCGATACATGTTCTTGGTTTATGTATAGACCGAGACCTGCCTGAAGTGCGAGCTGCGGAATCCCAATAAAGCCAAAGTGAATTTCGGCACCGGCGCGTGCGCCGAGATTGATGACATAGCCGTTGAGAGAAGTGTCGGCCGCACCGCCAGTTCCCGGCACGTTCGAATGCGCAAAGCCGATGTTTAGCTCCGGAACCAAAAGGAACTTGTAGTGCTTCTGGTGATAAAAAGTAATTGGCACGCCGCCGTGCAAGGCAATGGCAAGCTGGCTTGGGTTGCTTGTCGTCGTACTGCCGTTGGTGCTGGAGCTACTTTGCTCCCAAAGGCCAATGCCCACGTCGAGCCCGAACTTTTCGTTGAACCAATAACGGACGCCAGCAACGGGAGCCGAGACAGTACCGATAGTGGTGCCAGTAGCAGGGTAGATTGGGACGTCACTGAACCCCATGTAGCCAAATGCCAAGTGGCCGACGGCGTACTTTTCGTGGTCTGAAGGGCCGTTGTCGTCGTCGTTGGGTGCAGGCGGAGGCGCATGGTGCCCAGGTGGGGGCGGTGGAGGGGCCATTTGTGGTGGTGGAGGCGGCGCGCCCGCCCCTCCCTGGTCTTGAGCCAAAGCCGCAGGCGCGAGCAGTACCACCGCGATACCCGCCGTTAACGTTAGAGCAGTCCTCATTGCGCATGTCCTCCGTTGTCCGTTGAATGATGTGTCGCACCAGCGAGTCGGTGCGGCAGCGCAGTTCAGCAGGTTAGGAGGCGGCATGTAAGGCCAAACTTCACAGCGATTGCAAAATCGTAATCGACTCCGGGCAGTAAAAAGCAGCGCGCGAGCCTGCGTCACGCGTGCTCCCGCGACGTCCCGCGGCTGCCCTGGCGCGGCTTAGTGCCCGCGTTGCTCTTTAAAATGTGAATTCATAGAATTTTCCAGTCGCACAAGACGGTCACGCTAGTCACGTATGCTTTGCAGGCGCGATCGTCCTGCACCTTAGAGTACAAATTTCACTTGGATAACTTGGAGCTTTTGTCATGAGGTTTGATTGGCTGCCCGTGTCCACGGGAGTCGCGGTTTTCGCGTTTGCTGTTGCTAGCTGCTCGCAAAACTCGGCTTCCGTGGCTGATGATGGCCCGCTTTCTTTTGCCCAACAGGCCATTCAAGGCGGCACCGTTGACACAACGCACTCGTTTGCGGTGGGTGTGTGCATCGGTCCCACGGGCGGCAATAACCCGCCATGTGCTGCCGTGTGTTCGGGCGCACTCATCGCGCCGAACGTCGTTGTCACCGCACGCCACTGCGTTCAAACATCACCAGAAATCATCGACTGCTCGCAAAGCCCCACTTTCGGCAGTCAGCAAGCCAAAGCCTTTGCGATTACTACGTCGCCGCAAATGCTTTCGGGCAACCCAACGTGGCACGCGGTCGATAGCTTCGTCACTCCGAGTGACACCCACGTCTGCGGCAACGACATCGCGCTGCTGGTGCTCGCCGACACGATCGACGCCTCCGAAGCAACCCCCATCACACCGGGCGTAGAGTATCCCATGACAAGCGCGCGCTACGCCCGCACATACACTGCCATTGGCTACGGAATGACGGCGCCAAGTACCGGCACTGCGGGCACGCGTTACATCCGTCAAGGCATACCCATCGAGTGCCCAACGGCCACGGTTTCGTGTCCCACTGCGGCGATGAGCGCAAGCGAGTTCGGCGGTGGCGACGGAGCATGCCCGGGTGACAGCGGCTCGAGCGCGTTCGACGACAACTCTTTTTCCGCGAACGGCGGCCAAGGCGCCGTCTCCTTCGGCGTTCTGTCACGTGGAGAAACCACAAAGACCGCGTGTGAAGGTGCAATCTACACGCGTCTCGATGCCTTTCGCGATATGGTTGTCAGCACGGTCGAAACAGCCTCGCAGAACTGGACGCTCTACCCCGAGCCGTCGTGGACCGGCGATGCTACTGAGCCGCAAGTCCCGGACGCACCCGACGCGGGCGCTGCCGAAGACAGTGGTGTAGCGGCAAACACACCGGCGCCGGCCGCGCCAACGCCAACTCCAACCACGGCGCCGAGCTCGCCGAGCGTAGCAGCGCCTACTACTCCGCCCAGCAGCGCCGGATGCTCCGTCGCCGTCAGCTCGCTCGCCGCGGTCGGCGCGACCGAGCCGCCGTGGTCGCGCATAGGCCTTGGGTTCCTCTTCGTTGTAGGTGCTTTGGTTCGCCGGGCGCAGCATGCTGCGCCCCTACAGCCATCAAGACCCGTTCGTAGGGGCGTATGGCCATACGCCCCTACACGCGACCGCTAACAAAACGCATTCTTCGTAGGGGCATCCCTTGTGGGTGCCCCTCACGCCGCCACGCCAAATCCTGAAACGTGGCTGCATGCGCGGCATCGAACAAGCGAGGCTGCTGCGGTATGCTTTTGAAAGACATGATGGAAGGCCGCGACAGTCGCGCACGTGGTGGGAGTGGCGTTCGCGACAGCCTCTCGGCGCAAGAAGAGCAGCACAACGAGCGCTTTCTGGCGGTGCGAAGACGCGTTTTCGCCGAAATGCTCGATGTGACCTCGCGCAAGCGCCTGGTGATGATGTTGCCTTTCCAAGTCATCGTGGTTGGCGTGCTTGCCTTGCGCGGCGCCCCACGCCTGCGCGTTGTCATTCAGCTTGTAGCTTACACGATTTGCATGGTCGTTGCGGCCATTGCACAGAAACGACGCGGCGAGCGCACAACGATTGCGCTCGCTGTGGTGCTCGTGGCAATCCTCGTTTCCATTGCGAACACGGGGGGCCTCGCGAGTCCGCTGCTTTTGATGACCGTTCCAATCCTTTTCACCTCGGCGTTGAATCCAGAACTCGCCGACCGGCGCCCTTTGCTCTTCGGCGGCTTCGTTGTCGGGCTCGGCATCATGGCCCTTGCCGCACACACCAGGCTCGTCTTGCTTTTTGCTCCGCTTGCACCGCAAATGCAGTGGGCAAGCGACGAATACGTTGCGCTTTCGCTGATTAGCGGCCTTGTTGCAGCTGCTTCGTGTTTCAAAATCGGCCGTGGTGTCACGCGTGCTTACGAGCGCATTGGCCTCGAGCTGGCCGTGCGTCGCGAAGAGCTTTGCGACGAAAGCGAAGGCCGCACGCGTGCCCTCGAAGGCATTGCCGCGCGTCTCGCCCACGAGGTGAAAAACCCGCTCGCAGCCATCAAGGGGCTTTCCACCCATGTTGCGCGCAACGCAACCGACGCCAAAGTCAAAGAGCGCCTCGCGATTGTGTCGGCCGAGGCCGAGCGCCTGCAAGGCATCGTGGAAGGCTTTCTTTCTTTCTCGCGTGGGTTGGGCGAGCTCGACCTCGCCGAGGTTCGCCCGTTCGACATCGCGCGCGAGCTCGTGCTTCTTCTCGAAACGCGCGCAACCGACGTTGGCGTGAATCTCGAAGTCCGCGGCTCGCGCGAGCTCATGATTTTTGCCGACAACAAAAAATTGCGTCAAGCCATCTTGAACCTCGTGCTCAACGCGATGCAGGCTTCACCCGGAGGCTCCGACGTCAGCATCGAAGTCGCCAAAAGTTGCGCCGATGGCGCCGCGCAAATCCAAGTGAAAGATCGCGGCGCGGGCATGGCTCCAGAAGTCCTTGCCCGCATCCGCAAGCCCTATTTCACAACCAAAGAAGGCGGCTCGGGGCTCGGCATTGCCATCGCGCGCGGCATCATCGAGCAGCACGGCGGATCGCTTTGCTTCGAAAGTAAGTGCGGGCGCGGCACAACCGCCACGATCTTGCTCCCAGCGAACGCCGAAGCGTCGAATTCTAACCTCGCGAAGCTGCCGAACCCTCGCTCAATGCTTGCAAGCACGGGCGCAATCGCAGCGCCATCCACGCAGCCTGAATGATAAAAGCTGCAACTATGGCACGTGTTCTCGTCATCGACGACGAGCCTTCCATGCGCTTCACGCTCGACGCTGTTCTTGGCGATGTCGGTTACAACGTCGACTGCGCTGGCGGTGGTGCGAGTGGCATTGCAGCCTTTGAGGCCCGTGGTGCCGACGTGGTTCTTACCGATCTGGCCATGCCAGACGTTGACGGCATGAAAGTTCTTGCCACTCTGCGTGCCCACGATCCAAGCGTGCCTGTGATTATGTTGACCGCACACGGCTCCGAGCGCGTCGCCGTTGCCGCCATGAAGGCCGGGGCGTTCGATTACGTGCCGAAACCGTTCGATCCCGACGAAATCGTCCTGTCGGTAACGCGCGCCATCGATCAGCGCAACCTCAAACTGGAAAACGCACGCCTGCGAACCGAGGCAGCCATCGGCCGGCCCATCGTTGCCGAAAGCCCCGCGGTCCGCCGCGTTCTCGACCTTGTCGTGCGCGTCGCTCCGAAAGATGTCACCGTGCTGCTTACCGGCGAAAGCGGTGTTGGCAAAGATGTCCTCGCGGCCACGCTGCATGCGCACTCACGACGCGCCGACAAGCCTTTCGTTCGTTTCAATGCTGCCGCGATCCCGAGCGAGCTCGCCGAGTCCGAGCTTTTTGGCCACACCAAGGGCGCTTTCACGGGCGCGCACCAAGCGCGCACGGGCTATTTCCAGCAGGCGAGCAAAGGCACGCTCTTTGTCGACGAGATTGCCGAGCTGCCCATGCCGATACAAGCCAAGGTACTTCGTGCTCTTCAATCAGGCGAAGTGCAACCTGTTGGCGGGCGCCCGGAACACGTGGATGTTCGTCTCGTCGCTGCAACCAACCGCGATTTGGCCGCTGAAGCAAAGGCAGGGCGATTTCGCGAAGACCTTTATTATCGCCTCAATGTCGTGCCCATTCGCGTTCCGCCGCTGCGCGAACGACCCGAAGACATTCCGCCCCTCGCTCATGCTTTCGTGCGCACCTACGCGAATCGCTACGGCATGGGGCAGGTGACCCTCGACCCGGCGCTCGTCGGTGCGCTCACGGAGTATTCGTGGCCTGGCAATGTGCGCGAGCTCGAAAATACAATTGCGCGGCTGCTTGCACTTACCTCCGAAAATCATCTGAGTCTTGCGCTCTGGCGTTCGCTCGACCAAACGCCGCCGAGCGAATCGCGGCGGCACGGCGGCGACCCGGGGCCAAGCGCGCCGCTACGCGCACGTGTCGAAGCCTTCGAGCGATCTATTCTTGTTGCCGAGTTCGATAGGGCGCAAAGAAACCAAAGCGAAACAGCGCGAAGACTCGGGATCTCGCGGCCTGCGCTCATTGAGAAATTGCATAAATATGGCGTATTAGAGCGCGGATAATTGATTGACTATGCCATCTATCAAATGGGGGATGTGGCTCATGGCTGTTGCGGCCATTGCGGCCGCCTTGTTGGCAGCCTGCCGCCATGCGAGCGGTGGCGGTGTTGGCGACGCCGATGCAACCGACGTATCGCCTCGCTATCGCGTCGTTTCGCTTTCGCCTTCAACCACCGAGGCGCTTTTCGTCATTGGTGCGGGAAACGTCGTGGTGGGTCGATCGCGCTATTGCGATTGGCCCGCAGAAGCTTTGAAATTGCCCTCGGTTGGCGGCTTCGTGGATCCGAATCTCGAGGCCATTCTTTCGCTCCGCCCGAATCTTGTCACGGGCGCGCGCGGCCCCGCCGGCTCGGCGCTCAAAGACAATCTTGAACAACATGGCCTATACACCTATTTCCCAGAGACCGAGACATTTTCACAAATCAACGCGATGATCCTTGGGCTTGGAGAAAAGGTTGGCCACAGCGCACAAGCGCGTAGAACCACCATGGCAATCGACCGTCACGTGGCGGCCATTGAAGCCGCTGTTGCGGGCGAACCACATAAGCGTATCCTGCTCGTTTTTGGTCTTGAGCCACTCAGCGTTGCAGGCCCAGGCAGCTTTGCCGACGAAATGATCCGCCATGCGGGAGGCGACAACGTGATCACCGAAGGCGGCGCCTATCCAATCCTTGGTGTCGAGCGCGTGCTCACGCTCGACCCCGACGTCATCGTGAACGCAGCCATCGCCGAAGCGCACGGTCAATCGCGCATTGGCAAAGACACGCCAGGTTGGAACAAAGTCCGCGCCGTCGAAAAGGATCACGTCGTGCCAATTACCGACGAGAGTGTGCTCAGGCCAGGACCGCGCGTCGCCGATGGGCTCGCAACGCTGGCAAGGGCTGTCCACCCAGCGCTTAATATCCCATAGTCTGCGTGCCGCGGGGTGTGGAGCGAAAGCTGTCTCGCCTCACCCGATGCATCTCGCCTCGAATTTCGTGCGTAGAAGCATTTTGAAAGCGCGCGATCTCGCCCGTAATCTCATCGACTTTTGCGGTGCACTCAAATGTGCGCAAGGCACGTCCACTGCATTCTTTTGAATGCCGCGTGCCAATGCAGGCCAAGGCGTAACGAAAGGTAAGCAATGGCGCGAATTCGGGCCGTCCTGTTCGACATCGACGGAACGCTTCTCGACAGCAACGACGCGCACGCCCACGCATGGCTCGACGCTCTGCGGGGGCACGGAAAAAGCGTACCCTTCGAGCATGTGCGATCGCGAATCGGCATGAGCCAAGCTCGGCTCCTTCGCGAGCTGGTCGACATCGATGCAGACTCGCTCGAAGGCCGCGCGCTCGCCGAACATCGCTCGGCCGTATTCAAGGCGCACTATTTGCCCGACCTTGGTCCTTTGCCGGGCGCTCGCGTGCTTGTCGACCGAGTGCGTTCGCGCGGTCTTTCGTGCGTGGCCGTGACGCTGGCGTTGGCCTCCGATCTCGATCATCTGCTCCGGGTTGCGGCGGTTGCCGATCTGATGGACTACGTGGTCACAATGGAGGACGTCGACCAAGCCGAGGGCGATCCCGATCTCGTCGACGCAGCACTCGGGCGCATCGGTGTTCCGGCCGAAGAAGCCGTTTTCGTTGGTGACACGCCGTACGACATTGCAGCAGCCAAACGTGCAGGAGTCGCGGCGATTGTGCTGCGCACGGGTGGGTGGAAAGACGCAGAGCTCGAAGGCGCTATCGCGATCTACGACGGACCGGCGGAGCTGGCGTCTCGGCTCGATGATTCGCCCATCGCCAAGGGCGTCCATGACGCCGTGACTGCCGCGCCGCGGTTCGGAGGTATGCGAACGCGCCGGACAGCGGTGCCGCGCGGGATGTGACGGCAGCGCGCACCGCTTTCGATTTGACGCGATTTCGTCGTTGGCGGCTGCGGTGCGGTCCTCAAAGCCGAAGCAGGCTGTTCCGGTCCGCTCCTCGCCGCCGCCTCGAACTCGCGTCAACTTGAAAGCGGTCCGGGTCTAATCGCGGCACGGCGCTCGCACCCGACATCGGGACGCAGCACGCGCACTTTGCGAAGGAGTAGGTCATGAAGGCAATCCAACGAATGGCAACGGTTACTGTTGGTACGACACTCGCGCTCGGACTCGTGGCGTGTTCCCAAAAAAATGATTTGAGCAAGAATCTCGCGTCGGCGGAGTCAAGGCTCACGAGCGCCCAGGTCGACGCGCGCAAGAACGTCAATTCGGTCGATGCGCAATATGGAGAAGACAGATCCGCGGCCGTGACCCGTGGCCAACACGACGTTGCCGATGCGCAGAGAGACGTTTCCGACGCAAAGTCGGCAATCGCTCAAGACCGCCAGAGTGTGGCCAATTCGGCGAGGACACGAATCGACATTCTTGATTCCACGGCGAACCAATACAAAAAGAAGGCCCAAAGCTTTCAGGGCGATAAGAAAGTGGCCTTTGATACGGAATGGACGAAATACCAGTCTTCGCGAGGCGAGGCGCAATCAAAACTCAATGCGCTGAACAGCGCGCCGAACGATAGTTGGACCACGGCACGCGAAGGGCTAAAAAGTAGCCTTTCATCGCTGGGCACCGCAGTCGATAACCTCGGCAAGTTCTTTTGACCGCTTTCGATTTGACGCGATCTCATCGTTGGCGGCTGCGGTGCGGTCCTCAAAGCCGAAGCAGGCTGTTCCGGTCCGCTCCTCGCCGCCGCCTCGATCTCGCGTCAACTTGAAAGCGGTCTGGCTGCTAGTGCTTTTTCGATAGCGGCGGCTCGATAGCCCTCGCGATCGGCGATGGCCGCAACTTCGGTTGCCTGGCTTTGCGCGATCGCGCGACTCGTGATGCCGAGCGCGACGTTGCGCTCGGCAAGGGCGGCTGCAAGCTCGTTGAAGCGCTCTTTGACGAGCCAGCGTTCTCCGCCTGCGTCGTGTACACCGAGAAATGTCACACCGCGCGTATCGGACAGCGCCGCACGCATGGTTTGGCGCAACGGCGCCTCGGGCAGAGTTGCAGCGAGTAACACCAAGGTTGCTTCGAGCTGCGCTTCGTACGAGTCGCCCTGCGCACTCGTCACCGGCAGAGCGAGCTCCCACGACGAAACAATGCCTGCAGGCGTGGCTGCGATTGCCTCGACTGTCTTGATCATGTCGACAGCCGCTCGCAGCTCTACCCACCGCACGAGCACCGACGGCGCAACGTACATGGATGCGGTTTCCGGTTTGAGGGAATCCTGCGATTGCTGTGCGGACGCCTCTTCCGGTTTGACGGCGTTCGGCGGCTTATGCGATGGCTGCGAGTCGTCCGATGGCGCGTGCGCCATGCTCATGACGACTTCGAAGCGTGCACGCGCCTTGTCGAGCACGCCTTTTCGCACGTTCGGAGCAAGATCACCGCGCATGTATCCAAGCCCGTCGGCAAAGTGACCGAGCCGCTCGCCCAACGCCGCGAGCACGTCGTCTTTCACCTTTCGTTTTTTGTCATCCCAGCCCGAGAGCAAATAGTCGACATGTCCTCGCGAAAGCGCATGCGCGAGCGGCTGGTGTACGGGCCTGAAACGCAGCTCGACGAGGGCCCTGTCGAGCGAAGGCACCCCGTGGCCACCGAGTGAGGCCGCGAGATTGTCCCACGGTTCTTCCGCGGTGGCCGTGACCCTGCGGAATTCCATCAGAACGTGGTACTTGAACGCGCCAAGCTCCCAGAAAAAGCCGCCGCCAATGTCGGCCACGTGACGCAAATATTCGAGCCCCTTGGTCATGTCGCGAAAGCGCATCCAATCGCCGCCTGCCGCGGAAAGGCCAAGCACGTTGGCGATGTGAGTCGTGCGCCCTTGCCCGTCTTCGCCGAGCGACGGGCAACTCGTGTGGATGCGCCCGCGCGCGCTTTTGAATTTATTGTTGTAAAATACAACTGCGCGCTCGTCGCCGACTTGATTCGAGTACGCGAACACGTCTTCGTCGACACCGCCGCCATCGGCCACGAAGTCGTAGAACGCGAATCGGTCGACACCGCTGAAGAGATATCGCTTCTTCAAAAGCGGGAAAATCTCGCGCTCGTGGCGGGCCACGAAGCCTTCGTTGGGTCGCTCGTCCCACTTCGCGCGTCGGTATTCCATTCCGTACTTCTCGTGAAAGCCTTCGATTTGGCCGTGACCAAACATGGGCAGGCCCGGCATGGTGCTCATGAGCACGCACACGCCGAAGTACTTGTCGTCGCCGCCGAACTGAACGGCCGCCGTTTCCTCGTCAGGGTTGTTCATGAAGTTGACGAAGCGCTTGAGAATCTCAGGTTCGTAACCCAAAACGTTTTTTATCGTTTCGCGGTATTTCTGATTCTCTTCGCGCTTGAGCATGTTCATGAACGCCGAGTTGTAGACGCGGTGCATGCCCAGGCTTCGAACGAAATAGCCCTCCATCATCCAGAACGCTTCAGCAAGAAGAAGCGTATCGGGGGCGCGCTCGGCGACCGTGTCAACGACCTCGCGCCAAAATTCGACGGGAATTCTTCGGTCGAACTCTTCCTGCGTCAGCGCGTAATCGGAGCGTGAAGGAATGGCGCCGCCACTGCCGGGTAGCGGGAACCAAAGGCGTTGGAAGTGCCGCTTCGCGAGCGTCATCGCCGCGTCGAAGCGGATGATCGGGAACATGCGTGCAACATGCAAGATTGTCTCGATGATCGCGTGGCGAACCTCGGGCTTGGTGTAATCGAGCTGCGCGGTGTCGTTCCACGGCATGCTCGTGCCGTCGTTGCCGTGGTACAAATAGCGATCGTGGCCGGTGTGCCGATCGTGACGGCGGAAAGTAACGGCTGCATCGGTGTTGGACCAGTAGCCCTCCTCGATGAAAACTCCGACGCGATCGTTGTCGCTGAGATCGGCGCCGCCAAAGCGATAGCTCGGAAACGGCGGATGATCGGCCTGCAAAAACCAGTCGGGGTGGTTCATGACCCAATTGGCATCGATGCCCACGTGGTTTGGAACCATGTCAGCCGCGAGGCGAATACCGCGCTGCCATGCGCGGTGCTTGAGGTTCTCGTAAGCGGCAAAACCGCCAAGCTCCCAAGCAATGTCGTACGACTTGAGCGAATAGGCCGAAGCCACCGCGTCCGAATCGCCGCGCATTTGCTTGATCTTCTTTGACGCCAGGCTTCGCTCGAAAAGCCCGATGAGCCAGAGCCCTGAAAACCCGCGCGAAGCCAGAATGTCGAGCTCTTGGTCAGGGATCTGATCGAGCCTTTCGATGTGCCGGCCGTATTGTTTCGAGAGCTGGTCGAGCCACACGTAAACCGTTTTTGCAATGAGCACGACGCGCGGCATCCAATCGAGATCGGCACTGAATGCCTTTGGCTCTGCCTCCGAGCGGCGAAAACGCATCGCGTCGAGCAAGGGCGAGCCTGGGCCAGGGCCACCTCGATAGAAGTACTTGCCCTCTTCGTTCAAAAAGTCGCGTGCCCAAAGCACGCGTCGCCAGATATCGAGCTGGTCGAGTCCAAGGGCTTGGCCCCATTCTTCTTCGATGAGTTTTAGCTGTTCGAGAATCGACTTCGGTTTGCGGCGGCTTGGTTCGAGGAGCAAATCGATGAGGCTCTGACCTCGCGGTCCGAAAGGCGCTTCGCTGTCGAAGTGGCTTCGCGCCTCGCGCACCAAGGCTTGGTAGGCGTGGCCGAGATCGTAATCGGTGACGATGCTGCGCACCGGATCGTACGCCGGGTTCTGATTGACGAGCCAGAGAAGCAGCACCTCTTCGGTGAACACGTCTTCGGCTTTGCGCCCTTCGCGGGTAACGAGCTTCTCGGGCGTTTCGTTGCCGTCGCCGCGCACGTGGCTGTAGATGGCAGGAGGAGGAAACGTGTGCAAAAACGCGAGCACCGTTTCGCGCGTGGTGCCCGCGAGATCGACGTCGAGCTTGGCGAGCAAACGCTCGAAGCTCGTGGGATGACGCTTTCGGAATAGCTCGATGACAACGTGGAAGATCTCGTGCACGAGCGCCATTGCGGCGAGCTCGGCGGGGCGCAAAAGCGCTTCTCCTGAGCGCCTGTCGGTTTCGTTCACGCGATGGGCGAAAACGCGTGCTGCCGTGGTGCCGGCGAAGGTGATATCGCCGCGGGGAGTGAAGAACGCGTCGTCGTTGCGCGTCGGAAGGTACGCGTCACGAGCGGTTTTCCTTGCGTGCATGATCTGAGCTTTTAGCTCCGCTCGAGGCCGACCAAAAGGACTGAAAAGGTAAAGCCCTTTGGTTTGCGTTGCGATCGCAGCCTGCGACTCGTTCACGCGCGGCGCGCGGTAGGGGCGCCAGCATGCTGCGCCCCTACGAATGTGCGTTTTGTTGGTTGTAGGGGCGCGATTCATCGCGCGCTCTCGGTATCGGCGATCCGCCAGCGGTTGGGCGCCATGAATGGCGCCCCTACGAATGCAATAAAATGCTTGCTTTTAAATCGAAATTGGTCAGGCGGCGCCGGCCATTTGCACGCCCGCTGCTACGAGCCGCGTGCGGACGATCTCTTGAGCGACATCGCTCTCGTCAATGCCCACGAACATGCGTCCGCGCTTGGCAGCAACGGCAATGGCGGTTCCACTGCCCATGTAGGGGTCGAGCACCATGTCGCCCGGATCGGTGAGCGAGGTGATGAGCCGATCGAGCAGCGCTTCCGGCTTTTGGGACGGGTAGCCCGTTCGTTCGCGTGATACCGGCGCGATGATGCCGATGTCCCACACATCGCCCATGGGCACGCCCTTGGTTTTTTCAGAGGTTGTTTGCGAGCGCTTGCGGCGCCCGTTGGCTTCAAAAACAGCACGCTGCTTGTTCGTGCCCCACGTTGCGACCGTTGACGGCGCGAGCGGCTCGTAAAGCATGTTGAAGCGAGGCTTTGCTTTCGGATCCTTTCGGAAGCGCAAAAGCACGTCGTGCACGCGCTGAAAATTCAAAGTTTTGCTCGGCCAGCGCCGGTATCGCCAAATGATCTCGCTCGCGAAGGCATCGTCGCCAAAGACTTCGTCGCCAAGCACTTTGATGTAGTGGCTCATCTTCGGGTCGACGTGGATGACCACCGAGCCGTTTGGCGCGACGAGGTCGCGGACGAGCACGAGGCGCTGACCGAGCGCCGTGAGATATTCGGCGCGCCCCGACCAGCGATCGTCGAAAGCAAATTCATTCCCGTGCGTTCGAAACGCCCTGTTCGTGAGAAACGGCGGATCGAGATAGGCGAGCATTACCTTGCCTGTCAGCTCCGGCAAGAGAGACTCGAGCGCCGCGAGATTGTCGCCGTGGATGAGACGACCGTAGCCTTCGGCCATCCACACTTTTGGCGCTTTACCGCTTCCGATTGGACGCGATTTCAGAGCCCGCTCTTTGCCAGGCCAGAAAAGTTTAGGGGCACTCATCGAGTTGCCTTTGCCCATGCTTTCAGAAGCGCGCGTTCGCGCTTCGTAAGGTTGAACGCACGGGCCACGGCGTCATCGATTGCGTTGTGTGCGCTCGGAAGAAGGCCAACGTTGGCAGACGACAGGGCGCGTCCCATCCTGGCCAGATCGGCAACCAGGGAGCCAGCCGGCGGCGACGGCATCGCGCGCAAGTGCCCGATCTTCATCTGCGGCATTCCTTGGCGCGCGTCGCGATATCGGACGTAGTGCAGCCAACGAATCGGCGTTGAGTTCAGATACGCGACGAGAAATTCAGCCGGATAATCAATGCTCGCAAACCCGGCGAGGATTGAGTTGCGGAAGGCAGTGCCATCGGAAAGCGTTGCTATTGGAAAGCGCGCCGTCTGCCGAATGAGCACGCGAACCTCCGCCCACTGCCCGGCAGAACGAAGTCTCGTGCCGAACCACGCTGGGTCCGCGAATTGCGACGGTGGCTTGAGAAGGAACGGCTCGATGTCGCCACCCACACGCAGCGGCACCGAATGGATCGCATTTCGTGCAGTGGTCAAGTGTCCGGTGTCATCGCGTGATGACTGAAGACCGCGCTCACCGAAAAGGCACTCTGGCAAAGGTGGCCGATTCATCTTTGCCATGAGAGCACGCGACGCGGCATCGAGATCAGGGCGCTCGATGGGCCAGCATGCAGCAACGTTGATGGTAACGGGCGACGCGCGCCGGGTGGACCTTAGCAGCATGCATGGCTGGAACACGCCCGCAAAGGCTTTTTCGCCGAGATCAGGAAGATCGTCGTCGCAAACGCAGAGCCGATCATGCACCAAGCGGGTTGGGCTGTAGCCGTCTTGCTCAGACATCGAACTGGGTAGGATTAGCCCCAGGCGTCCGGAGGCACGAAGTAACTTTGCACAGCGCTCAACGAACATTCCTTGCAAGTTTCGGTACCCGCCGAAAGATTCGTAGAACTCTTTGAAATAGGCGCGCTTCGCCTCATCGAGTGGCTGCGCGGCTCGGCCTGCGTAAGACACCCACGGCGGGTTGCCGACAAAGGCATGGAACCCACTTGTGTAGCCCGCTCCGTTGCCATGGTCGAAAACTTCGGGGAACTCGATTTCCCAGTGGAATGCAATCAGCGAGTCGCCTTGTCGAAGCGCGTGATCCACGAACGTGAACGAATGGTCTTTCGCGAAGGCGACGAGCCAAAGCGACAGGCGCGCGAGGCTCACGGCCAGCTCGTTCTTGTCGACGCCGTAGATGCAACGCTGCGCGATCATGCAGCGTGCAAGACCGCTTTCGATTTGACGCGATCTCTTCGTTGGCGGCTGCGGTGCGGTCCTCAAAGCCGAAGCAGGCTGTTCCGGTCCGCTCCTCGCCGGCCGCCTCGATCTCGCGTCAACTTGAAAGCGGTCTGGATTCTCATTGCGCATCGGGGGTTGCTCGCGGTGCCATGCAGCCACGAGGTGATCGCCAAGCTGACGGCAAGTTTCGACGAGGAATGCGCCGCTGCCCATCGCAGGATCACAAATCTTGAGGGCGAGAATCTGCCCCGGTGTTGGTTGTGGGCCAAGGGCATCGAGGATCGGGCGCAGCGTTGTTTGCACCACGAGTTGCGTCAGGCTGCGCGGAGTGTAGTGGCTTCCCGTTTTTCGCCGCTCCTCGCTAGGTTGCAGATGCAGCGATTCGCCTTGCGTGACTCGTAGCTCGAAGCCCATTAGCCCTTCGTACACGTCGCCGATTTGCTCGACGTCGACACTTTCGTATTCGAGCCGCTCGCCGTTCGGCACCAGGAGGTGATCGAGAACGCGAAAGACCACGCCGTCGCTTACGTGCGGTCGGGCATCCAAGAATGGATAGGTGGCGGGATTGAAAAGCGCGCCCTTTTTAGTGTCGTACAGAACGCGAAAAAGTGTGATGACGCATGCCCACGCGCCGCAGCGATTGTCAAGCGCGCTTGCTCCCGTTTTCCCGCCTGTCCCGGTTGCCTTGCAGTCTTCAAGCAACTGCGCATGCAGGCGGGCAAGCGAGTACAAATCGCTTTCCCTCGGCAAAAGACCGCGCGGCTCGGCGTAGAGCACGAAGACCATGCGCATCAGCACAGTCACGAGCCCAAGGTAGATTTCTTGACGATGGCGGGGGTTGTTCCGAACGTCACCGAGAACCGCGCCACCGGCGGCTTTGCCTGCACGCTCGGCACGCTCGAAGCCGGCAAGCAGCTCGCGCAACGCTGCGATTGCCTGCTCGTGCAGAGCAATCGACCCAATCGACGTAGGGGACTCGCGACGTGTGGAGTTCGTTGTAGGCGCGATTGGGATTGAACCAACGACCCCTACCGTGTCAAGGTAGTGCTCTACCACTGAGCTACGCGCCTGAAAGAGAGGCCGAGGTACTGTTTTTAGGGCTGGCTGTCAAGTGTCGGTCGTTGCGAGCAGGGCCCATGTGGCGGCGGTAGTGATGGCAAGTGCCTGCAGCGGTACGTCGAAGCCCCCCAACGACAAAAGCGCAAATGCGAACGGTGCCTTGATGGCTACAGGCAGCCGGCGCTGAGCCAATGCGATGACGGCGAGCAAGAGCGACGCGGGCAGCAAGAAGGCCGCGACCGTGGATACAGTGCTCGATGCCGGCATGCTTACCACCCGAAGAAGCGACGCGCGAAGGACGGCGATCACGGGCGACGACGGAGCGTGATCGCGCGCAGCGAGGTAGGTGATGGCAAAGGCCAAGACGAGAGCGCCGTTCACGAAGAATCGGCTGACGCGCGAGCGCGCTGCGAGCCATGCAGCGATGAGCAACGTTGTGATGCCTTGGACGACGATGGCGACCGTGCCGGCGATCCGACCAACGTTGAACGCCGTGAGGCTTACGTGCTCGCTGGCGAGGGTGACAGCGCCCCACGCGGTTGGCTGCAGAAGCCCACATATGGCAAGAAAAATGAGCGCGACCCCGAGTGCTCGGGTGTGCGGGACACGTGCCACGAGGATGCCTACTGCGAACGCGACCATGGCGGAGAAAATGGCGAGCGCGAAGGCCGCGAAGGGGTGCAGCTTATCTACGACGGCTGGAGACGCGAGCGCTATGATGAGCCCGGAAATCGTAACTACGAAGCCGTGCATGAGCGCGCTGATGCTCGGGCTTCGCGCGAGCTCGAACGTCCCTGTGCTCACCAGGGCAACCAGCATGGCCACGAGGACGTAGGCAAGCGTCGAGGTCAAAGTCTCGGTCCTAGTCATCGCGCTTTGTTCGGCAATTCCAAGCATGCCGGGCGCGATGAGCACGCCAAACACTTTTGCCAAAATGCCGACCGCGCCGCCGAGCATGAGCGCACCCGACGCCCACGCAAGGTTGGGACCTCGCTTGCCGCTGCCACGATCACGCTTTTTTTCGATTGGCTTGGACGCGCTCATTGTCACCAATTCCGGCGCAACCTACACCATCTTGGCCGCTTTTGTGCTGATGCGGGCGCGGCGATTAGCCGTTAGCCGTGCGCGTGCGTACTTGTGGCGGAGCCTTCGCGCATTTCGTGTATATTCACGGGAGGAGGCGCGCCGCGCTCGCGCGATGGCCGCGCAGGGCTTGGTGCAGGCGGCGGCGAATCAGGGCTTGGTGACTTGGCCGGTGTGTTGAGCATGAATGGCCGCGCGTTGGCGGTTGTGCACGCAAAGACTTCGTCTCGGTGGAATTCCCAATGAAGGTAAACGTTGCCGTCGGCCGATATGATGGCGCTGGGCGCTGGGCCGAAAGGCTGCGCGCGATTGACGCTGTCGAGTGCGGCAATGTCGAACGCTGTAATGCCGCTCGTTTTGACGATGCCCATTTTGACTACGCGCCCATTTTTGGGGCTTACGACAATTTCGAGACGCGTCAAAAGCTTCATGTCGTTCATGGGATGGTTCTTCGGCAGGTTGTCGAGCGAACCAAGGAAGCTATCCGCGAAGATCGGGTGAATTCGATTGTGAATGGAATTGAGGTATGTGGCGAACGGCACGGCCGCTGTATTGAGCGCGGTTTGGTTGCCCGGTTTCACGCTCGAGACGTAGTTCTCGATTGCGTTGCGCCAGCGTTCGAAATTCGACGCCGACCACGAGCCGCGGTGCTCGCTTCTGCGGCGTTCGCCGTCGGCCTCGCGCTCTTTGCGCAGCTCGTCGGACCCGACAACGGCGACCACGCCGCTTTGTGACAAGTTCAGATTCACTTGACCAGGACCAGGTTTGCCGCCAAGGCCAAGCCACTTCGTGTGATTTCTGGCCTCTGGCATGGGCCTGTTCTGGTTCGTTGTACCCGGCACAGGATCGCTCGTGTTCGACGCGCGCGCACCGGGAACGATGGGGTTGAACGACCACGTTCCTGACGCGCCGTCTGGCGATGGCGCGGCCGGTGTACCAGGCACGAGCGCTGGCGGCGCTGCGGCCGTTGCGGGGGATTGTGGCTGGCGGCCGTCGCCACCGGCCTTTGGTGGCGCGTGGGCCGCGGGAAGGTTAGCCACAGCTGCGCCTGCTGGCTTCTCGAGCGGACGCGGATCTTTTTGGATATCGAATTCTGTGCCTTTCTCGCCGGGGGCGCGATTCGCCTCGCCTTTGTGCTCGTCGCTGTCGGCTATTTTCGTGCGATCGCTGTCGCCGGTGTGGTCTTTCGGCCCGCCAGGTTTGTTTGCACCTGGCGTTGGGTTTTCGTCGTCCTGGTCGTGCGCGGTTTGCGTAGCAACCGATTCTTGCTCGACTTTGTTTGCCTCGTTGGCAATAAACTTGGCATTTGGATTATCGGGCTGATTTTTCGCCGCGTGCTGCTTTACGGCAATGCGCTTTTCGGGCTGCAGCGGCACCGCGTCGTACTTTGGCGGCGGTTCGTTGCCTTTCGTGACGACTTTGACTTCTTGCTTCGGCGGCTCGGGCTTTTTCTGCTCCAAAGGCTTTTGGGGCTCTTCGGGCTTTTTCGGCTCGGGCTTCGGTGGCTTTGGCAGCTCACTCGGGTCATTCGAGGGCGTGCCCTCGTCAACCACCGCGACATCGAACGTCATCTCGGTTGCACGGATGCGGTCGCGCGTTTTTGAACCGAGCATTGCGATGTAACGCCGGTCATCGCGTTGTTCACGTAGCTCTTTTGATACCTCTTCGGTGCCACCACCCAGCATGAAATGCGCGCACACCGCCGCGCAAATCCAGAGGACGATGGGCGTCTCTGGTGACCGACGAAACAAATTGTCGGTTGGATTGGAGCGCATCTTAGGAAGGTTCGTGTGCGAAAATAGTGCCTAGCCACCAGCCTAGCATCGGCACCCCGTGCCTATCCATCGCACTGCATCCGCCATCAGTCCAACGATGAAGAGAGCGCATCACAACGTGAAGGTTCCCACGATAGGTGTGTGATCCGACAGGCCTTTGAAGTGCCCTGTATGCTGGTCGAACCGATGCGTGTCGTCGAAGTTGAGCCACGTGAGGTCTTTGCCTGAAAACACGTGATCGACATGCATGCGAAGGTTCATGAAGCCCGCGGTTGGGAACTCGTTTAGCGCGGATTCATCCATGCCGTGGTAGCGAGCGAATGCGTCGCGAAGGCCGCTCGTCGTGAGTTCGCGATAGACGGGCGAGCCGGCGAGCGCGTTGAAGTCGCCGACGACGAGGTAACGCTCGCTCTGCCTTTCGCGCGCCACGAACTCGACGAGGTTTCTCGCTTCGGTCACTTGGTTCGGCCCCCAACCGAGCCGCCGCGACTCAAGCCAGAACGCGCGTGAGAAGGTTGTTGGAAGGCTGAGATGCGTGTTGAAAATATCGAGATTGACGCCGCGCTCGAGGATGACGCGCATGTGCGCGCAGATTCGCGTTTGCTTGAGGCGCTTGACCGGGTGAATGAACCGGTCGGTGATGTCGTGCGGTTGCTCCGCGTTGTGAGAAAGTACATGGAAGTCACGGCGCGCGATCACCGCGAGGCCTGTGGTGTAGATGGGCCGGCTGCTCGAGCCGTAGGTATGGGCCGGAAAGTAGTACGCCTCGTAGGTGTCGCGCTTGCCGGCGTTCCTTAGTGCCTCGTGCAGAACAAGCATCAACCGCTCGAGTTGCGTGCGCCGCTGGTGCGTTGGGTGCGCGATGTTCGACCGGAGCGACATGGTCTCGACTTCTTGCAGGCAGAGAATGTCCGCGAGCGGTTCGAGCGTTGCAAAAGCATTGGCAATGCGCTCCATTTGCTTGCCCGTGCTCGCGAGGCCGCGCGTGCCGTGACCGAAGTAACGCACGTTGTACGTGACGACGCGGACGCGACCCATCGTTATCAGTCTAGATTCCGAGCGGAGGCAGGTGCGTCAAAATCGTGTCAAGCTTTTGTGGTGAAACTATCGAGAATCGTTGCGTTGATGGTCTTCGTGCTGAATGCGATCGCCATGGCGGCCGCGTCTTCGTGCTCGCGCGAGGTGCCGTCGTCCACGAGCGACTCGTCGACCGACGTTGTCGCGCCGGCCGATACTCCTTCGAATAACGCATCTCCCTCGCCCTCTTCCTCTTCGCCTGCGCCACCAGACGACGACGGAAATTCCGAACCCGAGCCGTGCGAACTCGCTCTGCCGAACCACCGTTGCGGGCTCGCTCCACAATGCGGCTGCGCAAGCAACGAAACATGCGTCGTCACAGAGCCTGTGGCTGGCACGACTTCGTGCGTGACAGCAGGGCACATCACACTCGGCCGACCCTGCGAGCAGGCTAGCGAATGCAGCGCTGGTCTCACATGTATGTATGGTGCATGTCGACCTTACTGTGCCCCAGAGCTCGACACGTGCAGTGTGCCCGGCGCGGATCTTTGCGTTCGTGTCGATGGGTGGCCGAGCGTGGGCGTGTGCACCGTCGCGTGCGATCCGCGTTTCCCACAAGCCGCATGCGGTTCGAATACGTGTATTTGGTTCCCCGAGCTGTACCCCCGAGACCATGCGACCGACTGCGACACCGCGGGTTTGGGCGCGAGCCACGATTCATGCGCGGACGATTACGACTGCGGGCCAGGTCTCGCGTGCATCGACAGCGAGTGTGCAAAGTGGTGCCGTGTCGGCGAAGCAGGCGATTGCGATGACGGCACCACGTGCACCGACGTGTTCGGCGCATGGGCACTGGTTTTTGACGGCGTCAAAGAAGGCGTGTGTCAAAATTCTGAGAGCGACACCGCCGAGGCAGAGTAACTAGTGTCGGCATGAGCGAACGAATCTCCGCACGCGATCTCGTCAAACAAAAAGGACTCCTTTCGGACGACGTGGTTGCGATTCGTGTAGAAAATCGCATCGTTGACCTTCATTCGCCGGTTGACGCCACGGCCGACATCCAGGTTGTTCGCGCAACGGACAAAGAGGGGCTCGCGGTCATTCGCCACTCCACCGCGCATGTCATGGCCGATGCAGTACAAAAGCTTTTCCCAGGCACGAAAGTCACCATTGGCCCGGCCATCGAAGACGGTTTCTATTACGATTTCGACAAGCCCGGCGACGGCTTCACCGATGACGATCTCGCGAGAATCGAGCGGGCCATGGCGGAAATCGTAAAAACCAACACGCCGTTTCGCCGCGAGGTTGTCACGCGCGAGCAAGCGCTCGCGATGTTCGAGAAGATGGGCGAAGTTTTTAAAGTTGAAATCATTCGTGCGATTCCTGAGGGTGAAGAAATCAGCCTCTACAAGCACGGCGCAAAGGAAGCCGAGTGGGTTGATGTTTGCGAGGGCCCGCACGTGCCGAGCACGGGCAGCCTTGGCGCCATAAAGCTCACGAGTGTGGCGGGTGCCTACTGGCGCGGCAACGAAAACAATCCCATGTTGCAACGCATTTATGGCACCGCGTTTCCTAATATGAAAGCCCTGGGCGAGCATCTCAAGCTTCTCGAAGATGCCAAAGCGCGCGATCACCGCAAGCTCGGGAAAGAGCTCGATTTGTTTCTTTTCGATTCCTCTTCGCCAGCCATGCCGTTTTTTTTGCCGCGCGGCGCATTCGTTTACAACGGTCTCGTCGATTACATGCGAAAGCTTTATGCCGAATTCGGCTACGACGAAGTCATTACCCCGCAGGCTTTCGACCCAAAGCTTTTTCGCACGAGCGGTCATCTCGGCAATTACAACGAGAATATGTATCGCCTCTGGACGGAAGATCTTGTGCAAGAGGAAATGACCAAAGAGGGCGTGGCGGCCACGACGTTGGCTCGCAAACTTCAAAATAACGCGTTCGCCCTCAAACCCATGAATTGCCCGAGCCACTGCGTGATCTTCGGCGCGCGCCGTCGAAGCTATCGTGAACTGCCGTGGCGCATGGCCGATTTCGGGCGCTTGCATCGCTACGAGCGTGGCGGCGTCGTGCACGGCTTGTCGCGCGTGCGCTCGTTCTGCCAAGACGATGCGCACATCTTCTGCACGCGCGAGCAAGTGCCTAGTGAAATTGAAAAATTCATTGCCATGCTTTATGCCGTTTATAAGGCATTGGCTTTCCACCGTATCGACATCAAACTCGCGCTTCGTCCTGAAAAGCGGGTTGGTTCGGATGAAACCTGGAACATGGCCGAGCAAGCGCTCGCCGAAGGTCTCGAGCGTGCAGGCCTCGCATTCGAGCGCGTGCCGGGCGAGGGCGCGTTCTACGGTCCAAAAATTGAATTCCACGTTTACGACGCGCTCAAACGCAGTTGGCAACTTGGCACGATTCAGTACGATCCTCATCTTCCCGAACTCTTCGATCTTTCCTACGTCGGCGAAGACGGCAAAGAGCATCGCCCCATCATGCTCCACCGTGCTGTGCTTGGTTCGCTCGAGCGCTTCATCAGCGTTTTGATCGAGCACTGCGGTGGCAATTTGCCCACGTGGCTCGCGCCAACGCAAGCAACAATCGTTTCGGTGAGCGACAAGAGCGAAGCTTACGGCCGCAGTGTGCTGACAGAACTTCGCGCCCAAGGCTTGCGTGTGGACAGCGACTGGTCGGCCGACAAACTCGGCGCGAAGATTCGTGCTGCCCGACTTATGCGTGTGCCTTACATTGTTGTGGTTGGCCCGAAAGACGCGGAAGCCGGCACCGTTTCTGTCCGCTCGCGCGACAAGGGCGAGCTCGGTGCCATGCCACGCGTTACGTTCGCCGAGTTGCTGGTATCAGAAAGTAGGGCACCATGAATGGCGCCCCTACGAATCATCAAATAACGAATTCTTTGACCTTGATTTGCGAGCGGTCGAAAATGCCAAGACCAAGGTCGGCGGCGGCTTTGATGTAGGCTGGCTCGCGCCCTGATTCGGTGAGCGACTTGAGCTTGCCGTCGGCGCGATACTTTTCGACGATGTCCCAGCCGATGGCATCCATTGCCACCGGATCGGTGGCTACGTAAACTGCTTCGTGTGGCTTGACGGCTTCGGGGCGCTTCCAAAGCGGGCCGCCGTCGTACATGACTTTGAAGCCGTCGACGATGCCTAGGCGCATACGGCTTTTGACGACGTCTTGCGCGTACAATTGCGCAATTTGGGGACTTGCGTGGTGCGCGTGGAAGTCACTTGGGTTGATGGTGCAACCATGCGTCATGTTTTTGAGTAGCCCCGTGTAGCCGCAAATCGAGTGATCTTTGATGAGCGCAAAGTTGACGACCGCGGTGGCTTCCGTGAGGTACCGGACGAACTTCGTGCGAACGCCTGTTCCGGGAATGAGCCGATCTTCCATGGTCGCGTTGCCATTGTTGTGAATGGCAATTTTGACGCCCTTCGGAACGTTGCTTGCGCTGATGCGCGTGCCTTCGAGGTAACTACCATATTGCTCGAGCACGGTAATGTTTTCGGGCTTTACGCCCGATTCGATCATGGCCTCGAGAAAAGGCAAAACGAGCTCTTTGTTGTTGCTCATGTTTTGCTTGGCAATGCCATTGACTTTGACGCAAACGATATCGTTTTTATGAATGAATTGTGCAATCGCGGTGGGCATGTCGCGTTTTCCCGTGAACTCGCACAAGGCTTTTTCGAGCATGGCTTTCGCGTCGTCGTCTTTCGGATACAGCCCATTTGGCTTCAGGCTATTGGCCTTCGAAACCTTGACGATCTTCCCAGGCGCCGACATGGGCGAGAAGCCTTGGGGTGGCGACGCAGCGAGATTTGCGCCTACCGCGCCTGCCGCGGGCCCAGCGAACGCCCCGGCCGATGCAAGGGTTGCGGTGGCTACGGCCGCGGTTCCCAAGAAAGCGCGCCGACCCATGCCTGATTCGTGGCTCAATTCGCCCCCAACATCGCCTTTCGATGCAAGCTGCGAAAGTTCCTGTTCAATATCTGCAGGCTGCAAACGCGGCATAGTCAATCCTCCACGGGTCAGATCCTTACGATTTTAGCACGGGCTGTCGGCGCCAGCCCCAAATCTGTCCGCGACAAATCCAAGGACGAAAAAAGGCTGAAATTCCGCGGGCGACATGCTGGCCCAAGGCTCGCAATGACGGCGCCAAGAGCCTCGCGCACGAGGCCTCTCATTACCAAGGACACACCAATGAACAAGCCTGCTTCCGCCACACCCGGTCAATCGAAGATCTCGAGCAAGTTGCGCGCCCTGCGCGAGCGCTTTCGCGAACAAGTGCAAAAGTCCACGTTCGCGCCGCTGCTTGTCCGTGCATTCGGCATTGGCATCGCGCTCGTCTTGTTGTCGTACATTGGGCGATCGGCCGTTGTCAGCTCTGATGCAACGGCCGCAACGGCAACGCAGCCAGCTCCAAGCGCTTCAAGCGCTCTAAATGAGAAGAACCGCGCTCCAAGTGAAAGGAGCAACAACGACGGTGCCCGCGCGGAGCCGGCCGCCGCCGTGGCGCCATCTGCAACGGCGCCGGCCATCGCAACGGCTGCGCCCCAAGCCAACACGGCAGAGGCCACTGACTCCGCCACCGCGGCACCAGGCGAACATGAGCGCAATGAGCGCGGATCGGCAAGCCGGCCAAGCCGGGCAACGCCTTCTGATCCGGTGTATCTGAACAGCGCCGGCGAGGACGAATTGCGGCGGTTGCCAGGGGTTGGTGCCAAGCGCGCCAATGCCATCGTTGCGCTTCGCCATCGCGTTGGTCGCTTTCAACGCATCGAGGACCTTATGCGTGTCAAAGGTGTTGGTCGAAGCTTCATCAGAAAGTGGAGACCGCTGGTGCGTCTCGACGCGCCGGCACCCGACGCCGGAGCTACGCCGTAGTGGCGGCGCGCAAAGCGTCGATGAGCGGCCCAACGACGTCGGCGTGTAATTTGTATGATACACGATTCACGACGAACAGCGACGAAACGTGGGAAATGACCTCTTTTACTTCGAGGCCATTTTGCGCAAGGGTCGCGCCTGTTTCCACGAGGTCGACGATGAAATCGGCAAGACCCACGAGCGGCGCGAGTTCGACCGACCCTTGCACGTTGACCACTTCGACCTGAATGCCCTTTTGCGCGAAGTGGGCCGCTGCACTGCGCGGAAACTTGGTTGCAACACGCGGCATGCGGCCCGCGCGCGCGAGCGGCGCGCCAGCTTTCCCAGCCACGACGAGGCGGCACTTCGCAACGCCAAGATCAACGGGTTGATAAACGTCGACCTCGCGCTCGCTGAGAACGTCGCGCCCTGATATGCCCATATCGGCGGCTCCGTATTCAACGTACGTGGGTACGTCGTCAGGCTTGAGAAGGAGCACATCGACAGGGCAGTCGGCGACGATAGCATGGCGAATGAGCGCGCGGCTCTCACCGGTGAGCGCCTCGTACAGCGTGGCAGGCGAGCTCTCTTCCGTTGGCCGCGGGCGCATGCCAGCGGCCGAAAGGAGAGTTGCCACTGGGCCGAGCGACCGCCCCTTTGGCAATGCCATGATGAGCGGCGCGGACATCACGCTTCCGCACCGCGTACGCGCTCGACGTTGCCGCCGAGTCCGCGAAGCTTTTCTTCGATGCATTCGTAGCCGCGATCGAGATGATAAACGCGGCGGATCTCGGTGTCGTCGGCGGATAGGCCCGCGATGACGAGCGAAGCACTTGCCCGGAGATCGGTTGCCATGACCGATGCGCCATAAAGCTTTTTGACCCCTTGCACAACCGCGGTGTTTCCGCGAACCACGACGCTGGCGCCCATGCGCTGAAGCTCGGGAACGTGCATGAAGCGATTCTCGAAGATGGTTTCGCTGATGACGCTTTCGCCGTGCGCGATGGCCATGAGCGCGAGAAATTGCGCTTGCATGTCGGTGGGAAAACCGGGGTGGGGTGCGGTTGTGATGTTCGTCGCACGAAGCGGGCCGCTTCTTCGCACCCGTACACTTTGCCCTTCGCTCGAGATATCGACTCCTGCTGCACGCATTTTGCTTGAAAGCGCCTCGAGGTGGCTTATTTCGGCGCCCTCGAGCAGCACGTCACCGCCTTGAATCATCGCGGCAGCGACCATGTATGTGCCTGCTTCGATGCGGTCGGGGATGATCGCGTGGTCGAAGGGTGCAAGGGTTCCGCGGTCGGCACCCACGATGTGCATGACGTCGGTGCCGGCGCCATTCACCTCGGCGCCCATTTTGTTGAGGATTCGTGCGAGCTCTTCGACCTCGGGTTCGCGAGCGCAATTGACGAGCGTGGTGCGACCTTTCGCGAGCGCTGCGGCCATCATGAGGTTTTCGGTGCCCGTAACCGTGGGCAGATCGAACGAAATTTCGGCGCCGCGAAGCCGGCCGCCATTGCCTGGACCCTCGGCGATGACGTAGCCGCGCTCGAGGCGGATGCTGGCGCCCATGGCTTCGAGGCCTTTGAGGTGTTGGTCAATGGGCCGGGCGCCAATGGCGCATCCACCAGGAAGCGAAACTTTCGCACGACCGAAGCGCGCGACCAGCGGACCAAGAACCAAGACGCTTGCGCGCATCTGCTTGACGAGCTCGTACGGCGCTTCGGGGCGCACTTGCGAGCCTGCGCGAACGCGAATTTCGGGCGCGTCGAAATGAACGTCGCGGCCAAGGAAACGCAGAAGCGCCGATGTTGTTTCCATATCACGGAGCTTCGGCACATTGCGAAGAAGGCTCTCGCCGTCGGAGAGCAGCGTGGCACACAAGATGGGTAGCGCGGCGTTCTTCGCGCCGCTGATTCGCACCGTGCCTTTGAGTGGTTTTCCCGTACCTCGAATGCGAAGTGCATCCATAAGCTATTTACTCCGATTCCTTTGCAGATTCTTTTTGCGCTTTGAGACGCGCGCGCAATCGATCTGCATATCCTTCTTTGTTTTCCTGCTTGGCGCGGCCGATGGCCAGCGCACCCGAAGGCACGTTGCGCGTGACGGTGGTTCCGGTTCCGATGTACGCACCGTCGCCCACGGTGACGGGCGCAACGAGCTGCGAGTCGGAGCCGACAAAGGCATTCGTGCCGACGCGTGTGGTGTGCTTCTGAAAGCCGTCGTAGTTGCAGAAGATAGTCCCCGCGCCGATGTTCGCGCCCGCGCCAATGACGCCGTCGCCAAGGTAGGCGAGGTGGTTTGCTTTCGCGCCGCGATCCATCGTTGTTTTCTTCGTTTCGACGAAATTGCCAACATGGGCCTCTTCGCCGATGATGCTTTTCGGACGCAAGTGCGAAAAGGGGCCGATTTGCGCGCGCGCTCGCACAATGGAATCGGTCACGATGGAGTACGGCTTGAGCGTGACACCTTGGCCAACGTCTGCGTTCGTCAGCACGCACCCAACATCGATGGTTGCGCCTTCGCCCACGCTCGTGGTGCCGCGCAAAACCGCAAAGCTTTCAATCGTTACGTCGCGGCCAAGGACCACGCCGTCTTCAACGCGCGCGCCATCGCGAATCGTCACGCCTTGGGTTCGCCAATGGTGCGCGATGCGAGCGCACATGGCACGGTCCACATCTGCGAGTTGGGCGCGGTCGTTGACCCCACACATCACGTCGGCGCGTGACGGCACTCCAACAACCCGGTCGCCGCGCTGCGTTGCAAAACTGACTATATCAGTCAGATAATATTCGCCTTGTGCATTATTCGGCTTGAGCGACGAAAGAGCTTCTTTCAAAAACCCAAGGCGAGCCACATAAATGCCAGGGTTCCATTCTTTGATGGCTCGCTCGGTATCGGTGCGCAAATCGCGCTGTTCGCGGATTTCCACAATATGTCCCGATGCATCGCGTACGATGCGGCCGTAACCAAAAGGATCGTCGGTGGTGCACGTGGCAATGGCCAAAACAGCCGATGGGTCGGCGTCGAGAGCCTTGGCAACAGCCGCAATATCTTGTCCGGTCAACAGGGGTACATCTCCATAAAAAATGACCGCTCGTCCAGTATTGTGACCGATTGTGTCAACTCCAGAACGCGTTGCGTCACCTGTTCCCAAAGGTTCTTTCTGTACTGAAGTTTTCACCTTGCCGTTGGTGCCGAAATTATTGAAGATAAACTTCTCGATTCGTTCGCGGCCGTGACCCACAACAACGACAACTTTATCGCAACCTGCTTCGAGTGCCGCATGCACAGGGAAGTGAATGAGCGGTCGACCCGCCACCAAGTGCAGCACCTTCGGTAGCGAACTGTTCATCCGCTTTCCGAGGCCGGCAGCAAGAATTACAGCGGTTGTTTTCTCGAGCATAGCATTCCTTTCATTCGTTCTTTCGTTCACAAAGCTTGATGTATGGAGGCAGTAATGAAACGGCGTCGAAGCTTAAGCCAGGCGAGGACTTTGCAGTCTAAACCATGGGGCCCTGGCGGGGATCCATCGATCCATTCGGTAGCGCGTTCGGCGCCGACTGTCCTGGCCATGTCGCCATTCGCGCTTGCCACGCTTGCTGTCCTTGTTCCTGCATGCTCGAAGTTCGACACGTCACGCACGTTGCCTGAGCGAGGCACCGTCGGCGAAGAAATGTTCGGTGTCATTTGCGATCGCGTGGGGGCTCAGGTGCTGACCGAAGATCTCTCCGGCGCATCCTTTCACGATATTTGTCACAAGTCTGCGGCTGGCACCTACGCGAGCGTTGTCGATCAAGCCGCACTTCCAGCCATTGCTACGGGTGTCAACGTGCATGGCCAAACCGTGACCATGGCGGCGCAACAACAATCGCGGAGCACATCGGTTGGTCGCATCGAGGCGCTCGCACGGCGGCGCGCCGATCTGATTCGTGCATTCGATGCGACGTTTCCAAAAGAAACTGTCGCCATCAAAGATCTCGACAACGCCGACGAAACCAAGTCGTGCAGTGCGGCGCCAACCGGTGGCCAGGGCTCGTTCCCCACCGCGGTGGCCGATTGGCTCGGTCGCATGGGCCCCCTTTACAACGACGGCACGTTGCCTAATTCAACCGAATCGCTTTCGCGCGTCGTTGACGATTTCAAAAACTTGGCTGAAGCCCAAGCCGCGTGGGCGCGCATGTCGGGTCGCCAGGGCTACTACCCCATCGACACGGCATTGGGGCCAGTGCGCCCGGTGGTTGCGTACCCGAATTTGCGTGATCTGTCGAACGCGAGCCTGAGTCTGCTGTCGGCCGACTCGCAACCTTTCAGTCTCAACCCTAAGTACGACGACACGGGCGCGCGCATTCCGGTGCCTGGGCCTGGCAATGCGGCACTCAACCAGCTGCTCGCAGCAGCCCAAAGTGAGCTGCTCGACGTTACCGTTGATCCCGCACTGCCGCCGCTAGTTACAACGACCGATCCTGCCACCGGTCGCGTTTTGCTGTCGAGGCCGCGTGACAACCTCGAGATCGCCTCGCAAGTCGTCTTCGTAACCGACGACTCCTTCGGCAATAACCCGCCGAACTACATCGTCAAGCGCGATTCGCGCGGGTACGCGGCGCTCGCGGGCGGCGGTGTTCCATCGCCTTTCGTCGACAGCGACGGCGACGGGCTGCCCGACGTCGATGACACGGGCCAGTTTGTCACGTCCGATAACTCGGTTGCGCCCACGCCATTCCCAAATTCAGGCACGGTCGACAACGTCACGCGCGACCCTTACGGTCGGCCGCTCGTCAATGGCCAGCTTCTTTACGACTACATCGACACGAGTCGCACGGCGGCGGCGCGCGTCATGACCGACCTTTTGGCGCTCGTGAATCCCGATCCGGCAGCGAATCACGAAACCCTCATGAACTTGCTTGCTGGCGCCTACGTGACGGTGGGGCCGCGCGTGAAGGCCACCAAAACGTACGCGAATGCGCCATCGGTTTCGTACGACGGCATTGGGGTTGATTCGCCCATACTTGACTTGGTTTACGCGGCGGGCGTGATGCTCGGTGACAGAAACACCGACGCCACGCTCGCCATGGCGCACGACTTGATTGCCAATCAACCCATGCCACTTGCGCGCGCCGTTGGCGATTTGCTTACAGCCCTCGACATTGCCAAAACGCATACCGAAGCGAAGATTCCGCCCACGTCGACGTATTGGGACGACACGTTCGACATCATGGGGCAAATCGCCCAAGAACCCGGCTTGCTTGAAGATTTGCTCCGCGCCATTGCCGATCCGGCCACGGAACAAATTGGCCAAGTGTACGCCAACGACGCCCACTTCAAAGACTCTATCGTTTACAACATCAATGATCTCAACGGGCCTCCGTGGAATGAAACCACGAACAGCGCCGGCGAAATGGTTACGCCGGTCGACCGTAGCGCACCCCAAACCGGCAGCAATCGCAGCGCGCTCACGCGCTGGATGCAGCTCGTCGCGGATACCACCGGCGTCACCAAGTGCAACAAAGAAGGTGCAGTAGTCCATGTGAAATACTTGGGTCTCCCTCTCACGATGCCCTTGTCTTTGTCGAACGTAACCGGCATTGGCGGCCCCACTACCTACAAGGAATGCGAAGTTTACATACTAAAAAATCTCGGGGGTTCTTACGTCGATGCGATGGTGAACGCCGCAGCCGATCCCGCCCTTGGCCGCAACAACGAAACCCCGCCGCCGGGCACGATTTACATGCGCAACGACACCCTTCGAAACGGCGTTGACCTAGTACTCTTCCACCTCGGAGCGACCACCGTCGACATCCTGCAAAATTCGTGTGGCATCACGAATTTTTGGACAGACACGAGCTCAAAGGTGCTCGCGCCAAAACCGGAATGGTTGAGCCGGTACACGTTTTTCGACTTCCAGAACGACAACGTCAACACAACGACGAAAACGTATCTCGAAGATGCCGAAGGCGAGCACACCGGCTCGAGCGTGTGCCCGGAACGCATCATCGACGATCCGAATCCAACCGCGGTCGATGCGTGGCCAGACGGCAAAATCCATGGCCTACGCGATTGCCCCGACGGCGAGTGGCTGGAGCAGCGCCAGCACGGCACGATCTTCACGTTCGAGCATTTCGGCTTTTTCGACGCGGTACGGCCGTTGTTGAGCGCCTTTGTCAAGCACAAGCGCGAAGACCTATACCTCGCGCTCAACGCTGCAACATACAAGCATTTCCCCGATGCCTCGGCAAGCTACGAAGAATGCCGTGTGATTGGGGGCGGGCCTTGCCCGCGCGACGGCGCGAATTCGTATGAGCCGATTATCGTCGATACGTTTGCGACCGATATCGTTCCGGCGGTGAGCGAGCTCGTAAGAACCATTAATCAAATGCCGATTGTGCGCTGCGACGCGGCCAACGCGAATGGCTCGTGCACGGCTGCGGGATCGACAGCCATTACCGGCGTTGACGTGATGGCCGCGGCCACGCGCGCGGCGCTCGATCCAAACTACGCAAAGAACACCCTCAAGCTCGTCGATCGCAACGGCAAGTCCACCACGACGCGTAACGACGGCACACTCGTTCCGCAGGTCACTCCCATGTACCTCGTGACCAACGCGCTCGACGCCATCGACACCCAGTACGCGGCTTACGAGGCGCAGCATCCGGACGACACGGGCAGGCACGCGGCCTTCCAGCAGGCGCGCTCGCAGCTTGCCGATCAGTTCCTTGCGATCACGGGTTCGGGGTCCACGGCGGCTTTCAAGAATCCCACCATTACGAAGTTGGGGCCCACGGTCGTCGATCTGCTTCGCTCGCAGCTCTTGGCGAATTGCCCGAACTCCTTCTCGCCGCCCTATGCAAGGTGCGATTGGGCGCTCGACACGCTCCCGAAAAAGGCCCAAGACATGCTCACCGGTCCTCTCGCGGCGACCAGCCTCGAAGTCGCTGACGTGGTTCGTCGCGATCCCGAAGGGCGTAAGCAGATCGAATTGCTTCTGCAGTACTTGCTCGATAGTGCATCGCCCAACGCCGCGCAGACAGGTGTGCTCGCATTCGCCGACGACATCGTTCAGCTGCTGCGCGACGAACAGAATCTGGTCCCGCTCGCGCACCTGGCCGCGTCCGCGTTCGGCGCTTCGGTGAAAGACAGCTCAGGGCACATTACGCAGAAAAGCTTCGTTGATGCGCAGATGGCGCTGCTTTCACGCACGAGCGGACGATATTACAACGCCGGCGGTACGGAGATTTGCGCTCGTGAGGTCGATCCGAATCAGGTGCTTGCCGTGGCGCTCAAGAACCTTGTTACGCCGATCAACGATGGCGATTTCAAAGGGCAGGCACCAATTCAAGTAATTCTTGATGTGGCTGCCGACGTCAACCGGGTCGATCCCACGCAGCCCTACGGGGGCACGCTCGCGAAATCCGACTACGCGAACGTCAGCGACGAAGTCGTCGACTTTCTCACGAACAAAGAGCACGGGCTCGAACAGTTTTACGAAGTAATCCGCCAAGGAACGAAGTAGCGCACAAGACCACGCGCCCAACCCACGCGATAATTCCCACGTCGTCGCGGCTCTTCTCGGAAGGGTGGCGACGACATCTCCGAATCACGAACGGTGACCACTTGAAATATCCAAAATATCGAGCTTGGCTAGTGCCGCTGGGCACTGCAATGGTTCTCGGCTTCACCGCAAACGCGCGGGCGGCGGGCCTGTTCACCGAAGATCGCGGTGTACGCCCTCTTGGGCGCGGAGGAGCGTTCGTGGCCGGCGCCGACGACCTCGGCGCCATTTGGTACAACCCGGCCGGCCTTGCCGACGCCGGCACCGCGCTGTTCATCGATCTTTCGTGGCTCAATTACTCATCGTCCTTCGCACGCCAAACGCAAGTTACCGACGCGAGCGGAGCCGTTCACACCTATGAATATCCGGCCGTCAAAGGCACCACGCCGTTTTTGCCAATTCCAACCATTGCGGGCAGCTACAACTTTGGCAAAGAAAAACAATATACATTGGCTTTTGGTGTACTTTCACCGTATTCCGCCATTGCATCCTTTCCGCAGACGATCAATGGCCAGCCGGCGCCCCAACGCTACTCGCTCGTATCCCTCGACGGCTCGCTTCTCGCCATTGTCGGCGGCTATTTTGCGTACAAACCCGTCGAGCAATTTCGCATTGGATTTGGTCTTCAGGCGCTCGTTGGCACGTTCAAAACCAAAATGGTTTTGAACACGAGCCCGGCCGGCGGGGTCATCAGCGCGCCCGAAGATCCTTCGTACGATGCACTATCCCAACTCAGTGTCGGGCCCATCATCGCGCCAAGCGGCAACTTGGGAATCATAGCCGAACCCGACAAGCACATACGCATTGGTGTGTCGGGGCAGCTGCCGTTCTGGGTGAACGCGCCTGCGACCATCCAGGTGCGACTGCCAACGGCAGCCCCGTTCGACAATGCTTACCAACGCGGAGAAGACGCCAGGGTGAAATTCAAACTTCCCCCCGTTTTCCGCGCCGGCATCGAGCTGCGCACGAATCCCAAGGCCGATAACACACTGCGGTTCGAGGTGAGTTACGTTCGCGAGTTTTGGAGTATGCACGACACGATCGACGTGCGATCGAAGAACATCCAGCTTTACGATATTACCGGGTTCCCAAGCCCGTTCGGAGTTGCCCCTATTTCCATACCGCGCCACTTTCAAGACTCCAATTCCTATCGTGCGGGTCTCGAATTCTCGACGAACAGCATCTTTAGAGAAAACCGTATCGATTTGCGGGTGGGTGGCGCCTACGAGACAAGCGCAATTCCTAATGAATGGGTGTCGGCTCTTACCTACGATGCCAACAAAGTCACCATTGGCGGCGGCGGCAGCGTACATCTCGGCGACCGTTGGCGTGCGGACGCGGTCGTTGCAGTCGAGCTCATCGACGACACCCATGTGGATCCGGCCACGGCGCAAGTGCCGCTCGTCAACCCCGTCAAGGGTAACCCAACTGCCACGGAGTCCATCAACGGCGGCGATTACAGCGCGCACGCCATTATCCTAGGGGTTGGTGTACAATACAAATTCTAGTCGATCTGGCGAGTAGGGGCGTATGGCCATACGCCCCTACGAAATGCGCTATTTTTATTTCCTGGATGTAGGGGCGCGATTCATCGCGCCCTCGGGATCGGCCAATGGTATGGATTCGAAAATGTTGCGGGCGGGCGCGATGAATCGCGCCCCTACGAATTCCTATTTTGCTACCCACACGACGACGTTGTCGCCTGCTGCAAGCACCTCGTCGCGGCTCCGGCGATTGATGCGCTCCATGAGCGCCGCGCTGACGCCGTGCTTTTTCCCAATCGACTCGAGCGTATCGCCCGCTCTTGCGGGGATCGCGATGCGGCTGCGCCCCTTGTCGTCGGTGAGCTCGAAGAATTCGCTCGTGCCTACCACAACCGGGTGCACCTCGCTTTCGGACAGCACCTCGGTGCCCGACAGATCGACGCCCTGTGGAACGAAGATCTGCATTGTCATGCCTTCAATCAGTCGCGCCGCCGGATCAACACGATTCCAACGAGCAAGATCGTCAGGTGGAGTCTTGAACATGGCGGCGATCTCATCCAGCGTGCTGTCTGCTACGACGCGATAAAAGATTCGGCGGCGATCGGGATAAATGTAGGTCGCAACGTCTTGTGGGACGACTACGGCAAACTTGCCATCCAATAATATTGACCGATCGGTCGATTTTTTGCGCACCGATTCGCGCCGCACGGCCTTCGCAACCGTAGCGAGCGTAGTGCCTGGAAGAGCAAGCACCTCTTCGCTGCCCATCGGCGGCTCGAGGACGATGTCTTCGAAGCCGAAGATCGCGAGGTTCTTCGATGCGATCGCCACAGCGAGGATCTTCGGCACATAAAGTGTGGTTTCCCACGGCACCGCCCCTTCAAGCTTGGATAGCACCCAGAAGTCGTTCGTGTTGTATTTGCGCACCGCCGAAAGCATGCCGCCGTAACCCATGTTGAATGCGGCCATGGCAAGGTCCCAGCTGCCAAAGCGCCTGTACAACTCGGACAGAAAGTCGGCCGCGGCCTCGGTGGAAGCCACGATGCTTCTGCGCGGATCCGTCCCGCGGCTTTTCTCGAGGCCGTAAATTTTCCCGGTTTTCGGTGTGAACTGCCATAGTCCCACGGCGCCGGCTCGCGATCGCGCGTTCGGATCGAAGCTGCTTTCGACCATGGAAAGCCAAATAAGATCTTCGGGAATACCTTTCCTTTGGAGTATTTTACGAATTGAATCTTTGTATCGGCCGGATCGCCGAATCCACTTGGCAAGAATGCCATGGCCGCGCGGATCGTTTTTGAAAAATTCAAGATAACGAATCACTCGTGGATCCCAACGCACGGGCAAATCGGACATTTCGAGTTTCATAAGCCACGACAAATCGCTGCCGCCCTCGGCAAACATGGGCGCGCTTGGTGGAGGTGCGGGCGGCAAGCCCGAGGCATGCACGCGCGGGCGATCTTTGTTGCTCGTGACTCGAAATGGCAGCTCGTCAGGCCACGCCATACCAGGATAGGCAGGATAGGCAACGTTGGCAGAGGCCGGCGGAAAGAGCTCGCGCTCCGCGGCATAGAGCGCGCGACGCTCAGGGGTATCAGCGATCGAGGCGGTGTCGTCGACCGTTGGTCCGCTCGACTTACTTGTGGAGTTCGACGTCCCGGCCCTTTTCGCGGCCGATCCTCTGGCGCGTGCCGGCGCCGTTCTCGTTCTCTTAGCTGGTTGGGCTGGTTTGCTCGCAACGCCTGCATGCGGCGGAGCCGCGTGTGCCGCGCCGATGTTCGCAACGTTCAAGTAAGCAAACGCGATGGCCATTGGCAAAACGGCGGCACTTTTCACGGGGAGCGAGCATGCGCACCGAATGAAGTCGGCGTCAAACTCGTCACGACGTTTTCGTCACGCGTTCAATGGCGATTCACCCAAATCGTTTTTTCAGGATTCGCTTGGGCATTCGTTGGCGCATGCGCCCCAGGTCCGTTGACGAACTCGACGCCTTCTGTCTCCGTCGTGCCGCTCGTATTCGTGCAATCTGCACATGACGTCGTGGTGGTGGAAGACGCGACACTGCCACTGAAATCCCAATCGTCGTCGTCGCCGCCCGGAAGTGGTGGCAGCATCGACACATCGAAGCCCACGGGCACGTGGTAGATTTCCGTGGTTGGCGGGTAGAAGTCGGTCGTCTCTTCCTTCTTGCGATGGCCCGCACTTTTGAGCACGCGCGAGCGCTTGATGCGAAAGCCGTTGATGCCGTGCTGCTTGACGAGCACCTTGTTGCCCGAAAGACTGCTGTCTTCCACGACCTTGCGTTTGTAAGGAACCGTGCCAACGAGCTCGCGGCCGAAGCTCACATCGACCGGGTGCGTTTTGCCGAGCATCTCGATGTGCAGCTTGCCGCCTTCGGTTTTCGCGCGAACGACGATTGGGAAATCATATGGGTTTCGCACCTTGAGATCCACGTCGGGATAAACAACCGTAGAATCGAGCCCCATGGGAATGTACGCACTTGGGCGTGAGTGCGGCAGCCGCTCGAGCACGTCGAACCCGGCAAAGAACGCAGCCGCGTGGAAGGTAGAAGCCACCTGACAGGTGCCGCCGCCGATCCCTTCAACCATCTCGCCTTTGTAGATTTCCCAGCTTTTCTGAAAGCCGTTTGCTTCGCTGCGTTCGCCAACGACGTCGTTGAAGCTGACTTGCTCGCCGGGCGAAATCACGAGCCCGTTTAGTCTTTTTGCAGCGTTGTCAATGTTCTTTCCACGCTTTTTCTGATCCCCGCCACGCGAAAAGTACGTGTCATATCCGGCGACAACGGTGCCCATGTCAAGGCTGCCGAGCCATGCCGAAGTGATGCGAGGAACAACGGCAACCGTGGGCATTTCGATGACGAGGTTGCCCCGGGCGGGCTCACGCGCGCTCGAGTCGATCTTCGCCATGATCCCCTCGACGTCAACGGATCGGCCTTCTTTCTCGGGGATGACAGCGCCCTTGTCGAGATCGAGACGCGCGTTAACGGGCTCGGTGTCTCTGGCCTTTTTGATCTTCTCGAGCACCGGCCGGGCGACGTCGCGATCGAACTCCGTGCGAAGCGCAACGTCGATGTGCCCGGCGCGTGCAGCGTTGGCCGCCTTGGCTCGCGCGAAAACCCCGCCGCTTTTCCCGATGCTAGTTGCGTTCTGCATGGTGTTGTCGACATCGACGCGCACGCCAAGAGCCCCAAGCGACATTGGCGCCACGGGTTCGCCATCGCCAGTCACGACGAGCTGCACTTGGCGTTGAGCAAGCGCTTCGGCGTGCGCTTCAACGATTGCCCGAACCTTGGCAACGTCAGCGCCATTTGGAACGCGCTCGCCGTCGATCGTAAGGCCAGGTAGCACGACCGCGTTTGGCAGATACCGAGATCGCAGCGCGACCACCACCGCCAGATCGCTCGCAAGCAGCACGGTAACCATGGCGAACCAAAGTCGCCGCCGCTTGCCTTGTGGAGCTTTCGTGTCCGCTGGTCGCGCAGACGTGGCTGGCGGACAGGGGCGAGCATGTGGGAGTGGTTGCCCTTCGGGACTGGGAAAATGCATAGACATTGAAACGCCTCGCCGGCGCTCGGTCATCCACCGAGTCGAGCTAAAAGAATACCTGTTCTCATGGGCTCGTCAGAATAAGTATTCAACCTGTATCATCGGAAGCGATCAGACTGATCAGCCAGCCCGAGCGTGAAACCCGTGAAGACCTGTACAACATGCGCGATGCGGTATCCGAGCGAAGCAACGTACTGCTTCATCGATGGGGCTTCGCTCGAACCGCTACAAGATCCGCGGATCGGCACGTTGCTTTCGGGGCGCTACGTCATCGAAGACGTCATCGGCGAAGGCGGCATGGCCACGGTTTATCGCGCCCGGCACAAGCTCGTCGATCGGCCGGTTGCCGTGAAGATCATGAACCCAATGCTGGCCGTAGACCCTGTTGTTCGCGAACGCTTTCGGCGTGAGGCGCGCAGCGCGCAAATGCTCGCGCACCCGAACATCATCGAGATTTTCGATCAGGGCGACACCGAAGACGGAAGCTCGTTCATCGTGATGGAACTGCTCCACGGCGAGTCGCTCGCGGTGAGCATTCGCCGTGGGCCAATGAACGTCGATCGCGCGTTGAATGTCATGATCCAAATCGCGCGAGGCATCGCACGCGCGCACGATCTCGACGTGATTCACCGGGATATCAAGCCTGAAAACATCTTTCTCTGCAAACGCGACGACGGCACGGACCTCGTGAAAATCTTGGACTTTGGCATCGCGAAAAGCGGTCACTACTCGCGCCTCACGGGTCATGGCGAGCTTTTCGGAACGCCGCAGTACATGGCTCCTGAGCGCATCATGGGCGGCGACGCAACCGGCTCGAGCGATCTCTATGCGTTAGGCGTTGTCTTCTTCGAGATGCTGACCGCAACTTTGCCGTTCGATGCAACGAATCTCGCGTCGTTCTTCACCAAGCACATGATCGAACTACCGCCGCCGGTGCGGTCGCGCAACCCGCGTGTGCCCGAGGCGCTCGACGCGCTCGTCGTGAAGACGCTCGCGAAAGACCCAAACGATCGCCCGATCGACGCGCATCGCATCCACCACGAGCTGCTCGCGATCTTGCATCAGCGCGAAGCACCTGCACCCCCAACCGACGACGACGCGCCAGTCAGCAACGTGACATCGGCAGACTCATTCGGCGCAGCGTCGAGCGATCTTTGGATGCGAAGGCTAGTTGTGTTCGAGCGAATGCTTACGTGTGCGTTCGGCAGCAAAGATCTTGCTCCGGACGATCTTACGGCATTGCTCGACGAGGTTGGTCGCGTCGTGCAAGAGCGACTCGAGCTGCGCAACGAAGGCGCTTTGTCGCAAGGCGAGCTTGAAGAAATCGAAACGCGAGGGCGAGAAAAACGCACTCAACTTGGTTGTGCCGTCGAAGCGCTTGGCATCGATGCGTCGAAGGCCAAAGAGGATCTTCGGGCCGCTCACGAGGCCCTCGCGCATGCCGAGGCAGCGAGTGCAAGAACGCGCGACAACTACCTGTCGCTCCACAAAGACGTGCTGTTCTGGGAGGGGCGATCGGCCTTTGCCGAGCCGTGGCCCGACTTGTCCGCCGCATACCGCGCCGCTGCCAGTGCGGTTGACGAATGGGCTGCTCTGCGCGCGCAGGAGAACGAAGCGCAGGTGGCGGTGGAGGGCGCCGGTCAAAGCGTCAACGATCTTGATTTTCAGATCCGCGAGCTTCGAGGCGCACTCGCACGGCACGAGCAAGATCTCGACCAGGAACGTGCAATGTGTCGCCAGCGCATCGAGGCGCATGGCAAAGAGGCCGACGCACTCGAAACGAAGCTTTTCGAGCTGACGACTCAGTTTTGTAAGCCTTTGCGAACCATTGCCGAACTGGCGCCGCTCTTCAAAGAGCTAGACGTCGCAGCCGCTTGACCGCTTTCGATTTGACGCGATCTCTTCGTTGGTGCCTGCGGTGCGGTCCTCAAAGCCGAAGCAGGCTGTTCCGGTCCGCTCCTGACGGAGCCGTGCGACGGCGTGTGCGTGTGCTATCCAGCACACGCACCTCGGCCCCGCCTCGACCTCGCGTCAACTTGAAAGCGGTCTGGAGCACCGATTGTTATTCGAACGAGATGTCGAGCCTGCCGTTGAACCGACGACGCATCGTTGCGATGGCAGCCTCGCTGCTGTCGACCAAAATGAACTGGCGCCCGCATTCGAGTGCAGCGGCCCCCGTGGTTCCACTGCCCGCAAAGAAATCGAGAACGATGCCTCCTTTCGGGCACGACGCGCACACGATGCGCCTTAGAATACGAATTGGCTTTTGCGTTGGGTAGCCGAGCTTTTCTTTGCCCGTGGGGCTTACAATGGTATTCCACCAAGTGTCCGTAGGAAGCTTGCCGCGCGCCGCTTTCTCGGGGCCCACGAGGCCGGGCGCCATGTATGCAATGCGATCGACCTCGCTTACATCAAAAAGATATTGCGCTCGATTTTTTGCGTAAAAAAGAATGTTGTCATGCTTTGCTGGCCATCGCTTTTTCGTGCGGGCGCCGTAATCGTAAGCCCAAATGATTTCGTTGAGAAATGAGTCGCGACCGAAAATGCCGTCGAGAAGCACTTTGCAGTAGTGCACTTCGCGGTAATCGATATGGAAATAAAAGCTGCCTGTTGGCTTGAGCACGCGGTGCGCCTCGCGCAGTCGCGGCTCGAGGAAGGCAAGGTAGTCGTCGAACGCATCGGCGAAGCCGTCGTCGCGCGAGGCGCGCTCGGTGCGATAGCGCTGGCCGGCAAAGCCGGTGCGATCCCCTTCGGCGTCGCGCACGGTGCGCAGCCGATCGCGGCGCTGGATGCGCCCCGTGTTGAACGGCGGGTCGATGTAAATGAGATCGATCGAGCTGTCTGCGATGCCCGGAAGAACGTCGAGGCAGTCGCCATGGATGACTCGGTTTGTCAAAGGCAAAAGACTCCTTTACAACATCGCACCATGACAGTCTCGTTGGCTCTTGCAACAGAGCGTGTGAACGCGGTTTTTGCACGGCTCGAAGAAAGCGAACCTGTCCCCAGTGTGGCGGGGGAATCGCACGCGCGGCGGCCGGTGCACGTGCTTTACGGTGGCGCGCACTTGTTCAAGGCAGAAGCGCCAGCCAAGCTTGGAAAGCTTGCAGCGTCGGCCATGGAAACGTTCGGAAAGGGCAGCGTGCAGTTCGGATCGATCGTAGGTGCCAAAGCCGCGTTCGCCCCGGCGTTATGGAACCGCGTTCGGCAAAAGCTTGCAAGCGCTCCCATTGATGCCATGTGCATCGATTTCGAAGATGGCTACGGGCCGCGGCCTGACGCCGAAGAAGACGCCGATAGCGTGCGAGCCGCCACGGAGCTCGCTCACCTTGCGCCATTCGCGAATGCCGCCGACGCGAGCTCTCCCATCGTTGGCATTCGAGTCAAAGCGCTTTCGCCGGCTACGCGCGCTCGCAGTGTGCGAACGCTCGACGCGTTCCTCACAACGCTCGTCCGCCTGGTTGGTGCTCTTCCACGGGGCTTCACCGTGACCTTGCCAAAGGTCGACTCCGCCGCCGAGGTTTCGGCACTCGCAAGCCTGCTTGCCATGCTTGAAGGCGCGCTTGGCCTGCCGCAGCACGCCGTTGGCATCGAGCTCATGATCGAGTCGCCACGCGCGCTGGTCGATCGGAACGGCGCATGCGCACTGCCTGCGCTCGTCGCCGCGGCGCAAGGCCGGGCCGTGGCCGCGCATCTCGGTGCTTACGATCTGTCGGCAGCACTCGGTGTGACGGCGAGCGAGCAACGCCTCGATCACCCCGCGTGCGATGCCGCGCGCATGATCATGCAGTTTGCACTTGCTGACACACCCGTGGCGGTGGTCGATGGCGCAACGACCCTTTTGCCAATCGGCCGGCACAAGGCAGGCCCCTTGCCACTCACTTGTGCCGAACTCGCCGACAACATGGCCGATGTCCACGCCGCCTGGAAGCTTCACGCCGCCAACGTTCGCCACGCGCTAGGTGTTGGCATTTACCAGGGTTGGGATCTTCACCCCGCGCAAATCCCCGCACGGCTTGGTGCGCTTTACACGTTTTTTCTCGGTGAGCGCGAAGCCATGGCAAGGCGGCTTGCCGTGTTCGTCGAGCGCGCTACCAAGGCAACGCGCTTGGGTCAGGTGTTCGACGACGCTGCCACCGGGCAAGGCTTGGTGAACTTCTTCCTTCGCGGCCTATCGTGCGGCGCTCTCGACGAAGCCGACGTTTCTGCCACGGGCTTGACCTTGGCCGAACTTCGTTCGCGTTCGTTTGCCAACATCGTGGCTGCGCGAAAAGAAGGAACACGATGAAGTACGTACTTTTCTATGAAGCGAGCGAAGACTTCCGGTCCAAAGTTTTCGCTCACGTCGAGGCCCATCGGGCTCTTTGGCAGAAATTTTACGCCGAAGGAACACTGCTCATGATTGGTCCGTTTACCGATTTGCCAGCCGGCAGCGCCATGGGCATTTTCAAAAGCCGAGACGCCGCCGAAAGATTCGCGAGCGTCGATCCATTTGTTGCGTATGGCATTGTGGCTCGCTGGACAATTCGCGAGTGGGACGAAGTTCTGGTTCCTTATGCGGTTTAAAGTCCAAAATGCAGGCCGACGCGTACGGCTCCCCCTAGCTGCAATCCGGCGCTCGTGCCGGATTGCTGGTAAAGTGATTCGTGGGAAATGGCTGCTTGCTCTTCGGGTGACAGGCCAGCGGGAATGGCAATCGGCGGGCGTTTCAAAAAGAGAAAATCGCCAAAGGCGCCTACGCCAATCGAAAACAAAGGCGTGAGAAAGTAATCGAGAGTAAGGTCGAGACCTGCGTTGTATCCTCGGATTTTCACGGCATCGGTGGACGTCGGTGTGTCGCTGTCCATGGCGATGGTCACGTCGCCGAGCCGCCCAACGAAAGAGTATCCGCCGTGCGCCATGATTCCTAAATCGAACTTGCTGATTGGAATTTTGACGCCAAGTTCGCCGTTGATCTGCCACATGTTGAAGGCGCTGAGCGCGTTGTAACGAACGCGCGCGCCGAGCACGAAAACAAGCAGGCGCACGCCGGCGTCGAGGCCGAACATGGGCCCACCCGACTGCGTGTGCTCGAGGCCGAGCGAGTTTGACGAAATTTGCTCCATGTTGATGTACGAGCCGCCAATTTCGCCGTTGACCCAGAACCACTCGAACTTTCGGCCCGAGTCTTTGCGTTCCGCTTCGTCGAGCTGCTCAATGGTTGCTGCGGTGTCGGGTGACGGTGCGCCTGGTCCGGTGGGTGACCCGAATGTGCCTGGTGCGCCTCCTGGTGCGTTGGCGTTGATTGGCGGCGGCGGCGTGATTTCTTGCGCTGCTGCCTGGGAAGAAGCGAAGAGCGCCGAGGTTGCAACAGCAAGGGGCCATACAAACGACCTAGTCATCGCTTTTAGTGTGGCACAACTGCTGCTGACTCGACGACGAGTCGTCCTCTGCGTCGTCGTTGGTAGCCGGTGCAGCGGAGCTCGGATCGTCTGTGTGATTCTCGGCGACGCGGTACTCTTCGTTCAGCCATTTGCCGAGATCGATTGTCCGGCAGCGGGGTGAACAGAACGGAAATGCCCCGTTTGTGGCGCGCGTTTTCGCGTCGGCGGTGCAAATGGGACATCTGGCCATTACATTTTAGACTAGCAATTACTCAGCCGGAACCGCGCTTGCGAATTCCTTCGATGAGACTGGATCTAGGGCGATTTGCTTTTCGTCTTCCGCGCAGCTTTTGTCGAGCAATTCGGCAACGTCCATTTGCATGATGCTCTCATCGAGGTTGTTGCTTTTTAAGCCATCGGTCAGCATCGTCATGCAAAACGGGCACGCGCTCGCCACGGTTTTCGCGCCCGTGTCAACGAGTTGAAGCGTGCGCTTCACGTTGACGCGATCCTGGTTCTGCTCTTCCATCCACATTTGGGCGCCGCCCGCGCCGCAGCAAAGTCCGCGTGTTTTCGTCCAGTAGTCGGGCTCGACGAGCTCGACCCCGGGAATGGAACGCAGGATCTCGCGCGGTGATTCGTAGATATCGTTGTACCGTCCGAGGTAGCAGCTATCGTGGAAAACCACGCGCCCAAGCACCGGCTTTTTCGGCACGAGTCGCTTGGACGCGACAAGGCCCATGAGGAAATCGGTGTGGTGAACGACTTCGAGCTTTACGCCGAAATCTGGATATTCATTTTTCAAAGTATTGTAGCAATGAGGGCAAGCGGTCACGACCGTTTTGATTCCGCCTTGCTCTTGGTAGGTTTTCAGAACCGCTGCGTTGCCTTCGGCAAGCATGGTAAAGAGCATTTCGTTGCCCGCACGCCTCGCCGAGTCGCCCGTACACGACTCTTCTTGGCCCAAAATGGCGAAGTTTACGCCTGCCTGCTTGAGCAATCGCGCGGTTGCCCGCGCAATCTTTTTTGCGCGGTCATCGTAGCTTGCCGCGCAGCCCACCCAATAAAGAACCTCGGCATTCGGTTTTTCCGCAAAGGTTGGAATGTCGAGCCCATCGGACCACGCGGCGCGATCCATGCGTGAAAGGTTCCACGGGTTACCATTGACCTCCATGGCCTGAAACGGTTTCTGCAGTTCGTGCGGAAACTCGTTTTTGATCATCACGAGGTTTCGCCGCATATCGACGATTTTATCGACGTACGAAATAAGCACGGGGCATTGTTCCTCGCAGGCACGGCATGTCGTGCAGCCCCAGAGCACGTCGGGGTGGATGACTTCGGGAACGAGGTCAATGGGCTTGTATGGCGCGGGGCGCTTGGCGCCTTCCACTTCGTCGGCGAGGCGTTCGGGTTCCTTGGCAGCGGCCTCGGTGTCGGCATTCGTGGTGACTGCGTTGGCCGCGTCGTGGCTTGGCCCCCACTGCATCTCTTGAGCGGCAAGCTCGGTTTGGTGCTCGTAGAGGTGATCACGCAGTGCGAGCGTGAGGTGCTTCGGTGAAAGCATTTTGCCGGTCTTGTGCGCTGGGCAATTGTCTGAGCAGCGACCGCACTCGGTGCACGTATAAAAGTCGAGAATTGCTTTCCACGTAAGGTGCTCGACTTTTGCAATGCCAATGGGCGCTTTCGTGGGATCGGGCAACTCGGACGCCTCGGTCAGCTTCTCCACAACCTGCTCGGCCGTGCCCATGGGCACCAGGCGCCCACGCGGCTCGAGGTCTTTGAGAAAGACATTCGGAATCGCCGTAATGATATGGAAATGTTTGCTGTACGGAAGAATGTTCAGAAAAAGAAGAACGAGCGCCGAGTGGCCCCAAAACCCAGCATGCGCGAGCCCAATGAGCGCGACTGGTGAAAGATTGCGGAATGCAAGTGACACGAGCGACCCTACAGGCGATGGAAACAGCGAGTAACCCGTATGGGTTTCCACCACAGCGGCGTGCCCGCTGCCCGTGCTCGTCGCGAAGGGCGCAAGAAGCTTGGCGATATTCGTGCATCGTGCACTGAATGAAGCAGGCGTTCCAGCAGCGCAAAGCTCGGGGTATTTCGGGGTGAGGGCGAGCGTTGCGCCGTCGTAAACGATGTCGGCGATCATCATCGTTGCAATGATGCCAAGAATGACCAGCGCCTCTCGGCTAAGGGTCATTCGCTGTTGCGGCTTGATCAAACGGTAATAAAAAAAGACACTAACGCCCGCGAGGACGAGAACCGCAACCACGTCTTTGGCGAACTCGTAGAACTTGCCAAGCAAAGTATGGGGACCAAAAATGAGCAAGTTCCAGCTTGGATCGAAGCCGCGCCCCCAAAGAATGAGCGTGCGAAAAAGAAGGATGAGAAACCCAAAAAAGATGAGTTTGTGCGCCCAGCCGGCAGGCTGGTAATATCCCATTTTCTCTTGTGCGAAGGCGTAACGTAAAACGGCCGCGATGCGCTCACCAACACGGTCGAACCGATGGGTGAATGTACCGATGCGCAGGAGCTGCCAGCGGCGCAAAGCCGACCAGGAAAAGACGGCAAGCGCGCCCACAATGAGGATGAGCATGGCAGTTGGGTTCACGTGTATCTCCTAATAAGGCGCAACCCAGTTACGCGCGGTACGCCGATTCCGACATACAAGCAGCGTTTGGCGCGGCTCGTCAATTGACCGCTTTCAAGCGGTCTCGAATTTACGACGGCATGTGGGATGCACCGCCAAAAGCATGGCTTCACCGCGCCTGCGCGGGCATCTCATGACTACGGGTATTGTCCTTGGTTCGGTCGCGGCCACGGCGGGCGCAGGCGCGCTTCTCGTTGGATCGTGCGCCGAGCGTGATCGTTTGCATCGCGCGCAAACCGCACAATCCGCGATGCTTTCCGAGGGGAGCCTCACCAAGGACGGAGACCACGCCATTACGCGAAATCCAACTACCTTAGCTTTGTTATTGAACGGAAATCTCGTCAACCCGACAAGCTCGGTCGCCAAGGAACCCGTGGCGACGACCGAGCTCACTTCGGCCGAGCTCCCAGAAACGTCGACGCTCCCATCTCTCCAAGAAAGCTCACCGCAAACACCGCAAAGCGTACCTCCACCAGCGCTGCAAATGCCCGCCGCCGCCGAACAGCCCGAACAACCGAGCACGGCGCCCGCAAATGACGCAAGCCACCAGCCCGCGTCCGACGACCAGCTTGCAACGGCTATCGCAAAGGCTTTTGCCAAGATCGAAAGTGAGCGGCAAGAGCGCCAGCAAGAGCAGCAAGCGGCGGAGCCGTCGCCCGAGCCGCCGAATGAGCAGGCGGCAGCCGAGCCCACTCCACAGCAGTTGCAGCAACCGCCCACGCCCACGCAAGGCGAACCCACTGGCGAAGGGCAGAACGTCAACGCTGCCCTTTCGCCCGAGCCTCCTTCGTTTTCGGCAGGTGCCGGGCAGTTTTTGACGGAGCCGCCTTTTTGGTCGTCATCGTCAATGGGGGCGCCTGATCCCTCGGCAGGTGCTGGACGCTTCGACACCGAGCGCAGCATACCGCCAGGCATCGTTTATTACGGCTATTACGGTTACGGTGGCGGCGCGCCCACCACAACCACCGCTCCTGCCGCGCCCACCGAAAGCCCTGCCCCAGCTTCGGCGATGCAAGAGCCGCGGACATTTTCGCCGCCCGGAGCCCTGCCACGCTCGCCGTTTTCTCCCATGGCTCCCGTGGCCAATCCGTTCGCCGGCAAACCGTTCACAACTCAAAAGTAAAGCCGCGTTTGTTTTGGCCTTGCTCGGGCGACAGAGTGAAATCCATGGAGAACGTGCGACTGCCAACGCGCGCCGACAGGTGCACTTTCACAGGCAGCTCGGCGTCGCGCGCATCGGCGAGCTTCACTTCGACGACGTAACGGCCACGTGGAGGGTCGTTATTTTCACAATACACGTTTTCAATGTTTTGGCCGTGGCAATCGTCGGGGCAGCTCTTTTCGAGCTTGAGGCCAGAGGCTGTCGTGGGCGACGATCGCGTGATTTTGCTGCCATTCGGATCGACAACGACAAGATCGACATCGGCCGGGCTGTCGCCCCAAGCTGCTATGAACTGCAGCACACCGGTGGCCGAGCCGCAGCCTTCGTCGATGATGCCGTTGCAGTTGTCGTCGACGGCGTTGAAGCAAAGTTCGGGGCCTGTTGGCACGCACGCCATCTGCATCACGACGCCGTCATCGGCGACAACATTCTTCGCGACGAGGTCGAGCCCTGGCTCTTTCGCGTTGTGCGCATTGTGCGAGGGAGCGCCGCAACCCATCACGTACATCGCGCAGCAGGCTGGTAAACACCCTCTCAATGCACGGTGCCTGCTTGCGGCTTGGATGGCAGTGCTTCGGTCACGGCCGCCGGGTTCATGAGTTCGAAAAGAGCCTGACGCGCCGGCTCTTGCCAGGGGCCCGCTTCGCTCCTGAGCGCCATGAGCACCCCGTTTTCGCCCATGAATTTCAGAATCGCGATGGCTTCGCTGCGCTTCAGCGAGTCGTCGCCGTGTGCGTCACGCATGAGGCGCACGCGCATTTGCACGCGTGTGACCGAATGCGGGCCGTTGTCGGAGTCGATACCCTGAAGGGCGCGCGAGAGAATGAGCCTCGGCCAGATCTGCAGCTTGTCGCGAACGCGAATGCGCGAAACTGCGGTGGCGTTGCGGACCCAACGCGCAACATCGCCTTTCTCGTAGTTGCGATCACTAAAGTAGCCGAAGGTCTGCGAGTAAATGGCTTTGAGTTCCTCGATGCTTGCTGGGTCGATGTTGTTGTAAGTGCCCATCATGCGACGCACGGTGTCTTCGTCGCCGCCGAGGAGCAGGGCGAGCGCCGCGTCGTTGCGCGCCGCCGAGTCGGAAAGCTTTACCATGAGGCGATCTTTGACCTCGCGGGTGATGCCACCAAAGCCAATCGCGCGTGCCGCCTGATGCCGAACTTCGAGATCGAGCTGGTTGATGAGGAGATCGACGAGCCCCGCGGTTGCTTCGGGAACGGGATGGCGAATGAGGCTTTCGAGGTAGCAGCTGCGAATGAACTGCGCCTTCGGGTCGACCTTGTCGAAGTCGCGAATTTTCTGCACGACCTCTTGCATCTGGTTGTCGGTTGCGACCCACCCGAGCGAAAAACAAGCCTCGGTGCGAGCCTGTTCGTTGTTTTGCTTGTCTTCGATGTATTTTACAAGCAATGGGTAGGCTTTCGGATCGCCCCATTGCGCAAAGCCGTGAGCCGCGCCAATGCCGAGGGCGCGCAACGTCATGCCCATCACGGCCATGCCACCTTGGTTGAGCGCTTCCATCGTTGCATCGATGTTCGCGGGGCGTCGGCGAAGCTGCATGTCAAGGATCGGCCAGGCTGCCGGATCTCGCATCCAACCGATGTAACGAAGCGCGCTCTGCGCTGTGCCCCACTCCGGTGGGAATGGTGGTTGCTGCCCCTCTTTCGGGAACGGCACCGAGGGTTTTGCCCACACCCGCATCTTTGGCAACGCTTCCTTTGCCTCGGTGGCTGCCATAAACCTCATACCGTTGGCATGCGGTTGGGGCTTGCTTGTAATCCACGCGTAGATGCCGTTGTAAGCAGCCTCACGGATCTCGGCGCGCTTGCTCGGATTGAGAATGGCAAGGTCGGCAAGCAGGCGCGCGGAAACGACGCGCTCGTTATCGTCTTGACGGTATTCGAAATCGAGGTCTTTGTCGTAAATGACTAATGGGTCTTGCGTCATGCGCCAGCTGAGTGTTGGCACCGCACGCAAATCGCCCACCTCGGCAAGGCGCAACCCCGCTTCAGTTTTCCAGTGCGGGTTTTGCGCCGTAGCGATGTATTCTACAAGTAAATCGCTCGCGCGCGGATCCTCGAGCGATTTGAGCATGTCGAAAATGAGCTTCGTCTGAAACTTTTCGGTCTCGCGCTTACTTTTGTCGATGCTGCGAAGGGCAAGCATAAGACCCTTGCCGCCCACGCCGTCGCGTAGCGCTTCGAGAAACCTTTGACGCGATTCCCTGTCGGATTTCGCGAGCGCGTCGAGAAGCGGTCGCATGGCCCGCTCACTTCCAATCTTACCAAGGCCGACGGCTGCTTCGCGCGCAACCTCGACGGACTTGTCTTCGACGAGCTTGATGAGAACATCGGTAAACTTCGGATCGGCATTGCGCGACAGCGCGGTAGCCACGAGCTGCCGAACGCTGTCGCTCGGATCGTCAGAAAGCCCTGCAAGCTTGTCGATTGGCACCATCGACGCCATCACTTCAGGATCGAATGCCGGGTTGCCGTCGAGGCGCTGCACGGTTGCGAGGCGCCCCGCGCGGTATTCCTCCATGGCTTCATCGAACGCCGAGGGCTCGTGCAGGGTGGCAAGCGCCCAAATGATTTGCGGCTTGTCGCTGGTGTCCGATTCTTTGAGCGCTTTGAGCAGCGCGGGCTTTGCGCTGTCGGCCGCTGGCGAACCATATTCGAGCAGTGCGGTGGCGGCCGTGCCACGAACGCGGTGGTCGGTCGAGTCGAGCCCTTGGACGATGAGAGGAAGACCATCGCGATCCTTCGCCCATGCAAGCTGCTCGAATGCCTCTTCCTGCAGCTTCGGAACATCGCCATTTTTAGCCCACGCGCGCCACTTTGGCAGCGCTTCATGCATGGGCATCGCGGATACGTTTTTGCGAAGTTCGGAGACTTGTTCCTGGCTCAACTGCTGCTCGGCGCTTTTTTTGCTGCAACCGGCGAGACCGGCAAGCCCGCCAAGTGAAAGCCCCGCCCCCGCAAGGGCACCGAGCAGGCCGAAGGCGATGGCAATGGGGGTAGCACGCGGCGTCTGGTTCATGGGTTCCTTCGAGATCCGTGCAGCTTGCAATAGAAGAGACCGCGTCAAATCGAAAAGCGGTCCGTCATCGTTCAACCGTGGTGCCAATCGGTTCCCCGCACACCACGCGCTTGATGTTGCCAGGCACCGTTAGCTTGAAAACGCGTATGGGCATGTTGTTGTCACGACAAAGCGTGGCCGCGGTGGCGTCCATGACGCCAATTCGATCGTTGATGAAGCGGTCGAACGTCATGCTTTTGAACATGCACGCATCGGGATGCGTCACGGGATCTTTATCGTAAATTCCTTCCACCTTCGTTGCTTTGAAAAGCGCTTCGGCATGAACTTCCATCGCACGTAAGGCTGCCGCGGTGTCGGTTGAAAAGTAAGGGTTGCCTGTGCCGGCGGCGAAGATGACGAAGCGCCCCTTCTCGAAGTGACGAACTGCGCGGCGACGAATGTAGGGTTCGGCCACTTGCCGAATATCAAGTGCAGTTTGCACGCGTGTGGGCACGCCTTGCTTTTCGAGCGCGTCTTGCAGCGCGAGCGAGTTGATCACCGTAGCGAGCATGCCCATGTAGTCGCTTTGCGCGCGATCCATGCCGACGCTTGCGCCTTTGAGACCACGGAAAATGTTGCCACCGCCAACCACGATGCCCACTTGCACGCCCGCTGCGTAAACATCGGCGAGCTCGACTGCGGTGTCGCGCAGGACCTCGGGATGAATGCCAAAGCCTCCGGCAGTTCCGCAAAGTGCCTCGCCGCTGAGCTTCAAAATGATGCGCCGATAGCGAAGGAGGGGATCGCGCGGAGGCGGGGCGACGGTGTCGAGGCGAGGGCCGGAGAGCGGCCCGGTTCCATGCGAACTCGCATCGCGCATGGCGCTGTCCATTAGCCGCGGCGCCATGTGCGTGCAAGGGACGGCCGCCCGAGGTAGCGTTCGCGACCGTGAAAGGCTACGTTCGCCTTTGGTTGGTCTGCGCGACCGCTGTTCCTTTTGTCGCGGCCGTCGCGATTGGCGCGAGCGAAAGCGCGATGCTTGCAGGGTGCAAGAGATCGAGTCAGCACGGCGCGGCGTTCGACGCAGGCGCCGTCACCACGACGGCGGCGGCACGGCTCACACCCGAGCAAGCACAAAAACCCATTGCCGAAGTTGCGGGCGACACCATTACATTGGGCGATTTCGCTGCAGCGCTCGAACACATGAATTCATTCGACAGGCTTCGCTACGGCTCGCCGGAGCGCCGCAAAGAGCTGCTCGACGAAATGATTACCGTCAAGCTTCTCGCGACGGAAGCCGTGGCCAAAGGCTACGACAAGGACCCACTTGCGCAGCAAGAGCTCCGGGCCGTTTTGCGCGATGCCATGCTCGCCGAGGCGCGCAAAGGCGCTCCGGCTCCCGCTGATTTGCCCGAGAATGAGGTGCGCGCCTACTTCGAGGCACATCGTGCAGACTACAAAGATCCAGAACGGCGTCGTCTGTCGCTCCTTGCGGCTGCGAGCGATGCCCAAGGGCGCGAGGCACTCGCTGCCGCGAAGAAAGCCAAAACGGCGGCCGACTGGGGCTTCGTTGTGCGTGCGAAGTCGATCGATCCCGCGGCGCGCTCGAGCACGCCCATCGATCTCGCGGGCGACGTTGGCATTGTTTCTCCGCCGGGCGACCCGCGCGGCGAGAACGGGCGAGTGCCCGAAGAGGTAAGGGTCGCGGCATTCGCGATCGCCAAGGTGGGTGACGTTGCCGACGAGGTCATAGCCTCAGGCGGTAAGTTCTACGTCGTGCGTCTCACGCAGAAGCTCGCCGCACACGAACGCTCTTTCGAGGAAGCCGAGCGGACCATTCGCGTCAAGCTTGCGCAGGAAAAACTCCGTGCAGAAGAAGATGCGCTTTTGGCCGACCTGCGCAAAAACGTGAAGGTTGAAATCGACGAAGCGGCCCTCGCAACGGTGAAGGTCGACACGAACGACGCGGGACATGCCCTTGACGCGCACGCGCACTAGAGATGCCGCACGAGGACCGCGTGATTGGAAGGGGCAAATCCGCAAATCGGTGCGCTCCGTCGATGGCCTTGCGCGTGCGATGGCGCTCACGCAGGAAGAACTCGAAGGCGCGCGCCGTGCCGAAAAAGCAGGCATGCCGATCGCTATTACTCCTTATTATTTGTCTCTTTGCGACCGGCACGATCCCTCGTGCCCCGTGCGCTTGCAGTGCGTGCCGCGCATCGAAGAGTCTAGAGAGATCCCCGGCGATCTGGTCGACCCGCTTGGCGAAGTCGCTCACGAGGTCGCGCCGAACCTCGTTTGCCGCTATCCCGATCGGGTTCTGCTCCTTGCGACGGACAGGTGCGCGGTCTACTGTCGGTTCTGCACGCGTTCACGCATGGTTGGCAACGGCGGCGGCCCGTCTTCTACAGCGGGCACCGCGTGCCTCGAACCTGCTCTTGCCTGGATCGCCGCGCACCCGGAAATCCGCGATGTGATTGTGAGCGGCGGCGATCCCATGGTCATGGCAACACCGCGGCTCGAGCGGCTCGTTGCTGCCATTCGTGCGATCCGGTCGGTCGAGACGATCCGCCTTGCAACGCGCGTTCCGGTGACGTTGCCGATGCGCGTCACGAGCGAGCTAATCCGTGCGTTGCGCAAGCATCACCCAATTTGGATCATGACGCACTTCAACCACCCGAAGGAGCTCACGCCGGAGTCGATGGCAGCGTGCGAGCGCCTGGTCGACGCGGGTTTTCCGGTCAACAACCAGTCCGTCTTGCTGCGCGGCGTCAACGACGACGCCGACGTGCTCGAGGCGCTTTTCCGAGGGCTCGTTCGCGCGCGGGTTCGCCCCTATTACCTATTGCAGGCCGATCCTGTGCGCGGTACCGGGCACCTTCGAACGCCGCTGGCTGCGGGCATTGCAATTCTCGAGAAGCTCCAAGGGCGGCTTACGGGCATTGCGCTGCCAAAGTTCATTTGTGATACGCCGGGGGGCAACGGGAAGGTTGCGCTATTGCCCAACTGGGTTGTGTCGAAAAGCGCGGGTATCACGGTGCTTCGCACATTTCGCGGCGAACAGGTTCCTTACATCGACCCGCCGGTCGACCCTCCGTCATTTTAAAGTAGCTCACCAGAGGACCCTTATTGCCTGAGGCCCAAGGCCTCTATAAAGGTATTCCCATGCCAATCTCGCAAAGCCCCTCCGCTCCCTTGCCCCACCACATGAAGCTTCTCGACGAGATGAACGAAAACGCGCTCGTCGGCGGCGGTGTAGAAAGGATTAAAAAACAACACCAAGCCGGCAAGCTTACGGCGCGTGAGCGCATCGATCTTTTTTTGGACCCCGGATCATTCATCGAGCTCGATCGATTCGTCACGCATCGCTGCATCGATTTCGGAATGCAAGAGCAAAAGATTTTGGGTGACGGCGTGGTCACGGGCTACGGTCTCGTCGACGGCCGCAAAGTCTTCGTTTTTGCCCAAGACTTCACCGTGTTCGGCGGTTCGCTTTCGGGCGCCTACGCGCAGAAGATTTGCAAAGTGATGGATCTTGCCATGAAGGTGGGAGCACCGGTCGTTGGCCTCAACGACTCGGGTGGCGCGCGCATTCAGGAAGGCGTCGAGTCGCTTGCTGGCTACGCCGACATCTTTCTGCGAAACACGCTTGCGAGCGGAGTCATCCCGCAAATCAGCGCCATTATGGGCCCGTGCGCGGGAGGCGCGGTGTACTCGCCTGCCATCACTGATTTTATCTTGATGGTCGAGGGCACGAGCTACATGTTCATCACCGGCCCCGACGTCATTCGCGCTGTCACGCACGAAGAGGTAACGAAGGAAGAACTCGGTGGCGCAAGCGCGCATGCAAGCAAGAGCGGCGTTTGCCACCTCACTTCGCACGACGACCGTACATGCGTTGCGCAGATCCGCGAGCTACTCTCCTTTTTGCCGCTCAACAACCAAGAGGATCCGCCGTTCAGGCCCACGCACGACGCACCACTGCGCGAAGTGTCGGCGCTCGACACCATGATCCCCATCGAGTCGAACAAGCCTTACGACGTCAAAGACGTCATTCGCGCGGTTGTCGACGACGAAAATTTGTTCGAAATTGCCGGTGATTTTGCTGCCAATATCGTGGTTGGCTTTGCGCGCATCGGTGGCCGGGCCGTGGGTGTCGTCGCCAACCAGCCGCAGGTGCTCGCGGGTGTGCTCGACATGAATGCTTCGCAAAAGGCCGCGCGCTTTGTGCGCTTCTGCGACTGCTTCAACATTCCGCTCGTTACTTTCGTCGACGTTCCGGGTTTTCTTCCAGGCACCGATCAAGAGTACGGCGGCATCATTCGTCACGGGGCAAAGCTGCTTTTTGCGTTCGCCGAAGCCACGGTGCCAAAGGTTACCGTCATTCTCCGCAAAGCCTACGGTGGTGCGTACGACGTCATGTCGTCCAAGCACATTCGGGGCGACATCAACCTCGCGTTCCCAACCGCCGAAATCGCGGTCATGGGGCCTGACGGTGCGGTCAACATCGTCAGCCGCAAAGAGATCGAAATGGCTTCCGATCCCGCTGCCATGCGCGCGGCTCTCATTGCCGACTACCGCGAGAAGTTTGCAAACCCGTACAAGGCCGCAGAGCTCGGTTTCATCGACGAAGTCATCTATCCACGCACGCTGCGTGCGCGCCTTTACAACGCCCTCGAAATGCTCAAAGACAAGCGCGATCAAAACCCGCCAAAGAAGCACACGAACATTCCTCTTTGATGAAGGCGTGTAGGGGCGCCATTCATGGCGCCCGATCGCGAGGGATCGGTACCATTATCAATGCCAAGGGCGCGATAAATCGCGCCCCTACAAGCCAATCAACACAACGATGGGCAACGACAGCCGGCTGCGACCATCCCGTCGCGCCAACTTGAAAGCGGTCTCATTAATTTGGCCCAGGTGGGCGTTCCTCCTTACACGGAGTTGTCCGGAGGAACTCCCACCATGAATTCTCAACCTGATCGCCGCGCGCCTCGCGTACACCGAATTCCTTTCGATGGCGTCGTGGAAATGGGTGGCACGCTTGACCCGTCGTTCGAAGCCCAGGCGGTCAATCTTTCTGAAAAGGGAATGCAACTAAAAACGGCCTACCTTCCCGAGATCGGCCAACCGGTCAGGTGCTGCTTCGACGCAGGGTTAGGCATGTCGGTCGTTGCATCGGGCGAGGTTGCATGGAACGAAAAGCTTGGGTCTCAGGGTGGTGAATTTGGCATCCGCTTTACCAACCTCGATAACCAGAGCACCGCGCTACTCAAGCGCATTGTCGGCATGGGCGAAAACGGCACACTCCCCATGGTGCCTGATGGTCGGAAGGTGCGTCTGCACATCGAAGGACTCGCGTCGCCGATGCGTGCGCGTATCAAGAACGCTCACGGATCGAGCGTCACGGCATTCAGCGAACTCGGTTTCCTTCAGGTCGGCAAAGGGCTCGAACTCGAAGACGCAACGAACGGCGAGCGTCGCCCGGCATTCATCGATCGTGTGTCGGTGGAAGTGGAGCGTGAGTCGCGCATTCCGCAGCTCGTCGTAACGCTTCGCTACGACGACAAGGCGGCGCGCTCCGCTATGACGAACGGCGAAGCTGTGGCGGTTGCCGCACTTGCCGCCGTGGGCACCGAAGCGCTCGCGTCGTCACCGATGGCAAGCGAGGCAAGCTCACATGATGAGCCTTCTGTGCAGCCTTCCGTGCAAGATGCATCGATTGACGATCAAGATGATTCCAACGCATCCGCGCGTACCACGCCAGAAGCAATGCCCGACATCAAAACCGATGGCACCTGCGGCGAATCCGAGCAGGGCAGGCGTAATCCCGTCGCGCTAGCAACCGCGAAGATTGGGCCCGCCCTGGCGCGGTGGGCGAAGCGTGCAAAAACCACGGTCGCCGTGCTTGCGTCGCGGGCATCGGCAAAGGGCGGGGCGCAGGGCGATCTGGCGGCGCCCGTTCGCCGGACAACCGCGCCTCCGCCGGGTGGCGGCTTGCGTGCGGCGGGGCGCAAAGTCGTGCGTGGTGGCGAAGTCGACGAGAAGGTCCACGCACTCAACAAGCCGCACTTCAAAATCACCAAAAAGAGGATCGCGGTTGCGGGTGCAACGGCGGCAGCGATCACGCTGGCAGCCATCGCGTTGCATAAGCCCGCGCCTGCTGCGAGCGTGGCGCCTGCCGAAAGTGTGGCGGTGGCTAGTAGCGCGAATGGCGCGCCGTCTTCGTCTGCAGCTCCGCCCGCCTCGGTAGCGTTGGCGGCTGCACCCATCGCGCCCATCGCGTCTGCCGCTAGACAGGATGATCCCCTTGCCGCTCAGGCCAAAGCGCTCGCCGCGAGCGATGCTTCGAGCGACACATCGATCGCGAACGCGAATTCCGCCAATTCCGCTAATTCTGTAGGGCCCAAGAAGCTCAAAGTCACGCCGTTTGGCAATGGCCCAGTTGGCCACGGCAACGTGATGCGTATCAAGATGGACGGCGCGATCGAGAAGATTCATGGTGCATCGCAACCGGCAGGCTTTACGGTGGTTATTCCAGGGCGCAAGTCGCTCGAAGCAGCAGGGCCGCTTGCCGCGAAAGATTCGCGTATTGCGGCCATTCGTGTGGCCAACGAAACCGGTGGCGCCGAGCTCACCGTGACCTTCAAAGACGGTGTTCCAAACTACCAAGTGCGTGGCAAGGGCGATACCCTTGAACTCGTTCTTGCCAAGGCAGGCCAAGCCGGTGACAAAGCGCCCGAGGCGCATGTGAAGAAGAAGAAGCACTCGCGCACGCACCACTGACCGCTGTCGAAAAGGGCGGCCACAGGGGGCCGCCCCTACGAATATGCGTGTTGATGCGTTTTATTGGCGGTTGCGTGTAGAGGCGTATGGCCATACGCCTCTACGAAATATGCGTTTTTTTGGTTGTAGGGGCAGACCTCCGTGTCTGCCCCCTCTAGCTGATAATGTGGGGGGTATCGCCGCGCTGCTTGAGCCGGAAACCAACGGCAAGAAGGATTATGCCAAACGCCATCGCGTAAAAGCCAATTTGGTAAATCATGACGAGCGCGCCGACACGTGGCGAGGCCACAATCAAGATTGCAAAGAGAATCGAAAGCAGGCCGCTCAAGCCAAGCAGCCATTCGCCTTCGACGAATTTGCGCAGGCGAATCGAGGTTACCAGCGCCAGAACGCCGGTGAACAATGCCCATGCCGCGATGACGTAAAGGACTGTGATCTTGGTGAGCGCCGGCGCGAAAAGCGCCATAAGACCTGCAGCCACGCTTACAAGGCCCGTCAAAAGCAGAAGCAGCGATCGCTTCTCGTTGCGGATTGCACGCATGGCACCCAAAATGCTCAAAATACCTTCAACAAGGGCATAGGCTGCGAAAACCGCGATAAGCACGCGGAGCGTGATGTGGGGTATGGCGAAGGCGGCGAGGCCGAAAAGAATCGCTGCCAGCCCGCGAAGCACAAACGACCACCAGTTTTGGAAAAGCACGCTTCGTTGCTCGTTCGAGTGCACCACTTCGTCCATGATGCCGGCAAATTGATGCAAAGGTGAGGCCGCTGACCGCTTTCGATTTGACGCGATCTCTTCGTTGGCGGCTGCGGTGCGGTCCTCAAAGCCGAAGCAGGCTGTTCCGGTCCGCTCCTCGCCGCCGCCTCGATCTCGCGTCAACTTGAAAGCGGTC